>JBJEJW010000045.1:0-43838 GCA_051878315.1 Paludibacteraceae bacterium | reverse complement strand
CGGATGTTGTTCGCCATAAACGGACTTCCAGATTGCCAATGCCTCCAAATAGTACTGCTCTGCCTTACCATAATCGCCCATATCGTAACAATACAAATCTCCAAGATTCATCAATGATTCCGCATAATCGGGATGTAACTCCCCTAAAACAGATTTCTGTATTTCCAATGCTTCCAAATAATATGGCTCAGCCTTGACATAATCACCCATTTTATCATACAAACTACAAAGATTATTCAGGGACGTTGTATAGGCCGGATGTTGTTCGCCATAAACGGATTTCTTAATTGACAACGACTCCAAATAGTACCGCTCTGCCTTACCATAATCACCCATATCGTCATACAATACCCCAAGATTATTCAAGGACGTTGCATAGGCTGGATGCTGCTCGCCATTCACTTTTTTTTGCAAGTCTGCTGCCAGCGAAATATAGTCAATTGCATTGTTGTATTCACCCTGACTATACGATGTCGTACCAAGAGAACAGGCTTCTCCTACAATATAGAGTCGTAAACTATCACACAACGATATTGCCACATGCATAGAATCAGCATAGTGCAAAAATGCCAATGCATTATCCTCTTTAAGCCATGCTTTTTCGTCATCAGAATCGAAACTCCAATCTTCGACATACGGCATAACCTTAGCAGCGCGTTCATAATAACCGTTATTCACATACTCTACCATCTGCTGCTTGTAATAATCGGAGGCAGTAGATTGGGCAAAAAGTGTTAAAGGAAGAACTACAAAAACAAGTAACAGAGTATTGTGTTTCATTATCAGATTAGATAAAGTTGTCATACATTCACACAGCAATGCCGAAATCTCTTATGAGGCAACTCCTGCCATTTCATTCTTTTGTTCACTTTGTGCATTTTGGATGTTGCACGACACCATTACTGCGCTCAACGCAATAACAGAAAGCAAAAATACTTTTTATTATTTTACAAGAATATATCATTCTCTGCCCCAACAGTAACCTCTAAAACGGGCACTTGTATAAACAGAGTGACGCACTCTGAAATGCATTTCTTTATTTTTTGCCAAATTTGTTTTGTGGAAAGTTTTGAAAAATTGGCTCGTTGTTGATATAATGCATACGTGAGTGATCCATTTCCTTGGCATTCATAATTACATTGATGAGGTTCGCAGGCACTGATAAACGTCCATTCGATTGTGTAAGATGGTATCACGGCAACGTTCTTTGATATAGGAATCACAAACACATCAGATGTACCACGAACAATATACTCTTCATCCGTTTCTCCACGGCTACCGCTGCCACTATGACAAGCATCGGCCACAATAACGATTTTGCCTTCTTTCCCAACGCGTTCGCGAATACGATGGAAATAGTGATTTAATTGATCATCCACAAGGTGATTTTGCCCTTCATATTTACCTTCCGAAAAAGCATATTGTGCATCATACGGAATCCATGCTTCATCGAGCTCCTCTTCTTCATCGCCATTAAGGTCGGTCATCTGCTGACCATGACCTGAAAAGTGAATATAAACATAATCACCTATAGCGGCTTTTGAAATTAGTTTTTCAAATTCACTCTTGATTGCAGCACATGTAGCCCGCTCATTTTTAAGTTCCACAATATTCTGTTTTGCAAATCCGTTGGTAGTAAGCATCTCCTCTACCAAGGGAATGTCTTTATCGCCATTGATTTTCGCCCAACCGCTCGAGGCCGGATAATCACCAATACCTATCACCAACGCATGACGAGTAACCGCTTGAACCGAAACCATTACAAATAATATCAACAAACATAAAGACCGTTTCATAATTTACATTTTTATAATTTTTCCAACCATTCTGATGCTTGTACACTATAATAACTATCACTATTAGCAATCTTCTGCAATAAACGTTTCGCTTTTATTACTTTACCCTCATGCATTAAATATACAGCCTCCAACCATTCTGCAGTTTCTCGTATTTCAAGCGTTTGCTTATCTCGACAATCCATAGTTTGTTGTAATACTTCATCTATTTTATTAGATGCATCATCCCATTTATCATTCTGCATCAATACCAAAGCCTCGTTCAACATAGTGGCATATTCGTTATTGCCACGCGATGCTCCAACCGACACTTGAGACACATAAGTAGTACTATAATTCTGCATCATCTGCGCCATAGGAGCAATTACTAACAATAGGCACAAAGCAGCCGCAATAGCCGTCAACAAGCCACTTCCTCCCAACGACCATAACACGATTCGTTTAATACGCTGTTTTTGACGAATATGAGATTCCTCTTTTCGTAACATATCTCGTAAACCACGTTCCCTAATTGCAGTTTCAATATTCTTTTGTAATTGCATTTCTTCCCGAAAACTTAATTTACCATTAGATGACAAATCTTGACCGAAAAGTAACCTCTCAAAATCCGTTCTCTCTTCTTCCGAAAGTTCATTGGAAAGATATTTATCAATCAATTTAGTTTTTTCTATATTAGTCATAAAGCATTACAGGAATTTTGTTTTTAGTTTCTGAAGGCATTTATATTTCTGCGTTTTTGCGCTATTGGCATCTTTGTAATCCAACTGTTTAGCAATCGTTTCCCACGAAAGTTTATCCCAATAAAACATCAACAGCAATGAAGCACAAGGCTCTTTCATTGCATACACAATTTCACGCACTGCTCTTTCTTGCTCACTCTCCCAACCCCACAAACCGTCAGCATCAGAATTGATTGTAGCAAGTTTATCTTCATCCAATTCAACACACATATCCTCTCTGCGAAAAATTTCTAATGCCACAATTTTACCAATACTATACAAATATCCGGCAAGAGAAGTTGTCAATTTCTCTTCTGTCAGTTTTTCTTCTTTAATATTTTTCCACAAGCGAAACACCGCTTCTTGGAAAATTTCAGACAACAAATCAGCATTATAAATACGATAATAACTACCGATATTATTAAAAAACACCTGCCGGTGAGATGAATAGAAAGTTGTTATTATGCGCTGATTATCATTTCTAAACGCTTCTATATATTCTCCATCAGACATAACATAAAAATATTGAACTACAAAGATATAAAAAAATTATAATTCCCTTTATATTAATGATCTTTTTATAAAACAAAAGGAGAGCACAACGATGCTCTCCTTTGTACCGCGAGTGGGACTTGAACCCACACGGGCATTACTGCCCAACGGATTTTAAGTCCGTCTTGTCTACCGATTCCAACATCACGGCCGATACTCTTCCCGACGGAAAAGCGATGCAAAGGTACATATTTTTTTTTGCATTACAAAAAAGTTGACAAAAAAACGAATCCGACCACACTTCACGAGCAGTCGGATTCTACTATTAACGTCTCTGTTACTGTTGACGAATACAATTACAATCATGCACATCCTTAAATCGCCAACCGATTTTCAAACCGAACATTATCGGAATGGTACGAGTGGCAAGACTTGAGTAGTAGCCATTGTATTGATACGAATCGAGACTCTCGATGGTCGTAAACAGCGGCTTCGCATCTTTGTTGATATACATGTCGTAAAAACCATGCTCGACATAGAGTGCCACATACATCTCGTTTTTCTTGTCGAGACGCAGAATAGCACCAAACATCACCTGACCGGTCAGCAAGAAATTGGCCTGATTTTCGCCACTGGGCAACAACGTATTGAACTGACCGAAACCGTGTTGTGGCAGTTGCTCGAACATCGTACCACCCCACTGCTCGTACCAGCCTTTGGTTACCAAATCGCCCTGCGTTACCTTATAGCCCGTATAGAGCGGCAGGTAGAGTTTGACACCAAACGAAGTGAACCACCCCGAATGGCGCGGGCGCTGTTTCTGATAAAAAATATTTATCGGAATCGAAATGGAATACTGCTGTTGACGTTCCGTCCAGTTGGTTATATCGGCGAAGAGCGTGTAGGTACGCCCGCGATCGTCGATAGCCGCCGACTGCAAATTGGCATTCAGCACCTTTGTGCCCTGAAAGGTCGAGAAATTGACACCGAAATTCGCGCCCCACCCTTTACGTGGGTGAAACAATAACGAATATTTGGCTCCAATGTCGAAACTGCCACCAGAAAATATGCCGTAATCCTTGGTGCCGTAAGGCATCATCATGGCACCACCACCCAACTCAATGTCGATGTAGGCCGGCGTCTTGGCAAACGAAGTCATCCCGACCGCCAACAATAATGCGACCAACAATATCTTCTTATTCATGCTTGAAATCCTCCTATATTCCTGTTTCATTTTTGTTTATCACACTATTTATTGGACTACAAATTTTTCGGTTATCACTTCGCCCGATTGTATGTGTACACGCACCATATAAACGCCTGCGGGGTAATTGATAAGAATATCGTTCTCGTTATCAACCCTATCAAGACGGAATATGACACGACCTACGGCATCGACAATTTCAAGATTCGACCCGAAGAGTACATCGGTGGCAAACGGTAACCCAACACGCAGTATCTGATTGCGTTTCAGCGGGTTGGGCGATACTGACATACCCTGTTTATTGTCGTACGACTTGATACACGATGCCACAGCCTGACCACCGGGCGTATAGGCTATAACGTAATATTCGCCACTGAAACCACCCAACTCGGAGTAGTATTGCAACGTAGCGCCTGTGATACGTTCGCCGTTACGATACCATTGATACGACATATACTCATGGTTGGAATTGTCGCAAATAATGACATCGTCCCAAACTTCGGCTATCAAATCGACACCAACCGTAAATGCTACGTGATATTCGCCACTCATACAGCCGTTCGGATTGCTCAACAAAATAGTTACCTGATAGGTCCCGGCCGGCACCGTAGTCGGCGCATTTATCAGTATATAACCACTTGTCATGGTTGCATCCATCACATCGACGAAGCCAAGTTCGTGCATTGATGCATCGAACAACAGCGAATAACTTGTCGGGTTACCGCCAATGATGGTGTACGGCAAATTTACAAACCTATCACCTTGACACGTTGGATTAGGCGTACCGAACTTAACGGCCGGCGTTTCGCTCTGTTTCACCTCGAAAGTGGTCATATCGGAGGTCATCCACGGCGTAATCACTTCGACGAAATAGGTACCGAGTGCCGATACCGTTATTGTATCGGACGTACTGATGATGTTACCGGCATAGGTCCAACGGAATTGATATCCTTCGGCCAACGAACATCCATCGACCCAAATCTGCGACGAACTGCCCGAGCAGAGATAAGTCAAACCGGCAGGATTGGCTTTGAACGGCACTACCGTTACTACCACCGAGATGGTCGCTTCGCAACCGGCATTGTTGATGGCTGTCAGTTTGTAGGTATAGATACCGGCTTCGTCATGCGTAATTTCGCAATAATATTTGCGCGATATTTCAGTACCGTTTTCATCGTACCAACGATAAGTCAAGCCTTTATCGGCCGCTTCGAGACGCAATGGCTGACTCTCGTAGCAAACAGTCGGGCTAACAACTTTCGGTTCGGGTTCAGGTTTCACATTCAGCGTGATGCGCATGGTATCCGCCGTATTTTCACAACCCAAACTATTGCGTCCGATAGCCCAATATTCCACAGTCGTATCGTTAACGAAATTCGGAATCACTACCGAAATTTGCGGCTTGATTTCGCCCGTGCTCCAACGATAGGTTACAGCATCGACTTGCTCGCCTACGAGTACGACGGTGGCACCTGCACAAACGGTTTGCGAACCGTTTTCGACAAGTATGCTACCCGTAGCGTTATTAGGCAATGGTATAACATCAATCTTAACACTTGCGATGCTCTTACAATTAGTACCATTAGCATTGGCACTCGACGTTACCGAAACAAACCATTCGACATCCTGCGTCGGAGCCGGGATTACGATACTCGACGGTTGGTTGGTGAGTTTTTCGCCCAATGACGAATACCAATCGTAGTAACTCGACGAAGAGCCTTCGACACGCAATGCGATTTTGTCGGTCGAACCTTGGCAAATCTCGTATGTATCTGTTGTCTTGTTGGCTGTCACGGTCAGTTTGTCCATCGGGATAACCTTGACAGTGAATTTACCCGAAACCTGACAACCGCTGGCATTGGTTACTATCAGTTGATATTCGGTAGTCAGTTTTGGATCGACGGTTACCGCTTTCGCCGTACCCCAAACCTTACCATCGGTGTCTTTCCAAGAGTAAACATTATCGTCGCCCGAAGCATCGGCCGTCAGCGTTACATTACCGCCTTCGCAGATGGTTATCTCCTTATTGGCAACATAGTTGTAAGTTTCGGTACCTGCTGCTGTGATGGTGATGGCATCGGGCAGCGGATTCACTTTCACCGTAACGGTTTGCCGTGTACGACAACCGGCTGCATTGTAGAAGTCGCAATAGTACATCCACGTACCTTCAACGGTTTGAATTGTATTCCATGTATTCAAATCGCTCTCCTGTATAGGCGTGTAGATAACACCATCGGTCTTACCGAATACATATTTGGTGTAACCGGGCGTAGCCTCAAATTCTATAGGCGTATTGATGCAGGCTTGACCATTCTGCGACGACACTATTTTAATATCGGACAAACCCACTTGCGGCACACCTGCCACATTGACTATATGCGTAGCTGGAGCAGATTCGCAAGTAATGCCGTTGGCCGTATGACGTGCCACAACTGTGAAGACAAATTCGCCTGTGGTTTGCGGAGCAAATTCGAGCGACGTTCCCGTATAGGTATTCGTGCCACCATTTACTTGGTATGTCCATACGATTTCGGTATTTTTCGTACTATACGGATTAGCAGTCGCTGTCAAAGTGAAGGTATTACCCACTTCTTCCAGACAGAACGTCTTAATACCCGAAACCGTAACGGTTGGTAACGAATTAACCAATATCTGACGCGAAACCTCGTACGAACAACCGGCCATATTGGTTACTTTCACCGTGTAAGTGGTTGTCTTCTGCGGATACACCTCAAACGTTTGCTTGTTATTTTCGGTGTAGATGGTTCCCCAATTATCGCGCCATTCGTACGTCATATTCGGCTGTTTTTTGGCTTCAAGCGTAACAGCAGAACCGGCACAGACGAAACTACCTTCAGGCAAAACTACGCCGTCCACATAGGCATCGATAGTAACGGTAGTGGGCGCTTCCATCACTTCTACTTGGTGTGTAGCCGTAACCGGACACTGCAATGTTCCACGGTTGACTACTTCGACAGTATAAGTGCGTGTCGATGCTTCGGTAGCTTCTACTATAATTTCGGCACTCTTACCTATATCTTTGCCATTTTCGTACCAATAGAATACATATTGTTTCATATCCAAATCGGAGCCATCGGCAGCCACTACTTTCAGTGTTATTTCCGGATCGTTGACACAAGCCACCGATTTACCGTCAACTACCTTGGCCGACGATGTTATTACTACATTCGGTACGGGCAATACATTGATGGTTGTCGTGGTACTGCGTTCGCAGCCGGTTTCTACGTTACGCACCGTCAGTGTGTAAGTGGTAGTAGTCGCCGGCGAAACCCAAACTTCGTTCGGTTTGTCGGTAGGCGCAATGTCTTCTTCGTTCTGCGAATACCAAATATATTCGAACAATTTACCGGACAAGTGTGTACCCTGCAAACGAATATCACGGTTAGGACAAATCACATCGGATGCCGTGATCGGTGTACCGTTGTTGTCGTACACGCTGATAGTCGGCACGGGTAGCGGTTTGACAGTAACCGAGAATGTCAAATTGGTCGGGTCAGCTTGACACAGACTATGTTTGTTTTGCACTACAACCGCATAGTTGTAAACCGTGTCATTCAAGTTATCCACAGCACCCATCGGTTTATCGACCAACGTAGCCGATGTCTCGGCAAGCACTTCATTGTTGCGCAACCACTGGTACTTCAAATCCTCATCGTTAGTGCCATCTAACGTCTTCACAGACAGAGTAATCGGGTCGCCGGCACAATAGGTTTCGCCCTCGTTCATCGATTTCTCGAGCACCACTTGCGGACGGTTGTACACATAAATGGTTGTGTCGGCACTGCGCTCGCAACCGGTTGCGATGCTGGTAACCTTGTAAATGTAGGTGGTTGTGGCCGTCGGCGCTACGGTTATCTGTTGGTCATAACCATATTTGCTCAGCGGTCGGCCTCCTTCGTACCATTGATAAATATATTCGTTTTCGTTGTGCGGCTGGTCTTCTGTACCTTTCAATGTAATGCTTTCGCCTTTACATAATTGGTTATCAATACCTGTACCGACAATTTCGATAGCCGGAGCCGGCATCACATTGACCGCCACTTTGCAACCCAACTCGCCAATAGCAGTCTTACACCCGGTCGTTGTATCAGTTACAATAACATGATATTTAGCATCAACTGCCGGCATATCGGTGTAACGCGACGACATTTCCAACTCCATCTTGTCGTCCTTATACCATTCAAATATTAGATTGGTCAAGTCGCCATCGACACGGAATGTTACCGTTTCGCCGCCACAGATGAGTGTATCTTTCGCCAAATTATTGTTGCCGTCAACCAAGCGCACATTCGGTTTTTTGTTGACGTTGATTTCGATTTGGCCTACACGCACACAACCTGTCGTCGGATCGGTTATCATATACGAGTAGGTGGTGATAGCCGTCGGATAAACAGTGATCGATTGGGCAGTAGGATTGCTAATCACATCGGATGCCGTGCTCGACAACCATTGGTATTCAAATCCAGGTTGCTGCGGCGATACAGCCTTCAGTATCAACTGTTCGCCTTCACACATAGTTTGCAAACCTTTGTCGATAGTGATACTCGGGTCGGGGACGCCAAGCACTTTCACGCGCTGTTCGAGCGGAGAGGCCGTACAATTGCCGTTGCTCACCTCGACACGGTAGTCTGTCGTTTCGTCAGGCGTTACATTCACTATTTCCATCATATTCTCCCACTGTGGTTGTTCCACATTATTGGCATACCACGTGGTATACAATGTTCCAACATCGGGTGTCAGCACGCGCAACGTGATGGCCTCGCCGGCACAAATGGTGCTATCGGCGGTGGCTGTAGCAGGCAAACTTATTTCCATGGTAACTACCGGTTTCAGGTTCACTATGATGCGCAGTGTGTCGAAGCGCGAGCAACCTGTCAGCGGGTCGGTTACCGTGTAAGTATAAGTCGTTGTGGTAGTCGGTCTGACTATTTGGTTCGGCAACGTAGCGTCGGTAAAGCGTTCGTTCTTGTTACTCGATGTCCATTTGTAATTATATCTGCTATCCTGCGCAATCATGGCAGCCACTTCAAGTTGTTGACCTTCGCATATAGTTTTCGAACCGGAAACAATGTGAATACTCGGGTCGGGAACAAGATTTACCACAATAGATGTATCGAGTTGTAATTCGCAATTTGTGTTGCGCACAATAACCGAGTACTTCGTCGAAACGTCAGGCACATCGACTACCGATAATTTATCTGCCCAAGCGGCTTCGGGTAAACCATCTTTATACCATTCGGTAGTAACACCGGCAGTTTCGCCTGCTACGGTAAGTGTAACCGCCTCGGTTTGGCAAATCTTGTTGCCGTCGGCACCATCAGGATAATCGACACGTAGCGTTACTTTCGGTCGTTTGTTCACAACAATCTGAATAGTATCGTAACGCGAGCAACCTGTTACCGTATCGGTTACCGTGTAGGTGTATGTGGTCGTCGTGTTCGGATAAACCACAATATCCTTGTTGGTAGCATCGGCAATCACCTCACCGGCAGTACTCGAAGTCCATTCGTACACAAATCCCGGTTCTTTGGCATATTTACCACCTAATTCGACGCGTGTACCCTCACAGTTGACAACAGCACCACTGCGCAGTTCCACTGCCGGGTCAGGCACATAATTGACACTTAAATTGTATGTCAAAATAATGGGGCATTTGTCGTTGCTTACAGTTACCTCGTAACTTTCGGGGGCACTTGGTTTGTAGTTGAATATCTCGAATTTATCGTTCCATTCGGATAACAATATGCCATTGCGTTTCCATTGTGCTTTCAATCCATTGGTAGTACCTGCTACCGTATCAACTATCTGCAATGTGATAGAATCGCCCAAGCAGATAGTGTTCGAGGCCGAGCCGGTCGGCAACGACACCACCAATTTAACAGATGGACGCGGTTTAACAACCACTGTAGTATCCACTATGTTGGTGCAGCCCGATGCCACGTCGGTTACGGCCAACATATAGGTAGTGGTCTGCTGCGGATATTGCGTCAACTGACGGTCGTTCGTCAACAATGTATCAAGCGTGGTGGCTGTCTTTCGCAACCATGTCATGCTGTATTTCGAGAAATCATAACTACCGTCGTCGTGCGAACCGTACAAAACAACATTCTCACCCTCGCAGATAGTATCCGAGGTACCCATAGCGAACGATATTTGCGGCATTGGTGCACTATTTACAGTCAGTTTGCGCATAATCGTAGTATCACAATGACCGTTTTTAACCGTGGCATAATAGGCATATTCGCCAATAGTCGGATTGTCAGCAAAAATGGTACGGCCATCCTCATGTTTAGCCAACAGAGAATTATATTGGTCGTATTTCTCCCACACAACGGTTTCGCCGTTTTGTAAGCCTGTCAGTTCGAGCGTGTAACTATCGCCGGCGCAAATTTGTGTCGGAGCATCGTTCAGCTGAACTTTCGGACGATTATGCACCACAATGGTGGTATCAACACGACGTGTACAACCCGATGCGCGGTCAGTAATGACAAATGTGTATGTGTTTGTAGTTTCGGGCGTTACGGAGAGTTGCCTATTATTGCGTACCAACGTGTCATTGCCATGCAACCATGCGTATGTATAGGTGGCTGTCGTCCATATATCCAGCGAATTTTTTGCTTCCATTATTACGGTTTCGCCCTGGCAAAGCGTATCCGTTACAGTACTGATAAAGTTGATAGACGGTTTCGGCACGCTGTTTACAGTCAACTTGCGCGTAATAGTGGTATCGCAACCGTTTTTGTTGGTGACACGCACCATGTATTCATGGTAACCTGCTTTTGGATACTCTTCGATGGTTGTTTTATCATTCCAACTGCTTTGCGAAGAACCATTTTTCGTCCAATTTAAGGCATCGGTATCGGCGACACCGGTTACCGTCAAGCGATAGAGGTCGTCCTCGCAAATCGTCTGATTATCGGCTTCGGGCACATCTACCTGCGACAGTGGCAAAACCACAATTTCTTTGTCGAACGAGCGTACACACCCACTGATCGAATCGCGCAACTCTAACGTGTAGATAGTCGTTTGACGCGGACTTACCGAGATGGTTGATGGAGCGGAGTTCACGTTAATGGTATCGGCACCAACTCTCAATACCCACAATAAGTGTTGTTGAGATAGATTATCACATGTCAATTTCAGATCAATGGTTAGACCTTGACATATCGTATCGGCACTCGAAGTGAGTTGAATGGCCGGTTTCGGAACACGATTTACTTTCAATTTGTGTTCGAGAACGCGTTCGCACGATGTGTATTTGTCCGTAACATGAGCGCGATATATGTAATCGCTCTGTTCGGGCGCATCATAAATATCAGTCAAACCTTTCCAAGCAGCAGCATCGGCAGGCTGACTAACACCACCTTTCAGTTTTTCCCAAGTAATTTCATAATTGGTTACATCACCATCGATGCTCAAATGCAATACATCGTCTTCACAAATAACCGTATCGGTTTCGGCAAAACTTACTATCGGCAACGGATTAACGTTAATAATCTGTTGTTCGGTGCGTTCGCAACCGGTTTCGTTGTCAGTTACCGTCAAATAATAGGTGGTCGTTTTGGTCGGATTTACGGTAATGTCCTTTTGATTCGGATTATTGATAGGTTCGCCTGTGTTGTTCGTCCACATATACGAGTGGTAAGTACCGGCCGGAGTATTAGCCACAGCATTTGCAGAGCCTTGTAAGACTACGGCGTCATTTTCGCAAACGGTCGTTGCGCCGGAACCTCCAACAGTGATAGATGCCAACGGTTTGGCCGCCACTTTTATCCAGATAGAGTCGCGCTCTACGCAGTTGGCCTCGTTGTACACATCTACCCAGAAGACGTATGACTGCTGTTGTCCTGCTAAAGTCGATGTCGGCGCATTGTAAACCGGTGTAGTTATCTGTTCCGATTCGGCGTTAGTACTCCATTTGTATTTGGTACCACCCGATGCCGTCAGTATCAGGCTTTCGCCCACACATATCGTGTCGGTGGCCATCTGTTTGCCGTTAATCTTGGCTATCGGTTTGGAGTAGGCCAATATCTCGTGACAAACCTCCGGACCATTACAGCCGTTTACATCAACCGAGGTTACACAATATGAGGTAGGATTGGAAATATCAGTCGGATAAACCCAAACTTTGCTGTTATCCACCGAACCTTGGTCGGTAGCCTCTTTCCAAGTGCCGCCTGTCCAACTGTATTTGTTGGCCACACCATTGGCATCGGTTACGCTCAACAGTACCGAATCGCCTACACAAACCTGCGTATTACCGGTTATTTTCAGTTTCGGCAGCGGATTCACAGTTACCGTATACTCAACCTTTTCGGCGCAACCGTTTTGGTTAGTCATGGTTACGCTGTAAGTAGTGGTATTGGTCAAGCCACGAATAATGCGTACCGGATTGGTAGATCCATCGTCCCACACAACGGTACAACTGCCACCGTTAAGATCAGATGCAGTAAGCGTTACATCATCGCCTTCGCAAATCGGATTGTGATCAGGCGTAATCGTCGGATTTGGCGCATCCAATATGGTTACAGCGTGTCCCGGGTTCACCTCGAACGAGCAATCGTTATCATTATAAACCGTCAGATAATATGTGTTTTCCGTAGCCGTCGGGAATACGGTAACGCTCTGTGTCGTTGCAAATGGCGTTGCACTTACATTTGTTGTCCATTCGTAACGTGCCACATTTATCGGGCTTTCGGCTTGCAGTACCAACGACTTGCCGAAGCACACTTTGTCCTCGCCTTTGATAGAAACGGACGGTTTAGCGCTCACAGGCACCTCCACTTGGCCCAGACCTACACAGCCCTCTTGTGTGGTAACCTCCACAACGTATGTTTGCGAAGCAGTAATCGAGGCTTTCGGCACGGTGACGACAGCTGCCGTACCCAATATAGTTGTCGGGTCTGCTAATGTGTACCATTTGAATTCTTTATACGCTCGACCTTCGGAGTCAATATCAGGCGTCGAAAGTGTCAAGTCCACCTCACTTACACCGCCTGCATCCAAACATAGGAGCACTGGCGTCGGCGTTACAACCGGCGTTTGTATCGGTATCACATTCACGGTAACCGTTGCCGTTTGCGAACATTCGAGCGGTGTCGGTGTTTTGGCCGTGATGGTATAAGTAGTTGTGGTTGTAGGACTGACGTAAATTGTATCGCCACTGCCACCACCGCCGCCGGTGCTTGTCCACACAATAGTTGTGCCGGCCGGGCAGTTATTCTTCGATGTCAGATACAGTATAGCCGTGCCACCCGAGCAGATAGTGGTGTCCTTGCATACCGACAAATCGGGCAGCGGAACAGCCTTTAATTTGATCATCACAGTAGTGTCGCAACCACCCGGAAGTGTAATTTGGCAACTATAAGGCTCGATGCCGGCCACATCCGGCGTGATAGTCTGCGTGGCTGCAGTCGGATCGGCAATGCCAACACCTGTCCAATTGTATGTTGCGCGTGTGAGCGACGAACCATTTATCGGCATTACCGACAACTGTTTCGATGAACCAACACAAACAGAATCCATAGCATCAATACCCTGTATGCCATTGATTGTCAAATCGGTAGGTTTGGCATAGATGGTAACCGTAAAGGTGGTGTCGGATTCGCAGTTGTTGTCGTAAACAGCCTTAACACCATAAACCACATCGGCAGACGGTTGGCCTACCGGAACGCTATCGGCGCAGTTGATGCTCGCATCGCCATCGTAGTCCGGCAACGGTACGCCGTTTCGCGTCCATTCGTAATAATTCAAGTTTTTGCCTATGGCATTCAGCACATAGGGTTGTCCGGCGCACACTTCTTTCGGACCTTCGATGGTTACAAACTCATTTACCTTCACTTCGATGGAGGCTTCTTTCGAGCAGCCCGATGCGCTGGTTACAATAACCGAATAGGTTTTTGTAGCTGTCGGATTGACGGTAATTTCGCGCGCCACGGAACCTGTATTCCACTTGTAAGTATAAGTCATCGTAGCAGACGATTCCGGGTCTGCCGTCAATTTCAAGCGTGTACCGGCACAAATGCTGGTACCTTCGCCGGCACCTGAACCAGCAATAATCGACGCCGTAATCTTGGCATCAGGCAGAAGCTCTTCTGTAATTGTAATGCTTGCATCCTGCGAACAACCGGCTTTGTTAGTGGCAGTAACGCGGTATTCGCCTCCGGCCGTTACGGTGAGATGCGCACCCGTTGTTCCGTCTTCCCATTTGAACGTAACATCAGGGTCAGGATCGGAAGCCGTCAGTTGCAATGTTCCGCCTTCGCACAACACGTTCGATGGCACGGACGAAGTAATAGTCGGTGTCGGTTTCGGTGTTACAACCAACTCGTGTTCTTTCGGCTCGCTTTGGCAACCGAATTTATCAACTGCCACAACGTACACTTTTTTGTTCACAAGTAGGTCGGTGAACGTGATATTATCGGTACCAAGGGCTATCGGCACAGTTGCTAAATCGTCTTCGTACCAATTGTATGTGCCGTTGATGCCGGCACCCGTAGCCGTCAGAGTTACGGTGTGGTCGCCTTCGCACAGCAACGGAATATCTTGCGTAACGCTTGCTACCGGCAACGATTTCACCACAATGTCGATGGTGGCTTCTGCCGTACATTCGTTAGCATCAGTTACAATTACGGTGTAAGTGCTCATACCCACTTGGTCGGGGCTAACAACGATGGCTTGTGTACTTTCGCCCGTACTCCATTGATACGATACATACGGATTCGGTACGTTAGTTACTTCCAACTTAGTCGATTCGCCCAAGCATATTTGGGCCGGACCGGAAATTTGCGGGTCTTCTATCTTATTCACCGTTACTTGATGCGACAATATTCTTGAGCATTTGCCGTCGAATATTTCGACATTATAAGTCGTTGTTGTCAACGGTTTCACAATGCAAGTGGCATTGGTAGAACCGTCGTGTGCCCACTTGTAAGTATAGGTTCGACTATCGTCAGATACGACTTTAAGTGTAGCCGCCGATCCGGAGCAGATGGTTGTCGGACCTTCGATGTGTACTTTCGGGTCTTGTACCACCTCGACGGTAACATCGGCCGTTTGCTTACATCCGTTTGCGTTGGTAACTTCGACAGTATAAGTTGTCGTATAAGCCGGCGAAACCGTTTGCACGGCATTTCCCGGAGTAACGATGCCATCACCTGTCCACAAATAAGCATTACCGCCGGAGGCTGTCAGCGTAGTACTTTCGCCACGACAAATTTTGGTCGTTCCGGTTATTGTCGGGGTCGGCAATTTATTGACTACAACTTCCAAACTTACATCTTTCGAGCAACCCTTATCGTCTGTTACGGTACAGGTGTAAGTGGTTGTCTGCGTAGGTGCAACGGTAATTGTGGCCAATGTTTTTTCGGCACCCGACATATTTTTCCAGAGGAAAGTTGATCCGCCGGTTGCTGTCAGCGTAGTGCTTTCGCCAAGGCAAATGGTTGAGGTACCTAAAATTTCGGCTGTCGGCAAGTCGTTTACGGTTACCGTAATTTCAGCCGGTGTCGGGTTCTTGCATCGTCCATTCGATGCCCACACTTTATAAGTAGTGGTTTTCGACGGTTTGACGGTGATGGTCTGCGTATTCTCATCGGTACTCCACAAGAATGTTGTACCGTCAATATCGCTGGTGGCAGTCAACGTCAGGCTCTCACCTTTACAAACATTATTTTCGCCTATGATTTTCGGCGTCGGCAGCGGCATTACCGTAATGGTGATGTCCTGCGAACTGGAACAACCGGCTTTATTTGTAGTTGTTACCGTATAAATGCTGGTGCTTGTCGGATTAACCACAACCGTTTGACTGTTGATTTGAGAGAGTCCAACATTGGCACTCCATGCATATGTATTTGATGCACTCGATTGCAGAATAACCTCTTCGCCGGCACACACAGTGGTGCTACCCGTCAAAACAGAGATCGTAGGTGCTGCTATTTGCGTTACATCTACCGTAACTTGATTAACGCCCTTACAACCGCTTGCATCGGTTACTTCGACCGTGTAGGTCGTTTTGGCCGTTGGCGATACACTGATGCTGCGCATGTTAGTACCTTCTTGCCCGGTACTCCATTTGTAATATTTATAACCTGTTCCGGCCGTCAAAGTAGTTGAGTTGCCTACACATACCGTATACTCGTCAGCAATGAGTGTCGGTACGGGCAAAGCATTAACCACAACAGTTTCTGTTACAGTCGATGTGCAGTCCCCCGATTTAATGGTCAATGTATAATCGGTATTCGCTGTGGGCGAAACGGTTATCGTCTTTGTAGTTGCGCCGGTACTCCACAACCAACTATCCGCATCGGGAGCCGACAAAGTGGTACTTTCGCCAAGACAGATATTCAAATCGCCTAAAATTTCAGCAACCGGCTGTTTTTGCACTACCAACGAATAACTGGTTCGAACCATGCAATCGTTGGCATTGTACACTTCCACACTATAAGTAGTGGAACCGTAGGCTGCATTTGTTACTGTGTAATGCTGATCGATGGCACCGACTATGGCATTGTTACCTTGATACCACTGCCAACGTACACCGTCGGAGGCAGAAAGCGTTACATCATCGCCCTCGCATACAGTGGTTTTATCGGCGGTTATTTTTGCATTTGGCAAATCCAGCACCGTGATATCAATCGAAGCCGTCGTTTGACAGTTACCGTCGCCGATAACCTGTACAGAATAGGTGGCATCGGCTTGAGGTGCTACGGTAACCGAAGTGCTACGGCTACCATCGTGTTGCCACAAGTAACTTGTACCTCCGGAGGCTGTCAGTGTTATGGATTCACCACGACAAACAGTCTTTTTGTCGGTATTTGTTATAATGGTTGCAACCGGAATCGGATGTACCGTAATTTTATCATCGTAATGTGTCGTGCAACCATTCACTGTTACTTCGACCCAGAAATCAGTGTCATCCAGCAAGTTATCGAATGATGCTGTGCGATCGGTAGAGCCATTGCTCCATTTGTATGTTGCGCCCATGGGTGAAACAGTCAATTTGGTTGAACTGCCGGCGCATATTTCTTTGTTACCGGATACAGTAACTACCGGTTTCGAATTAACCACAACCGTGTATTGCGCTTGCGCTGTGCAGCCGGTCAAATTGTTTTTACCGGTAACGACAAACGTCGTCGTAGCAGTTAACGGTGCAGTGGTAATGGTTGCTCCCGTCATGCCGTTGCTCCAAGTATATTCGTCGGCGCCATCGGCTTTGATTGTAGCCTTTTCGCCTTCACACACTTCGGTATCGCCACTGAAAGTAATTACCGGCTTCGGATTGACAGTAACCGTAAACGATGTCGGATCACCCACACAGTTGCCGGTACGAGGCGTTACTGTATAAGTTGTTGTCATAGTAGGTGCGACGGTGATGCTGGCCGCCGTTGAACCCGTACTCCATGTGTAACTATCGGCTCCGGTGGCTGTCAGAGTTACCTGATCGCCTTCGCATATTGCGTTTTTGCCGTTGATGGTCGCTACGGGCAGCGCATTGCGCGTTACATGTACCGATTTTGTCGCCGTGCAACCGTTAGCATCGGTCAAAGTAACCTCGTAGTCGCCCTCAGCATTAACGGTAATAGCCTTGGTAGTTGCACCGGTATTCCACAGCACGGTGCCGGTGCCGACGGCTGTCAGGGTAGTGCTGCCGCTTTCGCAGAAAGTCAGACTACCCGTAATGTCAACCGACGGTTTCGAATTAACAATAACGGTCCTGCTCAACCGTTGCGTACAACCGTTATCGCCCGTAATCGTTACCCAATAAGTACCGGTAGTTTGTATGTCGGTCAAAGTTAATGTCGGACTATCAAAACCGTTATAATCCCATTTGTATGTTTTGCCGCCCGAAGCGGTAAGTATTACCGTAGAACCCTGACACACAGCCGTTTCACCGCCACTGATAGAGCCTGATACAGGCGTTTTATAGGTTACAATAGCTGTGACCTGCGTAGTGCAACCACCCTTGCCGGTTACCGTTACGGTGTAAGTGCCGGCTTCGTAAACGTCTATCGACTGTGTTTTGGCGCCGGTACTCCATTCCCACGCCACAGCATTCGATTCAACGGCCGTCAAGGTAGTGTAGTCGCCTTCGCATATTTCGGTTGCGCCGTTAATGATGGGTGCCGGCTTGTCATAAACTTCTACCGTTACGTCTTTCGTAGCGGTACAACCGTTAGCATCGGTACCAACAACAGTATAAACAGTTGTTACAACCGGACTTACAGTTACCGATGGCGTATTCCCGAGGCCGTCAGACCAAGTATAGTTCTGTGCACCCGAGGCCGTCAGAGTAGTCGATTCGCCCTTGCAGATAGCCAACTTACCGGAAACGTTAATTGTAGGCGGTGTGTTTACCGTTATTTTTTGGGTGGCCGTATTCGAGCAACCATTAGTGGTACCGGTTACCGAATAGGTTACATCAGCAGTAACGGTAACTTTGATACTTTGTTTCGTCTCGCCGTTACTCCATTCGTAAGTACTTGCGCCATTAGCCGTCAGCGTTACCTCAGTACCTTTGCATACATTGTCGGCCGATGCCGTAATCGTTACGGTCGGTTTAGTGTTGACATTCACTTTGTAGCTTACTTCGGCACTTGGGCAGCCGTTTTTGTAAGCCACAACAGAATAAGTTGTACTTGGCGCAGCAGGCGTAACCGTAATGGTTGGACCCGTATCGCCATTACCCCAACGATAATCATCGCCGCCCGAGGCCGTCAGTGTTATCTGCTCGCCTTCGCATACCGATGTTTTGTCGGGTGTAATTGTGGCCGTCGGTATCGGATTGACATAAACCGTAACCTCTTTCGAGTTAGTGCAACCGTTAGCATCGGTACCTATTACGGTGTATGTGGTTGTTACAGTCGGATTAACTGTAATCGTACTATTCGAACCCAAACCGTGGCTCCACACATAAGTATCGGCACCTGAAACTGTCAATTTAGTGCTTTCGCCATAGCAAATGGTAGTTTCGCCCACAATGTTGAGGGTTGGTTTTTCGACTACTTTTACCGTCCACGATTTTTCTACCGAGCAACCGTTTGTACCGGTAATAGTACCATAATAAGTTGTAGTAGCCATGGGGTTAACGGTACGTGGGTTCGTATTAGTGCCATCATCTTTCCACAAAACAGAGCCACCCGAAGCAACCAATTCAACCGGTTCGCCGGCGCAACTAACAGTCGGTCCGGTGATGTCGGCCGCAGGAATCGTTTTGATGCTGATGGTCTTTTTAGCAATGCCTATGCAACCGTTGGCATCGACCACTTCGACGGTGTATTGTGTTTCAACCGCCGGCGATACTGTAATGCTTTGCGTTGTATAATTACCCGGTGTCCACAAATAACTTTGTCCTGCGCTTGCAGTTAATTCTGTACTTTCGCCAGGACAGATACTTTCGCCTAACGAAGACGAAATCGTAACCGTCGGTTTCGGATTAACAACGACGGTAACCGATGCGGTCGAGGTGCAACCAGTGCCATAAGTAGCCGTTACAGTGTAATTTCCGGCCGCTGATACAGTGATAGTATTGCCACTTTGTCCGTTGTTCCATTGGTATGTACCACTTGTAACACCGGAAGCGGTAAGCGTAGTGCTGCTGCCGGCACAAATTTCGAGTTCGCCGGTGATGACTACTTGTTCTTCCGGATAAATTTTCACCGTATGTGTCGTTTCGTCGGTGCAACCATTGGCATCAGTCACAACCACCGAATAAGTAATGTCGCTGTTGATAGTCGGCGTGATGCTTTCGGTAATTTCGCTGGTACTCCATTTATAGCTTGTACCGCCTGCAGCCGTTAATGTAATAGTCGAACCTTTGCATACTTGTGTCGGACCACTGATAGAGGCCGTTGGCGGCGTGTTGACAGTTACCGTATGCGAAACCTCGGCACTTGGACAACCTTGAGCGTTGTAAGCCACTACTTTATAAGTAGTAGTAGAGGTTGGTGTAACAAATATCGAGGCTGATGTCTCGTTTGTACTCCACTTGTAACTCGTGCCGCCTGTAGCTGTCAGTGTAATACCCGACCCCTTGCATATCGACGCTTCGCCCGTGATACCGGCAATAGGTAGCGAGTGCGAGGTTACAACTATCGATTTTTCAACCTTACAACCGTTCTTATCTGTCGCATGAACAGTGTATGTTTGCGATTTTTCGGCACTTAATGCTGTAGTGTACGAAGTACTATTCGGACCACCGTCCCAATAGAAATCGGTAGCGCCATCAAGTGCTGCTATCAGCGTGAAAGTTTCGCCTACGCACACATCGGTTTTACCCGAAATCACTATTTCGGATTGTGCAGGTATAGTTACCGTGTGGCTGACACGTTTCGAACAACCGTCTTTAGTAACGGTTACCCAATAGGTAGTGGTAGTAGTCGGGCTCACATAGACCGTAGCTTGCGATGTTTCGATGCCTGTAATATCGGCACAAGCATCCCACGCATAAGTGTCGCCACCGGTAGCTGTCAGCGCGACCTCATTGCCGGCACAACTTGTAGTTGCACCACTGATCTGCGCTGTAATAGTTTTCTCGGATACAACCCATGTAGCCTTTGAATTACATCCACCGCTGCCGGTTACGGTTACAGTGTATGTACCGGCTTTTGTTACAGTGATTTCAGCCGTTGTTTCGCCGGTACTCCACAAATAGGTGCCACCGCCCGAAGCAGTCAACTTCGCGCTACCGCCTTCACATAGTTCAGTATCGCCGGTGATATTGGCCACCGGTTTTGCATATACTTTAACCGTAGTCGATGCTGTGGCTTTGCAACCATTGGCATCGGTACCCTCGACAGTATAAACTTTATCCGATGTAGGCGACACTTCCAACGTACTACCCGTAGCCGAGCCACCATCCCACGACCAAACGTAGGTGCTTGCACCTGCGGCCGTCAATATGGTCGAACTACCGACACAAATGTCTAATGTACCGCCAATCGTTACATTCGGTTTGGCATTAACGGTAATAATGTGTGTAACGGGGTCGCTCCAGCAACCATGTGCGTTTTGACCTTTCACCCAAATAGTTATCGGCGTCGTACCTGTTACATCCACTACAATATTTTCGGTGGTTTCGCCGGTACTCCATTCGTAATTCTCGGCACCGGAAGCAGTCAACGTAACTTTTGTGTTTTGACACGCCGTTTTGTCGCCACTGATGGTAACGGTCGGTTTTTCGCGTACGGTAATGGTTTGTACCGTCGACGATGAACAACCGGCCGAATTCGTTACTATTATATTATATGGTGTAGTTACCGTAGGATTGACGTTGAAAATACCGGTCGTATTTGTTACACCATCGCATGTGTATTCCGTGCCGCCTGTCAAGGTGATAGTGGCCGTTTCGCCGGCACAGATAATGCCGGTTGACGGATTGAGCATTATGCCGATAGTCGGCGGTTCGTGTACATTAACAGTAACCTTGCCTTCGGCAGTACAGCCCGCAGCATTTGTCGCCACCACTGTATAAGTGGTTGTGATGTCGGGTGATACATCTACGCTGACACCCGTACGTCCCACCTCCGGCCAAGTGAATGTGCAGCCTGCATCGCCCGAAGCGGTTAATGTAGTTTTACCACCTTTGCAAATGTCAGTTGTACCATTTATAATAGGTGTATTGACGGAAAGAACATTTACGGTATGCGATGCTGTATTTGTACATCCGTTGGCATCGGTAAGCGTTACTGTGTAAGCACGCGAAACGGACGGTGTGAGAGTAAGTGTCGCACCCGATGTTCCGTCGTCCCATTTGAATGTTCCTGTACCGATAGCGGTCAAGGTGATAGGATTACCGGCGCACACTTCGTCCGGGCCGTTGATCGAAACGGTCGGTTTTGCATTGACAGTAACATTTTTCTGTACTGTTTGTTCGCAACCGGCATCATTTGTCAATGTCAATTGATAAATATGGTCTGTTGCTGTCGGCGTTACCTCAATGGTATTTGTTTCTTCGCCGGTACTCCACTTGTACGAACCAGTTCCTTTAGCAGTCAACGTGATTGTTTCGCCCTCACACACTTTGTCCGGTCCCTCAATTTTAGCATCGGTGGGTAGCGACACCATTTCGACGCTAAATGATTTGACTACGGTGCAGCCATCTTTGGTGATTGTCAATGTGTAGTTGTCGGTGGCTTGTACATTCTTAATGTCGATTGACGGATTATTACCCAAAACGGTAGCGCCTTTTTTCCATTCGTAAGTATCAGCCATACTCGAGGTCAATGTCGTGTTACCGCCTTGACAAACTTTGGTCGAGCCGCTGATAGTCGGTTCTTCAACACCTTTCACCATTACTTGGTGCGTAACCGGTGTTTCGCAATCATTATCATTATATACTAATATGGTGTAAGTGGTCGTTACTTCCGGATAAACGGTAAAGAGACCGGTAGCATTGACAGAGGACGTACCGCTCAGTTGATACTTGGTACCACCTGTCGCCACAATGGTTGCCGGGTCTTTGGCTTTACATACCGATGCCGTCGAATTTACTTTATCAATGGCAGCCGTCGGTTTTTCGACAACCGTAATACTTTTCTTGATGGTAGCTGTACAACCATTTTTGGTTACATCGACCGTATATTCTACCTTACCAAGAGTCGATGGTACAACATAAATGGTACCGGTGCCTGTAGTTCCGGTGCTCCATTCCCATGCCGTAGCACCCGCCACATTGGCTGTCAGTTGCACTTGTTCTCCCAAGCATACGATTTCAGACGATGCGGTGATAGTGCCGGAAGGTATTTCGTTTACAGTAACCTCTTTTTCAAGTGTCAGTATGCATTCGCCGGCATAGGTTATATCGACCGTGAATTTTTGTGTTCCTACCGTATTCAATGCTTCGGATGTCATTGTTTGACCGGTTTTGCCGTTGCTCCATACATACGACGTTCCACCTGCCGGTGCATACAATGTAACAGTTTCGCCTTTGCACACCGACGACAAACCGGTAATTTCGCCGGTAAGTTTCGATATGACGGTAAAGTTGTATGTTTTGGTAGTCGAGCAACCGGATGCTGTGTTTACGGTTACAGATACTTCGGTATCGTCGTCGGCAGGCTTAAACGTCAAAGTAGCACCACCGTTACTCAACGTACCGGTTTTGCTCCAAGTATATGTACTGCCACTTGTTGCACCACTTACCGTTACCGAAATCTCGCCACCCGAACAAACTTCGTCTTTATCACCCGAAATCGTAAGAGTCGGTAAGGAATTGACCGTAATGGTTTGATAAGCCGTTGCCGTGCACCCGTTCACATCGGACACGACAAGTTCGTAAGTAGTTGTTTTAGTCGGTGTAACCGTAATTTTCGTCTCGGTACCAAGATTTTTCGCGCCGTCGCTCCATTTGGTGATAGTGCCATAGTTCGACGCCGTAAGAGTTACAGATGTACCAGCGCAAATAGTTGTTTCGCTCGGAGTAATCACCGGTGTCACGGGTGTATTTTCACTTATCACAATCGATCTGCGTATCGTACAACTTCCTTTGGTTACGTCCACCCAATAGGTACCCGCCACGTTGACATTAATAGATTGAGTGGTAGCACCGGTGTTCCATAAATAAGATTCGCCAACAGGCGCAGTGAGTTGCGTGCTACTGCCCGGGCAAAACGTTTTGTTGCCCGAAATGTCGCCGGTAGGTCCGTCGAGCACGGTTACTGTTTGACTGATGGAGTAAGTGCAACCGTCTTTGACGACTTTCACCGTGAATGTACGATCCTCGGACAGCGTTACCGTCATAGTTTTGGTTGCAGTTGCGGCTTCGTCGTCCCACTGATACGAATCACAATTATCTGAAACGGATAGTGTCAACTCTGCACCCTTGCACACTGTACTCGGGCCCGTGATGGTCGGCGCTGTTGATTCGGTTACATTGATAGTAATCGGTTCTGTACTTGTACATTTGGTAACAATATCAGTAACGGTAACATGATAAGTAGTTGTGGCGTATGGCGTTACTTTCAACGTTGCGCTTGTAGTACTTCCCGGGTCGTCCCACGCATACGTGTACGAACCGCTACCACCGGAAACGTTGGCCGTGACACTGGCGATACTGCCTTTGCACACCGAGGTTCCTCCCGTGAACGAAATTGACGGTTTGGTATTCACCGCAACTTCCACCGAAGGTGCAGTAGCCGTGCATCCGTTACGAGTTACCTGTACCGAATATGATGTTGTTGTTGCCGGCGACACTGTGATGGAACGCGTCGTTTCGTTATTGCACCATAGGTAAGTCGTGTTACCATCGTCGGGGGTCGAAACGGTGAGTGTAGCCGATTCGCCTGCGCAAATAGACAAGTCACCCGAAATAGTCGGCGATAACTGCGGCGACACAGTTATTGTTTTTTCGGTTTTCACCACGCAACCATCAACATTGACATTACAATAAACCGTAGCAGTTCCGACTTCGGTGGGTGTATATGTACAAGTCGTGCCGGTTCCGAGTTCAACGTAAGCGGTGTACCAACGAACAGGAATACCGCCACTTACCGACAACGATACATTATCGCCCACGCAGGCCGATGTCGGACCGTTGATAGTAGCCGTACCCGGTGTTGTAACCTGCACGGTAACATACGCTTTTTCGCTGACACAATTGGTTGCCGCATCAGTAAATTGCACCCAATAGGTGGTAGTTGTTGCCGGGTTGAAGAAGGCGATATGTCCTTTTTGACCATCGCTCCACTCGAACGTACCAGTCGCCGAACTTGCCGTAGCCGTAACCTGTACCTCTTCGCCGTTGCAGGTTACCGGTTCGGCAGGCGTAATGCCCGTAATAGTGGGCAAAGCCGTAACATTGATGGTAATGCTCTCGGTAGCCACCAAAGCGTCGTCGGCATCTTTGATGGTAACCGTGTACGACGATGTCGGTACACCGGTCGGATAAACCGTAATGGTCTGCCCTGTTTGGCCGGTCGACCAATAATAGTAGGCACCGCCTTGGGCTGTAAGAGAAACCGGCGTATTGTAGCAAACGGTTTCGGCACCGGCCGAAAGCGAATACAAATGTACTTTGACGGTGGCTTTTGCGCCTTCGCACCCATTGATAAGCGCAGCCACCTGATAAGTTGCATCTGCCTGAACATCGTTGACAGTATAATTGGCCACAGTTTCACCCGAAATCGGATTACCCAAATTGTCATACCATTGGTATGAAGTAGTACCGACCGAGCCTGTAGCCATCAGTGTAACATTGTCACCCTTCTTGACATTATAGACCGATTGAGCAACCGTTACCGTCGGCACCTTGCCCACCGTAACCGTCACAGTGCCTGCATCGACAACCGCATTACCCGCATCGTATGCTTTGTACGTGTAATCGGTTGTAACTTCGGGATTGTCCGACAATGGGTTACCGGTATATGATTGCGAGGTGTTGTACTTGTCCTTCCAAGTCCACTTGTAGGTGTATGTATTGCCATCGTCGGGAGTCAGGGTAATTTCCACTTTCTCGCCCGGGCAAATGGTTGTGTTTGGATTAAGACCAACCGAATGCGTAACAGCCGAAGCATACAACGCAGTGCCAAACAACGCGACAGCAATAATTGCAAATTTCAAGTTAAACCGATTCATAAATATCAGATTTTTGGGTGATGATTCGTGTTTTTTTGTTTGTTGATAATCGCCAACAAGTTATAAACAATTTTTAATGAGCAAATTTAATGGTTTTTCTTTTATAGTGTGTAAAAAAACGATATTTTTTTGCAGAAAACTGATATTTTTGTTGATTTATCGACAAAAAACCCAAACTCTCAACAAGTTATGAACAATTTATAAATCGATTTTTTCGTCCGCAAGTGGCCAATTTTCAGAAAAATTGTACCTTTGCGGTGCATTTTGGCGTATGTATTGCGCTGTTTTTCGTCATTTTTTTGCGAGTTATCAACAAAAAAAACATGGCATCATTCAAATTGACATCGGCTTACGCACCTACCGGCGACCAACCGGAAGCCATCCGCCGCCTGACCGAAAGTGTGGAGAATGGCGTACCGTTTCAGACGCTGTTGGGGGTAACAGGTTCGGGCAAAACATTCACTATGGCCAACGTCATTGCCAACCTGAACAGACCGACACTGATTTTGAGCCACAACAAGACATTAGCGTCGCAGTTGTACGACGAATTCAAGTCGTTTTTCCCCGACAATGCGGTGGAATATTTCGTATCGTACTACGACTACTACCAGCCCGAAGCCTACATACCGAACACCGACACCTACATCGAAAAAGATTTGGCCATCAATGCCGAAATAGAGAAACTGCGTCTATCGACCACATCGGCATTGTTGTCGGGGCGGCGCGACGTAGTAGTCGTGTCGTCAGTATCGTGTTTATACGGCATCGGCAATCCCGCCGATTTCCACGATACCTGCATTACGCTCGCATGCGGGAAAAACCTGCTACGCGACGACCTCTTGCGGCAATTGGTCGATGGGCTTTACACGCGCAACGAATTGGATTTGAATCGCGGCAATTTCCGTGTCAAAGGCGATACGGTAGATGTTTTTCTTGCCTATACCGACTACATTTTGCGCATCGTTTTTTGGGACGACGAGGTTGAGAGCATCGAAGCCATAGACCCCGCCACCGGTCACACACTCGAACGATTCGACACGTTCAACATCTATCCGGCCAACATTTTCGTTACCACACGCGAGCGCATCAACCAAGCCATCGACCAAATTGCGCTCGATTTAGGCCAACAGGTTGATTATCTGAACGAAATAGGTAAACCATACGAAGCCAAACGCCTATACGAACGCGTAAACTACGACATCGAAATGATACGCGAAGTAGGTTATTGTTCGGGCATCGAGAACTATTCGCGCTATTTCGACGGTCGCCAACCGGGTATGCGTCCATTCTGTTTGCTCGACTATTTTCCGCAAGATTTTCTGCTGATAGTGGACGAAAGCCACGTTACTCTGCCACAAGTACACGCCATGTATGGCGGCGACCGCTCGCGCAAGCAAAATTTGGTTGATTACGGTTTCCGCCTGCCGGCCGCACTCGATAACCGACCACTCAAATTCGACGAATTTGAGAGCATGGTGCACACGGCTATCTACGTCAGCGCCACACCGGCCGACTACGAATTACAAAAATCGGAAGGCATTGTTGTAGAGCAAGTTATACGCCCAACAGGGCTACTCGACCCATTAATAGAAGTGCGCCCCAGCCTGAACCAAATAGATGATTTGATAGAAGAAATCGCCGTGCGTGCCGAACGCGACGAACGCGTATTGGTAACTACACTGACCAAGCGCATGGCCGAAGAACTCGACAAATATTTCGGCAAGATGGGCATACGTTGCCGTTACATCCACTCCGACATCGAAACGCTGGAACGTGTCGAAATACTGAACGATTTACGCAACGGATTGTTCGACGTACTTATCGGCATCAACCTGCTACGCGAAGGACTCGACCTGCCACAAGTGTCGCTTGTCGCCATACTCGATGCCGATAAAGAGGGATTTTTGCGCAACCATCGTTCGCTGACACAGACAGCAGGTCGCGCAGCACGCAACGTTAACGGCAAAGTCATTATGTACGCCGATACCATCACAGCCAGCATGCGACAAACCATCGACGAAACCAATCGGCGACGCGACAAACAATTGAAATACAACGCCGAACACCACATCACGCCGACACCCATCGTCAAAACAACCCTTTCGTCGCTACCGGCACAAAAACCACTCAACACCGACAAACCGCACTATTATATCGAGCCGGCAGCACCATTGTCGCTGGCCGCCGACCCCGTAGTCAAATACATGACACCGGAAGCGTTGCGCAAAGCCATAGAACATACGCGCAAACAGATGGAACACGCTGCCAAAAATCTGCAATTCATCGAAGCGGCACAATACCGCGACGAATTGGTCAAGCTCGAACAACAACTACAGGAGAAAAAACAATAAAAACGCATTTTTTCGGAACAATGCGCAATAAAGAAATCGTCATATTACATTTTTTGCGTATCTTTGCAAATTGGATTTCCTACATAAAATATGCCAACCCTAAACGACATAAAGCAACCCATTGCCGTCGAATGGAACGATTTTGAGGCCTTGTTTTCGACCGTATTCCAATCGACGGATACGCTACTGAACACCGCCTTGCAATATGTGCATCGTCGACTCGGCAAGCAAATACGCCCGCTACTGACATTGCTGGCAGCAAAAACGGTTGGCAACATCGGACACGCGACACACCTGGCCGCCACCGCATTGGAAGTTTTACACACAGCAAGCCTATTGCACGACGATGTGGTAGATGCCGCCAACGAACGGCGCGGCATGCCATCGGTCAACAGCCGTTTCGACAACCGTACTGCTGTACTCGTAGGCGACTACCTGCTGACCAAATCGATGGACTACATCGCACAAACCCGTCACCAAGAGTTATTGCAATGCCTTGTAGAATTGGGCAAAGAAATTACGCGCGGCGAACTGCTGCAACTGCAATATGCCTACCGTCAGCCGACAGAAGCCAATTATTACGAAATCATACGTCGCAAAACGGCTATACTTTTTGCCATCTGCATGCAAGCCGGCGCCATTTCGGTCGGTGCTTCGCCCGAGCAAAGCGCCCAACTATACGCCTTTGGCGAGAATCTCGGCATTTGTTTTCAGATAAAAGACGATATTTTCGACTATACGCCACAAGCCCAAGTAGGCAAACCAACACTGAACGACCTGCGCGAAGGGAAATTTACATTGCCTATCATTTACGCCATGAAACAACAGCCCGAAGCCGAAGCCGCACATATCGTCGAAATAGCGAAAAACAGCGATTTCATCGAAAAAAACAGCGAATTTTTATACCAATTCGTAGCACAAAACGGCGGTATAGAATACGCCCAACAACAAATGGGATATTTTCGTCGCAAAGCCATCGCATGTCTGGAAGATTTTGCCGATTCGGCCGCCAAAAAATCACTCTTCGACATTTTGGATTTTGTATTGCAACGTCCCAACTGACAAAAACTATTACAAAAGATAAAAAACGGCCGATTTCATCGGCATTTTTCTGAAAAGTGGTTCTTAACACCGACATAAACTATCTGCAGGGTGTCGGACCAAAACGTGCCGCCACATTATTAGCCGAACTCGGCATACGCACAGTCGAGGATTTGGTTACCTATTTCCCCTACAAATACGTTGACCGCAGCCGTTTTTACACCATACGCGAAGCCAACGAAAACCTGCCTTACATACAACTGAAAGCCACAATCGTCAGTTTTGAGAAACGTGGCGAAGGTCGCTCACAACGGCTGGTGGCCACCATTACCGACGGCACAGGCTATATGGAACTCGTGTGGTTCAAAGGATTGAAATTCGTCGATGGAAAATACCGACTCAACCAACCGTACATCATATTCGGCAAACCACAACGCTACGGCAAATCGCTCAACATAGCGCACCCCGAAATAGACATTTTAATCGATGGGACGGAAGAAAAAATTCAGGGACTGCAAGCACACTACAACACTACGGAAAAGATGAAATCGTCGTTCATCAATTCGGCCGCGCTACGCAAAATGATTTACACGGCTCTGAGCGACCCCACACTGCAAATACCCGAAACGCTACCCGACAGCATGGTACGGCAATTCGCCCTGATGCCGCGCGACACAGCCATACGCAACATCCACTTCCCGAAAAACGTCCATCTGCTCGAACAAGCACAACGTCGTCTGAAGTTTGAAGAACTATTCTTCATACAACTCAGCATTATTCGGCAAACCAAACTGCGCGAGCAAAAATACCGCGGATACATTTTCGGCACCATCGGCGACTACTTCAACCGCTTTTACCGCGAATGTTTGCCATTTGCACTGACCAACGCCCAAAAGCGCGTTTTGAAAGAGATTCGCGCCGACCTCGCATCGGGCAAACAGATGAACCGCCTATTGCAAGGCGATGTAGGCAGCGGCAAAACCATGGTGGCACTGATGACCGCACTCATCGCCGTGGACAACGGATTCCAAGCCTGCATTATGGCACCGACCGAAATTTTGGCCACACAACATTATCAATCCATATCGAAACAAGTGGCACAAATAGGCCTAAACGTACGCCTCCTAACCGGCTCGACCAAGCGGTCGGAACGCGACACCATAGCCGAAGAGTTGCAAAATGGTCGTCTGCAACTGCTCATCGGTACGCACGCTCTCATCGAGGACACAGTCGTATTCAAAAACCTCGGACTGGTCGTCATCGACGAACAACATCGTTTCGGCGTGGCACAACGCGCTAAATTGTGGTCGAAAAACATACAGCCGCCACACATTTTGGTGATGACCGCCACACCTATTCCGCGCACGCTGGCCATGACCATTTACGGCGACTTGGACGTGAGCGTCATCGACGAACTGCCACCCGGGCGAAAACCTATAGCAACGTATCACTATTTCGACAACAAACGCGCCGCACTCAACCAATTTCTGAAAAAACAAATTGATGCCGGCCGTCAAGTGTACATTGTATATCCGCTGATTCAAGAATCAGAGAAACTTGACTTGAAAGATCTTGAAAACGGCTACCAACAAGTACGGGCGACTTTCCCCGATTACAAAATCAGCATGGTACACGGTCGAATGAAAGCCGCCGACAAAGAGCGCGAAATGGCCGCTTTTGCACGCGGCGAAACACAAATAATGGTTGCCACGACAGTGATAGAAGTGGGCGTAAATGTGCCAAACGCCTCAGTGATGATTATCGAAAATGCCGAGCGTTTCGGCCTATCGCAACTGCACCAACTGCGCGGACGCGTAGGGCGCGGCGCCGACCAAAGTTACTGTATACTGATGTCGCGTTACGAATTGTCGAACGACACACGCAAACGATTGCAGATAATGGTCGATTCGACAGACGGATTTGTCATTGCCGAAGCCGACCTCAACCTGCGCGGACCCGGCGACATCGACGGCACCCAACAAAGCGGACTGCCATTCGATTTGAAAATAGCCGACCTCGCTCACGATGGCAAAATTTTACAAGCAGCACGCAACATAGCATACGACCTGCTCGAAAAAGACCCAAATTTGGAATCAGATGAAAATAAATGTTTAACTTTGCAGTTGGCAAAACTCACTAAAAGTATCATAAATTGGGGCGTTATCAGTTGATATTATTTAGACTAAATCTAAATAATAAAAACAAAAAATACCGATAAAAACGAACAAATCGGACATAAACAGATAAAAATCATGAAAAAAATCACCATTATTTTAACCATTGTGTTAAGCGTCGTTTCGTCCAACGGTATCGCTCAACAAGCCGTAGCCGAAGCACTATCGCAAGCCGAAAAAGTTAGTTTTGCCACCAACCAAAAAGCACTGAAAGCGGAGCAAAAAGCATTGAAAAAATCATACGCCAATGCGTTGAAAGAGATTGCCTCGCGCCAAACAGCCGCACAAAAAAAACCGGCACTTTACGAACAATTAACAACCGAATGTGAAACTTGGAACGCATTGCAAATGCGTATGGAACGCCTTGTAGCCGAAGGTAAATGGAATGCCGCCATTGCCCATGTCGATTACGATTCGTTACAAACCGACATCAACGAAAAAGCGGCATCATACTACTACACCGAAGGCCGCAAAATGAGCGACAAAGGCAAAGACATTGTTCAGAAACGCGCAGGCATCGCCATGATGGCCAACGCCAACCGTTTCAGCGATACCTACGCCGCTACCATCACACTCTATCAGGACAGCATCGAACTGCCGTTCGCCCACAATTTGGCACAATCGTCAAAAGAAGATGACCTTGTTATGGCTTTGCAATTATTTAACGAAATTGCCGCACGCCACGCCAACGACTCGGCCATGTACGCACGCATCACGCCCGACCGCAAACGATTGCAAACCATATTTTACGACAAAGCAGAAAAACTATTCGGCAAAGAAAAATACCAAGCACAATACGATGCAGCGCGTTATTACGCCATGGTAGATAGTTTCCGCGATGCGGCCGACAAAGAACGCTTGGCACACAAACGTGGCGTATTGAGCGTGGCTGTCGTCGATGTACACGGCAATCTGTCGGATAACCTGAACGCAAAAACCGTGAAACAACTGCAAAAAACCTTTCCCGATTATTTCGATTTCACCAGCATGCAAGGCCTGACTCGCGACGAACTGAAAGAAAAACGCTGCGCCCTATTGTTCGTTTACGATAGTACAACATTCGGCAATTATCAATACGCCCACCGCAAAAACACAAAGGATAAAAGCATTGTGAAATACATGCAAAAAGTATCCAAAAACGGCGTTATCAGCGAAAAAGAAATATCCGAAAAAGAGTATCACAAAGGCAAAGCACAAAATGACGGTACCGAAAATTTCAACATGTATCAAGGTCGTCTGCACAAAATGTGGATAGAATCGGTGATGGACATCGATTACACGTTCGACATTGTCGATTTGCGCGCCGATTCCGCACAGACAGTCGGCGCGATAGAGCAAGCCGGTAAATACACCGTCAGCGAAATCGGCACCGAAATCGTTACCTACAAAGGCGACATCCAATGCCGACCAAGTGAGAAAGAGCTCATCAACCGCGACCAAAAGCTGACAAACGAAGACCTTGACAATCTCGCAAAAGAGCAAAAAATATACGGTTGGAGCATCGACGACTTTTTGTACAACCGCGCCAAAGCGATAGACGACGAAGTGGAACGAGCATTGCCCTACAAACATTTTACAGAATAGTATGCAACACGCCATCATCAAATTTTTCAAGGGATTTGCCTACGCTTTTGCCGGTATAATTGCAGCCATACGCAACGAACGCAATATGAAATTCCATCTGTTCGCAATCGTAGTTGTGATAACGGCAGGTGTCATCCTGCGGATTTCGGCCGGCGAATGGGCTGTTTGCGCACTGTGCATCGGCATGGTAATCGGTGCCGAGATGCTGAATACGGCCATCGAAAAATTAGCCGACACCGTGAGTGCCGAACGCAACGAAAACATTCGTTTTGTGAAAGATGTGGCCGCCGGTGCCGTTTTAGTATGCGCCATAGCCGCTGCATGTGTCGGTCTGATAATTTTCGTGCCAAAAATCATCGCCCTATTCTGACATGACATTCAAAGAGATTTTCGGCCATTTCATCGGTATTTTTTATCCGAATTTATGTTGCGCCTGCGGCAATAATTTAGCCGTCGGCGAAGAGGTCATCTGCATGGAATGCCTGTTACACCTACCACGCACGCGCCTACACCTCGAACGCGACAACAAACTCGAAAAACGCTTTTGGGGCAAAGTTGACATCGAACGAGCGACGGCATTCTACTATTTTGAGAAAGGGTCGAAATACCGCTCAATACTGCACCAACTGAAATATAAAGACGGACATGAAATCGGTTTCGTCATGGGAAAATATGCCGGCAGTGAGCTATTGGAATCGACTGATTTTCAAAATATTGATTACATTGTTCCTGTACCATTACACCCTAAAAAAATGGCCAAACGCGGTTACAACCAAGCCGAGCGCATCGCCGCCGGCCTATCCGAAGTGATGCAAACGCCGGTGGAAACCACCAACCTTTTTCGCGCCATCGAGAACCCGACCCAAACCAAAAAATCGGTGTACGAACGTTGGGAAAACACAAAAGGCATTTTCGATATACACGATGCGCAACTATTTGCAAATAAGCACATTCTGATAGTCGATGATGTACTGACCACCGGTTCGACACTGATAGCCTGCGCCGAAGCCGTCAAATCGAAATGCCCGAGTGCACGCATTTCGATTTTTACGTTGGCCGCCGCCTAATTGTAACAAAATGACCATCGTAGCGATAGTAACATATTGTTTCGGGGCACTCTATGTGCTGATGATTGCAGCCTTTGCGGTCGGCTGGCTGCGACTGCGGCCGTTTTCGCCAAAAATGCCGATGAAAACGCCCGTTTCGCTCGTTGTGTGCTGCAAAAACGAAGCCGAAAATTTGCCACGCCTATTGGCCTCCATTGCGGCACAAAAGTACCCGAATTTTGAGGTTGTTTTTGCCAACGACCACTCGACCGACAAAACAGCGAAAATTCTCGATGAATTCTGCAAAAATCACACTTTTGCCACCTACTTTTCGACCGATGGAACCGGCAAAAAAAACGCCCTGCGCGAAGCTGTCAGTCGTGCCACAAACGACATCATCGTCTGCACCGACGCCGACTGCACCTTGCAGCCGACACATCTGCAAACCATTGCCGCCTATTTCGATGCCGAAAATCCCGATTTGCTGCTCGGTGGCGTGCGTATCGAAGCACAAAAATCGCTGTTTGCCCAACTGCAAGCGTTGGAATTTGCATCGCTCATTGCATCGACCGCCGGTGCCTGCGCCCTGCGCATGCCCATCATGTGCAACGGCGCTAATTTGGCGTTCAAAAAAAGCGTTTTCATCGAACTTTCGGGGCAACTATGCGACCGCGAGATTTCGGGCGACGACCAATTTTTGTTGTTTGCCGCCAAGCGTGCCCGGTGCCGCATCCGTTTTCTGAAAGCCGCCGACACGATTGTTACGACACAACCGCAAGCCACCCTCGGCAAGTTTGTGCGCCAACGCGGTCGCTGGACGTCGAAAACCAAATCGTACACAGACCCGCAAACCATCGCCACGGCGTGCATCGTTTTTGCCACTTCCGTATTGATTTTAGCCGATTTCATCGGCATTTTTTTCAATCGATGTTTCATCGCACCCTTTGCAATAGCATTCAGCCTGAAATTTATGGCCGATTTGGCTATTTTGAGTGCATTCCTGCCGTTTTTATCGCAAAAACGACTGATACTTCACGCGCCAATTTTGAGCGTCCTCTATCCGATTTATGTGCTTTCTTCCGTTTTTGTCGGATTTTTCAGAAAAAGGTGGTAAAATAAGCGAATAGGACAAAATATTCCGAAAGAAAATTAACCCTTTTGGGAAAATACAACAAAAAAATGCAATAACATTTTGCATATTCAAGTTTTTATTTTATCTTTGCAACGTATTGCAATGGCAATACTACATGACATATACTGTGCTGAAAACTTAGGAACTTTCAAAAAACAGAATATGAAAACGATGAGCCCATTAACATGGGTGTTATTTGTCGTTTTCATCAGTTATCCTAAGTACTGCAGCATAGGCAAATTTCGCCTATGTTTTTTTATTGTTATATTTTTATAAAAGTTGCGCCCGACACGTACAAGGGATTTTACTATGAAAAAAATTTTTAGTTTTACAGCACTTATTGGCTTTGTATGCTTATGCTTTACAGCCTGTGGACCAAAAATTACTGAATTTCATTCAGAAAAGGATGTCTTAACTTTTATCGATGGGCAATCATGTGTTACAGATTTTGGAACTGTTAAGTTTAAGGACGGTAAGGTATACGACTCCGAAGGGGATTTTATTAGTCATATACAACGCATTAGGCTGAACTCTGTTAATCCTACATTGGCACGAGTTTATATGTATTTTGGAAAACGAGAAGTTGTTTTTCTTACAAGTTGCGATCCAAAAAATCCAGGCATTCAATTTCGTGAATGATGTAACCGACGAAATTGTCTATCGTAAAAAAAGCAGGAAAAATTCCTGCTTTTTTTATAATTTTTATTCCACACCCAGATTGACTGCGATGCCGGCCTTGAACCACCGACCGGGCTGTTCGATGCCGCCGTAGTCGTAGTAGCGCCGACCGATGAGGTTGCTCGCCTCGACATAGACGTTGATTTTGGAATTTTGCCAATAGACACGCCCGTCGAGCAGATAAACCGGCCGGTAACTCTGCACGGCTCCGGCCACGTCGGTGTAGTTGCCTTCGCGCTGCTGATAGGTAAACTGCCAACTTGCGCCAAAACCTTTGTAAATGCCGTGCGACAAATTAACGGTCAATTTGTGTTTCAAATAGTCGAGCGCATACTTCGACAATAGGTCGCCGGCGTCCTTGTCGAGTTGACAATAGGCATAACCAACCTCTAAATTTTTCAGCCAATAGCCGTATTTGTAACCCACCGTTACTTCGCCACCAAACGCATCGACACGCGTATGGTTGACGCTGCGCCATTTCTCCTCTTCGGGCGTTTTCACCCAGTCAATCAGATTTTTACCGACACGATAATAGGCATTCAGACCGGCACGAAAACCCTTACGTCCCCAATGAACGCCTAATTCGGCAGTCATACTCTGTTCGGGTTTCAGGTCGGGATTGGCCGTTTGCGTGGCACTCTGATAATAAAGATCGGTGAACGTAGGCAACCGCAACGCACGACTGACATTGACAAACACAGCGCCGTCGGTATCGAACGTGTAGCCGACATTGGCCGTACACGCGAAATTATTACGAAACATAGAATTGTAGTTGCCCGAAACGCCCACCGATGCCAAAAAATTGCCGGCATAGAATGTCTGTTCGGCAAAATAATTCACATTCAGGCGGTTTTTTGCTTTCGTATAACAGATAGAATCGGCTGCACCGGCAACGTGTTTGGGAGTATCCAACGCATCGCCAAGCACATTACTGAAAATGTGTTCATCGCGCAGTTCGATGCCGACGGCTGTCTTGCCGATGTCGTACAAAAACGAGGCTTTGAAATTGATGCCGGCCGCATCGGTTACATGGTAATTATGCCCCGTATACCATGCCGGGAATTCTACTACACCTTCGCGAAAAAGTTCGAAACGGTCGTAGTGCCGACGATAAAAAATACCCGATTCCATCGACAAAAATCGGATTTGTTTCCGCCAAGTAAGCGCGCCAAAAATCGTTTTCGTGGCTTCGTATTGGTCGGGATATTTTAGCGAATAAAACGAATTGCTGCCAAAACCTTTCCATTGGCCGCCAAGTTGTAAATTCCAATGGCCGGTAAGTGAATCGGCACACAGAGCATTAAAATAAAGATTACCGTATTTGTAATCGGTGTTGTCGATGTAGCCGGTGGATTGATTATAGTTGCCCGAGAGAGCGAAACGCCATTTGTCTTTGTTGTAACGAAAATCAATCGCCGGAGCAAAATAGCCGAAATCGCCGCCATCAATCTTGGCTTTCACACAACGTTGATCCGTAGTATTAGTTACGATGTTGATAGCGCCACTGAATGCCGACAATCCGAATTGGCAAACCGACGTTCCTTGTAGAATTTCGATGCGATCCACCGTGCTCAAATCGAGTGGTATGTCAAGGTTGGCATGACCCGTATGCACATCGGTAATGTTTACGCCGTTGAGCAAAATCAACACTTGGTCGAATGTGCCGCCGCGCATCGAGATGTCGGCCTGCGCCCCATTGGCTCCGCGTGTGCGGATGTCGATGCCGGGCAAATAATCAAGGAGTTCGTTGAGGGTTGTTGTTGGGAAAGATTGAAGTTGTTGTGCAGTGATGGTGGAAACGACATGCAGCGCCTCGCCGGCTACCTGTTGTTTGACTGCAACAACCGAAACTTCGGAAAGATTTTGTATTTCGAAACCATCGGTTTCGTCGTCGGCAAAAAGTGCCAACGGAGCACACGTCAAAGCCACAAAGCAAGCCAATGTGCTTGTAATCTTTGACTTAACAAGTTGTTTTTCGGCAATGTAACTTGCCACATGTCCGATGCTGACTTCCAAATGCACCGAACGAAACGCAGCATACTTCGCCCGACAAAAACGTCGAAAACGATAGGCCCGTTTCTGAATAATTTGTTTGTACATAAAAGAAAAAATTAAAAAGTTGAACAAAAAAACTTCCTGTAAACACAAGAAGTTAAGCAAATAACGTTTCTTTCACGATTTCGCCAACCGACGGATGGGGGAAAATCAGTTTTTCGAGCACGGGAATCGCCATTTTTTGCCCAATGGCAAGCGTTGCCGTCGCCACAAGTTCCGAAGCCGGATTGCCGATAAAATGCGCACCTATCAAGCGATCATCGGCATCGAAAATGAGTTTGCAAAGGCCGTTGCCACCTTCGTTTTCGGCCACAAAACGCCCGGAATAGGCCATCGGCAATTTTTTTACCGTATAGGCCACGCCAACACTTTGCAACGCCGCCTCGGTAGCACCCACGCCGGCCACTTCGGGATTGGTGTAAACCACACCCGGCACCGCATCGTAAGTCATAGCATCGTGGATACCAAGTATATGATTGACAGCCACTTCGGCCTCGCGCACGGCGGTATGAGCCAACATCGAGAAACCGGTTATGTCGCCGGCCGCATAAATACGCGGATGCGATGTTCGCATGTGTTCGTCCACCCAAAGCCCGTTGCGGAATCGCTCCAAAGCGAGTGTTTCCAACCCAAGATTTTGCAAATTTGGCCGACGCCCGACGCACAACAAAATTTGTTGCGCCGTGATGTCATTTTCGCCGTTTTCATCGGCAAATTTTACAAGTTGCGGTTGCAGTTCGAGTACACGTGCACCGAGGTGAAATACGACACCTCGTTTGGTATATTCGGCACGCAACAAGGCAGCAATTTCAGCATCGATGCCCGGCAAAATTTCGGGTGCCATTTCGATAACCGACACCTGACAGCCAAACGCCGAAAACAAACCGGCAAATTCCATACCGATAACACCACCGCCTACGATGGCGATGCTTTCGGGCACAACGGTCAAAGCCAACGCCTCGCGGCTTGTCAGATAGTGGCCGCCTTCCATACCGCGAATCGGCGGAACAACCGTTTCGGAGCCGGTGCAAAGCAACAATTTCTCGGCTTCATAAAGTTGGCCGCCACAGTCGATTTCGACGATTTCATCGGCATTTTTGACGAAGGCTTCGCCTTGCACGACAGTTACATTCTGTAACTTGGCACGAATGCCGGCCGCCAATTTGCGCACCACTTTGGTTTTGCGCACCGTTATTTTGGCATAATCGAACGACACGTTATCGACTGCGATACCGTATTTTGCCCCTTGCAGTGCCTGCTGATAGAGTTTTGCACTGTAAAGTAACGTCTTGGTAGGTATGCAACCCTCGTTGAGGCATACGCCGCCAAGGGCATTTTTTTCAAACAACACAACATCCAATCCGCCTTTTGCGGCACGTTCTGCAGCCGTGTAACCGGCCGGTCCGCCACCGATGATTGCCAAATCGTATTTCATAGTATCGTTGTTTTATCTGTATCTGATTTTTTGTCCTATCCGTAAAATCTTTTTTGAACTGATGTGATTCAGTTGACATAGTTTTGCAACGGTCGTGCCATACCGACGGGCAATGCCCGAAAGCGTATCGCCTTGACGCACAGTGTGATATTGGGCTTTTGCCAATTCTTTCAGAGCAGCATTATGACTATAGGTATCGGCCAAAGTAATTACAAAAGGATTCGCCCACAACGCTTTGTTGGTATAGTCTATCATTTTGGTCGTATTGAACGCATTGCCGAGAAAACGCACTTCGTAGTGCAAATGCGGTCCTGTAGAATGGCCGGAGTTGCCTCCAAGCCCAATCACGTCGCCGGCCGCCACATCTTGATTGATGGCACACAACACGCGCGATAAATGCGCATAGACGGTTTCCAATCCGTTGTCGTGCCGAATGACAATGTAATGTCCATAGCCGTTGCGCTCGTAATCGACAATGCGCACACGCCCTTTGAACGTAGCCCGAATGGTATCGCCCACGCAAACACCGATGTCTGTGCCGTAGTGCCAGCGATAACGCCGCATACCAAACGACGATGTGATACGATTGCTTTGCAACGGATAAACGAAATCGGATACATCGATAAAGGTTGAATCGGGAATGCTGTCGATTTTCACGCCATAAGGGTTGATACGCTCCGACGTCCACGAGAAGCGATAGAGTTCGGCTGCCGGATGTTGGTCGAGATACGACGAATCGTTGGCAGTGTAGGCCGAATCGGCAACCACGTCCCAAAAATTACCCTCTTCTTCGGAATAAAATTCGGATGTAGCGACAGTGTCGGTATCGTATGTTTGCGCCACACCGCACCCGACGGCAACGCACCATAACATCGCCGTCGTCAGAAAAATACGGCTTCGCATCAGTTTTCGTCTTTAGAGTAGATGAATCTGTGTGCCGCTTTGGCGTAGTCGAACAACTCTTCGGGTTTGAAGAAACGCGCCAACTCAACGGCTGCATTTTCAACCGAATCGCTCGTGTGAATGATGTTTTCCTGCATACTCATGCCATAGTCGCCGCGAATGGTTCCCGGCTGTGCGTTGCGCGAATTGGTTACGCCGGTCATGCTGCGTACTACTTGCACCGCATCGACGCCCTCCCAGCAACAAACAATGACAGGCGATGCTTTCATCGATGCACAGATAGTAGGGAAAAACGGTTTATCGACAAGATGCGCATAGTGCTCGGCCAAAATGTTGTCGTCGAGTTGAATCATTTTCAGACCGGCCAAACGCAACCCTTTGCGCTCGAAACGGCCGATGATGGCGCCGACAAGTTCGCGTTGTACAGCACCGGGTTTGATAATTACAAGTGTTCTCTCCATAGTTGATTTCGTTAAAGTATTAAAATGGCGGAAACGCGCCGTATGTATTACGACACGTCTCCACCATTCGGTTAAATTATTTGTTGTGCATTATTCCACATGACCATAACGTGCCATGAACTCTTTCATCAAATTTTGGAAATCCCAGTCCTCGCCGCCTTTGAACAATTTGTTCGGTGCCAACGTAACGACTTTGCCCCATTTCGACTGAATAGATTTCAGGTCGATGGTCTTCTTGTCGCCCGTGATGACGATGACAATAGGTTTATCTTTGATGAATTTGTTGTAGAATGCCTCGATTTGCGCAAATTCAAGGTTATCGATTTTGGGCATATTCACTTTGGCCGGATCGTCGGTATAGCCGAGTTTTTGCCAATAATCGAACGTCATGCTCTTGTTGCGGAACGACGGTTTGTCGGTCAGCGACGATTGACGCAAATAGGTTTTAATATTTTCGATGCGCTCGGGATAGAGCGGCATATTTTTCAACAAATCCATATACACATCGACGGCATCGGCCACCTTGTCGCCTTGCGTGCCCACATAGCCGATGAGGTAACTATCTTTGCCGGTGCGTTGAGGACGCGACATGTAGCCATAGGCCGTGTAAGCCATCGAACGTTTTTCGCGAATTTCGTTCATCACCAAACCGCTGAACCCACCACTGAAATATTGGTTGAAGGCATCGTAATCAACATCGGCGGCGATGTCGTAAGGCTGACCGTTGACATAGAAATAGATTTTGGCTTGTTGCATATCGCTGTTCGGCAAGAAATAGATGGTTTGTTGGTCGTATTTCACGCGGTCGAGAATGACAGGCGATTCACTCTTTGCCAAATTCTCCTTCAGCGGCAAGTTGCTCTTGAAGATTTCGGCGGCTTGTTGTGCATCGGTTTTACCTACAAAGTGTATTTCCAATTCGTAACCTGTTGCATCAACGATGGCGCGCGTCAAATCGGAGATAGTCAGCGAATAGTTAATATCGACATGGAGTTCGCCGTTCGATTCCGACAAGTTGTACGAATACATATCTTTCAACGGTATGCGGTCGATATATTCCGACTTATCGCCATAGAGTACGTATTGCATCAATGCGTCGGACAGCGTGCTCGGGTCTTTACGTTCGATGGCACGGCTGCTGCGCACCGATTGAATAACGCTTTCGAGTTTTTTGTTGTCCAATTTCGGGAAAAGCGTTTGGCGTGTCATCAGTTTGCAGATTTCGGCCAAATTCTTTTCGTCGCCTGTGAGCGAGATGTAGAAATAACTATCCGACACGCTGTATGTGCATGTAGCGCCAAGTTCGCTGAATTGGCGACGCAAATCTTGCGCTTCTGTGCTTGGTTGTACACCGGCTGTGTTCATCAGTTGGGCGGCATATTCCAAATTCGGCATTTTTTGCGTACCGACACCATATTTCAGAATCAGCGAGAAGATGTCGTTTTCCTTGTTCTCGGTACAGAAGAGTGTAACATCGTCGTATAGTTTCACTTTGTTGACATCGGCAAAATTGTTGTATTCCTCTTTTACGGTGCCGAGCGGTAGTGCGTTTACTTTGTCGTCATACGCTGTTTTCGACTCTTTCGGAGGATCGAGCGGTTGTATTTCCGGTTTTTTCAGTTTATTCTTTTTGGGCGTACCCTCTTCGATAGAAACTGTTACATGGTTGCCGTTCAGATATTTTTTGGCGATGCGTTGTACATCGGCACGCGTTATGGCATTGATACTGTCGGCCAGTGTAAAATAGCGTTCAACCGGTTGCCCATAAGCAAACGAATAGGTCAGAATGTTCACTTTCGACGACGAATTTTCGAACATCAATTTCGTTTCCTGCAACATTTGTGCTTTCACCGAGTTGAAGAGCCAATCTTCGAACGTACCGTTTTTCAGTTTGTCAACCTCTTTCATGATCATTTTTTCGGTTGTTGCATTCGATTCGTAGCGATATTGCGAGGCGTCGAAATAAGGCACGGCCGCCAACAGAATGCGTCCGAGGTCGCGGCGCGAATCGCTCTCGGCCACAGCCAACGAGATGTCGCCATCGAGCATCAGTTTGTCGAACAAGCCGGTGTTGTGGCGGTTGTTGAGCATCGACAGTGTAAAGTCGAGCGCCAGCGCATCGGGGTCGCCCTCTTTCACGCCATTGTATCCCCACACAACCTGCGGATAGTAGCCCAATTTAGCCGTATATTTCGGATTACCTTTGAAATCGGTCCATGTGTATTGGCCGCGTTCGGGCAACTCTTTGGGTTGCAAGCGACCGAAGTATTTTTCAATCAGCGGTTTTACTGTTTCGGTATCGAAATTTCCGACCAGCAACAAGCACATGTTGTTAGGCACATACCATGTGTTGTAAAAGTTGATGAGCGCGCTCAGACTCGGGTTTTTCAGGTGTTCGGGCAAACCGATGACGTCGCGCGCATAAGGATGTCCCTCGTAGAGTTTTTCCATGATAAACTCGCTGATGTGCGTGTCGTTGTAGTCCTGATACATGTTGTACTCTTCGAATACGTTTTCCAACTCGGCCTGGAACGAGCGGAACACCGGATTGATCAGACGTTCGGAGTTCACTTCGAGCCATTTTTCCATTTGGAACGCCGGGAAGTTGTTGAAGTAACAGGTCAAGTCGTAACTTGTGAAAGCGTTCAAGCCTTCGCCACCCATGCCTTCAATCAGGTTCGAAAAATCGTCGGTGGCACCGAATTTGGCAGCCTGCATCGATACTTCGTTAATTTTTTTGATGAGTTCGGTGCGTTTTTTCTGGTCTTTCATCGGCACAGCCGACAATTCGTCGTACAAGCGGATGATTTCCTCGTAGAGCGGTTTTTCCTTTTCCCAGTCGAGTGCACCGATGTTGGCCGTACCTTTGAAAAGCATGTGTTCCAAATAGTGCGCCAAACCGGTATAGTCGGCAGGTTCGTCGATGGCACCGGCGCGACAAACGACACGTCCGTGTACATCAGGCAGATTTTGGTCTTCCCACAGCATAATCGTCAAGCCGTTGTCCAACTTATACTCCGTAAATCCCTTACGCGGGTCGTTTTGTGCGAATGCCATCAGGGTCGTAGCGCACAAAACCATTGCTACTGCAAAAATTTTCTTTTTCATACCATTAAATTTATTCATTAGTGTCCCGTTAAAATTGGGACGAAGTTAAATTTAATCAAACAGTCCCT
>JBJEJW010000044.1:0-2587 GCA_051878315.1 Paludibacteraceae bacterium | reverse complement strand
CGGGTTTTCATTCCGGACTTCCCGTGAACGCGAAAAGGATTTGCACTTTTTTATTCCTGATTTTCAAGTGATTGATAGTGATGCACAAAACTATCAATCTTTATGGCAGGAAATAGCAATTTACACGCCGCCAACAAGGCGAAAAAAGATGAGTTCTACACGCAACTTGCCGACATTGTTAACGAACTGAAGCACTACAAACAGCACTTCGCCGGCAAAACGGTGTTTTGCAACTGCGACGACCCTTACGAGAGCAATTTTTTCAAATACTTTGCGCTCAATTTCAATGTTTTAGGACTAAAAAAACTGATAGCAACCTGCTACGACGGTTCGCCTGTGGCCGACACGCAGATGTGTCTGTTTGAGCCTGATGAACCATACGGCAAACAGCAAAAAACACGCGTGCCACACAAAATTGTAATTACCGAAGTGCCCGATGCGAACGGCGACGGCGCCACCGACTTGGCCGACGTGGAGTGGCTGATAAAAAACGACAAAAATGTGCTGACAACGCTGCGAGGCAACGGCGATTTCCGCTCGCCCGAGTGCGTGGAACTGCTCAAAGAGGCCGATATTGTGGTTACCAATCCACCTTTTTCGCTCTTCAGAGAATATGTAGCTCAACTCATTGAATATCAGAAAAAATTCTTGATTATAGGAAATGTAAATGCTATTACTTATAAGGAAATCTTTCCTTTAATAAAAGATAATTGTTTATGGTTCGGAGCAAGTATTCATAGCGGTGATAGAGAATTTCAAGTGCCAGAAAGTTATCCTTTAAATGCCGCAGGTTATCGTATAGATGAGCAAGGGAGAAGATATATTCGTGTAAAAGGGGTACGTTGGTTTACAAATTTGGATTACAAAAAACGACACGAAGATTTGATTTTGTACAAATCCTATAATCCTAAAGAATATCCAAAATATGACAATTACGATGGTATTAATGTAAATAAAACTGCAGATATTCCTTGCGATTACGACGGAGCAATGGGTGTTCCTATCACATTTTTGGATAAATACAATCCTGAACAATTTGAAATCATCGGTTTAGGAATATCAAATTCAGGTATAGAATGTGGAGTAAAACCTTATAAACCAGAACATAAGAAGTATAGAAAAGAAATTCAAAAAAGAGGAGCCGTAGATGGAGATTTATATATGATGAAAAATGGAATAGTTGATGTTCCTTATGCTCGCATTTTAATCCGCAAAATCAAGAAATAATAACGAAAAATTTTGTATTTTTGCACAAACGATAAAATATATTATTTATGGATAAAAATGACGAACAGATTTTGTTAGGGTTGGCAGCATTAGGTATTACCTTTTTGTTGGTAAAAGGCAAGAAACCGGTTAGGAAAGACGAAGAACAAGAAATTGAAATCGGAGCACTACCTGTTGGATATAAACGTGTAGGAAGAATTAAAATGACGGTTGCTCGCAAAGCAAAAATCAAAGCAGGAGATATTGTTGTACATCCTAACTATATACGACATATAGAACTTGCTCATGCAAAAGAATTGGAATCTTTGGGAATTTCAGCAGTCGATTACATTTCAATAATTGCTAATAATTTTACCCAAATCAGAAAGGGCAGCGGCGATTCTATTCTTTTAGTTGTGAAAAACAACCACAAAAATGATGTTTTAGCATTGCAATTAACGCCATTAATAGACGATAAGGGAAAAGAATTATGGGAAATCCATACATCTCAACCACGAAATAAATTCAGCCAAAATCAAACCGTTTTATGGGAGAAATAGAAATTTATTTTGAAATCGGCACATTGCCCGAATCGGTAACGGCGGAGGCAGGTATCGAAAATTTGCCGGTTCTGATGAAATACGAATACAATCAATCAATCCGCAATGGCCAGATATACAAAGAGTTGCAAAAACGCGAGAGTGATTATATTTATTTGGAGGAATCGTATTTCGCCGAGTTTGTCGACTATCCGCATCAGATACGCAAAAGCAAAAACAATTCTTTGCTTCTTGTGCGGTCGTATGCGGGTTATTATTCGGACGGTCGAAAACACGATGCCGAATCGTATGCCCTGCGTATTGTCAAAACAACCGACGACAAGAACAAACCCTGTTGGGAAGCGATAGAATTTGATATCAATTACACTGCCAAACAGAACGATACACTTTTGTGGCAAACAAAATAGACCTATCATGAACATCAGATTACAGGAAATCACTATTCGCGAATTGATACAGAATTACGCCGATAATCAGGAAAATGGAGTGAAAGCCTACGGCGGACTATTGGATGTGCGCCCTCCCTACCAGCGCGAATTTGTCTATGGCGACAAAGAACGCATGGCCGTCATCGACACCGTCATGCAAGGCTTCCCGCTCAATGTGATGTATTGGGCTGTGCGCGACGACGGCACTTACGAAATCATCGACGGGCAACAGCGTACCATCAGCATTTGTCAGTATGTGAAGGGAGATTTTGCCTATATGTTCCGCTATTTTCACAACTTGACGCAAGATGAGCAACAAAAAATACTCGACTACAAACTGATGGTCTATTTCTGCGAAGGCACTGACAGCGAGAAACTTAAATGGTTCGAAAC
>JBJEJW010000043.1:0-50027 GCA_051878315.1 Paludibacteraceae bacterium | reverse complement strand
GGACAGGTTATTTCGTGGTCTTCGGCCGGTAAGATGGGTTTCCGCGGTTCGAAAAAGAACACGCCGTATGCAGCCCAAATGGCAGCTCAGGATTGCGCTAAAGTAGCGTTTGACTTGGGTTTGAGAAAAGTAAAAGCGTATGTTAAAGGACCGGGTAACGGTCGTGAATCGGCTATTCGTACGGTGCATGGTGCCGGTATCGAGGTAACCGAAATCATAGACGTTACGCCACTGCCACACAATGGCTGTCGGCCTGCAAAACGCAGAAGAGTATAACCCTTAAAAATCAGAAAAAATGGCAAGATATACTGGACCAAAATCAAAAATCGCTCGTAAATTTGGCGAGCCAATTTTCGGACCCGATAAGGCTCAAGCACGTCGTAATTATGCCCCCGGTCAACATGGTAATTCGCGTAAGCACAAAACATCGGAGTACGGAATACAGTTGAAGGAGAAACAAAAGGCAAAATACACATACGGTGTGTTGGAGCGTCAGTTCCGCAATTTGTTTGAGAAAGCAGAAAGATCGAAAGGCGTTACGGGTGAGGTGTTGTTGCAATTGCTCGAATGTCGTTTGGATAATGTAGTGTACCGTTTGGGTATGGCGAAGACACGTGCTGCAGCACGTCAGTTGGTGTCGCATCGTCATGTTACGGTCGATGGCAAGGTGGTGAATATCCCTTCGTATAGCGTGAAACAAGGCCAAGTGATTGCTGTGCGCGAGCGCGACAAATCAATGGTTGTCATTGTGGATGCGTTGAATGGTTTCAATCATGCCAAATATCCTTGGTTGGAGTGGGATAATAATGCAATGGCCGGCAAATTTTTGCACACGCCGGAACGTGCAGACATTCCTGAGAATATTAAGGAGCAACTAATTGTCGAATTGTACTCTAAATAATCGTTAATTATGGCAATATTGGCATTTCAGAAACCGGAAAAGGTGATAATGTTAGATGCGAGCAATTCGTTTGGTAAATTTGAATTTCGCCCGTTGGAGCCGAGATTTGGTATTACCATCGGCAATGCTTTGCGTCGCATTTTGCTGTCGTCGTTAGAGGGTTATGCGATTACGTCAATCAAAATAGATGGCGTTGACCATGAGTTTGCGACGATACCCGGAGTGATAGATGATGTTACAAACATCATTCTGAATCTGAAACATGTTCGTTTCAAAGCGTCGCACGAAGATGCCGAGGGTGAACGTATTGTTTTAGAAGTGGCTGGTAAAGAGGTCGTTACGGCCGGCGATTTGAATCCGCTGTTGACGAATTTTGAAATTCTGAATCCTGATCTTGTGATTTGTCGCATGGATTCGTCGGCGAAATTGCGTATGGAGATGACCATAGACAAAGGCCGCGGTTATTTGCCTGCCGACGAGAATAAGTCGATTCCTGAAGAGATTGGCACGATTGCGATAGATGCGATATTTACGCCAATTATCAATGTGAAATATGCCATTGACAACTATCGTGTGGAACAAAAAACCGACTACGAGAAATTGACATTGGAGATAACCACAGATGGTTCGATTCATCCGAAAGACGCATTGAAAGAGGCTGCCCGTATTTTGATACAGCACTTTATGTTATTCTCGGACGACAAGATCGAATTTGATACGGAAGATGCTGCTATGACAGATGAATTTGACGAAGAAGCATTGCGCATGCGTCAGTTGTTGAAGAATCGTTTGGTTGACCTTGACCTGTCGGTACGTGCACTCAATTGCTTGAAAGCGGCTGACATTGATACGTTGGGGCAATTGTGCTCGACGACACGTGCCGAATTGCTCAAATTCCGTAACTTTGGTCGTAAGTCGTTGACAGAGTTGGAAAGTAAATTGGCGAGCATGAACTTGTCGTTCGGCATGGATCTCTCGAAATATAAACTTGATAAAGAATAATCCGTTATGAAACATAATAAGAAAGTAAATCATTTAGGCCGTAAAACGGCACACCGCACGTCGATGCTGGCCAACATGGCTACGTCGTTGATTATGCACAAACGTATAGCGACGACTACGGCCAAGGCAAAAGCGTTGAAAGTTTTTGTTGAACCATTGATTACCAAATCGAAAGAGGACACAACGACATCGCGTCGTGTGGTGTTCAGTAAATTGCGTAACAAGGAGGCTGTTACCGAATTGTTCCGTGAGATTTCGCAAAAGGTTGCAAATCGTCCGGGAGGCTATACGCGTATTTTGCGTACCGGTTTCCGTCAAGGCGATGCTGCCGAGATGTGTATCATCGAATTGGTTGATTACAACGAAAATATGTTGAAAGAAACTGCTGCCAAAAAGACGACACGTACGCGTCGCTCGAAAAAGGCTGCTCCGAAAGCCGAAGCACCTGTTGCCGAGGCTCCGGCTGTCGAAGAATCTGCGGCGGAATAAATATCGGTTTGTAAGATACAAATACAATAATGGAAAGACGCCGTTTGTAAAGATGGCGTCTTTTTTTGTTGTTTAGAGGTAGAAGAATGAAACGTCGATTTCCTGAGAAACTTTCGTTGGATTTGTTGCGTCGTGCGTTGTCGATGAATAATCCTGCGATGGAGAAGCACTTTGCCGAGGTGTTGGTGCTTGAGGCGTGGCACAAGGTATTGGGCCCATTGGCGCGTTATACCGAACGATTGTCGTTTTGTGACGGGGTGTTGTATGTGCATGTGGTTTCGGCGACGTTGCGTAACGATTTATTTTTGCAGCGGTCGTCGTTGATGCACAAAGTGAATGAGGAGATTGGACGACGTGTGTTATTCAGTATTGTGTTCAAGTAATGCGAAAAAATAAGAGGCACCTGCGAGTGCCTCTTGCTTTTTATAATCGATCAGAATACCCATCGGATATTGTCCACCCAGAGAGCGTTGCCGGGGTAACCGTAGAAAGCGGGATAACAACCTGCTGTAATCATCAGAATAGCGTGTGTCGGTGTATCGTTGTCGGTGCCCCAACCCACTTCTTGGATAGGAACCATTTTGCCTTTTTTGTTTTTGGCCTTGAATTGTCCGCCTGCAGGGAACAGTCCCATGTAGTCTTTGAAAAATGGTTGTTGTGTGATATCGCCGTAGTGAATGTTGATACGGTAGTTGTTGTGCCATTCGGGCATGGAGTGTGAAAAACGTTCGCGTACGGTACCGATTCGTTTGGCGTAGATATTACCTTTGTCGTCTTCCCAACGTTTTTGAAGATAGACATAAACTTCGGGCTCGTCATGGCCTTCTATCCATCTTTTTTTTGCAAAGCCGGTGGCTTTGAGTACGCGTTGTTCGGGGCTGACGCGCATTTTCAGGTCGAGCATTACGGCTTTGGGTTTTTCTGTGAAAGGAATGCCCATATTGATGGCTGCATACGGATCGTTGGCATCGGTTACGGGTTCGATGTTTTCGCCCAAAAATAATGTGCCGGCGATACAAACTTCGAGATTGATGCATCCTAACACTTTTACGGTTTCGATGCGTGTATCGAGTCGCGCACAAGTGCCTTTATCACGTCGTTCGGGTTGTGTGGTGTTGGCGCCTTTGTCGATGCCGGCCGGTGCTGCCCATGCGTTCGATATACCCCAGCATGTGTTGCTAAAATCGAACGGTGCATTTTTGCGTACGGTGTCGGTCGGTGCCAGCACATAGAGTGTTTTAGTTTGGCCGCCGAGCAATTTTGATTCCGTGATGTAACGTACGGCCCAATGTTCCATGTCGCCGAATTTGATTGGGACAATTTTGTCTTGTGCGTTGCATAGTTGGACGAAAACTATGGCTATCAGTAGATTGATATTTTTTTTCATGCTGATAATTTTGTGATTATTTTTCCCAACCTTCGAATATATGGAAATCGTATGTGTTATTTTCGTCGGCATCGTGTAGTGGCGACCAGAGTTGAGCGAAGAACGGATTTTGTTTCGCAACTTTATCCCATTGCCATGGGCGTGGGTTCGGTTCGTCGGCATAAGGGTAGGGGAAACATTCGGGGCACCAATGCCCACCGAGTAAAATGAGGCGTGGCGAAGCCTTGAATGTATGTCCTTCGGCACATTGCCATTCGAGTTGTGTGTCCCAATCGCCTTTGGTCATGTTTTTGCTTAAACATTTTCCACCTCGAAATTCGGCTGCCCGCTGCATGTCGTCGAGTGTAAATTCACTCATAGGTTTCTGTTCGTCGTAGCCGTGATCGAGTAGTACAGCGTGTTCGGAGTTGTGAGTCAGGTCTGTGTGTTTCCAATCTGGAATGGCGCGATATTTTGCCAAATTGCCGTAGTAGGCATTGATGCGTGCCGTTTTATTGTGGCGAATCCACCATTGTGTGCCGTGTTCTTTGCTGTATGCCATGGCGCGCATTGCCAATTTGACAATATGCGGAACGAGTTTGGCTATTTTCGTCGCTCCTGCAAATTTGATGGCGGTTGGCAGTGATTCGGCTTTGGCCATTTGCGCGAAATATTGTTTTATAGGGATATTTGCGCGGAAATGAAGGTATTTTTCGAGTTCGTCGCCGTCGAGATACCACATGCCGTGGAAGTTGCGTGTAGTGAACCATTTGGCCTCGAAAATTTGTTCGGGGCGCGGGCAACCGATGGCATCGAGCAACAGACACTCAAATTCGTAGTTTGAAATGCGGTATTCGGCACCGCTGCCGATGTTGTAGTAACGATTCCAAAATTCGGCAGGAACATCGTCGCGACAGACACGTTCGAGTAGTCGTCCGCTGTCTTCTACCGTAGCCCATTCGAGTACGCCGCGGATGGGCACATGAAACATAATGGGGTCGTAGTTTTTCAGAATGGCGGGATAGAGAATGCCCGATTGGCGTAGGCTGACCCATGTTTTGATGCCGGAATCGGTGATGATGCGTTCGGCCATGGCTTTGGTCAATCCGTAGTGGTCGTAGGCCGATACGCAGATAGGATCGCCGGTGCGTCCCCAATGCAGCGGTTCGCGGCGGTCGCCCATTTGGGCTACCGAACCAATGTAAACCACTTTCGGCTGTTTATCGCCTTGTGCCAATACAGCGTTTTTGATATTTTCGGCGGCACCGAGATTGACTTTGCGTGTAGCCGTTGGACGGTAGTCGGCTTGTGGCGATACCATGCCGCCGACATGTAACACAATGTCGCTACCGGTAACGCCACGTAAAACATCGTTAAATTTACTTAAATCGCCCCAGATAATGTCGATTTTATCGGCTAAGGGCGCTAATTTATTTTTGTTTTTATTGCTTGGTCGAGCAAGTATGCGAATGTTGTAACGTTCTGGAAACTTCATTAATTCCTGCAAACCAGCCCAGCCCATGGTGCCGGTGGCACCGGTTAGAAATACGGTTGTTTTCATAAAAAGTTGTTCTGAAAATCGGGTGCAAAGTTACACATTTTTTTATAAATTGGCTAATTTGCCATCGAAGAGCGTTAAAAATGTTGGTCGGACGGATAAAAAATCGTACCTTTGCACGGCAAAAAACAGACGAACAATGAATAAAAATTTTATCGAAGAATTGAAATGGCGCGGCATGTTAGCCCAAATGATGCCGGGAACCGAAGAGTTGCTTGCCAAAGAGATGGTTACGGCCTATCTCGGTACCGACCCAACAGCCGATAGTTTACACATCGGACATTTGTGCGGCATTATGATGTTGCGGCATTTTCAACGTTGTGGCCACAAACCGATTATATTGGTAGGCGGCGCCACGGGTATGATAGGCGACCCATCGGGCAAAAGTCAAGAGCGCAATTTGCTGAATGCCGAAACGCTATATCATAATCAGGAGTGCATCAAAGCACAAGTGGCGCGATTCCTCAATTTTGATGCAAACCTGCAGAATGCGGCCGAGATGGTCAATAATTACGATTGGATGAAAGATTTCACATTCCTTGATTTCGCACGCGAGGTGGGCAAACATATTACCGTCAATTATATGATGGCCAAAGACAGCGTGCAGAAACGTCTGAATGGCGAGGCACGCGATGGTTTGTCGTTTACCGAATTTACCTATCAACTATTGCAAGGGTACGATTTTTTGCATCTCTATCGCACGAAAAACTGCAAATTGCAACTTGGCGGCAACGATCAATGGGGCAACATCACTACCGGCACCGAGTTGATTCGTCGTACGTTGGGAGCCGATTGCGAAGCGTTCGCCTTGACATGTCCGCTCATTACCAAAGCCGATGGCAAAAAATTCGGCAAAACCGAAAGCGGTAATATCTGGCTCGACCCGAATCGCACGTCGCCTTATCAATTCTACCAATTCTGGCTCAATGTGAGCGACGATGACGCCGAAAAATATATCAAAATATTCACGAACATCACGCAGGAGGAATGCACGCAACTTGTGGCCGAACACCGACAAGCGCCGCATTTGCGTTTGTTGCAACGCCGTCTGGCACAAGACGTTACGATACTTGTGCATGGCGACGCCAATTATCAAGCCGCCGTCGAGGCTTCGAATATCTTGTTTGGCAACGCCACTGCCGAGACTCTGCACAAAATCGATGAAACAACCCTGCTGCAAGTGTTCGAAGGCGTGCCGCAGTTCGAAATTTCGCGTGCAGAACTCGAAGCAGGCATTCGTCCGCTTGATTTGTTGGCCGAAAAAACGCAAATTTTTGCATCGAAAGGCGAAGCCCGTAAAATGATACAGGCCAATGGGTTCAGCATGAACAAAGAGAAACTGACCGACACTGAGACACCTATCAATACGTCGGTTTTGCTCAACGATAAATATGTGCTGTTCCAAAAAGGCAAAAAAAATTATTATTTGGTGGTAGCCAAGTAGCGTGTGTTCGGCGACGACACCATTTTGCGCTACACGTAGTTTTGTGTGGCGTTTTTTTGTTTGCACGATTGACAAAAAAAATATATCTTTGCAATTTAGAGCATAACCAATTTTTGTCTGCCAATGCAACGCAGCGATTTTGAAATAATGGCGCCTGTCGGGTCGTGGGAGAGTTTGACGGCAGCCATCGCCGCCGGTGCCGATTCTGTCTATTTCGGTATCGACAAATTGAATATGCGTAGTCGGTCGTCGGTCAATTTTACGACTGACGATTTGCGTGAAATTGTGCGCATTTGTAACGAACACGGTATCAAGTCGTATTTGACAGTCAATACGGTAATTTACGACGACGATATGGCGTTGATGCGCGAAATTGTCGATATGGCCAAAAATGTCGGCGTATCGGCCGTTATTGCGTGCGACGTAGCGGTGATGCAGTATGCCAACAGCATTGGCGTAGAGGTTCATTTGTCCACACAACTCAATATATCGAATATCGAGGCGTTGAAGTTTTATGCACAATTCGCCGATGTGGCGGTGTTGGCACGCGAACTTAACCTGAATCAGGTGGCGGAAATTTATCGTTGTATTTGCGAAGACGGTATCAATGGACGTAGAGGCAGGCCTATTCGCATCGAAATGTTTTGTCATGGCGCCTTGTGTATGGCCATTTCGGGCAAATGTTATTTGAGTCTGCACGAATTTAATGCTGCAGCCAATAGGGGCGCGTGTATGCAGGTGTGTAGGCGCGGTTACACGGTGCGCGACAACGATTCCGACCTCGAACTTGCTATTGATAACGAATACATCATGTCGCCTAAGGATTTGAAAACCATTCATTTCCTAAACAAAATGATTGATGCAGGTGTGCGCGTGTTCAAAATCGAAGGGCGTGCACGTGGTGCCGAATATGTGAGTACGGTTGTGTCATGTTATCGCGAGGCTATCGATAGTTATCTGGCCGGCACATTTACGGCCGACAAAATTGCCGAATGGGACGTGCGTTTGGCTCGGGTTTTCAATCGGGGTTTTTGGAACGGCTATTATTTGGGACAGCGACTTGGCGAATGGAGTCATGTGTATGGATCGCAGGCTACGCATCGCAAAGTGTATGTGGGCAAATGTACCAACTATTTTGCAAAAATAGGCGTCGCCGAATTTGTGGTCGAAGCACAACCGCTGACCATGGGCGATGAATTTTTGATAATAGGTGCGACAACAGGTGCTTACGAATGCACGGCGCACGAATTGCGTGTCGATTTGACACCCGTCGAAACGGTGCATAAAGGTGAATTTTTCTCGTTGAAAACCGATGTGCCGATTCGACGTAACGACAAATTGTACAAAATGGAAATCGTCAACAAAAAAATAATCCGATGACAAACGAAGAAAAAATGTTGGCCGGCTTGCCGCATGACGCACTCGATCCGCTTTTGCTCGATAAGTTGGCAGTTACAAAAGATTTGATTTGGGAATACAATCGACTTCGCCCGTCGGACAAGGAGGCGCGGAACGAACTGATTCGCAAAATAATCGGCAAAACAGGTGAAACGTTTACGTTTATGCAACCGTTTTATTGCGATTATGGCAGTCATATCGAAGTGGGCGATTGCTTTTTTGCCAATTACAATCTTGTCGTGCTCGACGAAGCCAAAGTAACTATTGGACATCATTGTTTTATTGCACCGAATGTGAGCATTTACACGGTTGGCCATCCGACCGATCCTGTGGCACGGAATCAGAATGTCGAAATAGCCAAACCGGTAACCATCGGCGATAATGTATGGATTGGCGGCAATGTTACAATTTTGCCCGGAGTAACCATTGGTGATAACGTAACCATTGGTGCAGGCAGTGTGGTTGTTAAAGATATTCCTGATAACTGCGTAGCGGTGGGCTATCCGTGTAAACCGATAACTTTTTTGACAACCAAATAACGCGAAAAATATGCTTGTAAAAACATTCGGTGCTGCCGTACAAGGTATCAATGCCATTTTGGTAACGATAGAAGTAAATATCTCGCAAGGGATTAAATTTTTCCTTGTCGGATTGCCCGATAATGCTGTTAAAGAAAGCCACGAACGCATCATGTCGGCTTTACAATACAATCACATCCCGATTCCGCGCAAACAAGTGGTTATCAATATGGCTCCGGCCGACATCCGCAAGGAAGGCGCCGCTTACGATTTACCATTGGCCATCGGTATGTTGGCTGCATCGGGTGTAGTCGCTGCCGACGATATAGAGCAATACGTCATTATGGGCGAACTCTCGCTCGATGGTACGCTGAAACCGATAAAAGGCGTGTTGCCGATTGCTATTTTGGCACGCGAAAACGGTTTCAAGGGATTTATCGTGCCGAAAGAAAATGCGCGCGAAGCCGCTGTCGTGAACGATTTAGATGTGCTTGGCGTTGACAATATCACCGAAGTAGTCGATTTTTTCAATCATAAAACGACGTTAGAACCGACTGTCGTCAATACGCGCGACGAATTTTATGCACATGCGGCCACTTTCGAACTCGATTTCGCCGATGTGAAAGGACAGGAGAATGTGAAACGCGCCATCGAAGTGGCAGCGGCCGGCGGACACAATATTATAATGGTAGGTCCTCCGGGCGCCGGCAAATCGATGATGGCAAAACGCATACCGACCATTCTGCCACCGCTGACGCTGCACGAAGCGCTCGAAACGACCAAAATACACTCCGTAGCCGGTAAAATCGACAGCAAAACATCGCTCATGGCGCAACGTCCGTTCCGCAATCCGCATCACACCATATCCGATGTGGCGTTGGTGGGTGGTGGCACCTATCCGCAGCCGGGTGAAATCTCGTTGGCACACAACGGCGTGCTTTTTCTCGACGAATTACCCGAATTTAAGCGACAAGTGCTGGAGGTGATGCGCCAGCCGCTCGAAGACCGCAAAATCTGTATCTCGCGTGCAAAATTCGCTGTGGAATATCCGGCAAGTTTTATGTTGGTAGCCGCCATGAATCCGTGTCCGTGCGGGTATTATAATCATCCGAATCGCGACTGCGTCTGCTCGCCAGGCATGATTCAGAAGTATCTGAGCCGCATCAGCGGGCCGTTGCTCGACCGTATCGATATGCACATCGAAATAGTGCCTGTGCCGTTCGATAAACTTTCCGAAATGGCGCCGGCCGAGCCGAGTGCTGTCATTCGCGAACGTGTCATCGCAGCGCGACGCATTCAGGCAGCGCGTTTCTGCAACGACGAAGGTGTCTATTGCAACGCACAAATGTCGTCGAAGATGCTACGTAAATATTGTGCCGTTGACGATGCCGGTCAGCAACTCTTGAAAGCTGCCATGGCGCGCATGAATCTTTCGGCACGCGCCTACGACCGCATACTGAAAGTGGCGCGCACCATCGCCGATTTGGCCGGCAGCGAACAAGTTCAGACCGAACATTTGGCCGAGGCCATCAATTATCGCAATCTCGACAAAGAAGGTTGGGCTGGCTGATAACTTTTGTAAATCACACAAAATACAATTAGATATGGAATTTGAAGATATTATTTATGTGTTGGTGGCCTTGGTGGCTGTTGGCGCCGGCATTCTCAAACGGATAAATAATTCGTTTGCCAAAGCGACCAAACAACGTCCCGCACAGCCGAAACCGATGGAGGAACCGACCTTCACTGCCGACGACAGCCCATCGCGTGATTGGGAAAAACCGTTGCAGCAAATGACCACCGAATCGTTCCCCGAGGTGCAATTTGTTTATACCGACAGCATGGAGACTACTACGTCTGACAATCCGAATCAAACCATTGATAATCAAACAACTACATCGGAGGCGGTACGACCGAATGTGCCTGTTGCGACCGCACCGCTTGTGAGCGAACAGCCGCAGCCGATAATCGATTTTACGGATATGGACGAGGTGAAAAAAGCGGTTATAGCCAGCGAAATTTTACAACGAAAATATTAAAAACGACATCAAAATACGTTTTTTGGCGAAAAAATTTGGTGCAATCGCCAAAAAGTCGTACCTTTGCATCAACATACGGAAGGGTTCCAACGTCTGTTGGGATTCTTTTGTTTTACACTATATAAAAAGTTAAAATTATGGCAGCAGTCTACATGACCGAAGACGGTTACAAAAAATTGTTAGCGCAAATAGAACACATGGAAACGGTAGAACGTCCGTTGATTTCGCACCAAATAGCCGAAGCGCGCGACAAAGGCGACTTGTCGGAAAATGCGGAATACGATGCCGCAAAAGAGGCGCAGGGAATGTTGGAAATGAAAATTGCGCAACTGAAAGAACAAGTGGCCAATGCGCGCTTGATTGACGAAAGTAAACTCAAAACCGATGTTGTACAAATTTTGAGTAAAGTGCGTGTGCGCAATCATGCCAACGGGCAAGAGGTGGAATATACCATCGTGAGCGAAAGCGAAGCAAATTACCGCGAAGGCAAACTCGCCATTACAACGCCTATTGCCAAAGGCTTGCTTGACAAAAAAGTGGGCGATGTGGCCGAAATTCAAGTGCCGGCCGGTGTGTTGAAACTCGAAATTTTGTCAATTTCAATCTGAAAATAGTCATGGCAACCTTATTCACACGTATCATCAATGGCGAAATACCTTGTTATAAAGTCGCCGAAGATGACCGCTTTTTCGCGTTTCTCGACATCAATCCATTGGCCAAAGGACATACGTTGGTTGTGCCGAAAGTCGAGGACGATTACATCTTTAATTTGGACGACGATACCTACGCGGGTTTAATGTTGTTTGCAAAAAAAGTGGCTAAAGCACAGCAACTTGCCATCCCATGTAAACGCATCGGTGTGGCGGTGTTGGGCATGGAAGTGCCGCATGTGCATGTGCATTTAGTGCCGATGCAGAGCGAAGGCGATATGAATTTTGCAAAACAAAAATTGCAATTATCACCGGCCGAAATGACGGAGATTGCTGCAGCCATAGCCGCAAAAATGGCCTGAAATAATTTTTTTTGCAAAAACGTTTGCCGATTCAATAAAAATATGTAATTTTGCAATCCCAAAATTTGGGAAATGATGGCGGGATAGCTCAGTTGGTTAGAGCGTCGGATTCATAACCCGGAGGTCTCGAGTTCAATTCTCGATCCCGCTACTCGAACGATGAATTTGCTTGATGTTACATGGCAGGTTCATCGTTCTCTTTTTGTACATTTGTATCTGCATGGGCGACGGCTGATTTGTTGAAACATTCTTCCCACCATACCCACAATAAGAAAATGATGATGTAGAACAAATATTTTGAAACGTAGTCGTGCAGTACAGGAAACCACTCGGGACAGTCGCATACGGCCATCGACAGCAGTGCAATGCGCAGTATGTTTATCGCATAGCATACGACAATGCCCATGGGAATGAACCATAACTTGTGTTGCCAAGCACCGCGACTAAATAGCAAAATGCAGCAAAAAATAAACGTTTGTTTGATACCTGTGCAAGCCCAAATGATGCGCACACGTCGTCCGTTGCTGAAACTGACGAGGGTGTCGTCGACCAGCGATACGCTGTAGCCGATGGCGTGCAACAACCATTGTACGGCAGAGGCAATATGCGCACTCATCCAAATGAATGGAGCCGAAATGTCGCAGCCGAAAAATGTAACGGCGTTATTGCCTTCGTCGCCGATGACTGTCAGTTTCCATACAAAATGCGCCACTATCAGCACCAACATAAAGCGCAAAATGCCGCGATACGGAGCGATGAGTTGTTTTAAGTTGGAAAGGTTCATGTGCGTTGATTGTTAGATGGTTACGCGTGCGAATGGCGGCAGTTCTATGTTACAAAAATCGCCGTCGTGATATTTGAAATACCCAGTGATGGCCACCATGGCCGCATTGTCGGTAGTGTACGAGAATTTCGGGATGAAAACGTCCCATTGTTTGCGCTTGGCACGTTCCAAAAATGCAGCCCGCAGTCCCGAATTTGCCGAAACGCCTCCGGCTACGGCTATCTGTGCGATGTGTAAATCGTTGGCGGCGCGTTCCAATTTTTTCATCAGAATGTCGATAATTGTTTTTTGCAGCGAGGCACATAAATCCGCTTTGTGCTGCTCGATGAAATCAGGATTATCGCGCAAATTGTCGCGCAGAAAATAGAGGAACGATGTTTTTAATCCGCTGAAACTATAGTCGTAACCGGCGATATTTGGTTTGCTGAATGCGAATGCGTTCGGATTGCCGTCGCGGGCGAGTTTGTCGATGAGTGGTCCGCCGGGATAGGGCAATCCCATTGCTTTGGCGCACTTGTCGAATGCTTCGCCGGCCGCATCGTCGATGGTTTGTCCGACGACTTGCATGTCGTTGTAATGTTTTACTAAAACGATTTGCGAATTGCCGCCCGATACGAGCAGACACAGAAACGGGAACTCGGGTTGACGGTTGTCGCTATCAGGTTCTTTGATAAAATGAGCCAAAACATGTGCTTGTAAGTGATTGACGTCGATGAGCGGTATGTCGAGTGCGCACGCCATGCCTTTGGCAAACGATGTGCCTACCATGAGCGAACCCAATAGCCCGGGACCACGTGTGAACGCGATAGCATTCAGTTCCGATTTGTCGATACCGGCTCGTTTCAGTGCTTCGTGGACTACGGGTACCACGTTTTGTTGGTGTGCCCGCGAGGCCAATTCGGGCACCACACCGCCGTATGCCTCGTGCACGGCTTGGTTTGCCGTTACGTTTGAGAGTAAAAAACCGTCGCGAATGATGGCGGCCGAGGTGTCGTCGCACGAAGATTCGATGCCTAAAATCGTTGTCATGCCAAAATCTTGTTTAAGTTAGCACAATATTTGCTTCTTTTTGATTTGAAAAACGTTTTTTCTATACGTTTTTACGCAAAAAAATATTATATTTGCAAGTTAAACGCAAAGGTACGAAAAAATCGGCTAAAATAACGCTCATTGTTATCGCAAGTTTTTGTGTTTTGTTGGTAACTCCGATTATCTTGTTGAAATTCAATAAGATACAAAATTTTGTCGTGCAAAAAATTACGGTATCGTTATCGCAAACATTGCACACGACGGTGGCCGTCGGACAGGTCGATTTGCATTTGTTTGGCACGCTTACGTTGCGCGACGTGTTCGTAGCCGACCAGCAGGGCGACACCTTGTTGTGTGCCGACGAGCTGAATGCGCGTATGGCGCCGATAGCATTGTTGTATCGTGAGTTGCATTTTGTAACGGCCGAACTTGTAGCGCCGCATATTGAGGTGCGGGTTGATAGTGTCGGTGTTCCGAATTTTGCTTTTTTGACCGAACTTCTGCCCGATAGTGCCAATGCTGACATAGGCGTGCGTTTCGACCGTCTTGAATTATGTCGTGGCACGGTTGCTTTTGTGAACGAGCAGGCCGCAGCCAAGACCGAACACAAAAATATGATTTTTGATGTTAATAACGTAAAAATCAGCGATTTGAATGCTTTTGCGAAGTTCCGTTTGACACGCGACAAGCACCTAAAAGCGCAATTACAAGAGTTCTCGTTTTCAGAACAATCGGGCTTTCGGCTCGATAATTTGACGGCGATGGTCGAAATGAACGATTCGATGTGTTTTGTGCCACAACTCGAAGTGAATTTGTCGCATTCGCATATCGCATTCGATACTATTTCGGTGTCGTATGCTGCTTTGGAGCAACATTTGCAACGCTCCGAACGTCTTCGTTTGAATGCTCGTTTGAAAAAGTCGAACATCTATTTACCCGATCTGAAAATGTTTACTCCCGAATTGGGCCGTTTGCGGCGCGATTTAGTGGTATCGGGTACGTTGTCGGGCAATCTGGCGAATCTGAAAGCGTATAATTTGCATGCGCAATATGGTAACGGTATAGTATTCGATGGCGATTTTCGTTTTACGGGTTTGCCGGATATTCAGGAAACTTTTATCGATGCGCGTTTGAATGAGATTACATTTACGCCGTTGGCTTTGCAGGATTTGGCAGCACAGTTGGCGCAGCAGCCGGTGGTGTTGCCCGAGCAAATGCACCGCTTGGGTACTTGTCGTTACAGTGGCAGTATCATTGGTTTTGTTAGTCATTTGGTGCTGAATGGTCGTTTGGCCACCAACGCCGGCATTATTCGTACCGATGTGGATATGATGTTGACCGACAATTTCGATAACCTCGAAGTTGACGGCGATGTGCGTTCGCAGCGCATACGTTTGTCCATGATTACGCCACCCGAATTCGGTTTGGGCGATGTATCGTTCGATACGGACACGCGTTTGCAACTGCATAAAGATGCGCCTTTGTCGGTGAAATCGGATTTAGTGGTACACAGCATTGCATTCAAAGACCATGTTTACAAAAACATAGCAATTGCAGGCGACTATACCGATCGTAAGTTTGTAGGTACGGCTGCTGTCGATGACGAAAATTTGCAATTTGATTTCACCGGCGAAATTGAATTGAACAAGGATAATTATGTGTTTAACTTCGATGTCGATGTGGACGATTTTCGTCCGTATGCGCTCAATCTGATTGACAATAATCCGAATTTGACGCTATCGACACACTTGAACTCGCGTTTCGAAGGGCCGAATGCCGATGCTATGGCCGGTTATATTCGTTTGAGCAATTTGCATTTAGACAACGATGTCGATTTCTTTTTGAACGAACTGATTTTCACCTCACAAGTGGGTGATACGCACGATTTGTTGTTACAATCAGATTTGATAAATGCTTCACTTACAGGTAACTATAAGTTTGCATCGCTATTCGAAAGTTGCAAACAGACGTTTTATCGTTATTTCCCTGTTTTTGGCGATGCATCATCTGCATCACGCAACGAATCGGGCAATGCGTTGCGTTTTCGTGTGGCAGTAGGTGCTACCGATAGGTTGATGGCGTCGCTCGACATTCCTTGGTTTACGACTGATACGTTGTTGATAGAAGGCTTTTACGACGATGTGGCCGATAGTGTCGTTTTTTCGATGGCGACGCCGCAGGTGCGCAATCGGACAAACAGTAAATTCTGTAATTTGGGTATCGATATTGACAATGCCGATGCGCAACTGCATTGTCGTTTGCGTGGTCAAAGCGTCACGCGCAAGAACGATACCATATCGTGCTTTGTGTCGTTGGCGGGACGGAACGATTCGCTGACGGCCGATTTGCAATGGCACAACATACGCTCCGAACTGACGCATGCGGGCGAAGTGTTATTGCGGTCGCATTTCGTAAGGCGCGACGACCGCTTGCAAGCCGATGTACATCTGTTGCCGACACAGATTGTTTTGCAAAATACGCCGTTCGATTTGAGTGCAGCCGATATTCATACCGATTTTAGAACGGTAGAAGTCAACCAATTGAATATTCAGTCGGACCGCCAGCATATTTTCGTCGAGGGAACGGCTTCGCAGTCGGAAAATGATTCGATATCGGTCGATTTGCAGAATATCAGTTTGGATTTTATTAGTACGCTTATCCCGCCCACGACGCAGATAACTTTTGGTGGCGAAGTGTCGGGTACGGCAAGTGTGAAACGCGCTTTCGATCGACCGATTATTTTGGCTAAAGTCAGTGGTGAATCGTTCAGTTTCAACGATGCGTATTTGGGCAGTGTGCGTGCGCGTTCGTGGTGGAACAATACAACTAAAAGCCTCGATTTCTCGGGACGTGTGATGTCGGATGCGCGCGATACTGTGGCCAAAATCAATGGCGGTTATTTTTTCTCGAACGATTCGCTCGATTTGATTGGACATGCCGACCATCTCGATATAAAATTCATCGAGCCTTTTATGGCGTCTATTTTGCAGAATATCAAAGGTACGGCGTCGGGCGACGTGCATGTGTACGGTCATACGCAGACACAAGAGGTGAGTGTGACGGTAGAGGCTATGGCCGAAAATGCTCAAGCCGGCATCGACTTTTTGGGTGCCACATTCTTTTTTAATGATTCTGTCATTCTGACACCGACCGAAATAATTTTGAGCGACATCGACGTGCTCGACACCGAGGGCAATCATGCTACCCTAAACGGTTTGCTGAAACATCGCTATTTCAAAGATTTGGATTATCGTATTGATATTAACTGTCGGAATTTCAAGGCTTTGAACACTACGGCAAAAGATAACGACCTATTTTACGGTACGGCTTATGCTACGGGTAATGCGGTGATTACGGGTAACGACGAGCATACCAATATCATGGTCAATGCGACAACCGAAAAGAATACCAAACTCATTGTGCCGATAGGTGCTTCGGTGGCTACCGAAAATTCCTTTATCACATTTGTGGACCACAACAAACCGATTGAAGCCAAGACCGAAATCGACCCATTTGCGCAACCTGACGCAGAGAAAACGTCTGAGTTGAAACTCAATCTGATGGTGAATGTAACGCCCAATGCCGAAGTGCAAATCTACGTCGATCCCAAGGCCGGTGATGTGTTGAAAGCTACCGGTGATGGCGATATTCGCATCGAATACAACGACAAAACCGACGATTTCAAGATGTATGGTAGTTACGAAATCGAACAAGGTTCTTATCTCTTTTCGTTTCAGGAGGCTATTCGCAAAGAGTTCAAAGTAAAACAAGGCGGCACTGTCGATTGGAGTGGCGACCCGGTCAACCCACATGTGAATATCGACGGTTACTATCAGTTGAATGCCTCGTTACTCGATATTCTCGATCAGAGTTACTTGGAGTCGAGCAACCGTACTACGGTGCCGGTACAGTGTCTGCTCAATTTGACGGGAAATCTGTCGAATCCGACAATCAAATTTGGTATCAATCTGCCAAATTCCGACGAGGAACTCAATCGTGCTTTGCAAACCACCATCAGTACCGATGAGATGATGACACGTGAAATTATCTACCTTTTAGTACTTGGCAAATTTTTTACGCCCGAAACGATGAAAAGTACCGGAACGGTTTTCACGCAAGGCGATTTGTTGGCAGTAGCGTCGTCCACGGTGTCGGCACAACTGAATAATTGGGCATCGCAAATGTTTGATAATTGGAATTTTGGTGTTAATTTTCGCAGTACCGACCTCGGCGATAGTTATAGCAATGAGTACGAATTTAATTTCCTTTATACACCGAACAATCGTATCAGTATCAATGGTAATGTCGGGTATCGCGACGACAATTTGTCGGCCTCGAAATTTATTGGCGATTTCGATTTTGAATACAAACTGATTCAATCGGGCAAATTGAGTGCCAAAGCCTATACGCATACCAACGATTATAAGGAATTCAAAACGGCACTCACTACGCAAGGCATCGGTTTGGTCTATCGCGAGAGTTTCGACTCGGGCAAGGATTTGTTGAATAATTGGAAAAAGAGTATTGCCGATTCCAAAAAAGAGCGTGCCGCGCGCCGCGCTAAACGCGAACAGCGTCGGGCAGAACGTCGGGCGGCAAAACAACAATCAATCGCGCCTACCGACTCCATAGCGCCGCTACCAACCGACACGGTGCCGTCCGATGTCGATGCACAATAAAAAAAGCGAGATGTAATCCCGCTCTTTTTTTTGTTTCGTGCCGAAACTTGCCGATTATACCGTTTCTTGTAAAACCTTTTCTTGGTTCGAGGCAATCAACTCTTCGTAGAAATGTGCGTGCGACACCGAAATGTATGGCGCCAACCACAAAAAGCCGATGCCAAAAGTCAGAACACACAGAATGCCCCAGCCGATGAAACTCAAATCCAATAAAAAGAGTTTCATCTTGTGTCCCGACATCAGGCGCATACTCTCTTGAATACATTGTTCGGCATTCCAATCGGGATGGTCGAGGCTACATAGTAACTCATGGCGTACGAGTAGGCCTTGATGATGCCCGGAATGACCAGCAGCAAACTCCACAGCATGACGTAAATACCCATTAACAGCGGTGTGCTGAGTGCGCGACCATAACGTTTGAACCCGCTGAACATTTTGTCCATCAAATTTTCTTTGTCGCCACGGGCAAATTGCAAAAATGCTTGTTCGACACTGTAGTCGAGAGGCATTACCACCAATAATGCCAACAGAACGCCAATCCCCGGAATGCCCGATAGGCTGGAAAAGATAATCACGATGAACGTTACAAGCACAGGCATTGTCCAATTGTCGGACAGCGATTGCCGTGCCAAAGCTCTGATTTCGGAATTAGTTTTCATAAGAATGGAATTAAAAAGTGAATAATTATTTTGCAAATATATATTTTTTTTATTTCTTTTGCAAGGCTATTGCGATAATTTTATGTCGCGTATCATCAACTGCATGGTGGTGTTGCCATTGAACGTATTTTCTTCGATGGTGTAGCAAATGTCGAGTGGGTTCAGCGCTTTCAGCGGTTCGTTGAAATCGCTCATGCGAAAGGCGATGCCGTTCATTACATTTTCGCAACTTGCATCGACAAGTTCCAATTTTAGGTGTTCTTGTTCGCGACCGACGGGACGGCTGTTGCCTTCGTAATCGAACACGCGTCGCGTGCAGAATACGGGTTTCATGTTACCCGGGCCAAACGGACTGAATTGTTTGAGTATGCGAAAAAATTTTGGTGTCAGTTCGCTGAATGTTATTTCGGCGTCGATTTCTATTTGCGGTGTCAGTTGTTCGGCTTGTATGTTGTCGGCTACAAATTGCTCGAAACGTTGTATGAATGCACTCAAATTCTCTTCTTTCAGCGTCAAACCGGCGGCGTAGGTATGTCCGCCAAAATTTTCGAGTAGGTCGCGGCAGCTGTCGATGGCGCTGTATAAGTCGAAACCGGGTACCGAGCGTGCCGACCCGCTGATTAACCCGTTGGCTTTGGTTAGTACGACGGTAGGTTTGTAGTATTCTTCGCACAGACGCGATGCCACAATGCCTACAATGCCTTTGCTCCATTCGGCGTTATAGATGACGATGGAACGTCGGTGGTCGATGTCGATTTGACTATCGATTTGGCTTTTGGCCTCGTCGGTGGTGCGTTTGTCGATGTCTCGTCGTTCGTCGTTGTAGTCGTTGATGGCAGAACTTTTTTCGCGGACAAACGCAGGGTCGCGCGATACGAGCAATTCGACCACTTCGTAGCCGGAGTGCATGCGCCCCGAAGCATTGATGCGTGGTCCGATTTTGAATACAATATCGCTGATAGTCAAGTCTTTGCCGCCAAGTTTGCATACGTCGATGATGCCTCGCAGCCCGGCGCATGGATTTTCGTTGAGTTGTTTCAATCCGTAGTAGGCCAGCACGCGGTTTTCGCCGGTCATGGGTACAATGTCCGACGCAATGCTTACGGCCACAAGGTCGAGAAGAGGTTTTAATTGTGCAAACTCAATGCCGTTGTCGCGTGCAAAAGCTTGCATCAATTTGAACCCGACACCGCATCCCGATAAATGTTTGTAAGGATAAGTGCAGTCGTCGCGTTTGCTGTCGAGCACAGCCGTAGCAGCGGGCAATTCGTTGTCAGGTGTGTGATGGTCGCAGATGATGAAGTCGATGCCGAGCGTGTGGGCGTAGGCCACTTTGTCGATGGCTTTGATGCCGCAATCGAGCGCAATAATCAGCGAAAAACCATTGTCGTGTGCATAGTCGATGGCTTGATACGAAATGCCATAGCCTTCGTTGTAGCGGTCGGGAATGTAGAAATCGAGTGTGTTGGTGTAGTGTGACAAAAATGTGTACACCAATGCTACGGCCGTGGTGCCATCTACGTCGTAGTCGCCGTAAATGAGAATTTTCTCTTTTTGCGATAGTGCGCTGTTGAGTCGCTCCACGGCTTTGTCCATGTCTTTAATCAGAAATGGGTCGTGCAGGTCGTTTAGGTCGGGGCGGAAAAATTTTTTAGCCTCGTCGAACGTGTTGATGCCACGCTGAACCAATAGTTGCGACAAGATGCGTCCCACGCCAAGGGCTTCGGATAGGGCGGCTTGGTCGGTCTTTTGTTCCGGTGTCAGCGAGTTGAAAATCCATTGATTTATCATTATTTTGTGTGTTTATTAGCATGGCTGTTGGCTCGAAATCATCGTAAAAGCCTGATTGCAGGCGGTTTTGTTTGGTCATCTTCGCACTTCGAACCGAATTACAAAATTACAAAAATGTTTTATATATTGTGCTATATGTAATTTTTTACTATAAAAAATGGTGTTTTTTAGTGCAAAATGCGTAACTTTGCAAAAATTCCGCAACAAAGTAACTAATTCATACAATTAAAACTATGGCAGAAGACAAAGTAAAACAGATTCTGAATGCCGCATCCGAGGATATGGAAATGGCGGTGCATTTTTTGGACGATGCGTTGGCGCATATTCGTGCCGGCAAAGCCAATACACGCATTTTAGATGGCGTACGGGTGGAATATTATGGTAGCCTTGTACCGCTGAATAATGTGGCTACGCTGACTACACCCGATGCGCGCACTATTCAGATTTTGCCTTTCGAAAAAGCGTTGATTCCCGTCATCGAAAAGGCAATCATGGCATCAGAAGTGGGCATTACACCTGTCAACAACGGCGAAAGCATTCGCTTGTGCATGCCGCCTGTAACCGAAGAGCGTCGTCGTCAGTTGGTGAAAACAGCCGGAAGTGCCATGGAAGAGGCCAAAGTGAGCATTCGTAATGCGCGTCGCGATGCTATCGATCAACTGAAAAAAGAGCTGAAAAACGGTATGCCCGAAGATGTGGAAAAAGACGGTGAGGGCGAAGCACAAAAACTTCACGACAAGTTCATCAAACGGGTGGACGAAATGATGGCGGCGAAGGAAAAAGAGATAATGACCGTGTAGTATCGTGTCCGGTCGATTGTAGGCTTGTAAAGTTTCGGTTGATTGGCGAATTTGCGACATAGCATTTGCTTGTCGGTGTGCATGTGGTGTGCCGTGGCAATAACCATGGCCGACGACGTGCCCGATACGGCGCACATCGTTCGACGGTCGCGCTGGGATGCTTTGTTCGATTGGAATTTTATGGCACTGCCTACGGTGAGTTATCAACCCGAAACGGATTGGGCGTTTGGATTGGCCGGTGTCTATTATTACAAATTCGGCGGAACGACCAAAACCAGCGATGTAAGTTTCGATGCGGCTTATACGTTGCGCAAACAGTGGAACGTGAATGTGTCGTCTTTCATGTATTTTGGTGGCGACAAGCGATGGTTGCTCTATGCTAAATTCGGATTTAAACGCTATCCCGATTATTTTTATGGCATTGGCAATGCGACACACGGTCGTTTGACTGAACGATTGTCTTATACGGCTGATAATGTGAGTGTTGTGTTGCAGCCGCAATGTTATGTCGGCGAACATTGGCTGATTGGCGCGAGTGTCGATTTTCGTTGGGAACGTCCGTCGGTGTCGGCCGATTTGGATTCGGTGGCGCAAGTGTGTTCCGTAGTCGGTCTCGATCATCAGTTCTTTATGTTGGGACTTGGGGCGGTTGTGTCGTACGATTCCCGCGACGAACAGTTTTATCCGCATCGAGGTCTGTTTTTCAAGGCAGTGGGCAGTTATTACGAACCGTATTTGGGCAGTTCGTACCGTATGGGTAAAGTGTCGGCCGATTTGCGTTATTTCGTGCCGATATATAAAGATTTTATTTTTGCATGGCAATTTGCTACCGATTGGACTTTCGGTACAAATAAACCGTTTCAGTATTTGGCCACAATCGGAGGTCAGGATTTTGGGCGCGGCTTGCGTTACGGTGCATGGCGCGACGATGTGATGCTGAATTTACAGGCGGAGTTTCGTATTCCGATTTGGCGTTTTATCAAAGCATCGGTGTTTGCCAATGTGGGCGATGTGTACAATTTGTCCGATTGGCGGTGGGCTGTGCCGAAAGTCGGTTATGGTGCCGGGTTGCGTGTGGCCATTACCAAAGCAAAGGTCAATGTGCGGTTCGATGTGGCACGCAATAATATCAACAATAGTTGGCGACAGGACGGTTGGAGTTTTTACTTGACCGTAAAGGAAGCGTTTTAATAAGTTGTTCCGAGTGATGACAAAAACAGGTTTGGTCATAAAATGTACGGGTTGCGATTATCTGGTAAAGGCAGACGATGGTTCACATGCACTGTGTAAGGTCAAGGGTAATTTTCGCATCAAAGGCATCAAAAGTACGAATCCGGTGGCGGTGGGCGATAGAGTCGATTTCGACGAAACAGGCTATATCATTGCTTTGCACGATCGCCGTAATTACATTGTACGCAAACCGACAAATTTGTCGAAACAGTTGCACATCGTGGCGGCAAATCTCGATTTGGCGGTGTTGGTCGTAACGGTCAAATATCCCGAAACATCTACGGTTTTTATCGATCGGTTTTTGGCCACTGCCGAGGCCTATCGCGTCCCGGCCGCATTGGCATTCAATAAAGTGGATTTGTTGTCGGATAGTGAGACGGAGTATCTTGATGCGTTGGCCTATTTGTACGAATCCATCGGATACAAGTGCGTGAAATTGTCGGCCACAACCGGCTTGAATGTGGATGAACTTGGCGCATTGCTGGCCGGTAAAATCACGTTGCTTTCAGGCAATTCGGGTGTGGGGAAATCGACACTCATCAACCGCCTGATACCAAACGGAACGGCCAAAACCGGCGACATATCGGCGGTGCATCTCAAAGGCATGCACACCACTACATTCTCCGAAATGTACGAAGCCGCCCCCGATACGTTCATTATCGACACGCCCGGCATCAAGGGTTTTGGCGTGGTGAATATGGAAACGGTCGAAATAAGTCATTATTTCCCAGAATTGTTTGCAACTGCGCGGCAGTGTCGTTTTGCCAATTGCACGCATCGGCACGAACCCGGATGCGCAGTATTGCAAGCTGTCGAAGAGCATCGCATCGCGCCTTCGCGTTATGCAAGTTATTTGTCCATTTTGGACGACATCGGCGAAGCCAAATATCGTTAATGTGTTGCGGAGGTGAAATGAAACAAGTGTTTAAGACTTTGTGGCATAGCCCGTTAATGGCGGTTTTGGGCAACTTGTTGCTGATGATGCTGTTGTTTACGTTTTGCCGTGTTTTTTTCTTTTTAATCTATCGCGATACGTTTGCCGACATGACGTTGGCGCACTTTGCCGAGATTTGCGGCGGTGGCCTGCGGTTCGATTTGTCGGCGTTGTTGCTGTTCAATTCGCCATATATTTTGTTGGCGTTGTTGCCGCTGCGTCAGCGTGCAAAACCGGTCTATCAAACTGCCCTCAAAACACTGTTTCTGACAATAAATATCCTTCTGTTGGTGGTAAATTGCGCCGATATGGCCTATTTCCCATTTACGAATCGACGGACGACCATTACGGTTTTCGATGAATTTTCAAATGATGGTAATTTGTTGAAAATCATTACAATAGGTTTGTTTGACTATTGGTACATTACGCTTTTTTGCTTGGGGTTGATAGCGATTTTGGTGGTTGGCTATCGTCGTTGTGCCGCTGTCGATGCGCTACCGAAAGTTACCTATTATGTTGTGCATACTGCAGTGTTGTTGGTGTGCGCTTATTTTACTGTTATTGGCATTCGTGGCGGATTTGGCGCTTATACGCGCCCGATAAATATCAGCAATGCGGCGCAATATATCAAGCGCCCGGTTGAGAATGCACTTGTGCTGAATACGCCGTTCAGCCTGTTTACGACGGTCGAACGTCAGGTCTATCATAGTCCGGCTTATTTTTCGGAAACGGAATTGCCGACTATTTTTTCACCGATACACCGACCGCAGCCGCAGGGCGATTTTCGCCCTATGAATGTGGTGGTTATCATCATGGAAAGTTTTGGCAAAGAGTACATCGGTTTCTACAATCGCCATTTGGATGGTGGCAATTATAGCGGTTACACGCCGTTTCTGGATTCGCTGTTGACGGTGAGTTACACGTTTGAACATAGTTTCGCCAACGGTCGTAAGTCCATCGATGCCATGCCGTCGGTGTTGTCGAGCATTCCGATGTTCATCGAACCGTACATAACAACGCCCTATGCCACCAACGCTGTTTCGTCTATTGCCGATGTGTTGAAGTCGCACGGCTATTATTCCGCTTTTTTCCATGGTGCGCCCAATGGCTCAATGGGTTTTCAGGCCTACGCCAATGCTGCCGGCTACGATGATTATTTCGGCATGACGGAGTATGGCAACGAACAGGATTTCGATGGTGTATGGGCTATTTGGGACGAGGAGTTTTTTCAATTTTTTGCCGACAGAATGGGCTCGTTCCGGCAACCGTTTGTAACGACGATTTTCTCGGCATCGTCGCACCATCCGTTTGCGGTACCGCAGCGTTATGAAGGCAAGTTCCCCGAAGGCACGCTCCCGATTCACAAATGTATCGGTTATTCCGATTACGCTTTGCGGCGATTTTTCGACCGTGTAAAGCAATATCCGTGGTACGAAAATACGCTTTTTGTCTTTACGGCCGATCATACAAATGTTTCGAATTGCGCTGAATATCAAACAGATGCGGGTGTGTTTGCAGTGCCGATTGCGTTTTATTGTGCCGGCGACAGCACCTTGCGCGGTGTCAGCCAAACACCTGTGGCGCAAACCGATGTGTTGCCTACTGTTTTGTCGTATTTGCGCAACGATAAGCCCTATTTCGCTTTTGGATCGGATGCGTTTGCGGGCGACGGGTTACATTATGTCTGCAATTATAATAATGGTGTGTACCAACTCTTTTCCGATAGTTTGTTGGTGCAATTCGATGGCAAAACAACGGTTGCAGTGTACAATTATATCAACGACCGTCTGTTACAACACAATTTGAATGGCACTATAGACGTTAATAAAGAGGAACGTTATTTGCAAGCCGTCATTCAGCAATACATTGAACGTATGGTAAGTGATTCGCTGACGGTGCATTAAAAAAATCAAGATTTGTATGCGAAATTCGGTTTTCAGAATAGTCTTGTGGCTGGTGGCTTTTGCCATCGTGGCGGTGTCTTTGTGGTTTTCCAATCGACTTGTGCAACGCTTGGAGGTGGAACAACAACGCAAAATCGAAATTTGGGCCGAAGCCATGCGCCAATTTGTACAGGCCGACAACAACGATGCCAATTTCGATTTTATTTGGAAAATCATCGAAGAGAACGACAACATTCCGGTGCTGATAGTCGATGCCGAAGGACAGTTTGTTACAGCGCGTAATTTCGAACCACCTGCCGATAATATGGTTGATTATTATAATAGGGTGTACGAACGACTGAAAACACGGCAGGAACCTATCGAAATAAAAATTGACGACACCGAAAGCCAATTCATCTACTACGACGACTCGATTTTGCTGAAACAATTGCAACTATTTCCTTATGTCTTGTTTGCCATCATCGCGGTGTTTATTGCAGTGGTGATTGTGGCGTTGGCAAGTGCCAAAAAATCGGAGCAAAATCGCGTATGGGTGGGATTGTCGAAAGAAACGGCACACCAACTCGGCACGCCTATCTCGTCGTTGGTGGCGTGGAACGAGATGTTGAAAGCCAAATATCCCGACGATACCATGGTAGGCGAAATGGGCAACGATGTGGAACGCTTGAAGACGATTGCTGAACGTTTCTCGAAAATCGGCTCGCGCCCGGAGTTCACACAGGCGTGCGTCAACGATGTGGTGCATGCTTCGGTGGAATATATGCGCCGACGCGCATCGCGACAAGTGCATTTTGCAGTGGACGACCGTTGCCGGACACACACGCTCTTGTGCGTACCATTGTTCGAGTGGGTTATCGAAAATTTGTTCAAAAATGCCATCGATGCTATGGATGGACAAGGGAATATCGCCGTTGTGATAGACTGTAACGACAAGGGACAAACCATTATCGATGTAAGCGATACCGGCAAAGGTGTCGAAAAACGTCGCTTCAGAGCCATATTCCGACCGGGCTACACCACCAAACAACGTGGCTGGGGATTGGGTTTGTCGTTGGCCAAACGCATTGTCGAAGAGTATCACGGCGGGCGCATATTCGTCAAACAATCCGAAGTGGGGAAGGGAACCACCTTTCGCATCATTCTCAATAAAAAACGCTGATTATAAACAACAAAGCGCGGCTGTAATGCCGCGCTTTCGATATAGTGTGAAGTGTGTAGCATTACTCGCAGACCACGCGGAAAGGCATGATGGCTTGCCGACCGCGGAGCGTGACGGCGCGTTGTATGACGTCGGCGTGAACGGCATACGAACCAAGTACCTGACGTAAGGCGCGATCTGTGCCGACCTGCGACAATTCGTTCAACAAATCGGCGAAAATATCGCGTTTGGCAGGATATTCCTTGATGTTGTATTTTGTCAGATTGGCTTTGTCGGCAGCAATGTCGATGGCAGTACTCAAACCGCCGAGCACATCGACCAACCCGAGTTCTTTGGCCTGACTGCCTGTCCAAACACGCCCTTCAGCAATTTTTTTGATTTCGTCGGTTGTTGTGTGGCGACCATCGGCACAACGCCGCACGAATAGTTCGTAACCGCGTTCGATGTTTTGCTGAAACAGCGCACGTTCGGCGGCCGTTACCGGACGTGTCGGCATACCAAAATCGGCAAAATCGTTGGTCTTGACGCCATCAACGGCCACGCCGATTTTGTCCGTCAGTTTTTCGACATTGGGCAGCATGCCGAATATGCCGATGGAGCCGGTGATGGTTGTCGGTTGTGCCACAATGGTGTCGGCAGCACATGCCATGTAGTAGCCGCCCGAGGCTGCATAGTCGCCCATCGACACGATAATCGGTTTGCGCGCTTTGACAAGTTGTGTGGCGTGCCACATCTGTTCCGAACCGTAGGCGCTGCCGCCCGGCGAATTGACACGCAACACCACTGCTTTCACGGCATCGTCGTCGGCCAAATCGACCAGCGTTTGCGCTATCTTTTCCGAATCCATGGCGTCGGTGCCGTTGCCGTCTATTTGTCCCACAGCATAGACCACGGCAATTTTGTCGGCGGAGTAGGGCGTGTTGTCAGGCAGATTTTTCATCGCTTTCAAATCGATGGTGTGATAGTCGTCGCCGGCAAACTGCCGAATAATGGCTTTCATGTCCGAACGGTAAGCCAACGTGTCGGCCAAGCGACGTTGCACAGCCACCGATGGGTCGGCAAAAAACGCCCCTTCGTTGGCAAAACTATCGAATTGCGCTTTGTCCAAACGGCGCCCGGCAGCCATATCGTCGAGCAATGTCTGCCAGATGGAATTTGACAGCTCGCTCATTTGCAGTCGGTTGGCATCGCTCATCTGCATACCGATGTAAGGCTCTACGGCCGATTTGAAGGTGCCGACTTTGAATACCTGCATCTCGATGCCGAGGTGGTCGAGCGCCTCTTTACAAAACAGCGTGCTCATCGACAAGCCGGTCAGGCCGAGCATACCTTGCGGATTCAGTACCACTTTGTCGGCTACGGTGGCCAGCGCATACGTGCCGTTGCCGAAATTGTCGGCGTAGGCCACTATGAATTTGCCGCTCTCTTTGAACGTTTGCAGGGCTTGGCGTATCTCGCTGATAGAGGCCGGCGAAGCCACCAATGCGCCCACATTCAGATAGATACCGGTGATGTTGTCGTCGGTGGCGGCACGGTCGATGGCGGCCAACAACGCATCGAGCCCGAGCTGCAACTGCGAATCGTCAAGCATCGACATCATGGCGGTAACATCGTCTTGTTCGCGCTCCACAACCACGCCGTTCAACTCCAACTCAAGCACCGAATTGGCCTGCAACGTGGTGGGCGACGAACCCAAAGCCAACAGCGCGCCCAGCGAACCCAGCAGCAACATGCCCGAGATCAACCCGAACAACAAGAGGCCAAACACGGTGGCCAACGTCATTTTCAGAAAATCTTTCATACTCTTTTTATTTTATCGGTTTTGTTTGCAAAGATAATAAAAAAATCGTACATTTGCACACTAAATCAAAAATGACGTTATGAACATTCCTGACAATCTGAAGTACACCAACGAACACGAGTGGATTCGTGTCGAGGGCGATGTGGCATACGTAGGCATCACCGACTATGCGCAAGGCGAATTGGGCGAAATCGTATTCGTCGAAATCGAAACCGCAGGCGAAACCATTGCCGCAGGCGAGACTTTCGGCTCGGTCGAAGCGGTCAAAACTGTTTCCGACCTCTTTATGCCCGTGTCGGGCGAAGTGCTCGAGGTGAACCCAGCACTCGAGGCGCAACCCGAACTCGTCAATAGCGACCCTTACGGCGAAGGCTGGATGATAAAGGTGTCGGTGGACGACCCCGCCGAACTCGACCGCCTGCTCGATGCCGCCGCTTACGCCGCCCTGATTAACGCCTGATGCGCGCCATCGTTGCGCTTGGATCCAACTTGGGCAATGGCGCCGACAATCTGCGCCGCGCCACCGCCTTGTTGGCCGAACAGGTCGGCAGCATCGTAGCCGAAAGCCCCATGTACCGCACCGCGCCGTGGGGCTTCGATAGCGCTAATATGTTCACCAACAGCGTGTTGCTGCTCGATACCGCACTCACGCCGCAGCAACTGCTGGCTGCCACACAGCGCATCGAACGGCAGATGGGGCGCACCGGCAAATCGCACGACGGCGTTTACACCGACCGCCTCATCGACATCGACCTGATCGATTGCGATGGGTGTGTGTTGCGCACCGATGCCCTCACGCTGCCGCATCCGCTGATGCACCGCCGCGCCTTTGTGCTGCAACCGCTGTGCGACGTGTGGCCGCAGTGGTTTCACCCCGTGTTGCACCGCTCCGCCGCCGAATTGTGGCACGCCCTGCCGCCGACTGCGGACGCGGGCAAATGTTAAATCTGCAGAAAAAGTTGGTGCGTACAAAAAAATAGTCTAACTTTGCAACGAATAGGCGTGTGCGTGCATGCGCCGTAAATACTTGGATTTTTTTATTATTAACTTTTTAATTCTTTATTTATCATGAAAAAATTTACTTTTCTCGTAGCCGCCTTGTGCGCTACAATGATGGCAAGTGCAGCTACTGTGACTGTGACCATGTCGGATTTGGCTGCAACGTCAGGTACAAAAGACGGGGTAACTATTTCTACTACCAAAGGCACTAGCAATGACCCTATTTATAGTGATAGTGGAAAGGATTTGCGTGTGTATGCAGGCGGTACTATTACCATTGAGTACACAGAAAACATGAAAGCAATTTCATTTGAAATTTCGAGTAAAGGCAGATATCGTTTAGCGCCTCTTACGCCTAATACGGGAACTTGCACGGTAAAAGGAGACCCTGATTTTACAGCAGTATGGAATGGCGATGCCAAATCGGTAACAATTACTGTTGGCGATAAGGCTGACTATGGAACGGATGGCAGCAAAGCAGCAGGTCAACTCTGTTTTACGGCATTGACGGTTTCTACTGAAGCTACCGGTGAAGGCGGCGAAGGCGGCGAAGAAGAAGGTGGCGAAGCCATTGTGTTGGATGTCAATTATGCAGAAGCTACTTATTATGAAGACTGGAGCGAAGAAGGTGCTGAAAACTTCAGTATAGATTTCATGTATTATAATGCAGAAGAAGATTCTGTACATGCTCCGTATATTAGTTTTGATATTTATAGCGCATCAGCTACTGCTATTTCGGGCTCGTATTCTGTAGCAAATGCCACTATTGGAACTGAGTACTCGTATGTAGTACTGACCGATGCTGAACTTGTGGCAGAGGCTGATGGATTTGATATTACAGACGCAACATTGACTTTGGCTTATGTGGAACAAGAGGAAACTGAAGACGGAGATATTGTTTATCTATATGATGCAGCTGCTAACTTTACCGCAAATGGCAAAAAATACGCTATTAAAGCTCAAGTACCTCTGATAGCATCTAAAGCTTTGGATGCTAATGAAGATGGTTATTATGACTCATGGGTTGCTTATGAACTGATAGAAGAGGCTACCGCTATCCGCACTATCGAAATCGACAATACGGTATATGCTCGCGATGGTCGCATCTATGCCGAAGAGGGCGCCCGCATCTACAGCCTCACCGGTTTGGACGTTACGCGCATGAATGGCAATTTGGAAGGCATCTACATCGTGAAAAACGGTAACAAAGTTGCCAAAGTTGCTGTAGCAAAATAAGGTAAAACAGCCCCAACCCTCTAAAGAGGAGTAAACACGCGGAGCAAGGAAATTTCCTTGCTCCGCGTTTGTTTTTCTACCCCCTCCGGCTCCCCCTAAAGGGGGAGAGGGTAATAGCATGAAACACCAAAAAAAGCCCTCCTTTAGCCTGCCTGCGGCAGGCAGGCTCTACCTATGGTAGGCAGGCTCTACCTTCGGTCGACAGGCTTTCAAAGGGGAGAACACGCGATAAAGTAGTTCTGTGCAAAAAAATGGCATAGGCTGCGAGCCGAAAAATCAAGTGAAAACGGCGTAAAATTGATCACTGACGGCGCGCAGCGACGGAACGATTGAGCAATTTAGCCGTTGAACGACCCGATTTTTCAGAGTGAGCAGGCTTAGCAAGGGCGTTTCTTTGGTTCGTTTCTTTGCGCTCGTGCAAAGAAATGAACAAGCCGATTTGGTCAAGCAAAAGAAATGAAAGAAACCGAGAACATAGATTTTTATCCCTTTTGGACGCGGCATGCCACGTCCCTACATTAAACTCTTAAACTTTTAAACTATTTAGGGGCTTGACATTAACCTTTCAAGGTCAGCGCGCAGACAATTTTTTGTCGGAGGACAATGCCGTCGGGGCGGACAGCCTCGACAAACAGCACATACACGCCGGCATTGCATAAGGCATCGTTGTCGTTGCGGCCGTTCCATACGATGGTGCCTTCGGTGGCAAGCAGTTCGCCATCGAGCAGGCGGCGTATGCGTGTGCCGGTGGCTGTGTAGATGGTTATTGTGGCGGTGAAACCATCCTGCGGCAATCGGTAGTTCAGTTGTAGCAGGTCGCGGTAGCCGTCGTTGTCGGGCGTGAACGATTCGTGTTCGAGCCAAAAAGGTTTGTCGGTCGGGTTGTCGAGGTCGGGAACGGCGTATTGCGAATTTTGGCGGCATGGTGTGCCGTAGCCTGCGTCGAATGCTGCCGACTGCCAATTGTCCGGCTCCTGTGTTGGCGCGTGCGGATTGACGCGCTCGAGCGAAACACCGTCGGGGTTGCTGACGAACGGGTGGTGCATTTTTGCTGAATAGGTCAGTTCGTCGAGCAGCGTGCCGTCGGTCAGCACGATGGCGATGTTGCCTTCGGCGTCGGGCAGCGAGGGCAGTTTTACGGTAGCAAACATGGCATCGGCGGGACAATCGTATTGTTGGCAAACGATGTCGGGATCGGATGTCAGCGTGAGATAACTGTGCGGCGCAAACAGGCGCGGTTCGGTGCAGATGGTGGTGCGCGCTTCCAATTCGCCGTCGATGCGGCGCGTAACGAATAGTTGCGACAAGTCGAGCGTGCGGTCGGATAGGTTGAACAGTTCCACAAAATCGACGCCGCCGTCTTTCGGGTTAAACAGAATTTCGTTGAGTACTACATCGCCTTGCTCCGGCCCGACGGGCAGCGCAACGGTCGTTTCTACGGCATCGAGTGGCAGACCGTCCACGCAAAATAGGTTTTCGCACTGCAGGTTGTAGGTGTCGGTTTCGGCCATCGGCTCGGTCAGGTGCAAACGGATAGTGCGGGCGTGCGGTTGTTCTATAAATATGGTGTCGATGGAGCGGTCGAAGCGGAAGTTGCGCGTGTCGGCAAGGGTTGTTTCGTCCATCGATTTGGAGAAGTGCAGCGTGAGCGTGTCGGTGTGAGCGGCTATCGCGTTCAGTCGCGGCAGCCGTTCGTCGCGCAGGTCGGTTGCTGTGGAGTTGGGTTGGCCGGGAGTGCCGCCGCGCAGGTCGTCCGATGGCGCCCAGTTTTCGGCGTGGTTGTCGAGGTAGTCGGTGTTGTGCCGTTCGAGCGACCAACCGCCATCTTTTTTGAAACCGTTGTTGCCGTACCACGCGTCCGAAAAATCGACCCATGCAACGAGTCGTGCTTCGTCGTCGAGCAAGGTGATGCGTGCACCGCTGTTGGTTAGCGCGTTCCAAGGCGCCACGGCGATGGTGTTTCCGTATGTCGCAAATTCGGGTGCCGTCTGTTCGGCACACAGCACGGCGTATGCTTGCGCTGCTATCGTGCCTTTGGCGATGGTGGCCGTTTTGCCGTTCACTTGCAGTGTCCAGCCGCTCAGGTCGATGGTTGTGTCGGCACGATTGTAAATCTCCAGAAATTCGGCATTTGGCAGTGCCACCTGTGGGTCGGGGTCGGCCATTATTTCGGTGAACACAATGTCGTTTTTGCCGATGTTTTGTGTTGGCTTGATGTACGGTTCGCCATCGGCCTCGATAAGTCGGCAGGCGTAGTTGGCGTAGTTCGTTTTCGAATAGTAGATGAGCATGCCGGCGTAGGTTGCCGCCTTGAACGTGTTGTCGGTGCAGGTGCCTTCGAGTCTGAAGTCGGGTTCGTCGCCCACTTGCGAGTAGAGTTGCCATGTACCGTCGGCGTCGCGCGTCAGCCTGACGTTGATGCTGCCGTTGCCGGTGGCGCGTCCATTTTCGCCGTCGATTATTTTGGTCGTTTTGCTGCCATTTTGTCGGTATAGCGCTATCTCTTTGTCAGTGTTGCCTATCCAGACGAAGAAGCCGTTGAGCGATGTTGTCAGGTCGGCTTGGTCGGTGGCGACGTAGAAACGCACATAATTGCCCGACGTCAGCGTCGTTTTTATGTCGAGAGCGATGTGCCATTCGGCGTTCAGCATGGCTTGCGATGCGGTGCTGATGTAGGCGCGATTGGTGCCCGATACGGCGGCAGTGTCGTTCAGTTGCAGGCGGTTTTCGACGGCGCTGATGGTCGTTATCGTGAATTTGTCGAGGGTGCCTTGCCACGCGGGATCAGCGGTGAGATTACCGTCCAAAAAGTCGTCGGAGAACTGTGCCGGCAAGGTTGTCGCAAAAAATAGTGCGGTAGTTGTCAAAAAAAAGCGAGTGCTGTGTTTCATGGAATAAATTTTGTATCTTTGTGGTCCGAAAATTGAATTGGTAAAATTACGAAAAATCAGACAAAATGCAACTGTTTTCCGAAAAAAAAATGAAAGTGGCCATCGTGGGTGTTAGTGGTGCTGTCGGGCAGGAGTTTTTGCGCGTGTTGGCCGAGCGCGATTTCCCGATTGACGAATTGGTGTTGTTTGGCTCGTCACGCAGTGCGGGGCGCACTTACACGTTTCGCGGCAACGACTATGTGGTGCGCGAATTGCGCCACGGCGACGATTTCAAAGGCGTGTCTATTGCGTTTGTATCGGCCGGAGCGTCGGTGTCGAAAGAGTTTGCACCCGATATTACCAAATTTGGTGCCATCATGATCGACAATTCGAGCGCATTCCGTATGGACGAACGTGTGCCGTTAGTCGTTCCCGAGGTGAATGCCGAGGATGCCAAAATGTGTCCGCGAGGCATCATCGCCAACCCCAACTGCACGACTATTCAGATGGTGGTTGCGTTGAAAGCGATAGAGGATTTGTCGCACATCAAACGGGTGCATGTGGCCACCTATCAAGCAGCCAGCGGCGCTGGCGCATCGGCTATGGCGGAACTCGAACAACAATATCGTGAAGTGCTTGAAGAAAAGCCTGTTACGGTCGAAAAATTTGCTTACCAACTTGCTTATAATCTGATTCCTCACATCGACGTTTTCACCGACAATGATTACACGAAAGAGGAGATGAAAATGTACAATGAAACGCGCAAAATCATGCATTCCGATGTGCAGGTGAGTGCCACTTGTGTGCGTGTACCGTCGTTGCGCGCTCATAGCGAAAGCATTTGGGTCGAAACCGAAGCACCGTTGGAACTTGCAGCGGTACGCGAGGCGTTTCGCGTAGCCGACGGCATCGTTTTGCAGGACAATCCGGCTGCGAAAGAATACCCCATGCCATTATTCGTGTCGGGGAAAGATGCAGTGTATGTCGGTCGCATTCGCAAAGATTTAGCCAATCCTAACGGTTTGGCATTTTGGTGTGTGGGCGACCAAATTCGCAAGGGTGCGGCTCTGAATGCTGTGCAAATTGCTGAATATCTGATAAATAATAAATTTTAGATGTGTATGAAATACATCAAATGTATGACGTTGATGCTGCTGATGGGCTTGTGCGGATGCAGGGCGCAGACGTTTGTTTCCGTCGATGCCGATGCGTTTGAGCAGTTGATAGCCGATTCGACAGTACAACTTGTCGATGTGCGCACGTCGGCCGAATATGAGCAGGGACACATTGCCGACGCGTTGTTGATTGATTTCAAATCAGCCGATTTCGAGGCCATCAGCATCGAACGGTTGGATAAATCGCGCCCGGTGGCTGTCTATTGCCGTTCGGGCAAACGCAGTGCCGCCGCTGCACAACGTTTGGCGGATAACGGTTTCGAAGTGTACAATTTGCGTGGCGGCATTTTGGAATGGACACAAGGCGGTAAGCCTGTGCAATAGTGCGGCGCAGATAAAATGCAATAAACAGGCGATTGCCGCGTTTTTAATGTGTGAGCGTGAAAAAATGTGTTGACATACTTTGTCTGCTGACCTTGCTGATGGGCTTCGCAGCGTGCGACGAATATCCTGTGGAATCGGTCGTACTCAATCCTACGACACTATCGCTGAATGTAGGCGAGCAGGACACCATCGAAGTGCGTGTCTATCCTTTGTCGTCGGCCTATGCCAATACGGTCAAATGGCAATCGAGCGACGAATCGGTGGCGGTGGTTTCGTCCAAAGGTGTGGTTACGGCGGTCTATTCCGGTAAATGTACCATCACGGCTACGGCCGGCCGGCAGTCGGCCACATGCGAAGTGGTGGTCAACGAGTTGGACTACGACTTGACTTTCGAACGGGCTACGGCGTTGTATTACGGCGATGCCTACAAAGTCGGGACGAACAATTTCGTATTGCGATTGCTGGGTAGCGGTCTGTCGCTCGACAACGAAGGCGCGTTCGTGGGCGAAGGTTTGTTTGTTAATATCGACATGAATGTGCCACAGGGCAATTTGTCGGTGCCGGCAGGCAGTTATAGTGTGTCTGATTCGCGCGAAGCCTCGACGTTTGTGCCCGGTGCTCTCTACGAGGAGAACGGTGTGCAATATGCCACAGGTACGTTTGTAGGACAACGCACTGCCGAAGGCTTGCGAGTTGTGTTTATCGAAACCGGTCAATTGTGGATTAAACAGACGAACGATAGTTACACGCTTGAAGCACATTTTGTCGGTAGTCGCAACGAGGACATCGTTGTGCGGTTTGCCGGCGACATCGGCATATTAGACCGCAGTGGCGATACGCCGCCCGTAACCTATACGTTTGCCACAACGGCTGTAACACAGACATTTTTAGGCGATGCGTATGCGGTCGGCTTGAATGCGTTGCGTTTCAGGGCGGCCGATGCCGACACGCTGTTACAGTTCGATTTGTATGTGCCGTTGAGTGTCAGCGACCGCTGTCCGAACGGACATTACGAATTTGCAGGTGCGCGTGCCTATTCCGTTGCGACTGCTTGGTTCAAATATGGTGCAGACACGCTGACTATTACCGCCGGCGAAGTGGTCGTAACGGCGCAAGATAATGTCGGACAAATCTTTCAGTGTACGTTTGTGGACGAAACGGGGCGTATTATCGATGGACGATTTGTACAATAAGTGTTAAATTGTTTGTTTTCTCGATAATAAAGTTGTAACTTTGTAGGCTTTTGCACCGCAAGTGCAGAAGTCGTTGTTGCTTTTAACCTAAATATACCATGAAACGTACACTGATTCTACTCTTTTCGGTAGCTGTTTCGTTGTGCTGTATAGCCGACGAAATGCCCGATGGCTACTACAACGCCGCCGACGGCAAAAGCGATGCTGCATTAAAAACTGCATTGTATAACATTATTCGCGTCGGCCAACGCTATGATTATGGCACCGGCTTGGGGCATACTTGGGAAATTTTTTATTATTCCGACCGTGATACGCTTACCAATCGCTGCTTGGATATGTATTCTGATGAGGTTCGTTATTTTACAACCCCAGGAGCGGTGGTTGGCGGTTGTAATATAGAACATAGTCTTGCTAAAAGTTGGTGGGGTGGAAACAATAATGATGCTTACAAAGATTGTTATCATCTAAACCCGTCAGATACGAAGGCCAATAGTGCTCGTGGTAGTTATCCATTAGGAGAAGTTGTGAATGTTACACAACAAGAAGGATCGCTTCTGATTGGTACGAATCCAGCGTATGGATCGTTTACGGTGTGGGAACCCAAGGATGAATACAAAGGTGATTTTGCCCGCGCTTATTTTTACATGGTAACGTGCTATGAAAATTTATCTTTTGTTGGCAATGCCAATGCAAAAACAGCTATGCAAGACGAGAATTATTTGGTATTTCAACCTTGGTTTCAGGAAGTGCTGATACAATGGCATCGGCAAGATCCGGTATCGTCTAAGGAAATTGACCGAGCCGACGCAGTGAATAATTTCCAGCACAATCGCAATCCGTTCATCGATTATCCCTGCTTGGCGGAATACATTTGGGGCAACCGCAAGGGCGAACAGGTCGATTTTTCCAAACTGAAATTTACGCGCGACGACGACTATTTGTCGCTGCCCGAAGCCGATAAATGCGGTTGTAACAGCGAAATTACCGAACCGACAATCACGGCACCGCGCAATGGCTCGTCAATCGATTTCGGCACGGCCGGCGTTGGCGAAACCATTACCAAAACCATTGTCGTGAAAGGCGTGCTGCTTACTCGTGATTTGTCAGTTCAACTTGTTGGCAGTCAGGCAGATGAATTTGAAGTATCGCCGACTGCTCTTACTGCCGAACAGGCGTTGAACGGCGTCGAATTAGTCGTGGAATTTACGCCTTCGCAACTCGGCCAAGCCACGGCGCAACTCGTTATTTCGGGTAGCGAATTGGCACGCAATACCACCGTTAATCTGACGGCTGTGTGCGGATTCCACGCTTTGCCTGCCACCAATGTTACGGCCGAAGGTTTCACGGCCAATTGGGTAAATGGCGGTGTCGAAAGTTATTCGCTCGATGTCTATCGGCGCGAGGAACGCGGTGTAGCCGAAACGGTCATCATCGACGAGAAAGCCTTATCATCGACTTCGGTGGCGGATAATGCACATTTGAGTACATCCGGCAAAACTTACGACGAGGACGGCTCGTTGCGGTTGGGTACCGGCAGTGGCGATGGTACGCTCACTATTTCCGACATCGATATGACACGTGGTGCAACCCTTGTAGTGAATGCCAAAGCCTACGGCAGCGACCAATCGACACTTGCAGTTACAGTTGGCGATAACTTACTGGAAACTATCACATTAACAAGTAGTTTTGCCGACTATACCATTACTATTCCGGCTACATCGGCCACATCAATTGTGCTGTCGCAAGGCACAACGGGGAAACGCGTAAACATTGCTAATCTGCAACTGAAAGCCGGCGGTACGGCCATTGTGAAAGTGTCGCTCGATGGTTTCCCGTTGTCGGTCGGTGGTTTGTCGTACGATGTGGTAGCCTCGGTTAGCGACGATGTCCCGATATATTACACCGTTACGCCGCAAGGTGGCGAACCGAGCGACGAAATTAAGGTAACGCTAACCCCATCAACCTCTATCGCTGTGCCGACAGCCGATATGCCCGTGTGTGTGGCGCGCGACGGCCGCATCGAGTGCAGTGTAGCGTGTCGCATTTACGACCTTGTCGGGCGCGATGTAACAGTCGCCAACGGCTCCTTGTGCGGCATCTACATTGTCAGAACGGCACAAACCGTGCAAAAAGTTATTGTTACGAAATAAAAACACAAACATCTGAATATCATGAAAAGAATTAGTTGGTTTTCTGCGTTGTTGATCGTGGCTGCTACTTTGTGTGCACAGCCGTCTGAAACATATTACTCTTCGGCCAACGGCAAGTCGGACGATGAGTTGCGCAAAGCCCTTATGGCGATAATTGATGGCCATACGGTTATATCTTACGATAATTTGGAAGAATACTATCCGTCCATTGATGCGCGTATTGATAATCCGGATCGAGTATGGGACATTTATTCCACATGTGAATTTTCGTTCAGCGATGCCAATTGTAGTCAAAAAAACGTGTGCGACTGCTGGAATAAAGAACATACGGTTCCGCAAAGCTGGTTTGGTGAAGCAAGTCCTATGAAAAGTGATTTGTATCATGTGTTGCCTACCGATGCCCGTGTAAATAACTTTCGCGGTAACTTGCCTTATGGCGAAGTAAGTGATCATAGTTCACCCGTATGCGGTGATTCTCACGCGTTGGGTTGGCGCAGCAATAATGTGGCTTTCGAGCCTGTGGACGAATTTAAGGGAGACATTGCGCGAATTTACTTTTATATGGCTACGCGTTATGCCGATAAATGTTCCTCGTGGAGTGGTGGTATGTTTGGCAGTGGCAACAATGGTTTCGTGTCGTCCGTGGCAACGATGTTGCTTAAGTGGCATCGTAATGATCCTGTTTCGGAAAAAGAGACGTTGCGTAATGATGCTGTGTTCGCGTGTCAAAAAAACCGCAACCCATTTGTCGATTATCCCTGCTTGGCGGAATATATTTGGGGCGACCGAAAAGGCACAACGCTGGATTTGTCGAAAATACTTTCGACCTATTCACAAGATTATGCTGAAACGCTCGATTTATCGGGGTGTACATGTGCTTTGACCGACCCGACGATTATTGCACCGCAATCCGCTTCTACTTTTGAAGTCGGTTCTGCCAATATCAATGAAACGATTTCTAAATCGCTTACCGTCAAAGGTGTGCTGCTGACAAAAAATTTGTCGCTTACTATTAGCGGCACAGATGCGGCGTTGTTTTCCGTAAACCCGGCAAACATTACAAGCGCAACTGCTTTGGCGGGAACAGCGGTTACCGTGTCGTACAAGCCGACAAGTCTGGGCAGCCACACCGCTACGCTGACTATCGGTAGTGCAGAAACGGAAGCCGTAGTCGTAACATTGACCGGGAAATGCGAAGCGGCTTTAGTGTCGCCTACGACCGACGGGTTGTTGTTTGTGGCCGATAATGTGGCGGACAAATACAGCCAAACGGTCGAACTGAAAGGTACTAATCTGTCGTCGAATGTCAGTTTGTCGATTTCGGGTACACACGCGGCCATGTTTGCTGTGTCGGTAACATCGGCAACGGCCGGCGAGGTCAATGCCGGTAAATTCGTAACGGTGTCGTACCAACCGACCGCGCTTGGCACACATACGGCCACGCTGGTGGTGTCGAGTGCCGATTTTGCTACCGTGAATGTACCGCTTACGGGCAGTTGTTCGTTCAGCGCATTGGACGCTACGAACGTTACCAAAAACAGTTTCACAGCCAATTGGACGAATGCCGGCGTGTCAAATTATACGTTGGACGTGTTCACTCAGCAAGTGACCGGCGTTACCGAAGTAACCTTGCTCGAAGACGCGTGCGATCAAAAAACAACCGCTACAACAGGTGGCGGCGTGTATTACGATATTGAAGACTGTGTGCGTTTAGGTTCCGGTTCAAAGGTCGGTTCTCTGACGTATAACAACCTTGATTTGTCGAAAGGCGGCTCTGTTGTGGTCAATGCGCAATATTATAACACTGATGCAGGTACCCAGATGAAAATAACCGCAGGTTCTGTGTCGCAGACATTTACGTTAACGAGCTCGTTTGCCGACTATGTGCTGTCTGTCGAAGCCGCTGCCGAAAATACGTCTGTCAGTGTCGTGATTGAATCGTTGGAAAGCGGGAAACGTGTCAATGTAAATAATGTCAAAGTGCTTGGTGGAGGAGAAACCATTACCAACACTTCGCTCGATGGTTATCCCAAACAGGTTGGTAATGTGCAGAGTTACACGGTGGTAGGTCTTGAACCGAACACTGATTATTATTATAATGTAACGCCGGATGGTGTAGGCGTATCGGAGGATATTGCCGTTACGACATTGAAAGCGGACGTAGCGACCGCCATTGATTACAATAGCGTAAATGGTTTGGTTTATTATACGACCGATCAAATGCTGTATGTGATTAATCTTCATCCCGGTGTATCTCTCGTTGTTTACGACACGGTCGGCCGCATTGTGGAACAACGCACGGCCGAGGGCGACACCGAAACATTCGTATTGCCGAGCGAATTGTACCTCGTGCGTGTACAAACCGATGGCGGACAGCGTACACTGAAAATTGCTTTATAAAAACACCTAAAAACAAAAATATCATGAAAAAATCAGTTCTATTCTTGTCGCTGTTTGTTGCAGTAGCGATGTATGCCGAAGCACCGGCCGGCTACTATGCTGAAGCCGAGGGAAAAACCGGCGAAACCCTACGCCAAGCATTGTTCAATATCATTACCAATCATGTGAATGTTGGTTACGATGGATTATGGAATGTTTATTCCACCAGCGATATTACCGATGATGGTAAAATTTGGGATATGTACAGCACCTGCAATTTTGCAACTACAAACAAATGCGGCAATTATTCCTCGGTGTGTGATTGCTACAACCGCGAACATTCTGTGCCGCAGAGTTGGTTTAATGAAGCAAGCCCCATGAAAGCCGATGCGTTTCATGTTTATCCGACAGATGGAAAAGTGAACGGGCAGCGTAGTAATTACGAATATGGCGAATGCTCAGGTGGTACGTCGCTTGGTGGCAAAGCACTCGGCCGATTGGGTAATAGTACATTCTCCGGTTATACAAGTCGTGGTACAGTGTTCGAACCGGTCGATGAGTATAAAGGCGATTTTGCACGCACCTATTTTTATATGGCAACTTGTTATGCCGACAAATGCTCAAGTTGGGGCAAAACATTTGGCAGTAATAGCGGTTTAGATGCGTATGGTGTGGCTTTGTTTATGAAGTGGCATCGCAATGACGAGGTTTCCGAAAAAGAAACAAGGCGTAATGATGCGGTTTACGCCAAACAGAAAAATCGCAATCCGTTTATCGACCATCCCGAGTTGGCGGAATACATTTGGGGCAACAAAAAAGGCGAAGCGTGGTACAGCGGCGAAACTCCCATACAGACTGTAACATTTCGCGAAATCGCCATTGCTCCCAATCCGGTTACCGACTTTGTAACCATCACCACCGAAGTGCCCACAATGCACTATGCCGTTGTGTCGTTGTCGGGGCAGGTGTTGTTGCAAGGCACGGTAGCGTCGGGCGAGGCGCTGGCACTCGGCGACTTGGCTAACGGTATGTATCTGTTCAAATTGCAGGCCGAAGGCAAAACCCATGTGGCCAAAATCGTGGTCAACAAATAGTCGAACATCAATATAAATAAGTCAAAAGTGGGAAATACGCAGTTGTTTCCTGCTTTTGTCGTAAAAAAATAGTATCTTTGCGCAAAAATTACGACTTATGGCAAACACAAACAGTTCGAAAACAGCGTGGATAGCAGTGGCCGTTGTGGCGTTGCTTGGCATGGCGGCAGCCGTAGCCTATTTTTGGCACAAATCGGTCGTTACCGAAACCGAAATGGCCGAGATGGTGGAGCAAATGACTTACGAAAAAGAACAACTCGAGGCCGAATATCAGGATTTGTCGCTCGAATTGGAAGGCTACTCGTACAAAACGGACAACGATTCGTTGCTGCAACGTCTCAATCAGGAACAGACGCGCGTGCAACTGTTGTTGGAGGAGTTGCGTACCGTCAAAGCCACCAACGCACGTCGCATCGCCGAACTCAAAAAGGAACTCGCATCGGTGCGCAAGGTGTTGGTTTACTACATTGCGCAAGTCGATTCGCTCAATACCGTCAATACCAAACTCGTGGCTGAAAATGAAGTCGTTACAAAAAAATATGTCGAAGCATCGAAAACTGCCGAACAACTTGCGGTCGAAAAACAGATGCTCACCGAAAAAGTGTCGATAGCGGCACAATTGGATGCGCGTAACATTACCGTCACCACACTCAACCAACGCGAAAAAAAGACGACGCGCCTTTCGAAAATCGCACTCATGCAGTTCGATTTTGTGATAGCCAAAAACAATACAGCCGAACCGGGTAACAAAGTTGTCTATTTGCGCATACTGACTCCCGACGATGTGGTGTTGCAGAAAAAAAATAGCGATGTATTCCGCTACGAAAATCGCGACATCGCCTATTCGAGCAAACGTACCATCGAATACGGCGGCGAAGAATTACCCATTACAATGTATTGGACGGTAGGCGAAGTGTTGCAGGCCGGTGTCTATCGTGTGGATATTTTTGTCGATGGTCATTTAATTGGCACGCACACATTTGAATTGGGCAAATGAAACGCGCGTTAATCATATTTCTATCCTGCTGGACGGTGTTTGTTGTCGCTCTGTTGGCGGTCATCCTGTGTACGGGGCAGGCCGAGTTGCACCAAATGCTGACGTTGGGCTACTTGACACATTTTTCGCCGACGATGGTTGCTGCGCAGGACGTGTTTTTCAAATATGCCACCGAACTTGGTGCGACCGTGCCGTTTGTTGTAGCGGCCGGTTTGTTGTTCTACAAAGTAGGTGCTGCTCTGTTCGTGCTGTTGGCGCAGGGTGCTACGGCGTTGTTGGTCTATCCGATAAAAGTGTTGGTCGGTGCGCCACGCCCGAGTTCCTTTTTTGCGGCAAATCTCCCTGATGTAGCGTTGCATCAGGTCGATGGTGTTGTGTTGCACGCGGTCAATAGTTTCCCTTCGGGACACACTGCGGCGGCATTTTCGCTCATGCTCAGTCTGACGTTGATTTGCAACAAAAAACCTTGGACGGCGTTGCTGTTTTTTGCATTGGCGGTCATTGGCGGTTGGTCGCGCATCTATCTGTCGCAGCATTTTGCCGAAGATGTTTGTGCCGGTGCAGTGGTTGGTGTGGTAGGCACTTTGTTGGTGTGGTGGTTGTTGTCGCGTCGCGATACTTGTGCGTGGGCGCAACAGTCGCTTCCGGCGTTGCTGCGCCGTCGTCAAAACAAGGCTTAATTTAGAAAACGTTTGCGAATATGCTTCCTTATCGATACGAATTTCATGTGGCGGCTCAAGAGGTCGATATTACCCGCCACCAATCGCTGCCGGCTTTTGGCAGTTGCATACTGAATACGGCCGGATTGGCTGCAGAACAACTTGGCGTGGGACTCGAACAGTTGCACCAACGCGGCTTGGCATGGGTGCTGTCGCGCCTGCACATCGAATTGGAACGCTTGCCGCTGGTTGACGAACATATCTCCGTCGAAACTTGGGTGAGCAGTTGCGGCCGTCTGGTAACGCAACGTAATTTCCGCATTGCCGCGGCCGATGGTGGCATCATTGCACAAGCCTCCTCGTTGTGGTCGGTCATCAATTTTGAAACACGTCGGCCTATCGATTTGCTGCAAATGGTCGATATGACGCCTTTTATCGTCAATCAGGCGGTTACCGTGCCGCAACCGCAACGCGTGGACGATATTCATGGCGAACTCGCAGCCACACATACCGTGCGTTACAGCGACATCGATTTCAACGCACACACCAACAGCATGAAGTATGTGCAATGGATGCTCGATACGCTCGATTTGCAGCACTTTGACCATCGACACATCGCGGCGTTCGATATTAACTATCTGCACGAAGCCGTCTTTGGCGAACAAGTGAACATTTTGCGCGATTCCAAGAACGACAGCACTTTCCGGTTCGATATAAAATTGCCGTCGGGACGGTCGTGTTGCAAGGCCAACATCGTTTTTGAATCCGATGCTGAATAATATTTTGGCAAGGCACACAAAAAAATGCGCTTAAAATTGGGATTTTACAAAATTGTTTCGTAACTTTGCAAGTTACAAAGCCGAATAATCAAAACAAAACTCAACCAATATGAATTTTATCGTATCAAGTACGGCTCTGTTGAGCCATTTGCAATCGATAGGTCGCGTTATCAATTCCAAAAGTTCGCTGCCTATACTCGAAAATTTCTTGCTGAAGTTGCAGGGAAATACGTTGTCGCTGACTGCCTCCGATTTGGAAACCACATTGGTAACGTCGCTGGAAGTAGAACAAGCGTCGGGCGACATCTGCTTGGCTGTGAACGCCAAATTGTTGATGGATTCGCTCAAAGAATTTGCCGAGCAACCGTTGCAGTTCGACATTGACGAAGAAAATTTGGCCGTAGTGGTCAAAACCGCCAATGGTAATTACAACTTTATCGGCCTGCGTGGCGACGAATATCCCGAAATGCCGGTGTTGGGCGACGATGCACAAACGTTGACTATGCCTGTCGAGGTATTGGCTAACGGCGTATCGAAAGCGGTTTTTGCAACGGCCGACGACGATTTGCGCCCGACAATGACCGGTATTTTCTTCGACATCAAACCCGATGATGTAACATTCGTGGCCACCGACGCACACAAACTCGTTCGTCTCAAAACTATGGCGGTGAAGAGCGGCATCGAATCATCGTTCATTCTTCCCAAAAAACCGGCAAATCTGCTCAAAGCCGTTATCGCCAAAGAGGCCGGCGATGTAGAGATAACGTTCGACCAAAAAAATATCGCTTTCCGTTTGCCGACCTATACAATGGTTTGCCGCCAAATCGAAGGACGTTTCCCGAACTACAACGGCGTTATTCCGCAGAACAATCCGTACCGACTGATTATCGACCGTGTGTCGTTGATGAATGCCGCACGACGTGTGTTTGCCTTCTCTAATCAAGGCACAGGCCTGATAAAATTGGCCATTTCGAACAACAAAGTGGTGGTTTCGGCACAAGATATCGATTTCTCGACTTCGGCCGAAGAAACCTTGGTATGCCAATATGAAGGCAACGAAATAACAATTGGTTTCAAAGCACCGTTTTTGATAGACATTCTCAATAATATCAGCAGCAGCGATGTGATAATGGCTTTGGCCGATCCTTCGCGTGCAGGTGTTATTCTCCCGTTCGAAAACGAGGCCGACGAAGATTTGCTGATGTTGTTGATGCCGATGTTGTTGTCCGAATAACGTACGGACACATGTCGATAGACCGACAAATAGAAAAAGAGCTTTCAGGGTTTTATCCGCAGGGTGAACTGAAAGCTCTTGTTCGTTTGTTGTTGCAACGGGTAGCGGGCTGGTCGCTTGTCGATGTGCTGACACGCACCGATTTGACGCTATCTGCCGCACAGCAGGCAACGATTGCCGATGCGGTGGCGCGTCTGAAACGCTACGAACCGATACAATATATTTTTGGCGAGACAGAGTTTTGCGATATGACGTTCGGCGTGGATGGACGCGTGTTGATTCCGCGTCCCGAAACGGCGCAACTTGTGTCGTTGGTTCAACACCACGTGTCTGCAACGGCCGACATTTTGGATATTGGTACGGGCAGTGGTTGTATTGCTGTTGCGTTGGCTAAATGTTTGCCGCAGGCGCATATCACGGCCTACGATGTTTCGCCCGATGCTCTGGTTGTGGCTGCCGACAATGCTCAACGGCAGGGCGTAGCCGTGGATTTTTGTCGGGTAGATATTTTGCACGATGTGCCGACTGATGCGCCTATGTTCGATGCCATTGTGAGCAATCCACCGTATGTAACCGAATCGGAGCGTGTGTCGATGTCGGCCAATGTGCTGGATTACGAGCCCGCATTGGCGTTGTTCGTCCCCGACGACGACCCGCTTTTGTTTTATCGCGCCATTGCCGATTTTGCCTTGCTGCATTTGGTCGGCGGTGGTGGTTTGTTTTTAGAAATCAATCATCGGTTTGGTGCCGAGACGATGCAACTATTGCAGACGAAAGGGTTTGACAAGGTGTCGGTGTTACGCGATTCATTTGGGTGCGACCGTTTTGTGGTAGCGTGCAAATGATGTGTCGGTGTGAAAAAAACGGATAAATCCGTTGGAGTTAATAAAAAATATTGTATCTTTGCAACGTTAATATGCAATGTTTGGTTTCCGTGTCGTGTTCGCGTCACGGAAGAATAGGGAATCAGGTGAAAATCCTGAACAGACCCGCTGCTGTGAGTTCTAATTAAACGATTTGCGCAAAACTTTTGCCACTGTCCTGCTTCTTGTGTGAGGATGGGAAGGCGTGTGAATCGGGAACGAGTCAGAAGACCTGCCAAATATGTTGTCATCGCGCTTTCGAGGAATAGAGCGTCGAAGTTCATAAGGGAGAGTGTGTTCTCCCCGACGGTTTCGTTCATATACGGCCTGTTTTTGCTTGCTTGGAGTCGATTGTTTTGTCGTTTCTGGGCAGGCCTCGAAAGTAACTGACAATTGGGTAGGTACGATTGTGGAGTTATTTTTGTTGTTAAACCAATAAAATCAAAACACATGAACAGAAAATTTATCTTTTGTACAGCGTTTTCGCTGGCTGCTTGTTTGTTGGCGGCACAGGCTGCTGAAACTATTACGTTGGATTTGTCCAAACCGAGCAATCCTGAAACTTTTGTTTTTGGTACTAACGATGTGTGGACGGAAACGTATAATGCTGCCGATTATACCTATTTTGAGGTGCAGAATTTTATGTTTTCGCATTTGCCGAGCTTGAGTAGTTACGGCGGAACATCGTGGGAAGGTTTCACTGTGGCACGTGTGTCGTCCGACACGTTGAATGCGTTTGGCTGTATGGCCAAAGGCGGAGTCGCCGGTTTGGGTACACCTTATCTGGTGGGCTATTATTCCGAGTATTATACATGGACTAATGAAAATGGCGAACCGAGTTCCAATATGATGCTTTTCAACGATGGCAACACTTATGAGGCGGTTGGTATGTATGTTTGCAACGACGCTCAAACGTATCATTCGATACAGAATGGCGATGCTATTGCCAAAAAGTTTGGTCAAGGCGATACGCTGGTATTGAAAATTCATGCGTTGGATGAGAATTGGGAAATTGACGACTCCAAGCAGGATGTAGTAGTTTATTTGGCCGATTACCGTTCGTCGAATGAGTCGGAATGGAAAGTCAATACACAATGGGAATGGGTTGATTTGAGCGTGTTGGGCAACGTGTCAGGTCTGGCCTTTACGATGGCCTCAAGCGATGTCAATTATGGTTTTATGAATACGCCGGCCTATTTCTGCTTAGATGGGTTGCAGGTACGCAAGGGCGGCGCGACAGTAGCTTTACCCGACCAAGTTGAGGCGCCCACATTGGTGATTTGTATGCAGGCTGATTATATCGAGGTGGTCAATGCGATTGCACCGATTGAAATCTATACGATTTCGGGGACTCGTGTGCTGACCACAACCGAGACGATTATATGTACAACTAATTGGCCGAAAGGCGTTTATATTGTGAAGTGCAATGACCAACTGCAAAAAATCGTTCGATAAAGAACGATTGTTGTCCAAAATTAAAAATTGAAAGGGAGCCTTTTGGGTTGTGAAATCCGAAAGGCTTTTTTTGGGGGTGTTAGTGGCTGAATTGGGGCAGCCGTTTCATCGCTGCAAATACGAACCAATCGGGCAAATGGCTGATAATCGGTACGATGATATAGTTCCACGCTCCCGGCATCGAGCGTTTTTTCCAACTTCGGAACAATTTTTTCAGTGCGCGGTGTACCAAGGTTTCGGGCTGCATCGAAATGCCGACAGCTAAAAGCAGACGACGCATATTGTCGGGCAGATCGAACAGTGGCGTGTTAATTGTACCCGGCGTAACGGCCAGCACATGCACGCCGTAGCGTTTGTATTCGTACCACAAAGCCTTTGAGAAATTGAGTACATACGCTTTGCTGGCGTTGTAGCATTGTATGCCGGGCATGGTCATCCATGCGGTCATCGAACTCATGTTCAGAACGTAGCCGTGGCGACGTTGGCACATCTCTTCGCCAAAGAGTTTGCATAGTTTGGTGAGTGTAACCATGTGCAACATCAGCAGTGTTTGCAATTTGGGCATAGGCGTTTGTGCCAATTCGCGAAAAATGAGTATGCCGGCGTTGTTTATCAGCACTTCGACTTCGATTTGCCGCTGTTTCGCAAACTCGAACAACTGCTCGGCGGCATCTTGTTCGGCTAAATCGGCGCAATAGTCGATGGCTGTGATATGATAATCGGCAGTCAACTGCGTGGCTATATCGTGCAACTCTTTCGCCTGATTGCTGACGAGCAATAGGTCGTAGTGATAGTCGCGCGCTAATTGCGTGGCGTAGTGTATGCCCATGCCCGATGAGGCTCCTGTAACAAGTGCAAACATTTTGATAATCAACTTTTTGTAAGTGTAACATCCATGTGCGGATAGGCAAATTCGAAGCCTTGTTGCGGCAGTTGGGTGTATAGCGCTTTTGTCAGATCGAAACGCACGTTCCAATAGTCGGTAGTGCGCGCCCATACGCGGACGATGAACGTGATGTCGCTGGAGTTGAGGGCCGAGAGAGCCACGAACGGGTCGGCAGCTCCGGGTGTCTGTGCATCAATGATGCGAGTGTCGCAGCGTATGATGTTCAAAATAGTTTCGATGCAACGGTCGGCATCGGTGCCGTAAGCAACCGAAATCTCCACATCGACGCGTCGTAACGGGTTGGCCGAGTAGTTGTCGATGTTGCCATTTGACAAGGTACCGTTCGGAATAATCACGACATGATTATCGGTACTGACGATTTTTGTACTGACGATGCTGACATCGGTTACTGTGCCGCTGAATCCTTGTGCCGTGATAAAATCGCCCACTTTGAATGGTTTGAAAATCAACAGCATAATGCCGCCTGCAAAGTTTTGCACCGTGCCACTCATAGCCATACCGATGGCCATGCCGCCGGCAGCCAAGAGCGCGGCCAGCGATGTGGTATCGACTCCCAACGTGCTTACAGTAATGATTACCAGCAAAACGGTGAGTGAGATGGATACTGTTGACGATACGAACGAGGCTAATGTGCGTTCGGTGTGGCGGCGTTCGAAAATGCGGAGCAGCAGTTTTTTTATCCGTTTTATAATCCATGCGCCTATCACATAGATAATCAGTGCAATAACCACTTTTATGCCGAACGTTATGGCATCGTGCAATAGTTGCGTCCAAAAAGCGTTGGGGTCTTCTTGTACCTTTTGAATGATGGTTTCGGTAACTTGTCGCAGCGAATCTGCTGGCAAAATAGTAGGCGGCGTGATGTCTTGAAGTAACAACATGGTTTGTTATTTTTGGAATTTCCCGATGTATTTCATAGTCAAGAATACGGCCCAGTCGGGCAGATGTTTCAGCAGCGGCAACACCATGTGGTTGATGACGCCCGGCATGTCCGTCTTTTTCTTTTTGAACATTTTTTTCAGCGCACGCCGTACCAATTTCTCGGGCGGAATGCTCACGGTCAGATTGACGGCCACACGACGCCAATAGTCGCTCAGGCCGAACAATGCCGTATCGACAGCACCCGGAGTCATCACCGTGATGCCCACACCTTTTGGCTTGAACTCGTACCACAGCGATTTGCTCAGGTTGTAGATGAATGCCTTGGTGGCATTGT
>JBJEJW010000042.1:0-51178 GCA_051878315.1 Paludibacteraceae bacterium | reverse complement strand
GCTTTCCGTTGGCGTAAACTCGTACCATATAAGCGGGCTGCTTGATGCGGTAATTATTTGAGTACCTTCTATCAGAGTACCACAAGTATTGGTATAAACTTCGTCTCTGTAATAGACAGGAATACCACCAAGAATAGGATAATCCTGCTTGCCTGTACCGGAGAGTGTTTGTCCCCATGCGCCGTATGGCGATGAACCGTTGAGCAGATAGCATACCTCGCCGCTTGCAAACTCGTCTTCGGTTTTGAATGTTGTGCCGTCAAAGGAGTCTGTTTCTTCGCTGTCAAGATAATAGCAGTTTGTGATCGTGCCGCTATTTATTCCGCACAAGCCGCCAACAGTACTTGTTCCGCTGACTGCTCCTGTATTATAGCAATTTGTGATCGTACCTGTACCATTATTTCCGCACAAGCCGCCGACATAAGATGTTCCTTTGACTGTGGCGGTGTTATAGCAGTTTTGGATCGTGCCGCCATCATTATATCCGCACACGCCGCCGACCGCAGAATTACCATTGAAATAGGAATCAACAACGCCGACATTTTTTACGGTGCCTTTTAAATGACCGAATAATCCGACAAAAGATGTGTTTGAGTCATCGAAATACAAACCGCTGATGGTCTTGTCATTTCCGTCAAATATGCCGGAATACCCGCCTATCATAAACAATCCGATACGTGTCCAGCTTATGAAGCTTTCGCCGTTTGTTACTTTTCCGGTTTCCTCATCATATTCAAGGGAATCCAGCAAGCCATCCTTATCTTCCAAACCGCTGTTAACAACAATATCAGCTGTAAGGACTGCATTTGCAGATTTGTTCCTTTCCACGTCATCAAGCGCACCGCTTACAAGTGCTGCAAACCAGTAAAGCTGACCTGCATTCTCGATCGCATAATATCCGGAATACGCATCGTTAAGTTCTGAATGATGATTTTCACTGACAGGTTTTGCAGGCTCATATATTATAGCTCCGCAAACCGAACATTTTTTGAAACCGTTGTCATATTCATCGGGAAGAACGTGTTCTCTCGCTGCTGCATTAGAATAAACACCCGTACACGGAGTACACCTATATACCGTTCCGTGACCGCTGTCAAGGAGAGGATATGCGTCTGCTGCCGCATCTTCAAGGTCAATGTTCTGATACCAGACAGGGTTTGTTGATGAACTGCCGTTTAACAGATAGCAGACCTCGCCGCTTGCAAACTCGGCTTCGGTTTTGCTTGTTGCTCTGCTGTCGCTTTTTGTAGTGTCAAGGTAATAGCAGTTTGAAACTTCTAACGGTGATGACCTGTAATTACCTCCAATAATGCCGCCGACACCAGATGCACCGCTGACATCGCCGGTGTTATAACAATTTGTAATTGTTGATGTTTCTCCATACTCTGCGCCTTCATTATACCCGCTCACGCCGCCGACACCATAGCCTGTTCCGATGACTTCGCCTGTGTTATAGCAGTTGGTAATTTCTACTTTTCCACCACCAGTTAAAGAAGTATTAAATCCGCTCACGCCGCCGACATATTCTGTTCCACTGACTTTGCCTTCATTAAAGCTATTTTTGATATTTTCCTCATTATCTCCGCACACGCCGCCGACCTTATAAATTCCGCTGACTTCGCCTGCGTTAGAGCAGCTTTCGATTGTATAGTAATTAATGCCACACAATCCACCAACATAAGCATTTGGACTATCAATCGTTGAAGAAACTTTGCCTGCGTTATTGCAGTTTTTGATTATGCCTGCGCCGCCGTTATATCCACATATACCACCGATAGTACCAAAGCCGTCAGAGACGGTTCCCGACAAGGAAACTGCACCTGCGTTATAACAATTTTCAATTGTGCCACAATTAAAACCACTTATGGCTCCTAACACATAATACTGACCATCAAATTCCATTCCAAAATAGGAATCTTTAATGTTGACATTTTTTATTGTCCCAAAGTTTCTGCCGAACAAACCGCCAGTGAATAAAATCAACTCATCGTTTGTAATTTCCTCATTGTAATACAGTCCGCTGATGGAATAGTTATTTCCGTCAAATGTGCCGGTATAATTAACATTAGTGCTATTGTAGTACCCACCAATAGGCGTCCAGCTTCTGAAACCGCTTGTATCGCTTACAAGATTTCCCTTTGCGTCCAGAACGCCATCGTTCACGGTGATATTATCCGTGAGAATAGCGTTTGCACTTCCAAAGTTTTCATTATCGTTATTTACCTTATCGGCAAACCAATAAAGCTGTCCTGCGTTGCTGATCTCGTAAACTACGTCCTCTGTTTCACTGTCCCCGTCGAAGTCATATTTTCCTTTTGTCTCAACGGCAGGCTGATATGCGCCACACCGATTGCATATTCCGTTAACATAGTTATGCTCTCCCGTTGCGCCCTCTGTATTGGAATAAACGCCAGTACATGGAGTACCCTGATAAACCTTAGCTCCACCACATACCGGGTAATCCTCAGTGCCTATCTGCTGTCCCCATGCGGAGCCGGAGCAAGGAATTCTGTTTATCGTACAGCCTTGCGCAAGCAGCCATGCCACCGCACCGCTCTTAAACTCGTCTGCAGTTTTGACATCAACTGAACCTGAGCCGCTGCCAATAGCGCATGTAGCTGTGCCGCTAAGGTAATAGCAGTTAGCGATAGCTTCAGGCGTAGTAAATCCGCACACGCCGCGACCCTCGCCATCTCTGACTACACCAATGTTATAGCAGTTAGCAATGCCTATACTACTTGCATTCCATCCGCACACGCCGCCGACTGTATCACCACTTCCGCTGACTGAGCCGGTGTTATAGCAGTTTGTGATGCTTCCTGTATTATATCCGCACACGCCACCGACATCATATGTTCCGCTGACTGAGCCGGTGTTATAGCTGTTCTTGATGGTGGCTCCGTTATTATTCGATCCGCACACGCCGCCGACATTATTACGTCCGCTAACTGAGCCTGTGTTATAGCAGTTTTCGATGGTGCCTCCGTTATTATTCGATCCGCACACACCGCCATAACCACCACCATCATCATCTGGTACTCCTACGACTTTGCCTTGGTTGTAGCTGTTAGTGATGGTTCCTGAATCATTATGTCCGCACACGCCGCCGGCATTACCATAATCCCATCTAAAATAGGAATTAATGACTCCGACATTTTTAATAGTACCTTTATTATAACCGAACAAACCGAAAGCACATTGACCCTTGTTTTGTTGGTCGTATTCAGAATTATTATATCCTGATTCTTTGGTGTCGTAAAGTAATCCGCTGATGGTGTGGTTGTCTCCGTCAAAAGTGCCTGTGTATGCATTATTACCGTGCTTACCTATAGGTGTCCAAATAACCCAGGAATTTTGATAGGAAGTTAGACGGTATTCTGCATTGATTGGGTCGTCCGAGAAGAATTCTGAAAAATCGTCATCGTTCACCTTAATATCATCCGTGAGCACTGCGCAGGCGGCTGTGTTTTGGCTTGTGCCATCAGTCAAAGTACCATTCACAAGCCCTGCAAACCAATAAAGCTCGGCAGCAGTGCCAATTTGATAAGGACTTGCCGATGAACCATCGCCTGTTTGAGGCTTTGAAGGATTAATCGTGTTTTGTGCCCACGCCGTGGAGGGCATCACCATTGCCGCCACGAACATCAGCGTCGCAGCGAGCCGTTTGAATTGTGTAATTGTTTTTGTCATATTAATATTTTTTGTTGTTATCTTTCATGTTTACGGGGGCAAAATTATGCAGTTATATAATTTCTGCAAAATTACGGATTTTCTTTCATTTATACACTATTATAGAAAGAATTTTCCAAAATTTACAACAGTTTGACGTCTTTATTTGGGGTGCACTTTACCCCTTGAAGCTATAACTATTTCTCACTCCTCGTTCCTATTGTCTATGTTCTCATAGATGACACGGCAACGACGTTCCAATTCGGCAGGATTGGCAATAAGTGCACGTAAGTCGGCTAAGCCGCGTTCGTTCTTCGGGCTGTGCAACCACAATTTCAGATAGCCGCCCTCGGCATATTTTTCGTGCAGATGCTCGATGGTACGCTGCAAATGAAATTCAAACGGTTGGTCAGGAAAACGTTTCAATCCGAACTGTATAGTTCGTCGCAACACAATGTCGGTACAAAGGTCGCGGTCGGCTTCGGCCACAATGGCGCCATAGATGCTACGTGGCGGATGCTTGCCCGAGGCTCGATGGTCTTCAACCGCCTCCGCCATGCGACACAAATCGTCGGGCGAGAACCAACGCAACAAATTGCGGTCTGCCAGCAGGAGTTCGGCCGAATAGATGTGATGCAAATCGCGCCCACGCGCCAAACCGGCATCGTGATACGCCGCAATGGTGTACACTTGGTTAACATCGACATCGTAATGGTCGGCCAATTCAAGACTTTCGGCTATAACACGACACACATGGTCGCGATTGTGTCCATGGTCGAACGCATCGTACAAAGGCAGAATATGCGTTTCGATATATACAACTAAATCGTTTATTATCAATGTATTACACATTCAAATCGTCAGCAAAAGCCATGTCAGATAAACCGCATAGCACAACAATAGCACGCCACCCTGCCAACGTTCAACCCGATGTTGTTTGCCTATGCCGACGAACAACCACACCAAAGCGCAACAACCGGCAGCCACCGAAGCATCAACAATCAGATGGGGATATGACGGCAACGGCCGAATAACGGCACTTGTTCCCAACACAAAAAATACATTGAAAATATTGGATCCAATGACATTTCCGATAGCCAAATCGGTGTTTTTGCGCACGGCAGCCACTGCCGACATTGCCAACTCGGGCAGCGACGTACCCAACGCCACTATCGTAACACCGATGACCGCTTGCGACACGCCCCACGCCGCCGCCATGGCTACTGCATTGCGCACAATAAGTTCGCCACCAAGTACCAACCCGCCAATACCGACTACCATCAGCATCAACGCTTTCCATACAGGCATCGGGCTGAACGACTCCGACTGATTGTCGCCACGGCGCGCCATCACAACAGAATGTCCCATAAACATGGCAAAAACAACCAACAGCAGCACGCCATCGAGACGCGATATTTGCGGTGCCGACCCGTCGCCACACCATCCGAAACACTCCGTCCCAAAAATCAACACCGCCACACCGGCCAGCACACTCAACGGGATGTCGAAACGGCGTGCACTACGTTGCGATGCAATAGGACAGATAGCAGCCGATAATCCTAAAATAACCAACACATTGATAATGTTACTGCCTAAAATATTGGTTAACGCTATTTCGCTCGACCCTTCGATGGCAGCCATGATATTGACCACCAACTCCGGCGCCGATGTACCGAAAGCCACCACCGTCAAACCAATGACCAAATCGGGAACATTGAGACGTTTAGCCAAGCCCGAAGCACCGTTCACCAACCAATCGGCACCCAAAATCAGCACCACAAAACCGACTATCAACAATACTATATTGAGCCACAACATAGGTCTATTCCTTTTGTTATTTTTCGAGTTCTTGCACAGCGCGGTCCACCATCGTGTCATACGAATTGATATACGGGAAGAATCCCTCATCGCCGAGCATGTTGCGCACAATGTACGATGTAACATGTCGCAAAATCAGTGTACGCGACACTTGTTTGTCGGTTTCGCTGCCCGACACGCCATTCTTGGCAGCATATTCTATCACTTGGTCGTACAGATTTTGCTGTTGCAGATATGCCACCAGCGATTTCCAATCGTTGAATGTTGCCAAGTGCGTGCGCTGTCGTTCCGAATAGTCGAGCGCAAACCGATAGAGGTATGCCCCATTGACCAAGCGATTGAAATAAGGCGAAACGCCTGTCGTATCGCGCGGCACGAATATATCCGGCATGATGCCTCCGCCACCATGCACTTCGCGACCGCCTTTGGTGCGATAAATCGCCGTATCGGACTGATGAATGCTGTCCTGCGAAAAAAATTCGCCATGCAGATAGCGATTGAGCAAATCGGTTTCGTAGTCTTCGGCATTACCGCGTTCGTAGGGTTTCTGAATACAACGTCCCGACGGTGTGTAGTAACGCGCCACAGTGAGCCGCACGGCCGACCCATCGGCAAATCCAAATTGGTTTTGTACCAAGCCTTTGCCAAACGAACGCCGACCGACAATGATACCGCGGTCATTATCCTGAATGGCTCCGGCAAAAATTTCGCTTGCCGACGCCGACCATTCGTCGAGAAGTACTGCTATTTTCATATTCCGAGCATTACCGTAGCCATTGGCACGCGACTCCTCGCGCGGATACGAGCGACCTTCGACATACACCATCAAATCGTTTTTGGACAGAAATTCGTTCAACATATCCAACGCCGCATTCATATAGCCACCGACATTGCCACGCAAATCGACAATCACATTGCGTGCATGCGCTTTTTGCAATTTGGCCAATGCTGTCAGAAACTCGTTATAGGTGTTGGCACCGAACTTATTGACCGCGATATAACCCGTTTCGGGCGTAATCATATAGGCCGCATCGACGCTATGTACCGGGATGTCGCCGCGCGTGATGTCGAAATGCAATAGGTCGGACGTGTTGCGTCGCACAATTCCCACGCGCACTTTCGAGTTTTTCGGGCCACGCAGTTTTTTCATTACTTTCTCGTTGGTGAGTTGTTTCCCCACAAACGCCGTATCATTCACTTCTACAATGCGGTCGCCATCGAGCAAACCGGCACGCTCGGACGGCCCGCCGGCAATGACATCGACCACATACACGGTATCGTTCTGCAACGAGAATTGCACGCCGATACCGCTAAACGTACCCTCAAGTTGTTCGTTCACCGACGCCAAATCGGCAGCCGGAATGTAGGCCGAATGCGGGTCGAGTTGTTTGACAATAAGCGGCACGATGGCTTCGCTGATGCTGTCGGAACGAACGGAATCGACATACATATTGTCGATGAGGCGTAACATATCGACAATTTTGTTACCCGACGAGACATTAAAGCCGGCCAACTGTTCGTAATCGGTAAGAACTTTGTGCCGTATGGTGTACACGCCACCGATAATCACGCCCACCGCCATGGACACTGCCACAACCAAAGGCACCCAATATTTTTTCATGATTTTGTGTATTTATTTCTGCGTTTCAGTTTCTACCAACAATACTTCGATACCGGCGCGTTTCAGCAGTTCGAGTCCGTCCATGATGCGATAATTTTCACCGTAAACCACACGTTTGATACCTGCTTGTATTATCAGTTTGGCGCACTCGATACAGGGCGATGCCGTTACATAGAGGGTTGCGCCATCGCTGCTATTGCCGGAACGCGCCACTTTGGTGATGGCGTTGGCTTCGGCGTGCAACACATAGGGTTTCGACACATTGTTTTCGTCTTCGCAGCAATTTTCGAAACCCGACGGCGTGCCGTTGTAACCGTCGGAAATAATCATTTTGTCCTTCACCAACAACGCCCCCACTTGACGACGTGTACAGTAGGAATTTTCAGCCCAAATACGCGCCATACGCATATAGCGCATATCCAATTTCAGTTGCTTATCAGTCATAGTTCGTTTTTTTTTGAAAGTAACTGCAAAAATACGGAATTTCTTGTGATTGACCAAAAAAATATGCTTCTGAGCGTACAAAAATCAAGCCAAAAGGGAGTATTTTTTCAGAAATTGAGCCAAAAACAACTTCTATACGCCAAATTTTATGTATCTTTGCCTGAATTTCTTAAACACAAGACGATTATCCGTATGAAGTTTTGGCAAAAAGCGGTATGTTTTGTCATATTGATGGGTGTAAGTTGTGTTGCGGGCGCAGTTCCTAACGACCTCGACACACTATACAATGCCTATACAACAGCCCACGGCGCCGAACAACGCCGCCAAGCCGCCGCACTCATCTGTCGTTTGACAGACGAAGAGTGGTTGGACAGTACATTTAATGCCGACAAACACACCGATAGTTATGTACGCGCTACCATTGCCACAGCATTGGGCACACGCGCCTACTATGCCAACGATTTTGCTACGGCCATAGCCTATGCTACCGACGCAACAGATCATACACCGGTCGATTCGCTCAATTTGTTGGCCGAAGCATACACCACACTCGGCTCGGCTTATCAGCGTTTGGGACAATACGAGACCGCCTTATCGTACCGATTGAAATGTTTGGCCATCGACGAGCAAACGGGCGATTCGTCCAATATTAGTTCGTCGCTCAGCAACCTTGCCTCTATTTACCTGACAATCGGACAAACCGCCACAGCCGCCACCTATTTGCAACGTGCTATCGACATCGAACGTCGGCAAACCGACACGCGCGCCTTGGCCATCCGATTAGGCATGTTGGGCGAAGTCTATCTGCACGAACAACGTTTGGACGAGGCTTTGCAGGTAACAGCCGAAGCAGTAGCGCTCGACAGCGCAGCACAACGGCAACGCAATTTGGGCATACGGCTCTCGCAACTCGGTGCGGTACTATTGGCCCAAGAGCATTACACACAAGCCCAACAAACACTGCACAAGGCGTTGCCTCTACTGCACAATACCGGCAACCGCACCTCCGAAGCCATCACCTACCAACAATTAGGTCGTATAGCCGCACGCACCGGTCACACTCACGACGCTGCACAATATTTCGGGAAAAGTATCGAAATAGGGGAAACAATCGGCAATCGGTTAGTACTGCAAAAATCGTATCAAGAATTGTATCAACTATACAAGCCAACCAATCCTGCATTAGCCCTTGACTACTTTGAACAATCGCAAGCCTTGAAAGATACTATGTTTGCCGAAAAGGTTCAAAGTCAACTGTCTGATTTTCAGGTAAAATACGACACACAAGACAAAGAACACCGCATTGCCATGCACGAAGCGACCATCAAACGGCAACGCACATGGACGGCCGGAATCGTCGGCATTGCTTTACTATGTTTGGCATTGGCCGTGTTGGCTTATTACTATTCGCGTTTAACCAAACGACACAATCGCGAATTGACCGAAGCCAACGCACTGAAAAACAAATTTTTCTCCATCATTTCGCACGACCTGAAAAATCCCGTATTGGCACAACGACGTACACTCGAGAACTTGAGCAAAAGTCTGAATCAGTTATCGCCTGCCGAAGTGGCTACCGTGGTCGATATGTTATACGCATCGGTAACGGCAGAAGCCGACTTGCTAAAAAATCTGTTAGTATGGGCACAACTGCAAACCGGACGTATAGCCTTCATGCCCATCACCTGCCAAGTGGCCGACGTCGCCCACTCGGTAGCAGCAGTAACACAGTTGCAAATGCGCAACAAACAATTGCAATTCAACATCGAGATACCGACAACCTGCACCTGCCGTGCCGACAAAAATATGCTGACAACCGTACTACGCAACCTTGTATCGAACGCTATCAAATTTACCGACATCGGTGGTTTCATTGTATTGAAAGCCCGCAACACCGCCGATGAGTGCCGTATCGAAGTAAGCGACACAGGCATCGGCATGGATGCCGACACACAAAAACGTCTTTTTCGCCTCGATACACGCCACAATGCCGTCGGTACCGATGGCGAACAAGGCACCGGATTAGGCCTCATCATTTGCCGCGACATGATACTGCGCAACGGTGGCAGCATCGACGTACATAGCGTGCCGGCACAGGGCACCACATTTGTCATCACGCTAAAATCCCATTGAGATGAACATCATCATCGTTGACGACCATCCGCTATTCCGCATTGGCACTAAAATGGCCATTCAGCGCACGACGCACATGGTGATAGGCGAAGCCGCTAACGCCACAGCCCTGTATCAATTACTGACCAATGTTACACCCGACCTGATACTGCTCGACATCATTTTGGGCGACGGACTCTCCGGTGTCGATATCGCACGCCAACTGAAAACCGACAAACCCGATATAAAAATCCTTATTCTCTCGATCGACACCTCGCTGCAAACCATCAAAGAACTGCTTGAGATCGGCATCGACGGTTTTATCAGCAAAAACGCGCCCGATGCCGAATTGTTGCAAGCTATCGACAATATAGACAATGGTCAACCCTATTTCGGTGCCGACGTGAATCAAATCATACAAGCCGTACTGACTACACAACAAACACACTACGAACTGTTTTCGGAACGGGAAAAAGAGATTATTCAATGGATTTGTCAGGGATACACTTGCAAAAACATTGCCAAACAGCAAAACATCAGTTTGCGTACGGTAGAAACACACAAAACCAACATTTTTCGCAAAATAGGCATCAACAACAGCGTAGAGTTGGCATTATACGCCGTCAAACACGGGCTCATCACACCGTGAACCGCCAAGATCAATATGCAGCACACCAATTTTTTCATAGCACGCAAATTGCACTTCGACGAGAGCGACGGTCGGCGTATGTCGCGTCCTGCCGTGCGCATAGCCACAGCCGGCATTGCCGTAGGTTTGGCCGTGATGCTGATAGCCGTAGCCGTAGTTGTCGGATTCAAGCAAGAGGTTGGGCGACAAGTCATCGGGTTCGGGTCGCATATACAAATAACAAATTACGGCAACGGCAACAACTATGAAACCTTGCCCCTTGTCCCATCGGCTGCGTTGGATAGTGCCTTGCGCCACACGCCACACATCACGCATGTACAACATATTGCCACCAAGCCGGGCATTGTCAAAACCCGATCTGATTTCGACGGCATCATTCTCAAAGGCATCGACAGCCATTTCGATTGGACATTTTTCAGAGAGCACCTTGTAGCCGGCGACACCATTACCCTATCCGACAGCATCATCACCAACGACGTACTGATTTCGCAAACGCAAGCCCGTTTGTTACATCTGTCCGTAGGCGATAAATTCACCACCTACTTCATGACCGACCCCATTCGTGCGCGTCGTTTCACCGTATGCGGCATTTACGCAACCACTTTCACCGAATTTGACAAGTTGTTCATTTTAACCGACATACGCCACATACAGCGCCTCAACAATTGGCACAACGGCGAAATCAGTCAAATAGAACTGATGGTCGATGATTTTGCCCACATCGATGCCATTGAGCGCGACGTATTCCTTACCACAGCCACTTGTTACGACAACGACGGTACGCTGCTGCAAACACGCAACATCAAAAAAATTGTGCCACGCGTTTTCGAATGGCTCGACATGATAGATATGAATGCGTGGGTCATTTTAGCACTGATGCTGGCCGTAGCCGGTTTCAACATGATTTCGGGGTTGCTCATCATCATTCTCGAACGCACCAACACTATCGGCATACTCAAAGCTATGGGTGCTCGCAACAGCAACATTCGCCACATATTTCTCTATCAAGCCGTATTTCTGATAGGCAAAGGCATGTTGTGGGGCAATCTTATCGGTGTTGCCTTGATAGCGATTCAATACTATACTCACCTGATTCCGCTGGATGCGGCTGCCTATTACGTCGATTTTGTTCCTGTCGAACTGCATGTTTGGCAATGGTTCGTTATCAACATCGCTACATTGTGCATCACCACACTAATGCTGATAGTGCCTTCGTACATCATCACTAAAATACAACCGGCCAAATCGATTAAATTCGAATAACACAAATGTGCTACAAAACATATTTTTTGAGCCAATTTTGCCAAAAATCAACTATATAAATGTTAAAATCGCAAAAATTTGAATTTTTCAAAAAAATGTTGTACCTTTGCAACGGATTTTAGTAACAATTTTTTTGGTTTTAATTTTTTATGGTTATGAAAGAGAAAATTGGTTTGAACGCAGGTCTCGTTTGGAATTCACTGAACGAGGGTGCAAAAGAGTTGAAAGCTTTGAAAAAAGCCACGAAATTGAGCGAAAAAGACCTCTATGCCGCACTTGGTTGGTTGGCACGCGAGGAAAAAATCAACTTTACCGAAACAGCCGCCGACATTTTGGTCAGCTTGTGCTAAACACTTCGGTTAAGTACACAACAAAAAGTATCCGTTTCCTCACCGAAACGGATACTTTTTGTTTAGTTACCGACAAATTTACAACGAAATGGCGGTACCGTTGTAAAAATCAAAAATTTTGGTGCGAAATATAAATTCGTATTTGGCTTGTAATGCTTCGGTTTGCGCCGATTCGTAACGTGTTTTCGCATTATTGTAATCGAACGGCGTTGATTTGCCGTTTTCGTATTTGGCTTGTTCGAACTCGAATGCCACGCGCGATGCCTCCACCGTTTTATCGGCCGCTAAATACTTATCGCGTGCAGCCACAGCATTGTAATAGGCCGTCTGAATCTCTTTCAACAGCGTCTGTTTTTCGTTCTCGAGCGCAAGTTCTTGATTCAAAATATTGATGCGCGCCTGTTTTACTCTATTGGGCGTGGCCATGCGGTCGAATAGCGGTATCGACAACGATAAGGCTACCATTTCGCTGCTATTATCGCCAAGTTGCCGACCGAAAGCCGCATTCTCGTGCTGAAAAGCGTGATAATATCCGGTATTGTAGCCGGCATGCAAATCGAGTTGCGGATAATAGGCCGATTGCGCCACTTTCAAATCGCGTTTACTACTTTCGATGCGCAATTCGGCAGCCTTGATAGAAGGACGTATGCCAAGCGACGCTTGATACGCATGGTCGGGCGAAGCCAACAGGTTGAACGTAGCATTCAACAATGCATCGACATCGCAGTCGGCTACATCGAACAGCGCGACATCGTTATAGTTGATGGCCTGACACAATGTAAGAATGGCTAATTGTACGGCATTGGCAGCCTCGGTGCGTTGTTGCTCATCGGTAGCCAACTGTGCACGATTTTCGTACAATTCGGCTTCCGATTTTTTGCCATTAGCAACCATTTGAGCCGTGTTTTCGACTTGTGCCGCCGACAACTGCACCTGATTTTCGGCCACGGCAAGCACATCTTTGTTGTACAACACGTTCAAATAATAACTTGTCACGTTAAGTGCAACATCTTCCTTGGCTTTATTCAAATCTTCGACAGCGGCCAACAGATTGAGTTTATCCGATTTAATCTGATTGGTAATGCGCAAACCGGTGAAAATCGGCATTGATGTCGAAACCGAGAAACCGGTCGAGGCCATCGACTGACTTGTTGTGATATTGTCGTTGCCGGTAGCGCGCCCGAACGAAAAGTTTTGATTGACTCCGGCATTCAAATCGGGCACAAAACTGAGTTGCGATGTTTTCAGGTTCAATTCCTGATAATTGCACTCCAACGCTTTTTGTTGTACCGTCAGATTGTGTTGCAACGCAAACTCGATACATTGCTGCAGCGACCATTTGTCTTGTGCCGATGCACCAACACCTGACGCCACCAAACAGATTGCTGCGATTATTATCTTCTTTTTCATCTTCTATCATTTTGGGTTATTGGGCTATGCGTTGCAAACCACGCACTTGCATCGAATCGGTAACACCGGATATTACTTCGATATTGATACCATCGGATAAGCCAACCGTAACAAACTGTCGTTCAAACTGTTGCGGCGAACCTTCGTCACTTTTCAGCACATACACAAACGACGAGTCGTTTTCGAACACAACCGAACTTTCGGGGATAGACAGCACGTTGTTGCGCTGTGCCAAAATAATTTCGGCATTGGCGCTATAACCCGACCGCACTATCACGCTATCGGGAATATGTGCGGCAGCTTTCATTTCGAACATCACAGCACCGTTTTCTTCAGTACCTTTGGGCGATATGTACTCAAGTTCGGCATCAAACTTATGGTCAGGCAATGCACCGATACTCAACACTATATTCATACCTTCGCGTATGCGACCGACTTCGGTTTCGTCGATTTTACCTTCGAAAATCATATCGCCCAAATCGGCGATAGTGGCAATGGTGGTGCCGTCGTTAAAATTGTTCGATTGAATGACCGAATTGCCCACTTTCACCGGAATGTCGAGGATGGTGCCGGCTATGGTCGAACGAATTTGAGTATTGCCATACGAACCCGAGCGGCGCGAAATACCGTCGCGAATGATTTCGTAATTGTCGTTGGCGTTTTGCAACTCTTCTTTGGCTTTCTGATAGTTGGCCAAACTTGTTTCGTAGTCTTCGCGCGCCAACACCTTTTGTTCGTACAGCGTTTTATCGCGTTTATATTGTGTTTCAAGGCGTTCAAGCTCGATTTTTGCCACATTGATACGGCCTTCGGCGCTATTGAGTTGACTCATTTCGGGTATCACTTTTATCAAAGCAATGACTTCGCCAACAGCTACCTTTTGGCCGGCTTCTTTATAAATTGCCGAGATGATTCCCGAAATTTGCGGTTTGATTTCGACCTCGTTACGCGGCTCTATTTTGCCCGTTGCCACCGTTTTCTTGGCTATGGTCTGCACCGATGGTTTCACAATGTCGTAAACGACCGCTTTAGGACGCGATTTCTGCCACAAAAACACAAATGTGCCTACAATCAACACGCCCAACACGACTAACAGAATGATTCTCACTACTTTTTTCATACCGATTCAATATTTTAGTTACACTTTTTTTACTAACTCATACACAGCCAACCGATTATTCGTCGCGCAAAGCATCGATGGCTTTTATTTGCAATGCGCGCTTCGCAGGCAACCAACCCGCGAATAAGCCGGCAAGCACTACCACTGCCAAGGCCACAAGCGCAACAGTGAACGATATTTGCGGGTCGCTGAACGGCATATCGCCCGACGAGGCTGCCACCACCTGCGACACCACCGCCAAAACACCTACGCCGGCCAGCAAACCGAGCACACCGGCCAACGTTGTCAGCACAAGGCTTTCGCTCATCACCTGTTTGATGATGACCCACGGCGACGCACCCAGCGCACGGCGCACACCTATCTCCTGCGTACGCTCGCGCACGGTTACCAGCATGATATTACTTACGCCTACCACACCCGACAACAACGTGCCAAGCCCCACAATCCAAATCAGTACATTGATGCCTATAATCAATGCACGATACAAATCGAAAATTTGTTTGGCATTAAACGCTTGCACCGCTTGAGAGTCGGTTGGCGAGATATTGTTACGCGCCTTAATCAGCATTTTTACCTCTTCTTCCATTTGCGCAACATCTACCGTTTCGTTCGCCGCCAACGCCATACAATCCACCGTATTGCCACGATTACCGGTCTGTTGCAAGGTCGTAAACGGCACATTAACCATCTCCTCGGAGTCGCCGAACAAATTCACTTTGTCCGAAACGGCCTCGTACACGCCCACAACCGTATAGTACACGCCATTGACGCGCAACAACGACCCTACAATCGATTCGTCAGGTGCATACAAATCGTTGGCCACACGTTTGCCTATCACACACACTTTGCGGCACTCGCGTATGTCGATGTCGTTGATGAAACGTCCTTGCAACATACGACTCGGATTGATGTGGTTATAATCGGGTTCAAAACCCATCACACGAAATGTGCCGTATTTGTCCGAACGAACGACGTTGTTAGTATAATAATATCCCCACAAAACGCCGCTCGAATATTTGATTTTATGAGCAAACTGATGACGTACGGCGGCCAAGTCGGCTGTCGTCATATTCCACGACCGTCCACGCTGAAATCCCTTGTACGGTTCTGACGTTCTGTCGGAGAAGACAAACGTGGAATTAGCCTCGAAATACTCGATACCATCCATAATGCCATGTTTGACACCTATACCAAAACCGGCCATGACCACCAGCATAAAGACACCCCAAAACACGCCGAACGCCGTCAGCAGACTGCGCGATTTGTTGCGCGTAATGGTCAGCCAAATTTCATGCCAAGCATCTACATCAAACATAACACATCAACTTTTGTTTTGCGCTATCAATCACAACTACTTATACTGCAAAGCCTCGATGGGACGCACATTCACGGCACGCTTGGCCGGTATGTAACCCGACACCGCGCCGGCCACAATCAGAATGGCCGTAGCCGCCAGCACAACGCCTAAATCGACGGTCGGGTCCATAAAAATTTGCGGCCCATCGGACGAAGTACCCATTTGCGCCATCACCGACGCCACGCCTTCGGTTACAAGCACACCAAAAAATATACCTATATACCCAAATATCGTTGTAATAAGCAGCGATTCGAGCACCACCAAACGCAGTATAGAATGCGGTGTAGCGCCCAACGCCTTGCGAATGCCAAATTCGTGCGTCCGTTCTTTCACGGTTATCAGCATAATATTGCTGACGCCCACTACACCGGCTATCAGCGTACCGATACCGATAATCCAAACAAACAATGCAATGCCGTTGAAAATAGTTTGCGCCTGCAAATAATTCGACAAACGATCGGCTATCCACAACGCATTTTGGTCGGCCGGGTCGAACTGCAACCGTTGCGCCACCATACGCCGCACATTATCGGTATAGAGCGCACTTTCGGCCTCCGAATTGATACCTTCGACCGTGAACGACACATCGTCAATATAACCCGACGGATTGAAAATGACTTGCGCCGTATTCAGCGGAATGTAAAACGACGGCGTACGACTGCCGCCACCGCCCTCTTCGATATAAATACCGACCACACGAAATGGAACCTTATCTATCTGAACATAACTGCCCAGCGCGCCACCTTGCGGGAAGAGTATCTTGGCGGTATTTTCGTGTAGCACCACCACTTTGCGATTGTCGCGATTGTCGGTTACGTTGACAAAACGTCCTTCCACCATCAGCAGATTGCGCATGGTTTCGTAGCCGGGTTCAACGCCCGACATCGTACTGCTTGTCGCTATCGCACCGTTCACGATGGTGGCATCCCACTTGTTGTAGATAGGCGAAAACTCCGAAACGTGCTCTAAGTGTGTACGCAAAAATTCTATATCGGCCGGCGTAAAATGCAACGAACGCCCCTTTTGCAATCCGTTGTACGGCATCGTGGTGAAACCGGGATAAAGCGACAGAGAGTTTTTCGACATATAACGAAAACCACTCATCATACCATTTTGCAAACCATTGCCGGCGCCCAGCAGCACTATCAGCATAAAAATGCCCCACGCAATGGAAAATCCTGTCAACAACGTGCGCTGTTTGTTCGCACGCATCGTCAACCATATTTCAGCCACAAGATCTTTCATGCCACGCGTCAACGAGGTTCTACGTCCTCGACCGAACTGATGAGTCCGTCTTTGAAATTGATAATACGATGTGTTTGTTCGGCCACCTCGCGAGCATGGGTTACTATCACCATAGTGATTTTTTCATCGGCATTCACTTGTCGCAAAATGTCCATCACCTCTTGCGACGTTGTGCTGTCGAGTGCGCCGGTCGGTTCGTCGGCTAAAATAAGACGCGGTTTGGCGATGATGGCGCGCGCTATGGCCACACGCTGTTTTTGTCCACCCGACAACTCGTTCGGGAAGTGGTCAGCCCACTCTTTCAACCCCAGACGTTCCAAATAATCCAACGCCAACGCATTACGCCGTTTACGCGAAACACCCTGATAATAAAGCGGTAACGCCACATTTTCGAGTGCCGTTTTGAAGTTGATCAGATTAAACGACTGAAACACAAATCCCAGCATACGATTGCGTACTTTGGCGGCCTCCGTTTCCGACAGATTCCGTATCAATCGACCATCGAGATAATAGGCGCCGTCGTCGTAACTGTCGAGAATGCCGACAATATTGAGCAACGTTGATTTACCTGACCCCGAAGCACCCATGATGGAAACAAAATCGCCATCGGGCACATCGAGATTCACGCCTTTCAGCACATGCAGCGCATTTGGTGTGCCAAGATTGTAGGTCTTGTGAATATTTTCGAGATGCAACATACGTTTTTATTACTATTTTTTCTGCATTTGGAGGGACTCATCGCGCACCTCGCTAACAAAAACACGCCGCAAAATTACACAAATTTAGTATTATATCCAAACATAATACTGTAAAAATACATACACTTTTCTCAATAACCTAATTATCAGCAATATACAAAACAAAACGAGGAGTAGGGGAAAAAAATTCCTCACTCCGCATTCCTAATTGTAGGGACGCGGCGCGCCACGTCCCTACATTATTTTCTTGACGGACGCATGCAATGCGTCCCTACTGTCTATCTTCTCGGTTTTATATTCTCTGTTCCGGACGCACGCAGTGCGTCCCTACAATTTTTTTCGCCGGCCGCAGGCAGCCGCTAAAAGGCGGTAGCGCAGGGGCGGCACACGGCACGCCCCGCAGCACCGCCGCGGCTGCCCGCGGCATTTGCCCTACCTGCCGACGAAAACGAGGTAAAATTCCCCTTAAAGAACAGGGCGGACGGATTGACCGTAGTAGCGGCCGCCGTAGTCCCTGTCCGCGTAGTCGGAGTAGAAGTACACGTCCCACGCGCCGTCCGGGTCGTCCGTGTCGAGCGAACTCGACCAATAGTAGCCGTAGCTGCCCGCGTCGTACGAGACATCGTTGTCGCGATAGCCCGCCGCAGGGAGAAAAATGGAGTTGCCGTTGATTCTACTCGTTACTTCGCGGCCGTTTACACCATTGCGGGTCGTCCACGTCCATTCGCAGTTTTCGCGCAGTTCCGTCCATTCGGCATCAGTAGGCATACGCCAAGCGCCACCCCAGTTGGCACGAGCAGCATCGTCGGCGAGTTCAAGCACGGTTTTGTTATCTACGGTGCCATAACTGCTTTTTGTACAGTACTTGGTTTGGGTATCGTAACTGCCGTTGCACCACTTGTAAGTACTCCAAGCGTAAGTTTCTTTTGGCGCGGTTTCGCCCCAAGCGTAATAGTTGCCATAGGCTTCGGGCGTGGTGGCACCTACGTTGCAGGTAGCCCATTTCACGCTCAAGCCGAGGTCAACCCACTCGTGGCCGCTTTCGTTGCCGTTCGGATTGGCGGCAAATATGGCCGTATAGGTGGCATCGCCTGTTACGGTAATGGTGCGCGGGTTGTCGGTGCTGCCATCGTCCCACTGTTGGAAATAAGATCCCGTATTCGGTGTGGCCGTCAGGGTGACCGTAGCACCATATTCATAATCGCCTGCGCCTTGAACGCTACCATAAGTGTTGTTTGAGGATGTGGTAATCCTGCTCAACAAATGCACGGAATCCACCTCGCCGTAATAGTACTTGGTATTCACCGACACATACGCGCTGTAATAGACATATCGGCCTCCTTCTAAGTCATCTATAGCCACCGCATATTCGTTGGCATGTGCGCCTTGCAATTCGGTGGTACATTTCACCTTGGTTGCCTCTTGGTATGTATGCGCCAAGGCAGCCTCTTTGGTGTATGCCCATTCTATGCCCCAACCGGTTACACTGCCTACCGCTTCCAACGAATCCGTATTCAAACTGCCGTGCAGCGTTACACTGTTGCGTGCCACATCGGTGGCCTTGCCCGTAATCACCAAACCCGAGGTCGGACGGTTGTCGCCGTTGTTACCATTATCGGGTTGCTCGTTGTCGGGATCTTTTACGTTATTAAACGGTTCGCAGGCGGCAACAGCTGCTGCCACGCAGCACAAGGCTGCAAAAAACTTCAAATGTTTCATTGTTTTGATTTTTTAGTGTGTAAATAAATTGGTTAATTGTTTTTTTGTTGTTCTATTATCCACTGGATAAGTTTGCCGATATTATCTGCTGCAAAATCCCATACTGCCCCTTTCCAACCGCCTGTTAAGCCTTTTCCGGCTCCTTCGGCAAAGGCTTTTGCTATTTCCAGCAATGCATAGGGAAGAGTGATAGTGTTGTCCTTTGCCGCATTGCGGTATTTAGTGAGAATGTCTTTTTTCTCATCGTCTGTGAGCATCGTCTTTTCAAGCAAATAGACCAAATCATCCATGCTAATAACCATCAATTCGGAGTTGAATGATCGGTCACCGAAACGTCCGTCTTGTTTGAGTAGGTTGTCGATGTAGAGGTACAAACCTTTGTCCTCCATACAGAATTTTACTGCATTTCCGTTGTTGATGGCTTGCGGTTTGGCTTGCAGCAGCAGCGCCCGGAACCGTTGCCTGTACGCCTCTGCGTTATTTTGGCCGTACTTCAGGTTTGCCTCGTAGCGCAAACGCTTCACTTTGCTTTGCGGAATAGACAGAGCGACACTAAGGCTGTAATCGTTCATACCCGCATAGTTGGGGTCTGTGATGATTTCGTTGAAAATGAACACTTCAAAGTCGTTTTTGTTCATCGAACCAAACCCACGTTGGAGGTAGTAGTTTAAAAATTGTTGCATAATGTTTTGTGTTTTTCTGCCTACTCTGTTTTGTCGGATTTTCGGCATTGTTCCGCAGCACCGGGAAAAAAGGATTGATGTGGGCGCATAAAAAGAGCGTGGTGCTATTTGTTTACCGCTTTTTTTGATTACTTGAGGTCATCGACTACCTTAATCATTCAAAATTGCACAAAAGCCCACGCGGCGAGCGTGAGCGTCATTTCGGCTTTGGCTTGAATGATTAAATTACTTAAAGTTGTCGATGTTTCAAGTAATCAAGTTTTGCTTATAACGCTATTTTCAATATGTCTGTTTCAAGATGCGCACACGAAAAAATATTCGTGCTTCTATTCCATAGGCAAAAAATGTTTTTTTGTCGTTTGTTGTGTTCAATTACGTTGCAAAGATAGTACAAATAATGCAAAGTGCAAAATGAAAGCGTGCAAAAAAGCCCCCAGCCCCCCCCTAAAGGGGGTGTAGGGACGCACTGCGTGCGTCCGGAACTACCGTAGAGCGTAGGGGTAAAAACATACAAACAATAGGGACGCGCCACGGTACGATTGGCGAAACGGGTTAGAAAGTTTGTAACGCGTTTATTATAAGCGAGTTATAATTACACAAAGCCATTTTATTGAATACAATGCTGCGAAATGTCGTTAAAAAAACGTATCTTTGCAAATTTAATTATGGCGTATGGCAATCCATACGCAAAAAACAGACAACATTATGGCACATCCCGTTTTGAATATTTTTGGTAAGGAGTTTCGGAATTTTTTCACTACGCCGACCGGCTACATTGTGTTGGCCGTATTTTTTGTGGGAGCGGCCTTGTTTCTGTGGGTATTCCCCGGCGAATACAATGTGCTTGACAACGGATACGCCAACATTGACGGGCTTTTTGTATTAGCGCCGTGGCTGTTTCTATTCTTATGCCCGGCGGTAACCATGCGCACCATAGCCGAAGAGCGTCAACAAGGCACACTCGAGTTGCTGCTGACACGTCCGCTATCGATGTGGCAACTTGTCGGTGGCAAATTTTTGGCATCGTGGTGCGTGATAGCCTTAGCATTAGTACCGGCCGTGTTGTGGTTCGGTGCCGTGTACATCATGGCCGAGCCGATAGGCAATGTCGATGCGGGCGCGTTTTGGGGCTCGTTCGTCGGGCTGATATTGTTGGCGGCCGTCTATTCGGCCATAGGGCTGTTCGGTTCGTCGATAGCCGGTAACCAAATTTCGGCCTTTGTAGTGTCGGCACTGATATGTTTCGCCTTGTTGTATGGCTTCGATTTGATAAGTTCGCTGTTCGACAGCGGTTCGCTGATGCTCTACCTCAACAATTTGGGCATCAATGCGCACTATCGGTCGATGAGTCGCGGCGTACTCGACAGTCGCGATGTACTATATATGCTCCTGCTGACATTCATATTTTTGGCTGCAGCCAAAATGGTTTTGTCGCGCAAAAGATAAATTTACGATTACAAACAGATTATTATATAAATATGGATAAACCGCTTATTTTCATTACCAACGACGACGGCATTCGCGCCAAAGGCATCGGCGCACTGATTGAGATGCTGCAACCGCTTGGCGATTTGTTGGTGATAGCCCCCGATGGGCCGCGTTCGGGCAACTCGAATGCACTATCGATGGAAACTCCCGTAGTCTATACCTTGCAACGCCAAGAACCCGGTTTGACCATCTACACTTGCAGCGGCACACCCACCGATTGCGCCAAATTAGCGTTTTACATCGGCGAACGCAAACCCGATTTCTTCTTTTCGGGCATCAATCACGGACCAAATTCCGCTATCAACGTCATCTATTCGGGTACGATGGGGGCTGTGTTCGAAGGTTGTGTACGGCGCGTGCCATCGGTAGGTTTCTCGCTGTGCGACCATCACGCCGATGCCGATTTTTCGGCGTGCCTGCCCCTGTTCGAACAGATAGCCCGCAAAGTCATGGCCGAAGGGTTGCCACACGGCGTCTGCCTCAACGTGAACGCACCGATTGGTGCCTTGAAAGGCGTGCGCATCTGTCGCCAAGCCGATGGCTATTGGGACGAGGAATTTGCCTTTGGTGTATCGCCCATGGGCAAACACTACGGCTGGACAACAGGCTACTTTGTCTGTCGCGAACCTGACGCTGCCGACACCGACATTCACGCCATCAACTCCGGATTCGTATCGGTGGTGCCTACGCGGGTCGATATGACAGCGCACGATAGTGTGTCCACATTCGCCGATTATGAAACGATTCGATAATTTCTGGATAGCCATCGCTATCGGTTTGATAGTGCCGATAATTTTCGGATTGCTGTTTTTTGCGATGTTCTATCGTGGCGATTTGGCGTTGACCGATGCCTTACTGCTCTACATCGAACGTGCACCGTCGCTGATCAGTAAACTGATTTTGGTATCGTTGGCACCGAATTTGTTTGGTGTATTTGCGTGTTACCATGCGCAGTGGTGGCGTGCTTGTCGTGGCATAGTGGTGTCGGTGTTAGTTTATTTGGCCGCAGCCATGTTTTTTATTTAACACACTGTATAACAATGAAATACTTCATCATAGCCGGCGAAGCGTCAGGCGATTTGCACGGTTCGAATCTGATGGCGGCGCTCAAACATCACGACGCCGAAGCCCAATTCTGTTTTCTTGGCGGCGATTTGATGGCAGCCCAAGGCGGCCGTCAGGTTAAACACTATCGCGATATGGCGTTCATGGGCATCACGGCTGTAGTGCGCCATCTGCCGACCGTACTGCGCAATATGCGCGACACGCGGCGGGCTATTGTGCAATTTCAACCCGACGTGGTCATCTTGATTGACTATCCGAGTTTCAATCTGCAAATTGCCAAATATGTCAAAACTCACTTCGACACGCCCGTATATTACTACATTTCGCCGAAATTGTGGGCATGGAAAACGTACCGCATCAAGTCGATCAAGAAATATATCGACAAAATGTTTACGATATTTCCATTCGAGACAGCGTTTTACGCACAGTTCGATTATGCTGTAGAATACGTCGGCAATCCGACCGTCGATGCTATTGCAACGCATCATGCCCTATCACATACCGCCGATTTTCGCGCCACACACCACCTCGACAAGCGTCCGATAGTGGCCGTTTTGGCCGGCAGCCGGCGGCAGGAAATCGTTACCACACTACCTACTGTGATGCCGTTGGCCGACCGTTTCCCCAATTTTCAGTTTGTGTTGGCGGCCGCGCCAAGCGCCGATACTAAACTCTATCAATCCTATGTATCGGACAACGTCAAAATCGTGCACAACTGCACCTACGATCTGCTCGACCACGCTTACGCCGCCATCGTCAACAGCGGTACCGCTACGCTTGAAACCGGATTGTTCGGCGTACCGCAAATCGTTGTCTATCATGTACCTGGCGGGCGCATCGGCACTTGGCTGAAACGCCTATTGATAAAAACAAAATTTGTGTCGTTAGTTAATTTGGTGGCCGAGAAAGAGGTTGTACGCGAACTCGTAGCACACGAATTTACGACCAACAACGTGTGTGCCGAACTAACACGCCTGCTCACCGACACCGATTACTATCAGCACATGCAAACCGACTATGCCGCCCTTGCACAACGACTTGGTGGTGCCGGCGCTGCCGAAAATGCCGCACAAAAAATCGTTAATCTATTAACAAATAATAACAAATGCAACGTTTGAGCCACGCTGTGCATCATTTTAAAAAAGGAATGTGATTTTAGGGAATACCACATATTCATCGTTGAACGAAATAATCGACGGTTGCTTGCGCAACGAACGCCTTGCCCAACAACGTCTGTACGAATTATATGCTACCCGTATGACAGGTATCTGCCTACGCTATGTGGGCGACAAAGAAATTGCGCTCGACCTAATGCACGACGGTTTTCTCAAAGTATTTGCCAACCTGAAACAGTACAGCAGGCAAGGCGCTTTCGAAAGTTGGCTGCGAAAAATATTTGTGAATGTGTCGCTCGAATATTTGCGTAAACACGACGTATTACGCAGTTACGACGACATCGACGACATACAATTTCAAATGACCGACGACACCGAAACAATCATCGAGAAAATGTCGGCCGACGAGATAGTAAAACTGATAAACGAATTGCCGGCCGGATTCCGAACGGTATTCAATATGTATGCCATCGAAGGCTACAGCCATGCCGAAATTGCTAAACAATTGGGGATCAACGAGGCCTCATCGCGGTCGCAATTTTCGCGAGCAAGAGCAGTATTGCAAAACAAAATCAGAAGAAACAACAGCGCATAGTGAAGGACAAAAAACTACAACAACTGCTGCGGAAAAAACTGCAGGATTACGAAACACCTGTTCCGCAAGGCGATTGGCAAACGATAGCCGACCAATTGCCTCGTGACGCAACGTCCGACACCGACCGTTGGCGCGGTCTGCTGTACCACAAAATGGCCTCGTACGCTACACCGCTACCCGAAAACGATTGGCACAACGCCATGTTGGGACGCATACCGCAACACCGAAAACGACACACCATACCGCTATGGATTCGTTATACAATCGGAGTAGCAGCGGCGGCAACTATAGCCTTATTGCTGATGCTTCCCGCAGTATTCGCTCCACAACCGGCTGCACAAACGCCACTGTTGGCCGACGCCACCAACGCAACCGACACAACCGACGCAGTACCGGCGTCCACATCGGTCGTTGCTACACCACATAGCATCACAACCCACGCCCAACCGCACGCCATCCGAACACGCCAAAGAACACCTGTCAATAGTGTCAATACGCAGAAATCGGCCACGCCGCAAATCATCGCCCATGCCATGGCCGTCAACGATACGGCAGCCGCACAAACTATGCCAGAGTCCATACCGACCGAACCTACAACCGATGCCGAAGCAGTCGGCGCTACACAAACGCCGCCCGACGACACCACACCACACATAAGCATCGAAGAAGCCGCCCGACTGATGTGCGAACAACAATCGGCGTTGGCTGCTGCCGACACCGCTAACACCTACAAACGTACACAACGCGAAAGCATCAACATGGGTGTGCTGGCATCGTTGTCGCCCAACGTGAGCGAAATCATGTATATACCTTCGACCACAATCATGGGCAGCCAAATAGCTTTACGCAGTACCACAACCCACAACGACCGCCACGACCTGCCTTTCTCGGTCGGATTGTCGATAGGCATTCCGCTATGCAAACGCCTTGATTTACAGACCGGAGTGAATTACTCGTATGCACATTCGCGTTTTACATCGACCAACCATTTACAAAACTCTTATTCAGAGCGCAATCAGCAACTGCATTACATAGGTGTACCACTAATGTTGTCGTTTCGTATTGTCGATAGGCGCATCATTAAATTTTATGTATCGGCTGGCGGCGCGTGCGAAAAAGGTATTATTGCCACCCAACATCAACAACTATTCGATTTGGACGGTGCCTTACTATCGGAACAGACCAATCACGAATACATCAAAGGTATTCAAGGATCGCTCACGGCAAACGTCGGCTTGGCGGTTATGTTTTTCAAAGGGATGGGTATCTACTTTGAACCGGGTTTCACATGGTATATTCCTGCCGAAAAATTTCCGCAACCGGTCAACTCGCGCACCGTACATCCCTACAATTTAAGTCTGACAGCCGGTTTGCGCTTCAATCTGAAATAATCATTCGCTGCGTCCGGATTTTTAAGTCGCGAAATCTCTCCTTTTCGGCTTTTTTTTGTAATTTTGCCAATTATTTTGTCGATACAAACTCATCATTGATATAATTGATGAACAAATTGATGTGCATATTGATGGCTATGGTAGTTACGGCCGAGTCGTTTAGCGTGGTCGCTGCCGCGCCGACCGATGCCCAAACGCGTTTGTCGGAATGGCTGGCATCGTACTGCAACGAGTATATAGATTTTCAAACGGCGCGCATCAAAAAAATGACCGTTGATTCAAAAACAAAAACCATTACGCTTTACACCAATTTCATAGTCGGCACATTGCCGTTTCGACCGGAATTAGTAAAGCAAATGCAACACGATGCAGCGGCCGTCGTTGCCGACGAATACCCGAATTATCGTGTAATAATCTATGCCGACGGTAAAAAAATCGACACACTCATCCCTGCGTTGTACAAATCGACATACAGCGCCGGCGAACAATCGGCAAGCCCAACAGCCAAAACGGTCGTCAAGGCGTTGTCGCGTCCTTATACACCCAATAATGCACTGAATAACAGAAATATAGCCCTTTGGCATAGTCATGGATGGTACTTCGATGCACAGACCGACCGCTGGCATTGGCAACGCGCCCGTTACTTCGAAACGGTCGAGGATAAATTGACGGCATCGTATGTATTGCCGTTTTTACTGCCAATGCTCGAGAATGCAGGAGCCAATGTGTTTTTGCCCCAAGAACGCGATGTGCAAGCGCACGAAGTTATTGTCGATAACGACAACGATAACGTACATTTCGGTTCGCTCTACTGCGAAACAGGCGACGACCATTATTTTACACAAAGCACAGAAGGCATCGGATTTCGTCAGCGTATGACACCCTATTATCAAGGCGAAAATCCATTTACAGCCGGCACGGCACGTCTGCTGAAAACATCACCCGTCGAAGAGGCATTTGTAGAATGGATACCCGACATTCCTGCCGATGGCGACTATATGGTATCAATAGCCTATCCGGCAACAGCCGACAATGTAACCGATGCCCACTACACCGTTTATCATGCAGGCGGTAGCACCGAATTTCAAGTCAACCAAACTATGGCATGCGGCACTTGGATTTATTTAGGTTGTTTTCACTTCAAAAAAGGGTTGCATGCCGACTCGGCCAAAGTAGTTCTATCCAACCGCAGCCGACAATCGGGTGTAGTAGCAGCCGACGTTGTACGTTTCGGAGGCGGCATGGGCAATGTGGCTCGCGGCGTATCGTCCGAAGCATTTTGCCGAACAAGCGGTCGCCCACGCAGCATGGAAGCAGCTACCTATTGGTTGCAATGGGCAGGCGCACCCGAAACAGTGTACCATTTCTCGGGAAGCGACAACGATTATACCGACGACATCTCGGCACGCGGTTTGTGGGTTAATTGGTTGAACGGCGGCTCCGACAATGCGCCGACAACCGACGGATTACATATTCCAATCGACGTAGCTGTGGGACTACACAGTGATGCCGGCTGCAAAACCGACACCATTATCGGTACTTTAGGCATCTATTCGTCAGCCGATGGGCGACAAACAAAATTTCCCAACGGACAGTCGCGAGCAATCTGTCGCGATTTGGCCGATTATGTAACCCTCTCGTTAGTCGAAGACATCCGCCGTGCGGGGTACACCGATTGGTCGTTTCGCGGGTTGTGGGACAAACAATACGGCGAAACGCGCCGTCCCGAAGTACCGGCCATGCTGCTCGAAATGTTTTCGCATCAAAACTTTGTCGATATGCGTTTTGCCCTCGACCCTCGTTTCAAATTCATGGCAAGTCGTGCCGTGTACAAAGGCCTATTGCGTTTTTTGTCGGTACAACACGGCAGTCAATACATAGTTCAACCGCTGCCGGTAACGGCTTTCGCGGCACAGTTATTTGCCGACACCGTACAATTGTCGTGGAGTGCCGTCACCGACACGCTCGAGCCGACAGCACACGCCGATGCCTACATTGTCTATACACGCATCGATGACGGCGGTTTCGATAATGGGATTTTGGTGTGCGATACCGTATGCCGCCTGCCTATCGAACCCGACAAAATATATAGTTACAAAGTTGTGGCTGTCAATGCCGGCGGAACATCATTCCCTTCTGAAATTTTATCGGTTTGTCGCAATTCGGCAGCCCGACATACCGTGCTGATAGTCAATGGTTTCGAACGTATTTCGGCACCCGAAGGATTCGATGGCGGCGAATTTGCAGGGTTCCCCGACTTTTTAGATGATGCCGTACCATATATCAACGACATTTCGTACGTTGGCGCACAACACGAATTCCGACGCAACGAGCCTTGGATGGACGACGATGCACCCGGTTGGGGTGCCAGCAATAGCGACTATGATGCCGACATCGTTGCCGGCAACACGTTTGATTTCCCGATTGTACACGGACGCGCCTTGCGCAACGCAGGTTATTCGTTTGCCTCGTGTGGCGGCAGTGCCGTCGCAAACGGCAGTGTCGTCTTGTCCGACTATCGTGCCGTCGATTGGATTCTGGGCGAACAGAAACGCTGTCGGTTTGGCACCGACACCACGCTATGGAATTTCAAAACGTTTTCGACTAAACAACAACGTCTGATTACCGATTTTTGTCTGCAAGGCGGCGCATTGCTGGTAAGCGGAGCGTATGTCGGTACCGACTTATGGAAATGTGGCGGCACGTCGAAAGCCGACCGCACTTTCGCCCAAACCGTATTGAAATATACATGGCGCACCGACCACGCCGCACAAGACGGTTGCGTCAAATGTGTAGCCACGCCAAAAGGCACATTTTCGGGCAATTACACTTTTTGCAACAAACTCAACAGCGAACAATATGCCGTCGAGTCGCCCGACGGCATCGAACCGGCTGACACAAAAGCCTTTACCGCCATGCGCTATAGTCGTAACAACATATCGGCAGCAGTGGCGTATAGCGGTATTTATCGCACATTCGTGTGCGGTTTCCCGTTGGAAGCACTCACAAGCAATGTACAACGCGACGAACTTATGCGCCAAATAATGCAATTTTTGACCGAATAATCTATCAAACGCATGAAACAGATAAATTGTTTTCTGGCTGCAAACGACATCAACGCCACCACAGCCACAGTCGAGCAACTGAAACAATCGCCATTGGTGGCACACATCTTTTTATTATCGACCAATGCCATATCTATTGACGGCTGCGAAACACTGTCTATCGACCGCACAACAAGCACGACCACCCTATCGCTTGTGGCCTCCCACAGCGACGCAGCCTACACACTGCTGTACACCAAAACGACACCGCTCGTATTCGGACAATTCACACTTGAGCGCTTAGTGCAAGTGGCATCAGACACCGCGGCCGGCATGGTTTACGCCGACTACTATGCCGAAAAAGACGGTACTTTGAGCAAAAATCCTACCATCGATTATCAGCGGGGAAGCGTGCGCGACGATTTCAACTTTGGGTCGCTGCTGCTGTTCGATGCCACACGCTTCAAACACGCAGTGGCATGTTGCGATACCGACTACCGTTTCGCAGGATTGTACGACGTACGCTTACGCATCAGCGAAGTCGCATCGCTGCTACACCTCAACGAATACTTGTACACCGAAGTCGAACTCGACACACGCCGCAGCGGCGAAAAACAATTTGACTACGTTGATCCTAAAAACCGTGCGGTACAACTTGAAATGGAACAAGCATGCACAGCACACCTCAAACGTATTGGAGCGTACCTTGCACCGCAGTTCGAACCGGTCGATTTGGCCTGTAACGATTTTGAAAACGAAGCCTCGGTCATTATTCCCGTGCGCAACCGTGCGCGTACCATAGCCGATGCCATTCGCTCGGCGTTGGCACAAAAAACACGCTTCAACTTCAATGTCATCATCATCGACAACCACTCAAGCGATGGCACAACCGCCATCATCGACCAATTTGCTCAACAAGACACACGGGTAGTACATATAGTGCCGACACGCACCGACCTTGGTATCGGTGGCTGTTGGAACGAAGGCGTGCAACATACGGCATGCGGTAAATTTGCAGTTCAACTCGACAGCGACGATGTGTACGAAAACGAACACACACTACAAACCATTGTCGATAAATTTTATGCCGAAAAATGCGCTATGGTCATCGGCTCGTACACAATGACCGACGGCACGATGCAACCCATTGCGCCGGGACTCATCGACCACAAAGAATGGACACCTGACAACGGTCGCAACAACGCGCTTCGCATCAACGGATTGGGGGCACCGCGTGCTTTCTATACGCCATTACTGCGCCAAACAAAAGTACCAAATACAAGTTATGGCGAAGATTATGCGCTCGGGTTGCGTTTTTCGCGCCACCACCAAATCGGGCGTATATTCGAGTCGCTCTATCTTTGCCGTCGCTGGGAAGGCAACAGCGATGCTGCATTGTCAGTCGAACAAGTCAATGCCAACAACGCCTACAAAGACAAATTGCGCACCATCGAAATCTATGCGCGACAAGCGTTGAACCAACTGCACTAATTAGATTCAGTCTAAATAACCATGTCGTTACAACATCAAATAAACACGCTTTTCGATGAGCAACTGCGCTCGTGGCCGTTAGCAGCCAACAATTTTGCCGACTTGACTCGCGTCGAAGTAAAAACCTGCCAATTCGACGATTTTGTGGTACGCGTGCAATTCAATCCAGCACGTATGGTATCGTCGGGAGCCAAAGTCGATGCCAAAAGCATAGCCGAACGTCCCTGTTTTTTGTGTCGGGACAATCGGCCGGCGGAACAACACGCCGTAGCGTGGGGCAATTACGAAATTTTAGTCAATCCGTACCCCATTTTTCCGCGACATTTCACCATACCGTTACTCGAACATCAACCACAAAACATCGATGCGCATTTTGCCGACATGTTGCAATTAGCCGCATTGCTACCTGAGTTGGTTGTGTTCTACAACGGGCCACGCTGTGGTGCATCGGCCCCTGACCACATGCACTTTCAGGCCGGCGCAAAACATTTTTTACCGCTCATCGACGACTATGACCGTCTGAAAACACGCAACGCCATAGTTTACGATCAAACAGGTTCGGCTACCACATTCAGTTTGAGCAACTATTTACGCACGGTTTTCTGCATCGAGGGACGACGCGCCGATGCCGTACAAATTGCATTCATGAAACTATACAACCTGCTGCTGACCGAACCGCTCGTCGAACCGATGATGAACGTTATTGCAACATGCGATGCCGGATTATGGCGCGTTTTTGTGCTGCCCCGTGCCCTTTTCCGTCCATGGCAATACAGCACAGAAAACGCTGACAAACAGTTACTTGTAAGCCCTGCAACAGTCGAAATGGCCGGCGTATTCGTTACACCTGTACAAGGTCATTTCGAACGCATTGCCACGAACGACATAGTGGACATTTTCAATCAAACGACACGCAAAATATAAAAAAACAATGGGCATCGTACAACGCAAAAAAGAGACTTTGACAGCCGCTGACGCCACCAAACTATTTGTGCCAACTGCCGACGATTTTATGTCGAAACAGACATTGACATTCCCTGAACAAGAGCAGTTTCCGCCCCAAGACAGCGAACCGCATATTAGTGTCGGTATCATGTCGAACGCACAGATTCGGTTTTGTCTATCGGGACAATTCCGATGCGCCAACAATGGTAACGTGTACAGTGGCGAAAAAATCGCCCATTGGTGCGACGGCCGCATCGCCTACGACGATGCTTTATTCGACGAGATTCTGCTTGAACCCATCGATGAGCAAAACGCGCTTTTTGAACTCGCCGACGTAACCATCGGTATCGATTTTCATTGGCAACGCAATGAAAATCAATGCTTTCGTGGTGCATTAAAATTGATTGTCGAAGACGATCGACTGACAGCTGTCAACATCATAAAGGTCGAAGATTATCTGTTTTGCGTCATCGCCTCGGAAATGAGCGCCACCGCGTCGCTCGAACTGCTCAAAGCGCATGCCGTCATATCGCGCAGTTGGCTGATGAAACCTATTTTGGACAAAGAACCGCAATCGACCGTAACCGAGCAACACACTGACACCGAAATCCTAAAATTTTACGAACGCGATACGCACACCCGGTTTGATGTTTGCGCCGACGACCACTGCCAACGTTATCAAGGCCTGACGCGTGCAAAAACCGACTTGGTGCGATTGGCCATCGAAGCAACGCGCGGCGAAGTACTTGTGGCCGATGGTCATATTTGCGATGCACGTTTTTCGAAATCGTGCGGCGGCGTTTCCGAGCGATTCGAGAGTTGTTGGGACGACACACCGCATAGTTATCTGCAACCCATACGCGATGCCGCCGACGCATCTCTACCCGACTTGAGCGTAGAATCCAATGCCGAGCGTTGGATTCGCTCGACACCCGACGCTTTCTGCAATACGACCGATAGACAAATTCTATCGCAGGTACTGAACAACTACGACCAAGAAACCTCCGATTTCTACCGATGGCATATAACCTATTCCGCCGAGGAATTGTCGGGATTGGTACGACAACGTTCGGGAATCGATTTTGGTACCATTACCGACTTGATTCCTGTCGAACGCGGTGCATCAGGCCGCTTGGTACGTCTGAAAATCGTTGGCACCAAACGCACGCTGATTGTCGGCAAAGAACTCGAAATACGCAAATGGCTTTCGTCGTCGCACCTTTATAGTTCCGCTTTCGTCATCGACAAAGATGCACAAGGTAACTTCACGCTCACCGGCGCCGGCTGGGGACACGGTGTCGGTTTGTGTCAAATCGGTGCCGCCATGATGGGTGCTCGCGGCTATCATTACGACGCTATTTTGAAACACTATTTTCGTGGCGCTAACCTTCAAAAATTATGGTGATATGGAATTTTGGTTAATTTTGGCGACGGCTTTGGCACCGGCCTTTGTGTTGATGTTTTACGTTTATCGGTGCGATAAATCGCAACCCGAGCCATGGCGTATGTTGCTCAAAGCCTTTGTGCTGGGCATATTCTCCACCGTGGTATCATTGGCTTTGTCGCAACCGTTGGAACTATTTGGTTTGTTCAACACCAACCCAACCGGTTTTATCGAGAGTTTGAAATGTGCGTTTCTTGGTGCGGCTATTCCCGAAGAAACGGCCAAACTCATCATGCTATGGTTATTGTTGCGACGCAATCCCTATTTCGACGAGCGCATTGATGGCATTGTGTATGCCGTAACGATAGGCATGGGATTTGCTGCTGCCGAAAATGTACTCTATCTGTTCAACAACTACGACGCATGGTTGGCTGTAGGCATCACACGCGCTATTTTTTCGGTGCCGGGACATTTTTGTTTTGCCGTCGCCATGGGTTATTTCTATGCGCTGGCAGTCTTCACCGACGCTTCGATATGGACCAAAGTATGCGTCTGGTTGATACCGGTATTGTTGCACGGCATTTTCGATGCGTTATTGTTCGTACAGCAAACGAATCCGGGATTGCAAGGTATTCTGTTGCTCTTGTTCCTTGTATTTTGCCATTGGCTGCGCAAAAAGGCATCGAACCGCATCGAACGACACATGCGTGCCGACGCCGACGACCACTATTGGCGTGCTTTCAACAACCGTTTCAAATAACATTGCATTATGACACAACTTGACAAACACCGCATTTTGCCGTGGCTTTGGGTACCGACACTCTATTTTGTCGAGGGAATTCCCTATTTTTTAGTCAACGAAATTTCTGTGCTGATGTTTACCAAAATGGGCGTACCTAACGGACAAATGGCACTTTTCACGAGTTTGCTCTATTTACCATGGGTTATCAAACCGTTTTGGAGTCCGTTTATCGACATTATAAAAACCAAACGGTGGTGGATTGTTGCCATGCAACTCTGTATTTCGGCCATTTTGATAGTGTTGGCACTAACATTGCCGCATCCCGATGCCCACGCCATTGCAACAACACAAACGTCCATCAGTCTATTTTCGCTGACACTCGTCTTGTTCATCATCACCGCTTTCGCCTCGGCCACACACGATGTCGCTGCCGACGGATTTTATATGTTGGCTTTGTCGCAAAAACAACAATCAGCCTTTGTCGGCATTCGCAGTATGTTTTATCGTCTGTCGAACATATTTGGCAACGGTTTGTTGGTCATGTTGGCCGGTTTTTTGGAACAGCGCGACGGCATCGACGTCCCGACAGCATGGCAATGGACACTCGGCATCACAGCCTTATGCTTTACGCTACTGGCCTTGTACCACAATTTTGCCGTACCACACCCCGCAGCCGACAAACCGCATTTGGCACAGCACGATGCCCGCAGCCCACGGCTCATTATCAAAGAGTTTGCCCGCACATTTGTTACTTTTTTTGCCAAAAAAGGTGTTTGGCTGGCGATTCTATTCATGTTACTCTATCGTCTGCCCGAAGCATTCCTGCTCAAAATGTGCAAACCATTTCTGCTGGCCGCACGCGAGGCCGGTGGTTTAGCCATGCACACCGCCGATGTGGGACTGGCCTACGGAACCGTCGGTGTCATTGCACTGACTGTTGGAGGTATACTCGGCGGCCTCTATGCGTCGCATGTCGGGCTGCGCAAAGCACTATGGCCGATGGCTGCCTGTATGACTTTGCCGTGTCTTACGTTTGTCTATTTGAGTATCTGCCGTCCGACAAGCCTTATACTGATCAGCGCTGCCATTGCCATCGAACAATTTGGCTATGGTTTCGGATTCACAGCATATATGCTCTACATGATGTACTTCTCCGAAGGCGAATTCAAAACCACGCATTACGCCCTATGTACCGCATTTATGGCACTCAGCATGATGATTCCCGGCATGGTGGCCGGCTATTTACAGGAGTGGTTGGGGTACATCAACTTCTTTTGGCTGGTAATGGTTTGTTGCGTGGCTACCGTTGGAGTAACAATTATAGCTCGTCGGCACGTAACAGCCAATTATGGTTGTCGTTAACGTCGCAAATACACCATCACGTCATATCTTTCGGTTGCGCAACATCAGTCGCCACCTCTTTTTTGACAAACAAACGGATATAGCGTGCCACCGTATTGCGCGACACATGCAACCGACGCGCTATTTCGCGTTGCGACATACCGCGCTGCAACGCCCGACGCACATACGCGTCGTGCCGCGACAATCGATAATAACGTTGCAACAGACAAGTGCCCTCCGGACGTCCCAATTTACGCCCTTCGGCTTTTAGGCGTGCCAAAGCCTCTTTTGTACGCTGCGAAATCAGATTACGCTCTATTTCGGCCGACAAACCGAACGCAAAAGCCAACACTTTGCTCTGAATATCGTCGCCAAGGCGATAACCATCTTTAATAGTCCACACACGACAATTTTTCGACATACACAAACCGAGTATTTCCATTATCATATACAAATTGCGCCCCAAACGCGACAACTCGCTGCAAATAATCGTATCGCCGGCCTTCGTTCGTCGTAACAAACGCCCTAACTCACGCTTGGTATAACTCTTGGTACCCGATATCGTTTCTTCTATCCAGCCATCAACCTGCAAATGATGGTCGTCGCAGAACCTTTGTATCTCAAATCGCTGATTCTCAACCGTCTGCTTGTCGGAACTTACGCGAATATAGCCATAAATCATAACGTTTTTTGTACCAAAATTAGTAGTCAAAAGCCATAAAAACAAACCAAAAAATACAAAAAATAGCAAACAATATCGTTTATTCCCGCATTTTTCGTACCTTTGCATGATTTTTGTTATTTAGACAAAATCTAAATTGTATTTCAGCGCACCGAAATATATGAAAGTGAAATACGGCATCATCATCGCTACGATAGCGGGCATAATACTGCTGACAGCGTGCAATCGTCCAAAGCGTTCGGCCGACATCGCCAATATCGACCTGAATATCAGCATCGGACGGTTCGATAGCGCGTTGTGGACTATGAACCGCCACGACTTGGCCACAGCCGTAGTGCAACTTGATTCCCTCTATCCCGACATCACACCCGTATATTTGGAACATGTGGTCGAATTTGGTGCCGTAGGCGACACAATCACAACACACAATCTGCAAAAATTCTTTGCCGACACAGCAGTCGCACAACTCTACACCGAAACATTAACACGTTTTGCCGACCTCACCGACTACGAAACGACCCTCACCGACGCATTCAAACGTGCCAAATATTTCTTCCCCGAAAAACCGACACCACGCCTCTACACACACTTATCGGGATTGAATCAAAGCATGATTGTAGGCGACGGATTCGTATCGGGCAGCATCGACAACTACATGGGGTGCGACTACCCACTATACGATCGAGTGGGCATCTATAAGTATTTGCGCCAAAACATGCGTCCCGAGAAACTTGTGCCCGACTATATCGTGGCATGGCTTTCAACCGAATTCCCATTTACACAACACTCCGGCGAATTGTTTGAGGAGATGATTTACCGCGGCAAAATACTTTACACTGCTTCGGTATTGCTACCCGATCTGCCCGACTCGTTGCTCATCGGCTACTCGGCCGAACAATGGGATTGGTGTATGAAATACGAACACGACATGTGGATGGTGCTAATTGGTAGTAAACATCTGTTCAGTCGCGATGCCATGATACGCATCAAATACATGAACGATGCGCCGTTCACCAAGCCATTCACGCAACAATCGCCCGGACGCGCAGGCGCTTTTGTCGGCTGGCGTATTGTAGAACAATACATGCGCGAACATCCCGAAGTATCGCCTAAAGAGTTGCTGTTGCGCAATGCGGACGAAATAATGCGCGAAACGCCATACAACCCATAACACGCTGAATAACAAATGACTATTAACGAAGAGAAGGTACATGCCCTCGGTATTCTGACCGAATACCTCGAACACGAGCATCTGCGCAAGACCCAAGAACGGTTTCGTTTGCTCGAGGTAGTGTACGAGCAGCAGGCACACTTCTCTGCCGACGAATTGGTCGAAAAACTACCACACGATTTTCATGTTAGCAGAGCAACCGTGTACAACACGCTCGAATTGTTCGTCAAATGCCAACTCGTGGTCAAACACCAATTCGATTCGCAACGCACCGAATACGAAAAATCGACCAGCAGCGCCACACACCATCATCGCATCTGCATTCGTTGCGGCGCAGTGAGCGAGTTCTCCGACCAAAAAATGCGCCGTGTCATTTTAGGACGCAAATTCAACGCGTTTCAACCGGTACACTATTCGCTCTATCTGTACGGATATTGCAAAAAGTGTCTGAAAAAGAAAAGATAACTTTAACACAAAAACGCTAACCACAAAAAAACTTACAATTATGAACACCACAAGTGCATGGATTCTATTCGGCATTATTGCCTTGTTGAGTTGGATTGTACAAACTTCGCTCAACAATAAATTCAAAAAATACGCAAAAATACCGTTGTCGAACGGTATGACAGGTGCCGATGTGGCACGCAAAATGCTCCGCGAAAACGGCATCACAGATGTGACGGTGCAAGCCACAAGCGGCATACTCACAGACCACTACAATCCCACCAACAAGACCGTGAATTTAAGCGAAGGAGTGTACAACTCGTGCAGCATTGCGGCCGCTGCAGTAGCCGCCCACGAGTGCGGACACGCCGTACAACACGCCTTTGGCTATGCACCGCTGAAAATGCGTTCGGCACTTGTGCCAATCGTTAATTTCTCGGCAAAATACGTTTCGTGGATTTTGTTGGCCGGTATGTTACTGCTCAATACGTTTCCACAGTTGATGTTGGCCGGCATAGGACTATTTGCACTCACAACATTGTTCAGTTTCATAACTTTGCCTGTCGAAATAAACGCCAGCAAACGCGCACTCGTATGGCTCAACAACACCGGTATTACCAATTACGAAACACACACACAAGCCGAAGATGCTTTGCGGTCGGCGGCATACACATACGTCGTAGCCGCACTCAGTTCGTTGGCCACACTATTCTATTACATTATGATTTATACAAGTCGTCGCAACTAACACGAATCACACACAATTATGATTTCTATCATCGTAGCGATAGCACAAAATATGGCCATCGGCAAAAACAACGATTTGCTGTGGCATCTGCCGGCCGACCTCAAACATTTCAAGCAACTGACATCGGGCAACACCGTCATCATGGGCGAACGCACATTTTTTTCGCTACCGATACGTCCGTTGCCCAAACGGCGCAACATTGTCATCACCGATAAGCCCGACCTGCAATTAGACGGTTGTGAAATGGCACACAGCATCGATGAAGCACAAGCACTTTGTCGGCACGACGATGAGAACTTCGTCATCGGCGGCGGTTCCATCTACCGACAATTTATGGCATTGGCCGATACATTGTATATCACATGGGTGTATCGCGATTTCGAAGCCGATACATTTTATCCCGAAATCGATCAATCGGTGTGGGAACAAACCGACTTATCGGAACGTATGTACGACGCAGAAGCCGACCTCGAATTTGCTTTTGCCACATACAAACGCCGGTCGGCAATACACTAAACAGACACACGCATGGCGAACAAAAAATCATCAAAAACGCTTTGGCAAAAATTGCGATTTCGCTATAGGGTGTCGATTCTGAACGAGAACACACTCACCGAAACATTTCATGTGCGATTATCGCGCTTGTCGGTTTTTCTCATCATCAGCGTGTTTGCTATCGTTTCGTTTCTGTTGTTGTCGTTGCTTATTTTTATTACGCCCATCAAACACTATCTGCCCGGCTATACCGATGCTACCATTCGCACCGATTTGGTAGAAGAGGTGTTGTTGGTCGATTCGCTCACGCAAGAGTTGACACTTCAACAACAGCAACTCACTGTCATTAAAGAGATTATGTCCGGTAACATTGTGATTGACAGCATTACGACCGACTCGCTGACCATAACCGATTGGAAAGCCTTAGCACTCGACAAATCGCAACAAGAGCAAGAGTTCTGCGAGAATTTTGAGCAAACCGAACGTTACAATCTCGGGTCTATCGTTACACCGCAAGAAGCCGTTGCTCAAGTATTCATCAAACCTGTCAAAGGTGTTGTTACACGTGCATTCGACCCCGAAGCACGCCATTTTGGTGTTGATGTGGCCACGTCGGCCGACGAAGTCGTTATCGCCACGCTCGATGGCACAATCGTTGCTACCGACTACTCGCTCGAAAACGGTTACACTATCAGCATTCAGCACTGCAACGATTTCATATCCCTTTACAAAAACTGCGAGCGCATACTGAAAAATACCGGTGACCAAGTATTAGCCGGCGATGCCATCGGTTTTGTAAGTAATGCCCAGAAAACGCGCATTTCAAAACCATACTTGCATTTCGAAGTATGGCAAAAAGGCACGCCGCTCAATCCGACAGACTATATCATTTTTTAGTGTTGACATGATGAAAAAACAAAATCTTGCCATATTAGGTTCGACCGGTTCCATCGGTACACAAACACTCGACGTAGCAGCTGCCAACCCCGACCTATTCGAGGTGTACGCCATCACGGCCAATAATAATGTCGATTTGCTCATCCAACAGGCACGCATGTTCAGACCCGAAGCCGTTGTCATAGCCAACGAGACACACTACGCCACAGTGCGAGACGCCTTGGCCAACCTGCCCATCAAAGTATTCGCAGGCAGCGATGCCGTCGCCCAAGTAGCGGCGTTGCCATCGGTCGATACCGTAGTTACAGCCATGGTAGGTTACGCAGGTCTGAAACCGACCATCGAAGCCGTAAAAGCAGGCAAACGCATTGCGTTGGCCAACAAGGAAACACTGGTCGTGGCAGGTGAACTCGTTACCGACCTTGTACAGAAACACCACGCCGCCATCTTGCCTGTCGATTCGGAACACGGCGCTATTTTTCAATGTCTGGTGGGCGAAAATGCCGACGAGGTAGAAAAAATCATCTTGACAGCATCAGGCGGACCTTTCCGTAATAAATCGCGCGAAGAGCTGGCCACAGTTACAGCCAAAGACGCTCTTCGCCATCCGACATGGCAGATGGGAGCCAAAATCACCATCGACTCGGCATCGCTTATGAACAAAGGGTTCGAAGTCATCGAAGCAAAGTGGCTGTTCGGTCTCCGCCCCGAACAAATAGACGTACTTGTACACCCGCAAAGCATCATCCATTCGATGGTACAATACCGCGACGGCAGCATCAAAGCGCAACTCGGCGTGCCAGATATGCGCCTGCCTATCGAATATGCGCTCACATTCCCGCAACGGCGACAAACAAATTTCGAACGACTCGATTTCGCCAAATGCACTCAACTCACATTCGAGCAGCCCGACCCCGTGCGTTTCCGCAACCTCGCTTTGGCATTCGAAGCCATGCGCCGTGGCGGCAATATGCCCTGCGTGCTTAATGCGGCCAACGAAATAGCCGTCGAAGCCTTTTTACACGATCGCATCGGATTTCTGCAAATGAGCGACCTCATCGAAAACGCCTTGGCAAAAACCGCATTTATCGCTACACCATCATACGACGATTACGTCGCCTGCGATACCGAAACGCGACGCCTTGCCCGCACACTCATCGCACAACTCTAACTACTTTCACACTACAAAACTAAACATTAAAACAATGCTCATACAAACACTTCAACTCATTTTAGCCCTTTCGCTGTTAGTTTTCGTCCACGAACTCGGACATTTCAGTTTCGCACGTTTATTCCATGTGCGCGTCAACAAATTCTATCTATTCTTCAATTGGAAATTTGCTATCGTGCGCTTCAAAAAAATCGACGGTAAATGGCAAGTGCGCTGGTTTGCACCCAACCAACCGACCGAAGAGCCCGCCATCGACGAAAACGGTGAACCGAAACTTAACGCCAAAGGTAAACCCATCATGGTACCGATTGACACCGATAAACTACCCGAAAACGATTGGCGACGCCACACCGAAACCACAGAATGGGGCATCGGATGGATTCCGCTCGGTGGCTATTGCAGCATCGACGGCATGGTAGACGAAACAACCGACAGCGGCCAACTGGCCTCCGAACCAAAACCGTGGGAATACCGCGCTCAACCTGCATGGAAACGCCTGTTCATCATCACCGGCGGCGTACTCATGAATTTTATCACCGCTTTTGTCATCTACGCGGCGATGCTTGGCTACTATGGCAAAGAAGAACTACCCATGCAGAATGCCTATCTCGGATACGACTATTGCCAAACTGCGCTAAACAACGGATTCCAAAACGGCGATATTATCATCGCCATCGACAACGACACCGTCAAATACACACACGATGCCACCGAAAAAATCATCATCGACGGGAAATGCAACATCTTGCTGCGCCGACACGGACGCGACACCACCATCGTACTGCCCGACGACTTCGCGCAACAGGTATTGGCCGCTGAAGAGAAACAATTCCTCGCAGCACGAATGCCTTTCGTCATCGAAGAAGTCAACAGCCATTCGCCGGCAGCCGCAACAGGATTGCAAACCGGCGATAGTATCATCGGTCTTAACGGATACGAAACCGTAGCCTTCAGCGACATTATACAAGCACTTGACACGCTCGCCGAACAAACCGTAACCATCACCTATGTGCGCCACGGACAAACATACACCGACAGTATCACCATCGGTAGCGACAGCAAAATCGGCGTGTTACTGCGTAATCCGATGCCCTATTTTGTAACCGAACGCACCGAATATGGATTCTTTGCCGCCATACCGGCCGGCTGGAATCAAATGACCGATGTCCTTAGCAAATATGTCAAACAACTACGATTTGTATTCACCAAAGAAGGAGCCAAAAGTCTGGGCGGATTCGGCACCATCGGCAGCCTATTCCCACCCACATGGGATTGGGCAACATTTTGGTCGATGTGCGCTTTTCTGTCCGTCATACTCGCGTTTATGAACATTCTGCCTATACCTGTACTCGACGGCGGATATGTATTGTTTATCATTTTCGAAATGATTACCGGCCGCAAACCAAGCGACAAAGTGATGGAAATATTGCTCAACATCGGATTTTTCCTGCTGTTGGCACTACTCATCATCGCTAATGGCAACGACCTTATTCGCTGGCTATTCAAATAAACACCGCCACGAAAAACGACATACCGACACCTGTTTCGGACAACCAACAGCCTGCCTTATACGGTAGGCTGTTGCATTACAAAATACTATTTTCACAGGCTACCATCAAAAAAACTCTTAAAAAACACACTGATATTGCATAAAATTTGTATCTTTGCAAATTGTGCAATCTTAGCAGCACTCCTATTTTTTTTGACACAAATCATAACTAAACAAAATATGGGTTTCAACGACTTTTTAACAAAAATTTTCGGCAATAAGTCGCAACGCGATTTGAAAGAAATCATGCCGATAGTGGACAAAATCAACACCATTTATCCGCAAATTGCGGCTTTGGACAATGACGGATTGCGTGCTCGCACCGAAGCCATCAAACAACGGTTACGCGATGCCATAGCCAACGAACGCGCCCGCATAGCCGACATACGTGCCAAAATTGACAACACCGAAATCAGCGAACGCGAAAAATTATACGCCGAAATAGACAAACTCGAAAAACAAATAAGCAACACACTCGAACAAACGCTCGACGAAGTGTTACCCGAAACATTCGCCATAGTGAAAGATACGGCGCGGCGCTTCAAAGAAAACGAACAAGTAGTAGTTACTGCCAATGACTTCGACCGCAACTTGGCCGCCACACATGATTTCGTCGAAATCGACGGCGACAAAGCCATCTATTACAACGAGTGGGAAGCCGGAGGCAACATGCTCAAATGGGAAATGGTACACTACGACGTACAACTGATCGGCGGCGTGGTACTGCACAAAGGCAAAATAGCCGAAATGGCAACCGGCGAAGGTAAAACACTGGTAGCCACACTGCCCGTATTCCTAAACGCCCTGACAGGAAATGGCGTACACGTCGTTACCGTCAACGACTATTTGGCCAAACGCGACTCGGAATGGATGGGACCAATCTATATGTTCCACGGTTTGAGTGTCGATTGCATAGACAAACATCGCCCGAACTCCGACGAACGCCGCAAAGCATACAACGCCGACATCACCTTTGGCACCAACAACGAATTCGGCTTCGACTATCTGCGCGACAACATGGCCACATCGCCAATCGACCTCGTACAAAGACAACACAACTACGCCATCGTCGACGAGGTCGACTCCGTACTGATAGACGATGCACGCACACCGCTCATCATCAGCGGCCCCGTACCCAAAGGCGAAGACCAACTCTTCGAAGAATATCGACCGCGTGTCGAAATGCTTGTAAAACAGCAAACTAACATGGCAACACAACTGTTGGCCGAAGCACGACAAAAAATCAACAGCGAAGATAAAAAAGTGCAAGAAGAAGGTGCATTGGCGCTATTCCGCTCGTACAAAGCCATGCCGAAAAACAAACCGCTCATCAAACTGCTGAGCGAACAAGGTGTCAAACAACTGCTCATCAAAACGGAAGAGTTCTATATGCAGGAAAACAACAAAAACATGCACATAGCCACCGATCCGTTGCTGTTTGTCATCGACGAACAACACAATTCGATAGAACTCACCGACAAAGGTATCGATGTGTTGACCGGCTCGACAGAAGATCCACAATTTTTTGTACTGCCCGACGTAGGTGCCGACGTGGCCGAATTGGAACAACAAAACCTGTCGTCCGACGAAAAACAGGCCAAAAAAGATGAAATACTGCAAAACTACGCCATCAAATCCGAACGCGTACACACGGTCAACCAACTACTAAAGGCCTACACCCTATTCGAAAAAGACGACCAATATGTCGTCATCGACAACAAAGTAAAAATCGTCGATGAACAAACAGGACGTATCATGGAAGGACGACGCTACAGCGACGGTCTGCACCAAGCCATCGAAGCCAAAGAACGCGTCAAAGTAGAAGCCGCCACGCAAACATTTGCCACCATCACATTGCAAAATTACTTCCGCATGTACCACAAATTGGCAGGCATGACCGGTACCGCCGAAACAGAAGCAGGCGAATTCTGGGATATATACAAACTCGACGTTGTAGTTATACCGACCAACCGTCCCGTCGCCCGCATTGACATGGACGACCGTATCTACAAAACCAAACGCGAGAAATATACTGCCGTCATCGAAGAAATCGTGAATATGGTAGCACAAGGACGCCCCGTTTTGGTAGGTACCACATCGGTAGAAATATCGGAATTGCTAAGCCGCATGCTGACCATGCGTAAAATTAAGCACAACGTCCTCAACGCCAAACTGCACCAAAAAGAGGCCGACATTGTAGCCGAAGCCGGACGCGCCGGCACCGTAACCATAGCCACCAACATGGCCGGTCGTGGTACCGACATCAAACTGACACCCGAAGTACGCGAAGCCGGCGGTTTGGCCATCATCGGCACCGAACGACACGAAAGTCGCCGTGTCGATCGTCAGTTGCGCGGACGTGCCGGCCGTCAAGGCGATCCGGGTTCATCAGTCTTTTTCGTATCGCTCGAAGACAACTTGATGCGACTCTTCGGCTCGGAACGCATCTCGAAAGTCATGGACCGACTCGGATTCGAAGAAGGCGAAATGATTGAACACCCCATGATTTCGAAATCGATAGAACGCGCACAAAAGAAAGTAGAAGAAAACAACTTCGGCATACGTAAACGATTACTCGAATACGACGACGTAATGAACTCGCAACGTAACGTGGTGTATAGTCGCCGACGCCACGCACTGATGGGCGAACGCATCGGCGTCGATATTGTGAACACACTATACGATGCGGCCGAAAACATCGTAACCGAAGCCACCGAAGCCGATGATTACGAAGGCCTGAATGCCGAACTGCTATCGGTATTTGCCATGGACGCACCATTCGACCAAGAAACGATGCGCAACAAGCGCCCGAAAATATTGATAGAAAATGTAGCCGACGCCGCTTATCAAACATTCAAACGCAAAATGGACAAAATGGCCGAAATCGCCTATCCGGTCATCAAACAAGTGTACGAAACACAAGGACAACAATACGAAAACATCCTGATACCGATAACCGACGGCAAACGCATGTTCAACATCCCCGTCAACCTGAAGGCTGCATACGAAACAGAAAGCAAAGAAGTGGTCAAAGCGTTCGAAAAAGCAGTGTTACTCATCACCATTGACGAGGCATGGAAAGAACATCTGCGCGAACTCGACGACTTAAAAACCGCTGTACAAAATGCGTCGTACGAACAGAAAGACCCACTCTTGATTTACAAACTTGAGTCGTTCACACTGTTCCGTAACATGCTCAACGACGTGAACAACAACGTGGCATCAATCCTAATGCGCGGACAAATACCGGTACGCGAGCCGGCACAAGTACGTCAAGCCACTACGCCAAATCGGTCGGATTACAGCCGTTATCGTACGCAAAAAGACGAATTTCGTGGCGGTGACCCGACCAAACAGGACACACGCGAACGCCAAGTTACACAACCAATCAGAGCCGAAAAAACCGTAGGCCGCAACGACCCATGCCCTTGTGGCAGCGGCAAAAAATATAAAAATTGCCACGGTCGCAATGCGTAAGAGTGTAACTCTTGCACAAAAAATTTATCTGGAAAAACGAGCAGCACTCAGCTTATTTTGTTAAATTTAATCCGCTTTTTATAATAGCGGATTAAATTTTTTATAAAAATCGTTGGTCAATTGCGATTTTTGTATTATTTTTGCTGCCTAAAATGTCATGAAGAAGATTTACTTTCGCATATTGCTCTGTTTTATGGGTCTTGCCTTCGCCGGTTTGTTGGCCGTGCAAGTACGCTACACCGAACAAATATTGCAAGCACGCTTTGCCCATTTCGACGAAGTAGTAACAAGCAGTTTGTCGCGCGTAGTACGCAAAGTGAGCGAAGACGAAGTGGAAACCTACCTCACCAAAGTACTCGACGAGCAAGTCGGTGCCGAAACAGTAGCCTATATATTGGGGCAAACCGACGAAATGCAACGTTTAGAAACCTCACTGCACAAACTATCGTCGCAATGCCAAATGCCCGACGCACTGCCAATGGGCACAAGCAACCGCTCACTATCGAAAGTACACGAAGCACACAGCGAACGTTATCGCCGTTTCGTGCTACACTCGAAAGAGATAATCGACAAAGTAATAGCCCAAATGCTGAACGACGCGCCACTGCTACCCATCGAAGAACGGGTAAATTTCGCAACGTTGGGCGAATACTTACAAACCGAACTCATCAACAACGATATCAATTTATCGTTTGTATATACCGTAACCGAGAAAAACGGCACCGTAGTCTATCGTAGCACCGGCGACAAACAAGCGTATGTCGGCAAATGCTTCAGACAACAACTTTTCCCTGCCGACCCTGAAGGACGCGTCTATTTTCTCGACGTATGGTTCCCCGAACGCCAGCAATACAACATGTCGCAATCCTTCAGAATGCTGACACCGCTACTGCTACTCACCATTTTGATATTCATCACATTCGTTTTTATCATCGTTTACATATTCCGTCAAAAACGGTTGTCGGAGATTAAAACCGACTTCGTCAACAACATGACACACGAATTGAAAACGCCTATTTCGTCCATATCGTTGGCCGGACAAATGTTAAGCGACACTGCCGTAAACACCAATCCAAAAATTTTGGCACAAGTGTCACATGTCATTACCGACGAAACAAAACGCCTCAGTTTTTTAGTTGAACGCGTATTGCAAATGTCCGTATTCGAAAGTGGCCATGCCAATATCGAATTTCAGGAACTCGACGTCAACGAACTACTAACAACCATTATTGGCAATTTTTCGCTCAAAGTAACCAGCACCAACGGCAAAATCATACCACAACTCAAAGCCGCTAAAGCCATCGTATTGGCCGACGAGATGCATCTGACCAACGTCTTTTACAACTTGATGGACAATGCCGTCAAATACCGCAAAGGCACTTTGATACTAACCATATCGACCGAGAACACCGACAAAGGGAATTTACTCATATCTATCGAAGATAACGGCATAGGCATAGCCAAAGACCACCTAAAAAACATATTCGACAAATTCTATCGTGTGCCGACAGGTAATGTACACAACGTCAAAGGGTTCGGGCTGGGCTTGGCCTATGTGGCACGCATCGTCAAATTGCACCACGGCACCGTGCGAGCCGAAAGCGCCGTGAACATTGGCACAAAATTTGTTATCGAGTTGCCAACAGTGAAAGTATAACAATCAATTCTTTATAAATTTTAATTTTAACAATTTTGAATTATGGCAAATGTAAAAGTTCTTTTGTGCGAGGATGATGAAAACCTCGGAATGTTGCTCCGCGAATATCTGCAAGCCAAGGAGTATGACGTCGATTTGATGCCCGATGGCGAAGAGGGTGCGAAAGCATTCGCCGAAAATCGCTACGATTTATGTATTCTTGATGTAATGATGCCACAAAAAGACGGTTTCACACTCGCTCAAGAAATACGCCACCTCAACAGCCGCGTACCGATCATCTTCCTGACCGCCAAAACGTTGAAAGAAGATGTTTTGGCCGGATTCAAAATCGGCGCCGACGATTACATGACCAAACCGTTCAGTATGGAAGAGTTGCTGTTCCGCATCGAAGCAATTTTGCGCCGCACAAGCAACAAAAAGAACAAGGTTGGCAGTAACTACAAATTCGGTCGTTACGAATTTGATACGCAAAAACAAACCATCACCATTGATGGCGTGTCGTCGCGCCTGACAACCAAAGAATCGGAATTGCTCGGATTGTTGGCACAAAACATGAACAATGTGCTGGAGCGCAATTTCGCACTGAAAGCCATTTGGGTGGAAGACAACTACTTCAATGCACGCAGTATGGATGTGTACATCACTAAACTGCGCAAGAAATTGGCGGACGACCCCGATGTTCAAATTCTGAACGTACACGGACGCGGCTACAAATTGGTTGCTCCCGAACAAAAAGGCGAACAACAACAATAACGGATTTTACAATCGCCGTGTTTTCAAGCATCTCCATTTCGCGGAGATGCTTTTTTGCGTGTTCAAATATGTTAAGCATGAAAACGCGCCAAGCCATCGATGGGCGATTGCGCTACAGCCTCCGGTGTCAAGTTCATATCGCACAACGCATCGTGCAAAACCGTCCGGAAATGATAGGCCACCGAACCGACAAATACTATAGGCAAGTCGCCAACCTGCGGATATTGCAACACATTACGCCGTAAAAAATCGCAAAAACAACGATAAACTAAATCGCGAATATAGTCATACTCGTCGATATGGCACGACAAAAACGGAACAAAATGTGCCAAATAGCGATTCGGGAATGGGCGTCGATACACATGTTCCACGACCTCTGCAGCCGTCAGTTGATATTCGTCGGCAAAAAGGCGACACAACGCCTCCGGTGCTTGATGTTTAAGACAATCGCCCACAAATTGTTTACCGATAGACGCACCGCTACCCTCGTCGCCCAGAATAAACCCGAGCGGCGAAACATTTTGCACAATTTGCACACCATCATATAGTCCCGAATTGGAGCCTGTACCCAAAATACAAGCAATGCCGCGCGTACGTTGCAACATGGCGCGTGCCGCTGCCAGCAAATCGGAACAGACCTGCACCTCGGCGCGCGGAAACAAAGCCGACAACAATCGCACCAACAAAGGAATTTTGACGGCAGTGCAACCTGCCCCATAAAAATAGACGCGGTCGATACTGTCGGCCGGCACGCTATTGAGTAGTTCGGTCATAACGGCACGCATCTGTTCGTCTGTTTGATAGTAAGGATTGATGCCGGCCGTGGTGTATGTGGCCTGCACGCGCCCTTCGGAACAAGTTGCCCATAAGGTTTTGGTAGAGCCACTATCTGCTATCAATATCATTATCGTCTGCTTTTATGTCCTGCAAAGATACAAATTAAACACACATATATAGTGTATATTTGCGACTAAATTTGTACAAAAGTGCTTTTTTTGTAGTCAAAATAGGTCATTTTGCCGATTTTTTAGTCAGAATATTTGTCGCTTTCGAAAACAATACATACCTTTGTACTTGTACTTTAGCACACACAAAGTACACACAAAGTTTTTTTCATAACAAAATGGTTTTTAATGGGGGATACGGGCGCTGCGAAGCGTCCGTATCTTCTTGTATGTGCGCCGCAGGACGCAAAAAAAAGGCTTGCCCGCAAAGGCAAGCCATATTCAGAAGCGCGTCTGTTTATTTACGCAGTTTGATCGGTTTGGCAGCCGAGCGCGCATTCGCCTTACGGGCAACTTTTGCAGCGGGTGCCTCCGACGAACTTTCGTAAACCGATACAGTAACCGCACCGGTGTAATTTAATTTAACCGTTGTGCCATAGTGCGATTTCAACTCGCCAGAAATAGTATATTCATCACCTGTTTTAGCAACTTCAACACTACCATCCTCCAACCAGAAGATCGTTTCGTCGTCGCCGGCATAACTTCCTACAGGGAAAAGGCTATAGAACAATTCTCCGGGTTCAATAGTCATAGCGGAATAATCAGTTGCGAAAGTGTATGTACCTACGGGCAACTCGGTTGCACCCGATTCTACAAACAGACTTAAAACGACACTGTAATTATCGTCCCACAATGTCAGCGATAAATTATCCGTACCAACTTCCATATAATCCCCATAGTTTTCGGCCTCAATAGAATCTGCCGGCGCTGAGATTGTAAGTGCAGTAGGTGTTGTTGGCTCGTATGCATACGGATCTTCACGTTCGTCATAGATTTCGAGTGCTCCGACAAATTTTCCCACATGTACACTATCAAGCGAATCCGTCAACGAAATATTAATGGTGTAAACATCTTTATCGATGGACAATTCGACAACACCATCTTTAACGCCGAGCACAGTTTGATTACCTTCATCATCAATTTCATACCATGCAGAATATTCACTATCGAAAGTGCCGGCTTCATAGGTTTCGGTGCTTAATGTGTATTTACCACTTACCAAAACCGTATCAGTAGTGTACAAATCCAATTGTACGGCTTGTCCTTTAGAGTTAAAATAACCATCCTCATCCGTAGTCATATCGGTATAGAGCACGATATTAAAGTTATTTGTTTCGGAATAGTCAGTTCCATAAAAAGAGATATAGCCATCAACAAAGTGAATCATATCTTTCGGTTCTTCAGAAATCGAATCTTTCGGTTCCTCAAAAGGGTTTTCATTTCCCGGTACCTCTTCTTTTTCGCACGATGTAGCCAAGGCTACGGCTGCCACAAGGGTCAGCGCATACATAATTTTCTTCATTGTTGTAATTGATTTAGTTAAAAATTTTCACGAAATTGGCTGCAAAGATATATATTCATTACTAAACAGCCAAATTTTTTAACATTTTTATCGACAAAAAGGAGCGCCATATCGACGAAATGTCGCTATGGCGCACAATTTAGCGGTTGATTAGCAGTTAATTGCCAAGTTCTATCAGGCGCAAAGCCTGTTTGGAGGCGGCCTGTTCGGCTTTGCGTTTGGCCACGCCTACGCCACTGCCATACTCGATGCCGTCGATATAGACTTTGGCGAAAAATTGTGTTTGATTTGGTGGTTGCGGTTCCTCGTCGAACACCTCGTAAGTGATGACTTTGCGTTTCTTTTGTCCCCATTCCATGAGGCGCGATTTGAAGTTTTCTTCGCGTTCGGCCAATTTGTCGAGATTGACGTTTTCCCCGTACAATCGGTTGGCCACAAAGTCCTTGCAGACGTCGTATCCGCGGTCGAGATAGACGGCTCCGATCAGTGCTTCGAGGCCGTTGCCATAGACGTTGCGATGGATTTTGCCTTTGATGCCCTGCAACAATTTTCCCAGCCCGATTTGTTCGCCCAGCGTGTTCAGCATGTCGCGTTTCACCATTTTGCTGCGCAATACGGTGAGGTAGCCTTCGGCAAATTGCGGGAAATGGTTGTATAAAATATCGCTGACAATCGATTCGAGCACCGCGTCGCCCAAATATTCGAGGCGTTCGTTATCGATGCGCCGGCCTTCTTTGTCTTTTTCCAATGCGGCGCGTGTAATGAGCGAGAGTTTATACACTTCGGGATGTTGCGGCTCGAAGCCCAGAATCTCCGTCAGTTCCTGCAACGGGAATGTGGGATCGGCTTCGGCAGTTTTCGGTAGTTTAGATGTAAGTTTTTCGAAAATATTCATATTTTACGTTTTTGATAATCAGTTGCAAAGATACAAAAAAATGTACAAACCAAAAAGCATCGGACAAAAAATCCGATGCTTTCGTGTATTTGCCGTGCTTTTTTGGCTTATTCGGCAACCGGCATCATCACCACTTCGACCACATTTTGCGAGTCGATGAGTTGTTTCAGCGT
>JBJEJW010000041.1:0-13990 GCA_051878315.1 Paludibacteraceae bacterium | reverse complement strand
GGCAAGATTATATTTAGCCTCTATTATCGTTACCTACGAATCAGAAGAAACGACCAATTATTCTGTGCAATGGATGGTGGACGGTGCATTGTGGCAAACCACTCAAGTAAACGAAGGCGCCAAAGCCACACCACCGACAGGCACACCCACCGTGCCGACCTCCTGCTCCGAAAAAGTATTCGTAGGTTGGAGTTCTAAAAATATTGGTACAACACCGACAAATGACCCCGGCAACCTCTTTACCGACGAATCTCCTAACGCAATTAACGGCGACTCGGTTTTCTATGCCGTGTTCGCTACGGAAACAACAACGGGTGGCGGAGAAGCAACGTATGACTTGGTAACAACGGCACCAACGGATTGGAGTGGCACTTATATAATTTCAACCGGGGATTACGTCGTAACCGGACAGAGTGGTTCAAACAGCTATTGTGCCTACTCTACTCATCCAACAAGTGTTAACACTGCTTATGAAGTAGAAATTGCGCCAATAGCAGGAACTGAGTATTATTCAATTTATCATACTTCCGGAGGCACATATTTAGGAGGTCAAAATAGTACCACTATGGCATTTACAACGACGGAGCCAACCGGGACTGCTCCTACCTCCGGTGCAAGTTATCATTGGAGTTTGTCCACTTCAGGGCTATCAACATCAACATCATCAACTAGAAAATTGTGTGTTAATACAAGTGCATCGCGTTTCTCAATGTATGTTCCTAGTACTACTTATATCGCTGGACTACTTTACAAAAAATCCGGCGGCTCCACCACCACCTACTCCGACTATGTAACGCAGTGCTGTAACACTACAAATACGGTGTCGTTGAATATTGAACAAGATACTATCAATTTAGACTCCGTAGGCAATGCTACTACCACCATTACGGCAACTTATAACGGCAACGAGGGCGGTACGTTTACAGTAACTTCCAATGGTACAGAACTTTCGGTTGAGAATGGTACGCCTTACACATTCACGGCTAAGGCCAAAGGCCAATATGTGATTGTTGCCACCTACAACGAGGGCGGCTGCCCGGTATCTGTCAGTGCCACCATCACGGTGCTGGCCACGCCTATCGTTACGCTGACAGCCACCGATCTGAACTTTACCGCATCGTGCGGCGAAGCGAGCGACGCCCAAAAGGTAACCGTGAAGGGTTACTACCTGACGGGCGATGTTACGGTGAGTGTCGCCACCGGCACGAACATCGAGATTTCGAGCGACAGCACCAACTTTTACACATCGGTTACGGTAACACAAGCCGAGGCCGAGGCCGAAGACGGCAAAGAGATTTTCGTGCGTGTAACGCCGCCGGCCGATAGCACCGACGGCATCAGCGGCACGCTCACGGCAACCAGCAGCGGCGCGGAAAATAAATCATGCACCGTCAACGCTACGGTAACGTGCGGCACCAGCATCCGCCTGACAGCCACCGATGCCGAATCGACACGCATCACCGCCGTCAAGGACCAATGGACACGCACGCGCACGCCTATCAAAATCAAAGGTTCTTACTTGACGAACGACGCCTCGGCCGTTACCCTGACGCTGACGTCGAGCAACGCCAACTTCAAATTCGTGGACAGCCAAACCACCGGTGCCGGCAGCGAATCGTGGCAACTGACCAACATTACCACTGCGTCGTTGGACACCGCCATCTACATCGTCTATACCCCGACTGCCTACGACCAACTCGAAACGGCCACCATCACGGCCAAAATAACCAAATATGGCACCTCAACCGAGTATGCCACCGGCACGATTGAGGTGAATGGGCGCTCGCTGCCCGAAACCTTTGTGCTGGCGCTGTACACCGGCAGCCAATGGGTAGCCCTGCCGGCCGACATGATTGCACCATACGGTGGCAGTGCCGGCGATTGCACGACGGGCGTAGGCACCCACGACCCCTATCCGATTACGGTGAATGAAGGTGTAACGCGTGCCACCTTGGCACCGGCGCGTGCTATATATAAGGGTGCGGCGCGCAACACACCGACCACCAATCCGTGGACGTCGCAGTTCGAGAGCAACATGCAGACGGGCTACTACCTGTTTGGCTCGGTGGATGGTACCAACCCGACCTATATTGGTAATGTTACTTACGAAGAGAGCGACCGCGTGAAATGGGCGTTGATGTCGAACGATTTGGAAACCTACCGGCTGCACCAATATAAGGCTGCAGACAGCCGTAACCTCGGCTACAACGGCACGTCGGGCAACAATGCCATGGGGCAGTACACAAATACGGCTTCCGGCTATGTGTACGACTTCCGCATTCTGCCGGTCGATGCCACCTGCACCTACTACATCAAACCCGTGATGACCTACAACGCATACGATGCTACTAACTCGACGATAGCCATCCCCTACGACGGCACCACCAACTACGAGTACAGCATCGATGGTGGCAGCAATTGGACGGAGGTAACGGGCAGTATCAACTGCAAAACATTGCTTCTGACCTTTGCCAACAGCACAGTGGCGGGCAACGAGTTGCTGCTGCGCCCGCAAGGCACGTTGTGCGAGGATGCCACCTCCGAGACTGCTATCCACATGCTCAAACCGACCATCGTGGCGAGCGACCAAACATTCACGGCCACGTCGGGTGTGGCCTTTGCCGGCAACTTCGGCATCACCCTCACCGACATCTGGACGGGCGCCGGTGGCGGTGTAACCGTAAAGAGCAGCAACGCCGCCATCACGGCGAGCCTCAGCGGTAGCACTGTAACCGTGAACATGGCCGCCGCATCTGCCGACACCTACACCACGCAGTTGACCTTCTCGTCGGTCGGCGCAGCGGCCGTAACCATCACCGTAACAATAAACGTGCAGGACTTGGCGACGCTGGATTTGTATCTGGATTATGACGTTGATGGCGTTGTATGCCAAGAAGCGATATATGCCGAAAATCCGATTATCACATGGGATTTAGGACATAATGACGCTAATGCGAATCTGTTGTACAAGGATGGTTCGCAGGTTACCGCAACAAGTGTTATATCCAACTGCGTAGCCTTGTACGATGTTACCGAAGGCAATACGAAACTTTCGGGACTGACGCCGTCTATCTCGTCGGTGCCGCAAGTATATATAAGTTCTGACAAATTGCAGTTAGGCCACACCTATCGTTTCGAGTTCACGAATAATGAGGAACTTACCGATGCTGCCAGCTTGCGGTATGCCGATGCGGCGATGGAGTTTCAATATATCCGTTGCGACATCCCCACCGCTTTGCCGGCCTGCCCGGTAACCGCCAACGGCTTTACGGCCAACTGGAGCACCGAAGCATGCAGCGACGGCAACGTTACGGTGGATGTTTATACGAAAAATTATGCTGAATTGTTAAATAAAACGACATTTTCTACAATCGAAGTGAAAAGTTTACAATATGCCGGAGAGACAAATCTGAGTGGTGATTATTGGATAACGAATGTTAATGGCACAGCAACTGGCAATCCAAGTATATCATCTGATAGATTGCTGCTTTCGGACGTTTCTACTCCTAACTATTATAATTTATTTTCGCCTTTGTTAAGCAATTTCGGAACAATTAGCAAGACGACAACTTATACAATAACGGTAAGTTTATATCAAGCAACCGCAGGTACCGGCTGTGGTGTGAATTTCTATGTTATGAGTAATGGATCGGCGTTGGCGAAAAATACAACACCTGATATTACAGATAAGAGTGTTACGATTGATGGCGCTACTGCGACAACGAAATGCTTGGCAAAAACAGCTTCTGCTTCTACAGAAACATATACATTTTCTGTTACAGGTTTGGAAAATACTGATCGTTTGAGATTTTTGGGCTATGAATCGTCTTCGATTGCTTCTTCCAGTAAGAATGTTTATATTTCATCAATTAAGATAGAGGCAACTACGCAACAATCTCAAACCGGTTATCCCAAATCCGTTACTTGTTCGGCGGGAACGTTAGACGTGAGTGGTTTGTCGTCCGGCACGCAGTACTACTACACCGTAAGCGACGGCACCAACACCAGCAACGAGGTGGCAGTAACGACCCGCACGGCAGCGCCGGCACTCAAATTGTATGCCGATGAAGCCTGCACTACAGAACTGACCGAAACCATCGTGCGCGATGGCGAACCGGTTACGGTGTATGTCAAAGGCACGAACCTGACGGGTTGCAACCTCGATGCAACCGTTAGCAACACCTGCTACACGCTTGACAAGAGCAGTATGATTTATGTGGTGGGTTCGGGTACGGCTACGGGGTCGTTGGTACTCTCGTACAATGGTTGTGCCAACGATGGCTTGTTGACCGTAACCGATGGCACAACGTCGGCCACGGTAGCATTGTCGGCCACCGATTGTACACCCGGCATCAAAAGTGCGGCATTGGATGCTACATCTATCACCGACAATAGTGCTACCGCCAAGTGGAATAACGCACTATCCTACACCGGCGATAAGAGCGGCCAACTGATCGTTTACAAAGATGGCTCGGTCAACCGTAATCTGATAGAAAATGGCGATTTCGAAGCCGGAACCTATTGGACAAACGGTATTGCCGGCGCTACGGTTGGTGATGCTCATTCATTCGATGGATACGTTATCAGTACGTCTGTTCAACATGGTGGCAGTTATAGCGTATATGTATCGAAGGACGGCTTGGCATTGACCAACTTTAATGGTTCTGCGGTACTTTATGGCGACTATGTTACGTTGCAGCCCGGTACCTATACGTTCTCGTGTTGGATCTATTTACCCAATGCCGAGGGTTATTCCGACAAGAAAATGAACTTTAGTTTGGGCTTGATAAGCGGAAGCAGTGGTAGCGAAAAAGTAGAACAGGTAAGCACCACTACCGAATACCAAACCAATGCCACCTGGAATCAGTTATCATGGGAATTTACGCTTACAAAATCCCTTAAGGTATGTCCGTCCATTGGTGGCCATGCCGACACATTCCGTCCTTTCTATGTCGATGATGTGGAATTGAAACGTACCGAAGTCGAGATGTCCGAAGATCCGTATTTGATATTCGACATAGCCGATTTGACAGCCGGCGGCTCGTTAGACTTGACAGGCTTGGAAGGTTATACGCAATATTCGTATATCATTCAAGATGCCAATGGTTGTTCGTCCGATCCTATTCACTTCTCGACCCTCAATCCGGGCGATCCGACTTTGTCGGCAGACGACGTGGTGGTAGTAGGACCTGTGGGAGAAACCACCTACGGCACATTCCTGATAGAGGCCGCAAACGCCTATGCCGACATTCTGCTGACGAATAGTTGCGGCACATCGCCCATCAATTTGTTGGCTACCAAGGTGTCGCAGGATGGCGGCGTGGTGCAGTTTGCCTTTACGCCCACATCCGACATGACGGCCGGCGAAACCGGCACCTGCACCATCAGCATGATAACGTCCGGCATGACCACGCCCGACACTATGAACATCACATGGACCGTGTCGGCCGGCACCGACCCCAATGCACCGCTGGTCGAGGTGGTCGATATAAGCACAACGACCATGAGCATCGACCATAACGTGGCCGGCGAGGGCACCGTGCGCATCGTGCTCAACCGCGAACTCACCGAGGAGGAAAAAACGGAAAATGTTGGCGACGAGATTTTCTTCTCCAAATACTACGAGGCCTATATGCACAAAAAACTATGGGCTATCTACAACCCCACCAACGACACCATCTCGCTGGCCGGCACCGAAGTGTGGCGCTCGTCGGACGCGGGAGCGTGGTTCTCGGGCGAGGATAAACGTTTCGACCTCTCCGAGAAAGGACGCATCAAACCCGGCTGTATCTGCCCGAACGAGGAGATTATTGTCTATACGGCCGACCAAGTGGGTACTTGCGAACAGAGCAAAGCCGATATGAGCGAATGGACGGCCGGATCGTCGGGCGATCAGCCGCTCTCGTTCTCCGGCGACGACGCATTGGTATTGGTGCGCAACACGGAGGTCAATGACCGTAAAGTTACCACATCGGTTGATGGAACGTCCATCACATGGCGCACCTACGACGATACCGGCAACAACGACCGCGGCACATCATGGCTGATGCTCGACCTGATAGGCGCACGCAAAGCCGACAACACGCCCGACCTCTCGGCGGCCTCAAATTGGTCGTGGACCAACTACAACGTAACGCCGTCGGTTACCGAAAAAGGCGATGCCAAGGGTTGGTGGCGCCACGACGGTTTCTCGATCGATGGCACGCAATATAAAGAGGGTGGCGACCAAACGCCGGTCATCAACGAAGGCTATCTGCTCTCGACCAACCGCTGTCTGCTCATTCGTCGGCAGACGGTGAAGAGTGGTGCTGCAGCTGTGCAGGCCAACGTGGGTGATATGGTTACGCTGGGCGGCGCACAGTGCGAGTGGCGCGGCAAACATGTGCCTACAAGTGGCGACCAAGACCAAGTGTCGTGCGACAACTTCGCATTCGTGGGCGGCTACGACTACGATAACTACTACAATTCGTGGATGGCTATCGATGGTTTCGATTCCATCAATGCCGACCGCAATATCATTACCGGCGATTACGATATCACCGACTTCGATAACCAACAATACAAGTGCCACGACATCCGCATCGAAGTGGTTGAAAAGGTTGTTGTGGACGGTATCGAGGTGGATAACATCAAAGCTTATACCGATTACCGCGTGCCTATCGTGGTCGAAGGCGAAAAGATGACGGACGACTCCATTTTCCAAAGTCGTAAATATACGTATGGTAGTGGCGGTACGGAAACATTCGACGGCGCCAACGGCTGCAAAGAGTGCGACGTGGTGGTGCGCCCGGGCGCCAAGTTGAGCAGTAGTGCTGCTGCAAACGCCAAAACACAGTTCCGCAATATGTATGTTTACCAAAACGGCAAACTTGAATTGAACAACGCCCATACGTTGCAGTTGGAATATTTGGAGATGCGCGCCGTGAACGACACTGTGTCGTATGCCATAGTGAACAACTCGGGTGGCTCCATCACCACCAACAAGTTGGTACACGTCAAACGCATCAACGACCAATATTGGTACCCATTCTCGCTGCCGTACGATTGCAAAGTGGCTACCATACGTCAATACAACGGCAAGGGTTTAGGCGAGTACGGTACCAAATGGGTCATCAAATACTACGATGGCGAGGCGCGCAACGCCGACCAAAATCCGACCATCAGCCAAGGCGTCGGCGGATCGTCGAGTTATTGGAAAGTACTGCCCAACGATGAAACACTGAAAGCCAACGTGGGCTACATCATCGGTTTCGACAACGACGACCGCATTACACGCTATTCGGTTTACTTTACGCCGGTTGTGGCCGAAGGCTACACCGAATCGGCTACGGAGGATAAATCGGTGTCGGTACAGAGTTTTGGAGAGGGTGCTTCGTCCGACAAACAACATTGGGGTTGGAATAATATCGGACAGCCGTTCATCTCTATATTCAACGGCACTGTTGATGCATCGAGCGTGCTGCAACCCGGCGAGTGGGGCAGCGGTAGCGGTTCGACGGTCTATCTGTCCGTGCCCGATGGCGGATCAAAGCGCACCTACACGCAGTTCGATGCTTCGACCTACCCGATAGAGCCGTTCAAGGCCTATTTCGTGCAGGTGAAACCGAACCTGACAACGCCGACTTTGAACTTTGGCTACGCCTCGCGCACATTGACCAAGGCTGTGCGTGCTACCGGTGTTGAGCCCGTGCGCCTTGAACTAAATCTGACGGCTGCCGACGGCCAAACGGATAATGCCGGTGTGGTGGTTGGCGACGAATACGCTGCCGAATACGAAATTGGCGACGATTTGGTGAAACTCTATGCCCAATCGACCAAACCGCAACTCTTCAGTCGCAACACCGAAGGCTATCGGTTGGCCTACAATGCTCTGCCGACGAGTGCCGCTTCGTGCGTGCCGCTGGGCATCTATGCGCCCGCTGCCGGACAATACACCATCAGTCTCGATGGTGCGCGCAGTCAATATGCCGATGTCGAAGCCGTGTCGCTGCTGTGCTATGGCGAAATTGTAGCCGACTTGTTGCTAACCGACTATACCTTTACGGTGTCGGCGCGTGGCGAACTAAACGACTATTCACTCAATATTCAGCGTGCAGCTCGTGTTACCACGCCGGTCAATGTAACCGACGATGCCGATGCGCCCTATCTGCTGACCGACGGACATACCTTGCGCGTAGAACAATTACCAACAAATTGTCAGTTGCAACTGACCGATGCTGTGGGACGTGTCGTCGAAACACGCACTTGCGCAGGCCTTGCCTCCTGCGAGTTGACGGTACCTGTGTCCGGTGTCTATATGGTGCTGCTGACCAATGGCAATCAGAAATTCATTTTGCGTACAATTGTCAAATAAAAGAAATAGTTTAACGCTTGTAAAAAAATAATCAAAAAATACTATGACAATGGGAACGAGTAACATCATAAAGAATCTGTTAGTTTCATTTGCCATTACTGGCAGTGCCGTTACCGGTATTGTGGTCAGTTACGATATGATACAGAAGGAGAAACAAATTCAGGTGCCGGGCGGTGTGTCGGTGTCGTCGTATGCGTTATCGTCCGCCGAGGTACCGCGTTTGTCGCCTACATCGAGTCGTGGCACTGTCGTGTCGAGCCGTACATCCGGCGGTGGTAGTTCTGCTATGCCGACAGTGTCGGCTGTGTCGCGCTCGTCGGTGGCGCCCGTTACGGCGAGTAGGTCTGCGGTGGCTGTTGCTACACCTGTAGGCACATCGTCGTCGCTGGCGCAAGGCACGTTTGCCGGACGCACCTCGTCGGTTGCAGCCACTTCGGGTGGCGGAGGCGGTGGTGCCATGATGGCTATGGGACAAGCATCGCGCATGGCAGCCGGCAGCAAAACCGAAGTGTCGGTGGGTGGTGGCGTCATCTCCGAACCTTTTGCCGACACGCGCCCCGGAGCAACCATTCGTCCGCGTGTGGCCGGTGGTGGTCTTGAGGGCGATACCGGCGACCCGGGTAACCAAGTGCCACTCTCCGATAGTTGGGCGTGGGTAGCGTGTGCTGTGGTCTATTTGTTTGTGAATTACTGTTTTATACAACATAAATCGAATAAACTAAAACAACAAAAATAATGCGTAAACGTATTGTTATATTGTGTACACTTGTGCTGAATGGCACGATGTTCCTGCTTGCCGAAGGGTCCGAGTCGCTGGCGAATGCCGGCACCAAATACGAATTGACCGACACGCAAACGTTCACGGGCGATAATGGCTTGCAATGGACGGCGGTCGGCGCTTGCGACACCGAAGTCGGCGCTTTCAAAGCGTTGACTATCAGTGCCGGTGTAACCGGTAACGGCTTGTCGGGTAACCTCACCGACGAACAAACGGCACAAGGCGTCGGCATCGTGTCGTTCCAAGTGAAGGGTGCCAAAGCCGGCACAGGTTATGGTCTGCGCACATTTCGCGTAACCGTGGGCGACTATTCGAAAGATGTAACACTGAATGTGCCGAGTATGACCAATAGTTACACGTTTCGCGATACGGTGAAACAAGTTGGAGTATCGACATTGTGTATCACAGCACTCGAAACCGTAACCGACGAAACAGCTACGTTTTACCTCTACAATGTACAATGGACATCGTACAACGGCCGTACCGACATGCCTACGTTAGCCATTGCCGATGATACCGACAGCGAATTTGCCGTTGGTATCGATAACGATACCGTCTATTATGCCGAAAAACCACTATCGGCGCAGTTGGCTTCGACAAGCGCCGGCGCTGTGTTCTACTATACTACCGACGGTACGCCACCAACAATATCTTCGACATCTGGGGCAGTGGTAACCTTGCCACTCGATGCCACTACTACCGTGCGTGCCATAGCCGTTACCGAAGCCGATGGCATCAGCGACGAAGCCTCTTGGACTATCACTACCGCCAAAGGACAGTTGGTAACAAACGACTGCTCCGATGCCGCACGCTGGGAGGGAACGCAAGCACTATACAATACGGCGCGTGGCGTTTCCAAGTCGAATAATCCCTATTACCGTTTCAACGACATTGTCGTTACCGAAGTCTATCGCTATCCGAAAGCGCTGTCGCTTTATGCCAATAATGCGTCGAATCACACGCTGACGCTTTCGTATCAAACTGGTACATATTGTTTCGAGAATGGCGATTCGGTATGGCAGGCTTCGTCCGAATGGACAGTGTTGCGTACTATCGAAAAAACCGAATTTGTGTCGAATAGTATGAAACGTTTTCAGATTGCGTTGCCCGATGCTGCGAAAAGCGAGTTTATACGTGTTCAACTAAAGGCTTCAGGTACAAGTATTTATGTGGACGATGTAAATGCTGTTGTGGCAGATATGCCGCAAGTGGCTTTGCCTGCATTTTCGCAATCGGGCGGGCAGGTAAGTGCCGGTACGCAGGTAACGCTGTCGTGTGCTACCGACGATGCTATTATCTATTATAGTGTCAATGGCAGTGTACCGCAGATTTATACCTCGCCTATCGTGGTGAATGGTAAAACGGAAGTGCGTGCTTATGCCGTCAAAGATGGTATGAGCGATAGTTATACGGCTGTGGCGCTTTACCGCTTGCCGACGGTCAATGCACCTACATTTGATAAACCTGATGGTTCTACGCTTTATCTTGACGATGTTGTAACTATTTCGTGCACTAACGAGGCAGCGGTGGTGCATTATAGTATCAATGGTTCCGATTTTGTCACAGCCACCGGCGCGTCGGCTTCGATTACGGTAGTTGATGATGTCTATTCTGTTGCTGCCTATACGGCATGCGACGGTTTAATGAATAGCGACACTATTACGATGACCTATACCACGGCTAAAGTACTCAAACCGGAAATTACTTCGGGCGACGAACGGGCTGTAGCACCCGGCACGACAATAAGCATAAATTGTGCTACCTCCGGTGCCATATTGCATTACCGGGTAAATGAGGGTACATGGCAAGAATCGACCTCTGGATTGGTACGCGACATTGCCATCAACGAAGCATGTACCGTGTACGCCTATGCAACCAAAGATAACTATCTGAATAGCGATACGTTGTGCGAAGTGTTTACGGTAACCAAAGGCACGTTGCCGGCTCCGACGGCCGATTATGCCGATGGTGCATTGTTGGCGAACGGCACGCAGGTTACATTTACTGCCGAGGCAGGTACTACACTCAACTATCGCGTGAATGACGGCGTCTGGCAAACGGCCGATGCTATTGTTACGCTTACCATTACCGAGGCGACTACGGTCGAGGTGTATGCTTCGCAAACCGACTATTCCGACAGCGAACATGTTATCTTCGTTTATACTATTGCCAAAGGCAAAGTGGCTACACCGTACGTTACCTCTGGCGACGAACGCGCTGTGCCGGCAGGTACAACGATTAACATCAACTGCGCCACCGAAAACGCTACCATGCACTACGAACTGAATGGCAACGGCGTGTGGGAAACAAGTTTCGGTACTAACGGTCTCGATGTAACGATTACGGCCGAAACCATTATTCGCGCCTACGCTACGCGCACCAACTATTTGCAAAGTGATACGCTGATAGTGCATTACACCATTGCTACACCGTCGGGCATCCCAACTACCGATTTTGTTGACGGTCGGGTGTTGGCGCACAATGGACAAATCGTGGTGTCGCACGCTAATCATCAGCCGGTGCGCGTTTATACGCTGTTGGGACAACTGCTCTTTGTACGACACGATGTCGATGATTGCCGGTTCGCCGTTAATGCCGGCTTGTATGTGGTGTGTGTCGGCACACAAGTGCATAAGGTGCTTGTACGATAGTCGCGCCTCTACAAAACGTCCGATTGTCATGTAATCACGACAATATCAAGAAGTTAGTAATTCGCGAACTGCATCGTTTGCCATCAGGCAGACGGTGCGGTTCCGTTTCGTATAGTCGGTAGGGTAGCGACTCAGAAGTAGATATGCTTGGCCGCCCACAAGGTGTTGCGCATCAGCGAAGCGATGGTCATCGGCCCGACACCGCCGGGTACGGGCGTGATGAATGCGCATTTTGGCGCTACTTGCTCAAAATCGACATCGCCTTTGAGCGCGTAACCCGATTTTTTTGTCGGGTCGGGCATGCGTGTGATGCCCACGTCGATGACGACGGCGCCTGCTTTCACCATGTCGGCCGTTACAAAATGCGGTTGTCCGAGTGCAGCTATCAGAATGTCAGCCGTGCGACAAATCTCTTTGATGTTTTGCGTATGGCTGTGGCAGAGGGTTACGGTGGCGTTGCCGTTTTCGGCTTTGCGCGACAGCAGCGTGGCGAGCGGTCGGCCTACAATATTGCTGCGCCCGATGATGACACAGTGTTTGCCGTCGGTGTCGATATGGTAACGTTTGAGCAGTTCGAGTATGCCTGCGGGTGTGGCGGCTACAAAAGCCGGCAAACCGAGGCTGGCACGTCCGATGTTGGTCGGATGGAATCCGTCCACGTCTTTGCGCGGGTCGATAGTTTCGATTACTTTCTGCTCCGAAATATGCTGAGGCAGAGGTAGTTGCACCAAAATGCCATCGATGCGATCGTCGTCGTTGAGGCGACGTATGTGGTTTAGCAGTGTCTGTTCGTCGCAGTCGTTTTCGAGTTGTATGTGTGTGGTGTCGAAACCGCATTCGCCGCAGGTTTTTATTTTGCTTGCGACGTATGTTTCGCTGGCGCCGTTGTGTCCGACGAGAATGGTGGCCAGGTGCGGCGCCCGCTGTCCGTTGGCGCGCATGGCGGCTACTTCGGCCGTGATTTCGGCTTTCAGTTGTGCGGCTATCTTTTTCCCGTCGATGATGGTCATGCTGTGCAGTTTTTTGGTTTATCGGCGTGGCATCATGGGCAGTTTGTGCTGTTGTGCCAACCGCATCATTTTGCTCATTTGGTCGAATTGTTTTATCAGCCGGTTTACTTCGACGATGCCGCGTCCCGAGCCTTTGGCGATGCGGTTTTTGCGGCTGCCGTTCAGCAGGGCTGGGTTGGCGCGTTCGGCCGGCGTCATCGATTGAATGATGGCTTCGATGCCGACAAAGGCGTTGTCGTCGATGTCGATGTTTTTGAGCGCTTTGCCTACGCCGGGAATCATCGATGCAATCTCTTTCAGGTTGCCCATTTTTTTGATTTGTTGCAACTGCCCCATGAAGTCGTCGAAATCGAACTTGTTTTTGGCGATTTTTTTCGACAATCGGCGTGCTTCGGCCTCGTCGTATTGCTCTTGTGCGCGTTCGACGAGCGACACGATGTCGCCCATGCCGAGTATGCGGTCGGCCATGCGTGCGGGGTGAAAGAGGTCGATGGCTTCCATCTTTTCGCCCGTGCCGATGAATTTAATCGGTTTGTTGACAACGGTGCGTATCGAGAGGGCTGCACCGCCGCGTGTGTCGCCGTCGAGTTTGGTCAGCACCACACCGTCGAAGTCGAGGCGGTCGTTGAACTCTTTGGCGGTGTTTACGGCGTCTTGGCCGGTCATGGCATCGACCACAAACAGTATTTCGTGCGGCGTTACGGCTTTTTTGATGGCTTCTATCTCGTTCATCATCTGCTCATCGACCGCCAACCGGCCTGCTGTGTCGATGATGACCACATCTTTGCCGTCGCGTTTGGCTTGGCGGATGGCGTTTTGCGCAATGTCAATCGGGTTTTTGCTGTCGGGTTCGCTGTACACCGGCACGTTTATCTGTTCGCCTACCACGCGCAACTGTTCGATGGCGGCGGGACGATAGACGTCGCAGGCTACCAACAGCGGATTTTTGCCGCGTTTGTGCTTGAGCATGTTGGCCAATTTGCCCGAGAAGGTGGTTTTACCCGAACCTTGCAGACCCGACATCAGTATGACGGCCGGATTGCCTTTGATGTTTATATCGACGTGTTCGCCGCCCATCAGTTGTGCCAATTCGTCGTGCACAATCTTCACCATCATCTCGTTGGGCTTGACGGCCAGCAGCACATTTTGCCCGAGGGCTTTGGCTTTTACGTCGTCGGTAAACGATTTGGCGACTTTG
>JBJEJW010000040.1:0-54702 GCA_051878315.1 Paludibacteraceae bacterium | reverse complement strand
AGAGCAGATGGGTTTGGTTGGCAATCCCTACGATGCCGCTATTCGTGCCAACAACAAATATCTTATGCGTGAAGCTTTCATACATGCGGGCGTGCCTTGCCCAAAGTATGTATGCGTGAATGCTTGTACATTTCACCCAATTCATAGTTTTCTATCTCAACACTCACTTTCTTTTCCTCTTATCGTCAAACCATCTGACCGCTCAGGTAGTTTAGGTGTCATCAAAGTAGAAAATAAAGAAGAACTTGTGTCTGCCGTGGAGAATGCTTGCTCGTGCAGTTTCTGTCATGAAGCAATGATTGAGGAATTTGTAGAAGGTAGGGAGATAAGTGTGGAGTTTATCTCTTATAAAGGTCAACATTATCCTTTGCAAATTACCGATAAGGTAACTACTGATGCTCCGCATTTTGTTGAATTGGAGCATCATCAACCATCAACTCTCAATAAGGAAATGTTTGGTATAATATACAATATGACCAAGACAGCGCTGAATGCACTGGGTGTGGCGAATGGCGCTAGTCATGCAGAATACAAGATTACGGCAGATGGTCGTATCTATATCATGGAGATCGGTGCCCGTATGGGAGGAGACTTTATTGGCAGCGATTTAGTTCGTCTCTCGACAGATTATGATTTTGTCCGTGGCGTAATAGAGGTAGCGTTGGGCGAATTCAATGAATCTGCAGTATTGAATATAAACTTGACCAAGTCGAAGTACTCTGGCGTTTATTTCCTATGTGAAGAAACCAAGCACCTGCTGCCGATACTTGAGCATGCGAATCAATATATGGAGATAGTTGCTTCCGAACTTACAGATTTGCAATTGCGTTCAGTCACTTGCAGTGCCGATCGCAGTGGTTATTTTATTTATCAATCAAATAAAAAATTCATAATATGATAGATTTCAATCGGCCACATCTTACAGGCAAAGAGCTAACTTATATTCGGCAAGCCGTTACAGATAACCTCAAACTTTCCGGCAATGGCGAGTTTACGAAAAAGTGTCAACACTTTTTCGAGGAGAAGTATGGGTTCAGCAAAACGCTGCTCACCACCTCCTGCACTGACGCGCTGGAGATGGCGGCCATCCTTTGTGATCTCCAGCCGGGCGATGAGGTGATCGTCCCGAGTTACACCTTCGTCAGTTCAGCGCTCGCTTTCGTTCGCGCGGGTGCAAAAATTGTGTTTGCTGATTCGATGCAACGTAATCCCAACCTTGATGCAGATACACTTGAGTCGCTCATTACTTCGCATACGCGCGTCGTTGTTCCGGTTCACTACGCAGGCGTTGCTTGCGACATGGATGCCATCATGGCCGTAGCAGAGAAACACAATCTGATTGTAGTGGAAGATGCCGCCCAAGCCATTGATAGTTTCTACAAAGGTCGTCCACTCGGCACTATTGGCCATCTCTCCGCATTCTCTTTCCACGAAACGAAGAATATTATCGCCGGCGAGGGTGGTTTGCTTGGCATTAACGACGAGCGTTTTATTCGTCGTGCCGAAATTATTTGGGAGAAAGGTACCAACCGTGCCGAATTTTTCCGTGGTGAGGTGAATAAGTACGGATGGGTAGATACAGGTAGTAGTTTTCTCCCGAGTGAAATGGTTGCCGCTTTCCTCTGGGCACAGTTGGAGAGCATGGACGAGATTCAGTCGCGCCGCAAATGTCTTTGGCAGATTTATTATGACACTCTTGGCCCATTAGCAGACATGGGCTTGTTTGCGTGCCCGGATATACCAATTTACGCTACCAACAATGCGCACATGTTCTACATTGTTTGCCGCAATTTAGAGGAACGTAGTGGCTTAATTCGCTATATTAAAGAACATGATGCCCAAGCTGTTTTTCATTATCTTTCGCTACATAAAAGCGAGTTCTATAAGAACAAACATGATGGGCGTGCTCTTCCGGAGTGCGACCGTTATGCCGATTGTCTTGTTCGTCTTCCGCTGTTTTACGATCTCAAAGAGGAGGAGGTGCTTAATATTTGTCAATTTATTAAAGACTATTTTGCTAAATGACACTAGCCCCAATCATAGTATTTGCCTATAATCGTGCGGATCATCTCAGTCGCACGCTTGACGCATTAAGTCATAATAAATTGGCTGCTGATAGTGTGCTCTATATTTTTTGTGATGGTCCCAAGTCCGGCTGCACAGCAGAACAGTTGGCTAAAGTGCAAGCAGCTCGTGCGGTTGTAAAGAATCTGGCGGTTACACCGGCATTCAAAGAAGTACATGTCATTGAGCGTTCAGAGAACTATGGATTGGGGAAGAGCATTATTATGGGTGCTACTGAGATTATAAATCGGTATGGTAAGGCGATCATTGTAGAGGATGATCTGCTTACTTCTCCCGCTTTTCTTACTTATATGAATGCTTGTTTGGAACATTATGCGAATCGCAAATCAGTATTTTCTGTGACGGCCTTATCGCGTCCTAATCCGGAACGTTTTTTCCCTCACGACTATCCGTATGATGTCTATTGTTCACTCAAACATCATCCATGGGGTTGGGCTACATGGGCAGATCGCTGGTCTCAAGTTGATTGGTCTGCAGAGGCTTATGACACTATCAAGAACAATCCGATTATGTATCAAGCCTTTTGTCGTATGGGTGAAGATGAGTGGGAAGAATTGGAAATGCAGCGATCAGGTAACAAGAATATTTGGTCAGCGCGATTTGCTTTAGCTCATTTTGTCAATCATGCAGTTTCCATCGCTCCAATCGAACCCTATGTTCGCAATATTGGAGATGGCACAGACGCTTCCAATTGTTCTGCTCTTGGTCGCTGGTATATTGATGAAGTATGCGAAAATTATTCGCCGCGCTTGTTAGATGTTCTGTATGAAGATCCTCGTATTATCAACGCTTGGTATTCATTCTTCAAAAAAGGGAAGCGCTCCTTCTTTGGTAAACTCAAAAATTGGTTTGGCCGCAACTTTCTCCATCGCGACGAATATGCTCTGAAAGGAAAGGTATATGTTTGATATCAAACAAATATGGTCCAATACAAAATTACAGGAGTTTATTCGCTTCTGTATAGTAGGCGTTATTGCCACTGCTATTCATTATGCTATCTATCTGTTATTGATTCATTTGTTTTTTTTCAACTCTGAAGTTTGGACCAACATTGCATATTCTATTGGATATATCTTCAGTTGGTGTGCCAATTTATGGCTGACTGCCCACTTTACATTCAAGAACCATGTTTCAGTTCGTCGGGGAGTTGGCTTTGCTATTAGTCATCTTGTTAATTACGGACTGCACATTATATTCCTCAATTTCTACCTCTGGTTGGGTTTGTCAGATCAATGGGCTCCAATCCCGATATATTGTATTGTAGTTCCCATCAATTTCATACTTGTTAGAACCGTTTTTAAAAAACTAAAATGAAAAAGATTAGTATACTTATTCCTTGTTTCAATGAAGAGCAGTCTCTTCCGCTGCTTCATCCAGAGTTGTGCAAGTTAGCCGATTCTATGACTTCCTACGAATGGGAGTTTCTATTCGTAAATGATGGCAGTTGTGATAATACTCTTGCGGTTCTTGAGCAATTACACTTCTCTGATGAGCGTTGCTGTTATATTGATTTGAGTCGTAATTTTGGAAAAGAGGCTGCTATGCTTGCTGGTTTTGACTACGTTACTGGTGATTGTATGATTATTATGGATGCAGATTTGCAGCACCCTCCGTTTGTCATTCCTCAAATGGTAGAACAATGGGAGGCAGGATTTGAAGATGTATATGCCCATCGTCTTTCTCGTGGCAACGAGTCTTGGTTGCGCAAACGCTTAAGTTTGTCTTACTACCATTTGCTCAGCAAGAGTACCAAGGTGAATGTATTGCCTAATGTAGGAGATTTTCGCCTACTTGACCGCAAATGCATTGAGGCTCTCAAACAGTTGCGCGAACAAGGTCGCTATACCAAGGGCATGTATTGCTACATTGGTTTTCGCAAAACGGCTGTTGATTTTGAAACACAGGAGCGCATTGCGGGAGAGAGCAGTATGAATATACGTTCTTTGATGCATTTGGCAATAAATGGCATTATGTCTTATACCACAGCTCCGCTTCGTTTCGCATCTGTGGCTGGCGCTATCGTTTCTGTGATTGCCTTTGTTTATGCTATTTGGATTCTGATCAAGACGCTTATCTGGGGTGACCCTGTCGCCGGTTTCCCAACGCTTATGGTCGCCATTCTATTCTTGGGTGGCATCCAACTCCTTAGTTTGGGTATTATCGGAGAATACCTTGGACAAGTATTCAACGAGAGTAAAAATCGTCCAGTTTATTATGTGCGTACATATAAAGGAAAAGAAAAACGATGAAAACAGATACTTGGATAAAAATCTCGTTTGGAATACTATCTTCGGTATTGGTTGCTATATGTACTTTTTTTATTGTATATAATGCTTCGTGGGTCTTGGGCGACGATACGCAGTTGATTCTTCACACCGGATGGCATCGCCCTATTTTTGGATATATAGAACCTCCCTCAATTGGACGCTTTTTCCCATTGAACTATACACTCTATAATGTATTGTTATTGTTCTATGATGCTCAAATTCCTCCAGTTGCTCATTATACAATAAACGCAATTGGTTTTGTTGTCTTTTGTGCGTTCTTCGTGGGAATATCGTTGCGTTTATCTTGCCGGTTGCCTACTATGGATAAGTATTTCTTGTCATTCCTGACTCTTTTGATTGTAGTCGGTCGCACAATTGATAATTTTCAGCAATGCTGGACAGGGGTTTGGACAATATTTGTGTTTATTCCCATTTTTGTCTATGGTTATATTAAATATAAGGATAACAATAATATCGCTTGGCTGATAGTCTCCCTTTTGGCAATCAATTATATATTGTATTACTATGAAACAATGTTCTCAATTCCTTTGATTATTGGCTTGGCTGGACTTGTTTTCGGCCGTTCTTTCATGGATAAGGTTGAGAAGATGTATCATTATCTTCTGATTGGTAGTGGATTGCTTTTCTTACTGCTATATTGTATTTTGGTTTTGCCTAAAATAGAGGCGGCATATTCCCATAATTCGACAGACTCTTTGTTAGTGAATGCCATTAAAATGTTGTATGCTCAAAAGATAATGTGGCTCGTTTTAGGACTCCTTGTCTGGAGAGTATTTTTATTTATTCGTAAGTCTGCAAATTATACTTTCTACGATTCGCTGCTGTTAGGTTCATGTGCATATTTTTGTGCATCGGCCATTCTGAAATTAGAGTGGACATTATACTACATACCATCTGTACTTTTAGCATTTCCTGCTATCATCTATTTCATTTTGCAACTTCCATCAAAGTGGTTTGCATATGTAAGTTTGATTTTGCTATCGGTTTTATATGCTCCAAAAATTCCAAAATCAATTAGGTCAAATCAGCGGGGACGCATTTATACTATGCAAGAAGTTGTCAAATATCTGGAACTAACGAAGAAATATCCAGCAGCCTATTTTTATATGCCATTGGATGATTCCCTCTCAAACTATGATAGAGGTCTAAGAGGAACTCGTCGGCTATATATAGAATCATTAATTGCTTGGTATTTGAATGATCCGCAATATAAGGTTTTAAAGATTTATGATGATCAATCCTTTGTAACGGGAGTATGGATTATGCAAGAAGGAGATGAATGTGCTTTTTTAAATAATTCTGTTTCGCTGGAAACCAATATTGTGAAAACCAATATTTTCAAGTTATCAACCCTTCGCATCTATATAATTGAATAATGTTTAGAAAAGTCCGCCGTATAGGAAAACAACTCGCCGAGAATGCGTTCAACGTGATATTCAATCGCTCGTATGGCACTATTTTGATGCTTCATCGCATTGGAGATACTGACCCCGCGTATTTGAATAACATTGAGCATCTAAAGGTATCCGTCGATTTCTTGCAGCGCTATGTTGATGTGCATCGTGATACGCACGATTTTATCTCGCTTGACGAGGCAATCCGGCGTATACTCACTCCATCCATTCGTAGGCGGCCATTTATATGTTTCACTTTCGATGATGGTTTTCGCGATAATCTGATGCTGGGTTTGCCCTTTTTTGAGAAGAACCAAATCCCTTTCACGGTATTCCTTACGGTGGGTTTTATTGAGCAGCATCCGGGATTCAACTGGCCGTTCGTTCTTGAGCGAATGATTGTTGCCAATAGCAGTCTTTCTGTTGATGGTCAGCAGTTTGCTTGTGTTTCTCGCGAAGAGAAAGAATCTGTTTTTCGTGCGATAAAGGGAGTCGTCCAGTCTTGGTCTTACGAAGGTTTTGAGGAGCATTTCCGCTCTGCTTTCTCCGCATATCTGAACGATGCTCTTTTTGAAGATCTCACGATGTCTTGGGATGAGGTTCGTATGCTTGCTGCATCACCACTTTGCACTATTGGCGCGCATTCAATGACGCATTGTCGATTGAGCAATGTACCTGCCCGTTTGCTGGATTACGAACTACAAGAGAGCAAGCGTCGCATTGAGAAGAATATTGGTTGTGAGGTGCGTTATTTGTCCTATCCGTTTGGATGGGTTACGGATGTCAATGCCGATGTCTATAGTGCTGCTCGTGCTGCCGGATATTCTGCTGCTTTCATCTCGTGGGGTGGGAGTGTGCGCAAATACGACCACGATATATTCAATATCAAACGACAAATTCTTCTTGAAAATGAATAAATCCCATCCCTTGGTTTCGGTGTGTATGGTATCCTACAATCAGGAAATGTATGTTCGCGCAGCACTTGATAGCGTATTGGGGCAGAAAGTATCGTTCCCGATTGAAGTGATTGTGAGTGATGATGGCTCAAAAGACTCTACTCCTGCTATTTTGCAGGAATACGCAGAACACTATTCCGGAATTGTTCGCCCCATTCTTAACAAAATAAATTGTGGTTATCCTAATAATCAACGTCGTTCTTTGGAAGCTGCTCAAGGTAAATACATTGCGCTTTGTGATTCTGATGATTATTGGACAGATCCATATAAACTTCAAAAACAGATTGATTATTTGGAATCTCATTCTGAATGTGTTATTTGTTTTCATAATGTGATGCACCTCTACGAAGATGGAGTAACACCTCGTTCTCTACTCAACCCATTAGACTTTCCTAACGAATTAACGGTAGAGGATATGATACTTCGCAAATGGTTTTTGCCTACCAATAGCGAGGTATTCCGCCGTGAGTTTTTGCAGTTTCCTGATTGGTATGACTCTGTTTTGCATATTGATTATGTAATCAATATGCTTGTTGCTCAGCATGGAACACTTCACTATATTCCGGATGTTATGGCAGTTTATCGCCATACTGCTATTAGTGTGAATGCGCAGCATAACGATGGTAAGTGGGGGTACATGCTATTCCATTGTCAAACGATGAAAAAGATTTTGTCTCAAATTCGTCCGCTTATTGCCGAGCGATACCATGCGGCAATCGACGCTCGTTTGGTTCAGTATGATAAAGAAATTGCGCAATACGAGTATGAGGTTTACTGCGAAAAGCACTTTTTAGCCCGCGCTGTTCGTTTCAAAACATATAAACGCATAGTTCGGCGTTTTCTTAAAAAGAAAATTGGATAGATAATGAAATTAAGCATCATCACCATCAATTACAACAATGCCGCCGGGTTATGTAAAACGGTGCAGTCAGTTGCGGAACAATTGCCATGCGATTTGGAGGTAGAGCATATCATCGTCGATGGCAATTCCACCGACGAGAGTGTGCAAATAATCCGCGAATACGAGCAACAACTCTCTTCATCCTCCATCTCATTAACATGGGTTTCCGAATCGGATAATGGCATCTACAATGCCATGAACAAGGGTATTCGAATGGCATCCGGCGAGTATATCCAAATCCTCAATTCCGGCGATATATTGGCTTCCAATCATGTCTTAGCAGATTGCTGTATGCACATGGATAAACTTGGGCATCCGAAGTTTCTCTATGGAAACATGATTAAGAAAGACTACACTACGGGGAAAATTGTTGGAAAGAGTGGAGAAGTGCCCTATTCGTTGTTGCAGTATTTCGTCAGCACTATGAATCATGATTGCTGTTGGATAAAACGAAGCCTCTTCGTTAACGTCAACGCAAACGACAACGCAAATGACAACGACAACATAGTTGGGGTTGACGTTGGCGTTTGCAAATCCTACGGTCTCTATGACGAGGATTTGCGCATTGTCTCCGATTGGAAGTGGTTCTTGCAAGCAATCGGACTGGGGAAAGTGAAACCTGTGTATGTGGATGTAGATATGACTATATTTGACACCTCCGGCATTAGCGAGCAAAACCTATCCCTTCGGTACGAGGAGCGAAGAAGAGTGTTGGAAGATGTGTTGCCACCTGCAGTTTTAGCAGACTACGACCGACACGCTTTCGATATGGAGCAGATGGATAATCTCCGCAAGCACCCTTGGGCATACAAGTTGGTTTGGACATTGGAGCGTGTGCTGAATAGAATTGATAATAAAAATTTTAAGAAACCGAAGACGGTTTAACGCAAACGACAACGTCAACGACAACGACAACGACAATATAGTTGGGGTTGCGTTATGATTATAACATTATGAAAAAGAAGTCTAGAAACTTTAAGGATTATAAAGTCTGGCAGGATGCTGTTGGGTTTGCAACGGAGGTCTATAAGATTACGGGAGAGATGCCGTGGTTTGAGAAGAAAGGCCTTTGTGATCAACTCCAGCGTGCGGTAGTATCAATCTCGTCCAATATAGCGGAGGGTTCCGCTCGTCCCAGCGATGCTGATTTTGCGCATTTCCTGGATATGGCATTGGGTTCGGCAAGTGAGGTGGAAACTCAACTTCTTATTGCTAAGAATGTAGGCTATATAGCCGAAGAAATGCATCAAACATTAAGCGACAAAGTGATAGAAATACAAAGACAATTAAATGGACTCCTTCGAATGTTGCGTTCTTCGCAAAAGTAGTTGGCGTTGTGGTGGTCGTTGACGACGTTAATATGAAAGTATCAATCATTATACCGCTCTATAATAAGGCTCTTTTTGTTACCAAGGCGCTTGATTCCGTCTTGGCGCAAACCTTTACGGATTATGAGTGTGTTATTATCAATGACGGTTCTACGGATGATAGTGTTTCGATAGTGCAACAATGGATGCAAAACAATGCTTGCAGCAGTCGTTTCCGGCTTATCAACCAATCGAATGGGGGAGTGAGTGCAGCGCGGAACTATGGAATAGAATCATCACAAGGGGAATATATTGCTTTTCTCGATGCCGATGATTGGTGGGCACCAAACTATTTGGAAGAGATGACCCGTTTGGCAAGAGAGTATCCGGATGCCGGTATAATTGGGTGTGCTTACTATTATGTAAAAAATGGGCGGCAACGCATTGATGTTTGTCCGCTTCGTGAGAATGGTGTTCCATTGAATGTCGGCGAAAAATCGTATATCAACTATTTTCGCTCGTATGCTGAAGGTGCTATGCCGCTATGGACCGGCGCAGTGTTGATTCCACGTTGTGTTTTGGATGAAGTCAAACGTGATGATGGCTATTTCCGTCCGCTACTCCAGTTAGGTGAGGATTTTGATCTTTGGTGCCGTATTGTATTGCATTATAAAGTGGTCTATATGAACACTCCTCTTGCTTATTATAATAATGATGTACCAATTACGCTCCGTGCCGTTGGTAGTTTGCACGACCCGAAATGTCACATGTTGTGGCATCTTCAATGGTTAGAACCGTATGAACTGCTGAATGCAGATGTGAAATGTTTGATGGATAAATTGCGGGTGTATAGTATGAAACCCTATTTTTTGAATCGAGACACGCACGCGGCATCTTTATGGGTACTTGATAAAGTTGATTGGACCAAACAAAGTCTATCGCAACGGTGTTATTATCGTATGCCTCGACCAATATTGCAAGCCCATGTCTCTTTGATGCAATTGGGTTCTTGGTGCAAACAAAGAGTATTGATTCTGCTTTTATGTTGTAAAAAAACATTATTCAAAAAAAAGTAGTATCTTTGTACACTCTATTGATATAAATGATTTGTCCAAATAAATATTTATCTTTGCAGTTAACTTTTGATATTGTGTAATCAAATCATATGTGTTATATGAAACAAACTACCATATACGGTTGCAAATTGATAGATCTGCGCAAAATTTCGGATCCACGAGGTAACTTGACCGTGATAGAAGGGAACGATGATGTGCCTTTCGACATTAAACGCGTGTATTACCTTTATGATGTACCCGGTGGCGAAAGTCGTGGTGCACATGCGCACAAGGCATTGTACCAGTTGATTGTGGCAGCGAGCGGATCGTTTACGGTTACCTTGGATGATGGCCGCGAGAAGATTAGTTATAACCTAAAGCGTTCTTATTATGGTCTGCTTGTAGTGCCCGGCATTTGGCGCGATTTAGATGACTTTTCGAGTGGTAGTGTGCTACTTTGTTTGGCAAGCGAGCATTACGATGCCGCGGATTATATCCGTGATTATGATGAGTTCTTGGCATATAAAAATCGTGACAACAGATAGAATAAAATAGGAAAGTTTTGCTAAAACTTTCGTATTCCTTCCAAAAAACGAGATTAGAGGTGATTCACGTTGATAAGAAAACGACGGCGTATAAGTGTGTCGCAGATTTTGCAGAACGTCTTCAGACGTTAAAGAACCGGAAAACTATTAAGTGATGAAGAAGTTGTTACCAGAGAATTTCGAGCTGGATCGATATGGCTTGCATTGCCGATTGGTGAATGAATATTACGATGAAGCGGATTATATCCGTGATTTCAAATTTTTTTGAAGTATAAAGGAATAAACAAATAAATAAATAAATAAATACTAAATGAAACTTAGTAAAATAGGCATGTACTTCGAGGAATTTGAAGTCGGTCAGGAAATAAAACATGCACTCAGCAAGACTATCTTTGAGAGCGACAATAATTTTTTTAGTTTGCTTACAATGAATCATCATCCGGTGCATACGAACGCGGACTATGCAAGTCGTAACCAACATGGAAGAATTCTGGTAGTCGGTACTCTGGTGTTCTCGCTTGCTGTCGGTATGACGGTACCCGATATTAGTGGCAAGGCCATTGCCAATTTGGATTATGAGGGTATAAAGCATTTGGCGCCGGTATTTATTGGTGATACTTTGTATGTTCGTACCAAAGTGCTGGATAAACGAGAGTCTAACTCGAAAAATGATCGTGGCATAGTGTATGTAGAGACGATTGCAAGTAACCAAAACGGTCAAGATGTGTTATCTTTCCGCCGACATGTACTTATTAAAAAGCAAAAGGTATGAATGAGTATTTGATGCGTAGTTTGATGTTTGTGCCTGCACACAACCAACATCTTTTGGAAAGTTCTCTCAAGAGAGATGCGGATGTGTTGTTGCTGGATATAGAAGACTCTGTCCCACATCAAGATAAACAAAGGGCAAGAGAGAACATAAAATCGTTTGTGCAGTTGTCTGAAACTAAGGACAAACTTCTTTTCCCGCGTGTCAATGACAGAGAGAGTGGGGAACTGCTCAAAGACTTATATCAACTGACTATTCCGGGAATAACAGGTTTTGTATATCCTAAATCAAATAAGGAGGAAGATGTTTATTTCGTAGGAAAACTATTGGAAACTATTGAATATGAGAAGCATATACCGGTAGGTACTTTTAAGGTAATTCCTCTAATCGAAACGGTCGGAGCCGTTATGAATATCGATTCAATCTGTAAGGCGTGTCCGAATCGGGTCGTAGCGGTTGCTTTTGGCTGTGAGGATTATGTAACCAGTCTGCATGGTCAGCATGATCCTGAGGGGCAAAGTATTTTCTTTGCTCGAAATATGATTGTGAACGGTGCGCGTGCTTGTGGGGTATTACCTATTGATACGGTGCATATTAAGGTACACGATTTAGAGGATTTGGTGCAAAACTTAAAACTATCAAAGAAATTAGGTTTTGAAGGTATGTTGGTTCTTAATCCGAAGGAATTACCATTGGTTCATCAGTATTTTTCACCAACGGAAGATGAAGTCGCTTGGGCAGAAGAAATGGTGAAGTTATATGAAGAAGCGCAACAAGAAGGCAAAGGAGTAACGCTGAAGAATGGTAAATTTGTGGGACCACCAATGTATGGCATGGCCATGAATATCTTAAACAAGAAGAAACTAATTGATAGTAAAAAGTGAGTAAAAAAGTAATAATAATTGGAGGAGAAGGTAATGGCGGTGTTATCGCATCTTGTATAGAGGATAATCGCACTCGCTATAATGATATGGAGTGGGAAGTGGTTGGTTTTATCAACGACTTTGAAGATGAAGTGTCTGAATATCCTGTAATCGGCAGGACTACAGATATTTCTCGTTTGCTTAATGAGACGGATTATTATTTCAGTTGGGCTATTCATTTAGTTGGGCGTAATCCCAAAACAGTAGAGATGTTTAAGGCTGCGTCTATTCCTGATGGCCGTTTGGCTACTATTGTCCACAAGAGTGCTTTCGTGGCTTCTAATGCTGTATTGGAACCCGGTTGCTTTGTAATGGCTAATAGTTATGTGGGGCCGAACGCACATCTTGGTAAATGTACGCTGATTATGGCTAATTGTTCAATAGGTCATAATGTTACCACCGGTCCATTGTGCCACTGCTCTGTTGGTACTATTATGACAGGCTATTCATCGTTGGGCCTTTGTGCAGATATGGCTATTGGTGCAGCTTGTCTCGCTTATGTAAAAGTAGGAGATTATGCGATGGTAGGTGCAAAAGCATTGGCTACTAAAGATGTGTCGGAAAGAGAAATTCACGTGGGCACACCTGCAAAATTTTTGAAAATGATTCGAGAAGATTAAGTATGCAAGTACCTTTTCTTTCCTTAAAAGACGTTACCGCTCTTCATGGGACAGAAATCAACGAGGCTGTAAATCGTGTAGTGAATAGCGGTTGGTATCTGCAAGGCGAGGAGAATGCTCGCTTTGAGCAACACTATGCCGAGTATATCGGTACGAAGTATTGTATTGGTTGTGCTAATGGTTTGGATGCGCTCATCTGGATTTTTCGAGCCTATATTGAGATGGGTGTGATGAAACCGGGGGATGAAGTCATTGTACCTGCTAATACATATATTGCCACCATCCTTGCTATCACAGAGAATGGGCTGATACCCGTATTGGTAGAACCAAAACTGAATACACTCGAGATAGACGACGATTGCATTGAGGAACGCATTACCGATAGAACGAAGGCTATTTGCATCGTTCATCTCTATGGTCGCAATGCTTATACCGACAAGATTGGTGAGTTATGCAAGCTGTATAATCTTAAACTCATTGAAGACAATGCCCAAGCCCACGGCTGTACTTTTCAAGATAAACGCACAGGCTCTATCGGTGATGCAGCCGGACATTCTTTCTACCCCGGCAAAAACCTCGGTGCACTTGGGGATGCCGGTGCTGTAACCACCAATGATCAAGAACTGGCTGCCACTATTCGGGCTTTGGCTAATTATGGTAGCCAAAAGAAATATGTCTTTCGATATATGGGACGCAATTCCCGCCTCGATGAAATTCATGCAGCGGTATTGGATGTGAAGTTGCGTTACTTGGACGAGGATAATCAGCATAGGAAAGAAATGGCAAAATTGTACTATGAGGGGATTACGAATCCGTTGGTAGTGTTGCCAAAGCGTTTGAATGATGCAGAGTGTGTCTATCATCTTTTCCCGATTTTGGTTAAGAATGGGAAACGTGATGCGCTGCATGATTATCTGCAAGAGCATGGTGTGGGAACGGTGATTCACTATCCGATTCCGCCGCATCATCAAGAGTGTTACACGCAAGCAAAATGGAATACACCTCAACTTTCTTTGCCCATTACGGAGCAGATACACAACGAGGAGTTGAGCCTGCCGATAGGGCCGAGTATAACGATGGAAGAGGTGGAATTTGTGGTGAAGTTGATAAATGAGTTTGACTCATGAGTGCAAAGGTTTCGATATTCATCCCAGTCTATAATGGAGGGAATTTTTTAAAGTATAGTGTAGAATCCGTCATGAGGCAAACCTATACAGATTGGGAATTGTTGTGTGTGGATGATAGCAGTACCGATGATAGTTATGCCCGCTTGTTGCAATATCAACAAGCGGATGAGAGAATTAGGGTGTTTCAAAAGCCCAATGGAGGAAATGTTCCAAAATCTTGGAACTTCATTTTCCCATACATTTCCGGAGATTATGTGATGTATATGTCTCAAGATGATATGATTGCCCCCGATGCGTTGCAGAAAATGGTGCATGCGATGAGTGATGCTGTAGATTACGTCGTGCCAAGATACTTTGATTATGATTATTCAACAGGTACGGCTACTTTTAATAAGAATGTTAATAAGATTGAAAATTTATGGGGGGTAGATGGAATACAAGCTTTCGCGTTGAGTTTGAAGTGGCAAATACATGGATTTGGTTTATTTCGTCGTTCATTAATAGATGGAATAGTACTCAGAGACGATATTTATATATCCGATGAATGGATGAGTCGTCGAAAGTTTTTATTATCTAGAAAAGTTGTGCCATGTGCGTGTAATATGTATCGCGGTAATAATCCGATGGCAATCACTAAACAGCCCAAGCCTTACCTTGTAGAGGGCTTGATTCGTGATACAATGATAACAGACTTATTTAGGGAATATCAATTACCTATGCAGTTAGAGATTTATTGGCGTTCTATGTTTTTTCATCATATATTATGGACGTATCAGTATATTATCGCAAATCAAAAGAATTGGGCAGAACAAGAACGGGAGTATGCAATTCGCATTTATAATAGTGTCCGAGATTCTGTAACATGGAGAGATATTTTGTTTGTGCTATTGCGGAAACCGCTATCTACTATACGATATGTTGATAAAGTATGTGAATTAGGACAATATCATGGAGTACTTTTCATTAAAAGATGTTGTTTGTTTAGATATAAGGAGGTATATTCATTCTTAAAATCTAAGTCCTTATGATTATTTACGATAAAGATAAATTTGTAAAAGACCCATTAGTTAGTATTAATGTACTCACTTACAATCAAGAGGGCTTTATAAAGGAAACATTAGATTCTATTTTGAATCAAGAATGTGATTTCGAGTATGAAATTATTGTAGGTGAAGATTGTAGCATTGATGCGACGAGAGATATTTGTATTGAATATCAACATCAATTTCCAGAACGTATAAAATTGGTATTGGCAGAAGAAAATGGAGGCCTAATGGTGAATTTTGTGAATGTTTGTCGTGAGTATCGAGGCAAGTATGTCGCCGGTATAGCAGGAGATGATTATTGGTGCGATACGAAGAAACTGCAAAAACAAGTAGATTTTTTGGAGGCCAATCCCGAATATGGAGTCTGTTTTACGGCATGCTGGTTGCAGTATGAGGACGGACACCGTGAGTTTCACCCGAAATCCTATGTGCCATGTGAGAATGGAGATGTGAGACATTTAGCTATGTATGGACCTCTTGGACCTGCGGGGACCCAAATGGTACGAAGAGAGCTATTTCAATATATAAATTGGGAAGAAATAATTAAAGCAGATGTCTATTCGGAAGATTATATTACTAACGCTATATGGGCACTATATACAAAATTTGCTTTTTTAGATGATGTAACACATGTTTGGCGTGTGGTAAAAAATAGTATCAGTAGAGGGGGGACTATGCGTTACCAATTAGGAGTCTTGAATATTCAAAAGTACTTGCTATACAAATACCCACATGAATATCCTTTTGATAGAGATACCTTGCAAGATAAAGAAACCTATATTCGATTGAAGTTTGCTATCAAAGAAGGTGATTATAAGGCAGCTAAAAAATACAAGCACAAAATAAAGACACAAGAATATAGAAAGAAGAAATTATACAAGTACTTTTACGGAAGAATTACTTTTTGTTTATTGAGAAAGCTGTATGGTTGAGTATCATCTGAATTATTGTGATGGAAGGTTGGTGTCGGATTATGAAAAACTCAATGTCAGTCACCTTATAAATAAGACGCTGAAATGTGCTTCCTATGCACTGGCCACGATATACCCATTTGAAGGATGGACACAAGGTTATGGTGGGTGCAGAGATAACGCAGGCAAAGATATTTCGGAAAGCGCTTGGGATTCTAATACTCTAATATGTACTATGGAGGAAACTAACCTGCTTGTTAGTCCAGACAAAGTAATTTTTGGTGGTTTCTTGTTAAATGTATGGGGACATGCACTGACCGATAATTTCAGAAAGTGCTGGTTTTTGATTTCGGAATCGTGCAAAGCGTTAATGAAAGAGGGGTATAGAATCGCATTTGTTTTGATAGGGGGGCATGTAGCTATGTGCTTGAATTACTGTCATTTATAGGTGTTGATATAAGTGATATTATTATCATTGAAAAACCAACGCTATTTTCCGAAGTGCTTATCCCGGATGATTGTTTTTTTGCTTACGGACAAAAACCTGGGTATACATATGAATATGTTAGCATTATTGAAAGAATAAGGACGCAAATACCACAAGTTTCAGTGTTTCCTAAAAAAGTGTACTTTTCAAGAACACAACTTGGACAGACTACAAGAGACTACGGAGAAGAAAGCATAGAAGAAATATACCGTAATTTGGGATTTGAGGTCGTGTATCCGGAACAAAAATCGGTTATGGAGCAATTGATATTAGCATACAATGCCGAGGTGTTTGCGTCTACAGAAGGAAGCATAAGTCATATAGTGCAATTTTGTCGTCCAGGAACGAAGTTCCAACTAATACAGAAGGCCTACTACATCAATAATTATCAAGTACTAATCAACGAATTGGCAGATTTGTGTGTTGAACCAATATATGCACATCATAGTGTTTGTACCCAAGAAAATTTGCCTTGGCTCGGACCTTTCTTTTTGTATCCAACCAAAGAATTTTATCATTCAGTCGGCATAAACAAACGAATGGTTATCCCATATTGGATGTATGGACAGTTTTGGGAATACCTTGTAGCTCGTAGAATAAAGAGATATCTCAAAAATAAGACAAAATGGCTAATACAAAGAATAAACCTAAATTAATCGTATTAACTCCTGTGCGAAACGAGGCGTGGGTATTACATGCTTTTCTCGCAGCCACATCGTTGTGGGCGGACAAGATTATTATTGCCGACCAAATGTCAACGGATGGCTCGCGCGAAATATATCGTGAATTTAGCCATCGGGCAGCCAATAAGTGTGAACTGATAGTCATCGATAACAATCGCAAGGACATGCATCAAGCAGCGACGCGCAGATTATTGTTTGATAAAGCTCGGGAGGCGCTGCATGGAGATACCAATGCAATCCTCTTTGCATTGGATGCAGATGAATTTTTAAGCGGGGATTTCCTGCATAGTACCGATTGGAAACGTATATTAGAATCTGAACCGGATGATGTATTCTGTTGGAGATGGATGAACTTAAAAGATGGGGATCCTACTAAATATAGTGATTTCCGACATTATTATTGGGCGGTACATGTATCAAATACAATATGGGAGGGACAGTTTCCTGATAACTTTATCCACGAATGGAGACTACCATGGCCCCCACATTGTACAAAAGAAAAAGAATATCATTTAGATGAGTTGCGATCGTTGCATTTCGCTCGTGTAAACACTTTACGTCAGCGTAATAAAGAGCGATTTTATCAGGTATCATCGCTTGGGACTAAATCGTCTTGGAATGTATTGAATATCTACAGAATGTATCATCGTGAAGATGCTATAGAGTACTATGATGTACCAACCGATGTGTATGATTGGTATTTATCACAAGGCGTGAATCTGTGGACATTGATAAACTTAACAGATGATGGCGCTTATTATACTGATGTGGTGCTTAATTATTTTCGGCGCGATGGAGTTAATAAATATGCCTTGTTGGATATTTGGGATGAAACATGGTGCACAAAGAATAATATTAAAAATCCACAAAAATGGTATCATCGGTTAATTATATTGTATTTTGCGTGGAGTGAAAAACATCGAAATCTATTTACGAGAGGTGTTGATTATATTTGGAAACGCATATAGTGTGTCATTTTATTTTATGGCGTAATAGGAGATAGTATTATTTGAATAAAACTACACAACTCTCGCACAAAAAAATGAACAACATGCTTCATCTATATAAAATATGTAAAAAACACGCATCAAATGAGAAAAATGGTTGTATCCCTGCATAAGGGAAAGATAACAACCATGAAAAGTAAAAATAAAACAGAAATAGCCAATGCAGCCGGTGTGTCGTTAAAAACATTGCGTAATTGGTTGAAATCCTAAAGCCCAACATATTTTGCAATAAACAAGTGACCGTATATTGTGTCTAGGAGCAGTACGCGAATTGTGCGATGACTTTGATATTCTGTTCGATTGATTGCGGGCAGATTATTCTTATCTCTTTCCTATTACTTTTGTAAATCCGTATATCGCGTAAAGTTACGTTACGCGCGCGGTTGTTCCTATCTTTCCCTATTTGACCTAAAACGCCTTATTTTGTTTTTATTGTAACTTATTTGTCTAAAATGCCCCTATTGGGATAGTAGAGACATAAGATAAGTATAACTTTGTATATGATAGTTGCAAATATATGCTATGTTTCCCGCAAAAATATGCAAAAACGCGCATTTCTTTTAGGTTTGCATATCCGAATAAAAAACATTACCTTTGCAAGATAATGTGGGACCTATTATTTGAATAGGGAGTTTGATACAACGCATGAAAATAGCATATCTTTTAGGATCGTTAAGTCGCGGTGGCACTGAAACTTTGTTGTTGGATGTGTTTCGTAATTCCGACAAGGCATCGTTTGATTTTATAGGCATTCATCGTAAAGATGGTGCCTACCGTAAGGACTTTGATGCAACACAGCCAGATTTTGAACAATGTGTACCGAAAAAATGGTGTGTATTATCCTATTTGTTGCGCTTACGCCGAATTTTGCTGACGCGTCAGATAACTATTGTGCATGCGCAACAATGTATTGATGCCGTATATGCTTATTTGGCAACGATAGGAACCGATATTAAAGTCGTACAGACATTTCATGGGTATGATTATGGCGCTAATCGTTTCGAAAAACTGCTGATAGCGTGGAGCATACGAATTAGTGACGCGGTGTGCTTTGTAAGTAACGCGCAAAAACAATATTATATCGACAAATATCGTTTATGTTGTTTGAATAAATTGCATACTATTTACAATGGTGTGAATTTTGACAAGTTGAAAACACCATTGCAACCGGTCGATTTTTTGGGCAAAAAGGATTGCATTTCGCCGCGGCTGCAATTGGCAATGGTCGGAAATTTTGTGCGCGTCCGCGCACAAAATTTTGTATGTCAATTCTTGCATTTATTGCATCAGCAAGGTGTAGTATTTGATTTTTATTTTGTTGGGAGTCGTGCTAATAAAGAATCATGGCGATATGATGATTGTGTTGCCTTTTGTCAAGAGCATCATTTAATGGACTGTGTGCATTTCGTGGGCAGTCGTAATGATGTGCCACACATTTTGCGGCAGATAGATGCCTTTGTGTATGCTACCGACCATGATACATTTGGAATAGCCGTTGTAGAAGCGATAGCAGCAGGTATCCCGGTGTTTGTGAATGATTGGGGAGTAATGCGTGAAATAACTCACAATGGAGAGTGGGCAACTCTTTATCGCACAAATGATATCCAAGATTTGTTGCGTCAGTTTATCTGCTTTATTGACCATCGCGAAACATTTAGGCAGCATGCTGTTGCAAATGCGGAATATGTACAACATGAGTATAGTATAGAACAACATTTAAGCAGCTTAAAACGGTTATATCATACATTGAGTTGATATGCGCGGGTATTATTCTAAATCCATAAATAAAGGTGCTATAACGTGCTATTTCATGGCGTTGGTGGCTGTTTCGCTGCTATTTATGCAATATGCTATGCCGTGGTGTTGTTTGTAGCAATGCAACAAACTTAAAAGTATCAATCATGAAAATATTTTATAGTTGATATGGCGTTTAAAGGATTTAAACAAGAATTTACATCCACTAGTCATAAAATTTTAGCATACATTCCGAAGTGGATTACCCAAAAATCATTAATGGTTGGTTTATTAGCACTATTAATGATAGTGGTAATTTTCTCATCCTGTACAATGGAGTGGTTTTTCTACCCAATAAATATTTTGGAGTTAATCTTGTTTTTTTATTTTGGTCATTATTTGTCTAAAATATGGCGTGTTGGCGTCGTAAGCAACAAAATGTTTAAACGCAAATTATTGGGCGTATCTTTTTTGATTAGGTTGCTATTTGTTGGTTTTATGCTTTGCTTCGCTCAAGTAACAACTGGAACTTTTTTTAAATCAGGTGGTGATGTCATTTTTTATCATGTCATAGCACAATTTGGGGCTGATTTAATAAGTAGCGGCGATTTCCATCTCGTAAGAGGGATCCAAAATTATTCTGGATGTGAATTGGCTGATACAGGATATGGAGTATATTTAAGTATTGTATATTATTTGTCTGGTAACGGAGAATTTAGTATTGTTGTTGCCCGCTTGCTCAAAGTGGTGTGGAGTAGTATGACGGTTCTTATTATGTACCGTTTAGCTCAACGTAATTTTAGTGAATCAGTAGCTCGCATGACGGCTATTATGATGATGCTAATGCCCAATTTTTGGTATTATGCCTCGGAGCATTTAAAAGAAACGGAAATGTTATTGTTGACAGTATTGTGTGTGGAGCGTGCGGATTACTTGCTTCGGCAAAATAAATTTACGTTCAAGGATATATCTGTGGTTCTTGTCATAGGTCTTGTTCTCTTTACTTTCCGAACGGTCTTGGCCGTTGTGTTGTTTTTAGGATTATTTTTAACAATAGCCATTTCAAATAGCCGCATTATGAAATGGGGAAAACGCATAGTAGTAGCAGTACTATCTGTGATGTTTGTGTTATTGATTTTCAAAGGACAAATTCAAAGTGAAATACAAAATATAACAAACACACAAAATGGAGCACAAGCGGCAAATATGCAATGGAGGTCTGAACGTGAAGGAGGCAATAAATTCGCAAAATATGCAGGCGCAACCGTGTTTGCCCCCCTAATTTTTACAATACCCTTTCCTACTTGGGTAAATCCTGGTGGTATACAACAAGAATTGCGATTTGTGGCAGGAGGTAATTATATTAAAAATATTATGTCTTTTTTTTGTATATTGGCAATGTTTTCATTACTTTTTTCTGGCAAATGGAGAGAACATTTACTACCATTATCTGTCATGTTAGGATATTTAGTTGTTCTCGTCATGAGTTCTTATGCACAATCCGAACGTTTCCATATACCAGCACTTCCGTTTGAACTTATGTTTGCAGCGTATGGCATTTCATTGGCTAATAAAACAAAATTTAAGAAGTGGTTTTCTTGTTGGACTTTTTGCATGTTTTTTATTGTGATTTTTTGGCAGTGGTTTAAATTAAAAGGACATGGCGTTATCTAATAATATACGTGTATTAGTTGTATCATCTTATCATGCCGGGTACATTTCTACTTATGTACAAGATCAGATGGATGCACTGAATGCCTTGGGAGTAACTATTTCTTATTTTGGGGTTAAAGGACATGGATTTATTGGCTATTTACGTAATTATATTCCTTTAAAACGAAAAATAGCCGAATTTACCCCCAATATTATTCATGCTCATTACGGACTATGTGGTTTGCTTTGTAATTTGCAGCGAACAACGAGAGTGGTTACTACATATCATGGGTCGGATATTAATAATCCGTTTGTGCGCTTTTTTTCTCTTTTATCAGTATGCTTATCAGCATGTAATATTTTTGTTTCAAATCACTTAATGGCAAAAATAGGTATGCACCATGATAGTTGGGTTATTCCTTGTGGAATAAATCTATCTCAATTTCCTATAATTGACAAAAGCACTGCCAGACAACGGCTCAATTTGCATGAAAGTAAGAAATATGTACTTTTTGGAGGTCAAATGAATAGAAAAGTTAAAAATGGTGTCTTGGCGGTTTCGATTATGCAAATGGTCCCATTTGCTGAGATGATTGAATTGCAGGGCTTTACTCGTTTTGAGGTGGCCTTACTCTTAAATGCAGTAGATTGTTTGCTGCTCACATCGCACTCTGAAGGGTCGCCACAAATTATAAAGGAGGCAATGGCGTGTAATTGCCCTATTGTCAGTGTAGATGTTGGTGATGTAGCAGAGCGCCTTTCGGGTATTGATGGGTGTTGTGTAGTGAATAGTCGGCAGCCTAAATATATCGCTGAAACTATTATTCGGGTGTTGAATAATAATAGCAGAATCAATGGAAGAGAACACGTCTTGAAACAGCAACTTGATAATAGCCAAATTGCTAATAGATTATTATCTTTGTATAATACTTTGGTGTCTGATGGGCATATATAAATTTCAATAAATAGAACATGTTGGATTATACGTTGCGTGAGGTGAACACAAAGGGCTGTTTGCGTATAAGATTAACAATATATTAAGGTACATTATGAATAACATTGAGGTCATAGCATTCTACCTCCCTCAATATCACACTACCAAGGAAAATGATATGTGGTATGGTAAAGGTTTTACAGAATGGACAAATGTTCGTGCAGCACAGCCTCAATTCTTAGGACATCGTCAACCTATTATTCCCGGTGAACTTGGTTATTACAACTTGAGAGATGCACAAGTACGTGTACGTCAAGCAGAACTCGCTCGTGAGGCTGGCATTTCTGCTTTTTGTTATTATCATTATTGGTTTGGCAATGGCCGTCAAATGTTAGAAACACCTCTGAACGAAGTGGTAACAAGTCAAAAGCCGGATTTCCCTTTTTGTGTTTGTTGGGCTAATCATACATGGTATAAGAAAACTTGGGATGCAGATCGTAGTGTGCTGGATAAAATGCCTTTACTTGCGGTACACTATGGCAATGAAGATGATTGGATTATGCATTTTAACACTTTATTGCCAATTTTCAAAGATAAGCGCTATTATCGTATTGACAATAAATTGGTTTTTGTATTTTATCGCCTTGAAGCCATTCCGCACATAGAACAGATGCAACAATGCTGGCAATGTTTAGCTCACGAAAATGGTTTGCCTGAATTCTATTTTATGAGTTATGTAGATGATGTGGCGCGTTTAAGGAATAAGGTTCATAGTACTTGTGAGAAGAAAATTTTGTGTTGTAAATCAGCAATTGACTCCTTGGGGACCCATGTAACAATTCGCAAGGGTAGTCGATTGGTGCGGATGCTTGCATCACAAATATTTAATCAATCGCTCAATGTACATGATTATGCAGAAGTACGACATCTTTTATTATCAAATCGTTTTATGGACGAGAATGTAGTCCCGACGTTATTACCAAATTTTGATAATACGCCACGTCGTGGAAAGGGTGCTATGATTTTAAAGAATGCAACGCCTGAACAATTTTATCTGCATTGCAAAGAGGTCTTTAATTGCGTAAGACATAAGACGCAACCTATTGTTTTTTTGAAATCGTGGAACGAGTGGGGCGAAGGGAACTATATAGAACCTGATGCGTTGTACGGAAAAGAATATTTGAATGCACTTAAAAACGCTATAAATGAATTTCAAAATTCAGACAACAATTTAACGCATGCTTGTTTGCGTATTCTGATTGTAGGTTCCACGAATCGTCATAAGCATTTTGCTCCATTTATTACAGAACAAGCAAATGCTTTGAAGTCAAAAGGAATTATTATAGATTATTTCGCAATTAATAAAAAAGGCTGGCTTGGCTACATGATGGCTTTATTTGCGTTAAAAAAGAAAATCAGACATTTTGCCCCGAATATAGTACATGCCCATTATGGCCTTTCGGGTGTATTAGCTACATTACAAAACAAAGTACCTGTAGTTGTTACTTATCACGGTTCAGATATCAATGAATCCGATGTATATCGTTATTCTCGTTTAGCAATAAAACGTTCTTCTTGGAATATTTTTGTAAGTCAAAGAACCCTTGAAATTGTGGACCCTAAAGAACATTATTCTTTGCTCCCTTGTGGTATTAATATTCCAACATTTCCGACTGAAACCGAAATCGTAACGCTGCGCCACAATGTCTTTCAACCAGGTTATAAGCATGTCCTGTTTGCCGGTGCGTTTGATAATGCTATTAAAGATCCTGAGTTAGCGATAAAAACAATAGAGTTACATAATCAGACGTCGCACATTAAGGCGCAATTAATAGAACTGAAAGGATATACACGTTCTCAGGTTAATACTCTTATGTATATTGCTGATGCTCTTCTACTTACTAGTCAAACAGAAGGTTCTCCACAAGTCATAAAGGAAGCTATGGCATGTGGATGCCCGATTGTGAGTGTAGATGTTGGTGACGTATCCGAGCGTATAAGTGGCATAGACGGCTGTTATGTGACAAAATTACATACCCCTCAAGCGTTGGCAAGTTTACTTCAACAAGCACTTTCGTTTAACGGACGCACAGAAGCGTGTAAGCGTATATTGTCTATGGGACTGACCAATGACTGTATCACAGAACAACTATTAGAAATATACAAGCAGGTAATAAAGTTGAATAGTCCCATATAATCATGTTATATCATATACACGAAAATATTGATCAAAGACAATGGGCGAAACTTGTGCGTGTATCTTCCACGGCTACATGGTTTCAAACCCCTGAAGCCTATGATTTCTATGCATCGCTGCCAAAAGAGATGCAGCCGTTTGTCGTTAGTGTAGCAGATGATGATAAATTATGCGGCGTGATTGTTGGTTATATTACGCAAGATAGTAACGCACTGAAACAATTTTTTACGCGACGTGCCATTATCATTGGTGGACCGTTGTTGGATGATAATATTAGCGATGTGGCGTTGGAACAATTATTATTGGCGCTGCGTAAGCGTTTGAAAAGGCGTGCTATCTATATTGAGATGCGCAATTTCAACGATTACAGTCGTTGGCGACCGATATTCGATCGGTGCGGTTTTGCGTATCAGCCACATTTGAATTTTCATGTGGATACAACTTCTGTTGAGGTGATTGAAGCGCATTTAGGCAAAGGGCGTAAACGGGATATACGTACTTCGTTGCGCGATGGTGCCACTATTATAAAACAACCAACGTTAGAACACATAAAAGAGTATTATCAGTTATTACAACATTTATATCGAACCAAAGTAAAAACTCCGTTATTTTCTTGGGAGTTTTTTGAACGTTTATATTCCCTATCTACTTCGCATTTTTTATTAGTTGAATATAAACAAAATATTATTGGAGGAACGGTGTGTGTAGCCTTAGAAGGACGTACATTATTTGAATGGTTTGTATGCGGACAAGATGGTTATTATAAAACGATTTTCCCATCTTCGTTGGCCACTTATGCGGGCTTGTGTTACGCGGCCGATCATGGTATGTCGCGTTTCGATATGATGGGGGCCGGCATCCCAGACGAGAATTATGGTGTTCGCGACTTCAAAGCGCGTTTTGGCGGTCGATTGGTCGAATACGGACGTTGGTTATATATCTGTAAACCACTATTATATCGAATAGGTACATTAGGAGTGAGATTATTAAAAAGAATATGATACCACGTCTAAATATATCATTTCCCAAAACACAACGCCTGCAATTTTGGCATGGACGTATCGAATCACCACCGGAGGGCGAATATTATTTAAACCATAGTCGTTCGGCGTTGACTCTGATTTTGCAGACCATTTTACCTCATGGCGGTAAAGTGGGCGTAATGGCCTACAATTGTCATACCGTGATGAATGCTGTATATCAATCTAAATGTGAGATAGAATTTGTTGATGTTGGAATAGATTTTCGCATTGATCTTGATGATTTGCAGCGAAAAGTTGATAAGATACAAGTATTGATTGTAACCCACTTGTTTGGTATAATTAATGATGTGAAATATATACGAGAGAGATATCCCCATTTGTGTATTATCGAGGATTGTGCACATGCTTATGGCATCAAGCATATATACGGCGATTTTGCAACATTTAGTATTGGGCAAGGTAAGTTACCTTCGATTGGTGATGGGGGAATTCTTTGGGCAAGTGAAAAATGGCGTCGGAATATAACAGAGGTTTATAACCAATTGCCAAGTTATTCAAAACGTCAACATAGAGCCCTATTTATGAAATTATGTCTTTTTGATTTTTTGTATAGCACAATTATTTATGCTTATTTCACCAAACCAATTTTGAAACGAACGAGGAATGTCCAAAATGTCATTAAAGAGGAACCGCTGCTGAAAATGTCATTGGGAATTCAAAGAATTTTTTCTCATGCCAAAACTGAAATTACAGCACAAATAGCACATCAGCAAGAGCATGCGAGCGCTATCGTACAACTATTAGCAGTAGATGATAATGTAGAACATGTTTTGATAGGTGATAATGCATTTATGGTAATTGCAGTATGTAGTTCGCCAACAAAACTAAAAAAGAAAATGGCACAATTAGGAGTAGAGAGTGAAACTCATTTTAAGTGTTGGATTGAATGGGCTACACAATTTGGTTATCGGCGTGGAAGTTGTTTGCAGGCCGAATCGCTTATTCATAAAAGTTTAATGATACCAACATATAGAAAAATATGAATGTATTATTTGTAAGTGGACATCCTGCACAAGTGCATAATTTTCGAATTGTGCGTGAAGAGTTGATGAACCATGGACATAAGGTATTTTGGCTAACGACACCCAAGGATATTGCTACAAACTTATTGGATGTATATAATATCCCCTATGAGCTTTATCGTAAACCTCGAAAAACAACTATAAGTCAGATAGTTGCATTAGTGTATAACACTTGGCGTGCAATACGTTTTATTTATACGCATAAAATTGATATAACCATATCACGGACAGATCCCTATTCGTCTCTCGCGTGTTTTATTATGCGGCGCAAGCATATAATCATTGATGATACAGAGCATGCAGCCATGTCTATACGTCAAAAACCATTTGCAAAAATGGGATCTGCAATTTTGGTCCCAAGTTGTTTTTGGTATAAAATTGCGCCAACGCAATTATATTTTTCCGGGAATATCGAATTATTTTATTTACATCCCAATCGTTTTTCAGTTGATAAAACAACTGTTTATAAATTATTGAATATACCTCTTGATACTCAGTATGTTTTAGTGCGATTCGTAAAATGGGATGCTTATCATGACATGAGATTGCAAGGAGGATTTTCAACTAATTCGAAAGTAGAATTAGTGAATCGTTTAAGTAAGTCAGTGAAAGTTTTTATATCTTCAGAATCAGAGTTGCCACCAGAACTCGAAAAATATCGCATTCACATACCGATAGAACGGATGCATGAAGTGCAAGCTTGTGCATTGTTGTTTGTTGGTGAATCTGCTACGATGGCATCGGAATCTGTCGTTCTTGGAACACCTGCTATTTATTTAGATGAAGTGGGACGTGGTTACACGGACGAAGAGGCGTGTATGTCGTTACTTTGGATGTATCGGCCTGTTATTGATAAGGAACATTTTTTACATGAGGAGCCTAATTATATATTAGGTGGTATTAAGGAATGTATAGACAAGGCAGAAGAGGTAATTTCATGTAGTTTTGATAGGAATTTATATAAACAGCAGCATGCCGAGTGGTTAAACACCAAAATAGATTGTACCGCGTGGTTTACTTGGTTCATCGAAAATTTTCCGCAGTCCGAACGCATTATGCGACAAAACCCTGATTTTCAATATCGTTTCAAGTAATAAACAGTCTTACCACCCATGGACTTCACGCGCGACAGATACGTACAATTGTTGCGGACATTGCAACAAAACGGTTATCGTTTCATAACTTTTTCGGATTATTGCAGTCAAAAAACGCTGCAATCTGACAAAAAAAATGTAATTTTGCGACACGATGTGGACGATAAGGCCGATCATGCTTTGCTGATGGCCCAATGTGAGGCAAAAATGGGTATTGCAGCAAGTTATTATTTTCGTGTGGTGCCCGAAAGTAATCAACCGCACATCATTCGGCAAATTACGGCGTTAGGACACGAAATAGGCTATCATTACGAAGATATGACCATCTGCAATGGCGATGCCGTACAAGCACAAACGCATTTCGCACAACAGTTGGCCTATTTTCGCCAATTTTATCCCGTGCGTACCATTTGCATGCACGGCGCACCACGGAGCCGATTCGATGGCAAAGATTTGTGGAAAACGTGCAGTTATAGCGACTTCGGCATCGTGGGAGAGCCCTATTTCGATACGGATTTTGCGGATGTGTTTTATCTGACAGATACCGGACGACGCTGGGACGGATATAAAGTCAGTGTGCGCGACAAGATTCCGCGTTTTCAAGATGAATGGATACGGCGCGGTCTTGTCTATCGTACTACAAACGACATTATGAAAGCCGCCTGCAATGGCACCTTGCCACCACATATTATGATGACAACGCATCCGCAACGGTGGACAAACAATCGTGCTGAATGGTGTCGCGAATGGTGCGTGCAGCATCTGAAAAACAGTGTGAAACGATTACTGATAATGTGTAACGCAAAATAAACGAACGACTCGACGGACATGCTTTACAAACCGCAATGGAAATTGTTAGTGGGCGATGTGTGCTTCTTTTGCGTAGCCATGTTCGCTTTCTATTTGATGAAAGATTATTCCGTCAGATTCTTTTTCGCACGCTATACGTCCGTATTTTGCATTGTGGCTGCCGTATGGATGTGTGTCGGTTATGGCGTAGGCAAGTATCGACCGCTGAAACAGAGCCGTTATCGACGGTCGATGATGCGTCTCGTAACAACAGTAGCGATTACCATGTGTGTGTCGTTGCCGTTAGCCTACGGATCAATTATCGAATTTTCGATATTGCAAACCGTGTTGCTGATATGCACCGTGTTTTTGCAAAATGTCATGGTTGTCGGATTGGTACACATATTCTACTATGCCGCTTACATCGACGAAGAGCCGGGTGTGTACGAGGAACGGCCGCCGGCTGCCGTGCTGCAACAGCAATATCGCATCGATGACCATACGATAACTGAACGATTGCAAGCCATTGAGGCACAAACGACACCGGCCGTCGGTGCGTATGTGTGCCAAAATGTCGATATTCAGAGTTCGAATACGTTGGTGTTGGCTACGTCTAATGTGTTCAACTACACATCGTTACGCAATTATCGTTACGATACGATAGTCAATCTTGAAAAATTGAACAATATTCGCGGCATCAACAAAATGTTTTGTGCTGCTAATGCCAAACTGCCGGATGCCGGCAAGGTGCTGTTTTGTTTCGAATCGCGCTCGACTCGCAAACAACGTCTTTTGAACAAGTGGCCGTTTGGGCTTGGATGGCTGTTTTATGCCTGCGATTTTGTGTGGAAACGTATCGTGCCGAAACTTTTTTTGACGAACCGCCTTTACTACGACATTACGCAGGGGCGCAACCGCGTACTGACCAAAACCGAAGTGCTCGGACGCTTGTATTATTGTGGGTTCGAAGTGTTTGATCAGCAAGTGATTGATGGCTATACGCTGGTCGTAGCACGGCGTTTGCGACAGCCAAACCAACAAGTACGCAAACGCTATGGACCGCTGATAAAACTCCGACGCATAGGCAAAAACGGCCGTTATTTCGATGTTTATAAAATGCGAACGATGCACCCGTATGCCGAATATCTGCAACAATATATGTACGAACATCATCATTTGCAGGATGGTGGCAAAATAGCCGACGATATCCGCATCTCGACTTTGGGACGGTTTATGCGTCGGTGCTGGCTCGACGAGTTGCCAATGTTCATCAATCTGTTTCGCGGCGAGATGAAGTTAGTTGGCGTGAGGCCGTTGAGCCAACAATATTTTAATCTGTATTCCAAAGAATTACAGCAAAAACGTATTCGATTCAAACCTGGATTGTTGCCGCCGTTCTATGCCGATATGCCTAAAACGCTGGACGAAATTCAGGCCTCCGAAATGAAGTATTTGACCATGTGCGAAAAACGTGGTTGTTTCATTGCCGACAACTATTATTTTTGGAAAATCGTGTACAACATCCTCATAAAACGCGCCAGAAGCAATTAAACTGTGTAAATGCAAGGTAACACACAATACAATCAACTTTCAAACTTTTAGACTTTTAGACCCATTTACGTCATGCCACCGAAACTGACACCGATGATGCAGCAATTTTTTGACGTCAAGAATCAATATCCTGACGCGATAATATTGTTTCGTTGCGGCGATTTTTACGAAACCTACGATAAAGATGCCGAAATAGCTTCCGAAATTCTGGGTATCACACTGACAAAACGTTCAGGGAAAGATGCTCAAGCACCCGCCATGGCCGGTTTCCCGCATCATGCACTCGATACCTATTTGCCGAAACTTGTGCGTGCCGGTTTGCGCGTGGCTATCTGCGATCAACTCGAAGACCCAAAACTCACCAAAAAATTGGTGAAACGCGGCATTACCGAACTTGTTACGCCCGGCGTATCGACCAACGATAACGTACTCGATGTCAAAGAAAACAACTTTTTGGCAGCCGTACATTTGGCGAAACAACAAGCCGGCGTAGCCTTTTTGGATATCTCGACCGGCGAATTTCTTGTGGGCGAAGGCTCATGCGATTATATCGAGAAATTGCTGAATAGTTTTGCTCCAAAAGAGGTGTTGTACGAGTACGGAAAACGCCGCGACATGGAAGCGTTGTTCACCGCAAAATTCCATTTGCAGGAGCAGGACGATTGGGTATTTACGCCCGAAGCGGCCAACGACCGTCTGTTGAAACATTTCGAGGTGCAAAATCTGAAAGGATTCGGTGTTGATAACTTGCAACTTGGCATTGTGGCTGCTGGAGCCATTTTGTACTATCTCGACCAAACGCACCATTTGCAGATAAAACATATTACGCATCTGGCACGCATCGAAGCCGAACGTTTTGTTTGGCTCGATCGTTTCACGGTGCGCAATCTCGAACTGTTCGGCTCGGCTTACGAAGGCGCACGTACGCTCTGTTCTGTCATCGACAAAACGCTGACACCGATGGGTGGCCGCTTGTTGCGGCGGTGGATGGCTTTCCCGCTGAAAGATGTCAAACCCATAAACGACCGTTTGAGCGCGGTAGAATACTTCTTCAAATATCCCGAACAACGATACGCTCTAATGGAATTGCTGACTAATATCGGCGATTTGGAACGTATCTTATCCAAAGTGGCTGTCGGACGTATCACACCGCGCGAAGTGGGTCAGTTGCGATTTGCATTAGAGGCCGTCGCACCAATAAAAGAGATTTGCGAAAATGCGCAAAATGCTATGCTGCAACGTTTTGCCGAACAACTCAATCCCTGCACTCGCATACGCGAACGCATTGCCAACGAATTGGCCGAGCATCCGCCGTTGCAGGTCAACAAAGGGCATGTCATTGCCGACGGTATCAATGCAGAACTCGACGAATTGCGCCGTATTGCTTATTCGGGCAAAGATTATCTGTTGCAAATACAGCAGCGCGAGGCCGAAGCAACAGGCATACCAAGTCTGAAAATCAGTTACAACAATGTGTTCGGCTACTACATCGAAGTGCGTAATACCTACAAAGACAAAGTACCGACCGACTGGATTCGAAAACAGACACTGACGCAAGCCGAACGCTACATCACGCAGGAACTGAAAGACTACGAAGAAAAAATTCTCGGTGCCGAAGAAAAAATTCTTGCACTCGAAACACGCTTGTTCAACGATTTGGTGATGGGTGTCATGGAATACATTCCGCCCATACAAATCGACTGCAATATAGTGGCACAACTCGATTGTTTGCTCTCGTTTGCTCAAGTGTCGGAGGAGTATCACTACCAACGTCCCATCGTCAACGAGGGCGACATTATCGACATCAAACAAGGGCGGCATCCTGTCATCGAACGCCAACTGCCTGTAGGCGAGGCATACGTGCCGAACGATGTTTATCTCGACAGCGACACACAACAAATCATCATCATCACCGGACCGAATATGGCCGGTAAATCGGCATTGTTGCGACAGACAGCGCTGATTGTGCTGTTGGCGCAAATGGGTTGTTTCGTGCCGGCCGATAGCGCCACCATCGGTGTGGTCGATAAGATTTTTACACGGGTTGGTGCCAGCGACAATATTTCGCTCGGCGAATCAACATTTATGGTCGAGATGAGCGAGGCGGCCAGCATACTGAATAACCTTTCGGCGCGTAGCCTTGTGTTATTCGACGAACTCGGGCGCGGCACCAGCACCTACGACGGCATCTCCATAGCGTGGGCTATTGTGGAATATATACACGAACGCGCCAACTGCCATGCTAAAACGTTATTTGCAACGCACTATCACGAACTGAACGAAATGGAAAAGTCGTATCCGCGCATCAAAAACTACAATGTTTCGGTAAAGGAACTCGACAAAAAAGTGATATTCATGCGCAAACTTGTGCGGGGTGGTAGCGAACATAGTTTCGGTATTCATGTGGCGAAATTGGCCGGTATGCCAAAGTCGGTTGTAGCGCGTGCCAACGAAATACTGGTGCAACTCGAAACCGACAACCGACAATCCGTGGTGGCCGGAAAATCGCTCGAAGGGGCACCTGTGCGCGAGGGAATGCAGTTGTCGTTTTTCCAACTCGACGACCCTGTGCTGACACAAATACGCGACGAGATAAAAAACACCGACATCAACAACCTGACGCCGATAGAAGCGCTTAATAAACTGAACGAGATAAAACGCATCATTACCGGCAAATAGGCCACAATGTAGAGTAGAGTGGCGTACGCAAGTTATGGGCAATGGGCACGGCTGTGTTCGTTGCCTTGTTGTTTTTTTGCTGTTTTTTTGATTGATAATTCGAAAATTTTGTTGTAACTTTGCCAATGAATCTACGCCGGAGGGCAATCAATCGCTCACAGCAGGGTAGGTTCGGACATATTTAGATAGCGTTTATTGACGCTTTGCACGAACAATCTGGAACTTCGCAACTTTCAAATTTATAGTTCAAATGCAAGGTAAATCAATAGATGCCTATGGGTATGAAGTCTATTGCCAACATGTTTGGCATGCTTCATATCGGCGTAGGCTTCTTGTTGTTTTATTTGAACTATAAGGTAATGCGAAGACCTCAGATTGTGAATAAGCAACTTGAGGTCTGCGTTTTTTATGTTGGTATATTATGGACGATTATGCCTCTTTTGAAGCCGGTAAAAAATATACATTTACGCTAACGGATGATGGAGAATCTATGGAGGGCTATATTACTTTGGATGGTAGTATGAATGTACCCGCTCAAATCGTCAAGCAATGGAAAACTCCTAAAAGCTCAATGGCCAAATGGTCTAAACATTAAATAATATAATTCTGTGTACTTGCACCAATAATTGGTGATGAAATGATTGTAGGGGCGAAATATTTCGCCCCTATTTTTTGTGTTTATTCCCTTATTTCCTAAAACTGCATAGTATAGCTCTCCTTTAAGAGGGTTGGGAGGTAGAAATAAAGGACATAGACAGGTCGTGACATTGTGCGCGACGGGTGGTTAGCGTAATGCTTTGCCATGGTCGTCAATCAGGGTGCCGAAGTGGGAGTCGTATTCGCCAAAGGTTGCAAAAAACACATGCTTGGTTTGCGCCTCAATGTCGTTGAACAGCGGTGGCGTGAGTATGTGGTAGTGTTTGTCCATCAAACCACGCTTGCCGTTATAGTCCACATAGATATAGCAGTCGGTTTCGGCATAGATATAGTTGTCGTTCTCATCTTTTCGGCCGGTGTTGTATTCCAACGGTTCGATGCGTTTGTAAATGACTTGATACATGAGGTTGCCTGCGTAATCGAACAGGTGTTGAATGCCGTTGTGCTCCGTAGCGATAAGCCCCTCAGACCAATCGACTGCGATATTTTTATACGCACCGCGCAAAATCGGTTGCAAATTAAAATCGTACACGATACATTCATTCCCTAATTTAGTATTGTACAAACGCTGCTGGTAAGCGGTTTCGATGGCCGAATATATCGGTTTGAGTACCCAAGTGCCGGCAGTGTCTATCAATCCGACATGGTCTTCATCGACAGACAGCACGAGGCGGTTGTTGTAGAACAGATACTCGTATTGATGGCGTGTGGCGATGCCGACCGTCGTTACTTGCGACCCATCGCGGCGAAAAATGAATAGTGAATCATTGCGGGACATGACGCCACGATTGCACGCAAATTGCCACGCTTTGTCATACGCCAGCGGTGTAATGAGTGCGGCGGTGTTTAGGTTGATGAAAGCACGGCGATTGTTTTTTGCCAAAATGCCGATGGTATCGCCACTTGGCACATGCAACCAATTGATACTATCCACAAGAATTTTGCCTGTCGTGGGATTGTAAATGTGCACACCGTGTTTATAGCGCAAACCATTACGACCGATTTCTTCGCCGTAGAGGCGTGTTGTGATAATTTTTTGAGATGTGGGACCACGGCGTATCGCATAATAAATGCCGATACATAAAACTACTGATAACCCAATAAAGATACCTATTGTGAAGGAACGATTTTTCAAATAGGCTTTCAAACGTGTCCGAATTTGTGCGAAAAATGAACTCAATAATTTCATGATAAATACGATTAAAATGTGATTTTCGCAGCAAAGGTAAGCGTTTCTGCGTGTGATCGCAACGCTTTTCGGCATGGATGTACAAAATAGAAAATAGCATGTACAAAATTGCTTCGTACACGCTATTTGGTACAAACACGAATGGCACTATTGTTTCGGCCAAACGATGAAATTGATATTTTTGTACGGTTTTGTATCCCAAAGTCCGATAGCGGTGCTGTTGCCTGCTAGGTCGATGCACCAGCCTATGGCATTGCTGCCAACGAGGTAGATGGCATGTGTAACGCCAAGGTCAACAAGCGCTTGCGCAAAGTCGTGTAGCGACTCGGTCGATTGACTTTCGACTACGGCGATATGTGTGTCGATGTCGCACAGCGCACGTCGTATAGATTTGTTTTTCGGCTCGTTTTCGACAAGTTGCCCGTTATCAACCAAGGGATATTGTCTGAAAAAATCGCCGTTTTGTTCGGTGGCTTTCTCGAATAGTGGCGAGTTATCGGTTACGCCTACTATTACATGGCCGTCGATGATGGCGCAAAAACCGCGTTTGCTTAATCCTCGGCTCAACGGTTCGCCACGTAGTACAAATGCGCCTACAATTTTCTGATTGTCGGCACGAATGTCTGCCGCTTGAAACATGAGAATATGTTCGTCGTGATGCGACACGACATCAAAACCTACTTCTAAATGCGGCGTGCTGTGCAACGGCACATAAATGCGTAGCGGAATATCGTTGATGGTTATGTCGCGAGTGGCTGTTGCACACGCAGCGATGGTGTCTAAACTTTTCAGCCAACCCTGAATGGGATGTTCTGGCTGTACGAGGGTATTTTCTTGTTCGAAAACGCCGTTTTCAAACGTGTCGGATTGGTCCGTCGGCCATAGCAACCATGCTGCTATACCGCCGGCGGCAAGCAGTAACAGCGCGACGAGAATAAACTGCCAATGAAAACATGTTGATGGTTGCTGATGTTCGCTCCCAATAATGCGAATTTCGCTGTCGGATATGTTTTCTTCTTTCATCATAATTTCTGTTGTTCAATAAGTTCTTTAAGTGCTTTCAGCGCCTCCTTACTGGCCGACAGCGTGTAACGATTTTGCTGCGCATCGACAAGTATCAGTTGCTGTTTCGGGACGTGAATATAATAAACATAGCTCAGATTGATAATCAGGCTTTTACCGATGCGTACAAAGTTTTTGCTTGCATCGGACAACTGATCGGCTATCATCCGTTCGAGTTGCCCTAATTGGAAAGTAACTAACCGCATTTCGCCGCCTGTTTGGAAAAAATTGCTATAATTGCCATCGGACGAAATGTACAAAATATGATTCGCTGCCACGCGTAGCAGGTCATTCGATGTCGATATGATTAAATGCGTATTATTGGTCATTTGGACAAATTAACAGTGTAAAAGTACTGCTTTTCGAGGAAATAAACAATACTTTTGGCGGATTTTGTATCAAATAGGCTCCTTATTGTACGAAATGGGACTTTGATGTATTCGGTTACACTAACGTGCAATTTTTGCAGCTATCATTTCGGCGCAGCGTTCGCCGTCCAGGGCCGATGAGGTGATGCCGCCTGCGTAGCCCGATCCTTCGCCGGCAGGGTAGAGACCGCGCAGTTGCACATGCTCGAGTGTGTCGGCATCGCGCGGTATGCGCACAGGCGACGACGACCGACTCTCTACGCCTACAATGACAGCGTCGTTTGTGAGAAAACCGTGCATTTTTCGATCGAACCCTTTGAATCCCGCTTGCAGCCGTTGCCCGATGCGCGGCGGCAACCATGCGTGTAAAGGCGACGAGGTGATGCCCGGCAAATACGAGCATTTTGGCAGAGTGCTCGATGTACGATTGCCGACGAAATCGGCTAAACGTTGTGCCGGTGCGGTTTGCAGCCCGCTGCCGTGATGTTCGTAGGCCAATCGTTCCAAATCCATCTGAAAATGCAGTCCGCACAAGTCGCCATAGTGCGCATATTCGGTCAAGTCTTCGGGGTGCAATTCGACTACGATACCCGAATTGGCAAACGGCGAATTGCGGTGCGAGGCCGACATCCCGTTCACTACAATTTGCTGCTGTGCCGTGGCCGACGGTACGATATGGCCGCCGGGACACATACAAAACGAATAGACACCGCGCCCATCAACTTGCTGTACCACATTGTAGGCGGCAGCCGGCAGGTAGGTATTGTGTGCCGCTTGATGATATTGAATACTATTGATGAGTGCTTGCGGATGTTCCACCCTGACACCCATTGCAAATCCTTTGGCCTCGAGACGCAACTGCTTGCGGTGCAGCAGTTCGTAAATGTCGCGCGCCGAATGCCCTGTGGCAAGTATTACATAATCCGCTCGAAAAATGTCGCCGCAGGCTGTCTGTACGCCACAAATATGGTCGCTGTCGATGAGCAAATCGGTTACACGACTATCGAAGTGAAATTCGCCGCCATTGTCCACGATTGTTTGTCGTATATTCTTGATTATCAGTGGTAAACGGTCGGTACCGATGTGAGGATGTGCTTCGTATAATATGCTGTCTTGAGCGCCGTGTTGATGAAAAATTTCAAAAATGCGTTGTGTGTTGCCGCGTTTGTTGCTGCGTGTGTAGAGTTTCCCGTCCGAAAATGTGCCGGCACCGCCTTCGCCGAAGCAATAGTTCGATTCGTCGCATAGCGCAGCGTTGCGATTGAGTTGTGCGATGTCTTTTTTGCGTGCCGATACCTCTTTGCCGCGTTCAAGCACGATAGGGCAGAGGTCGCACTCTATCAGTCGTAGTGCGGCAAATAAGCCGGCCGGACCGCTCCCGACGACAATCACGCGTTTCTTGCCCGCTACATTGTGGTAGTGAAATGTATTCTCGTAGCGAACCATCGGTTCGTCGGCAGCGAAGGTGCGTATTTTCAGCAGTACCAAGGGCTGTCGACTACGAGCGTCAATGGATTTTTTAACAATTTGCACATGTGCAATGTCAGATGTGTCGCGTTGCAGTAGTTGCGCGGCACGGCGTTTGATGGCATTTATGTCGGCTGCTTCTTCGGGCGTAAGTGTCAGTTGAAGTTCGGTCATGGCGTTGATGTGTAATTGCGATGCAAAGGTACGCTTTTTTGGCGGATAAATGATAAAATATAACGCGATATAACGCATATTTCACGATAAATTGTTATCTTTGCACTTTATTAAAAACTGCGAGAATGGTAGAAATCGGTGATACCGTGGTGAGTTTCGACTTGTTCGAGCAGCAGTTTTGCTGCGATTTGGGCATTTGTCGCGGGCAGTGTTGCGTCGAAGGCGACAGTGGCGCACCGCTCGAGATGGACGAAGTAGCGGCATTGGAAGCGGCATTGCCTGTTGTGTGGAACGAACTGTCTGAAGCGGCGCGGCAGGTAATCGACCGGCAAGGTGTGGCGTATGTCGATTGTCAAGGCGATCTGGTTACATCTATCGTGAATGGACGCGAGTGTGTGTTTGCCTATGTCGATGCTGCCGATGGCGTGTGCAAGTGTGTGCTCGAGAAGGCTTGTCGCGAAGGTAAAACGCAGTTTTTGAAGCCCGTTTCGTGCCATCTGTATCCTGTGCGACTGACCCGATACAAGGATTTTACGGCAGTGAATTATCATCGTTGGAATGTATGCGCTTGTGCCGAAAAACAGGGACGTGCGTTGAAACTCCCCGTTTATAAATTTTTGAAAGCACCGCTCATCCGACGTTTCGGCGAAGCGTGGTACGCAGAACTCGAGGAGGCCGCTAAAGCCTACGAAGCCGCCTTTCGGCATCGCGATACAGCAACACACCCATAAAAATAGTTTTTGTGCATACCAATTTGCACTTTATACAAAAATTTTGCTTTGAAAAGATGTCTTATTTTGAAATTTGTTTAATTTCGGTCGGGTTGGCCATGGATTGTTTTGCCGTATCCATTGCGAGTAGTGTTGCGCATGGTCGTTACGATTGGCCGAAAATGTTGCGCATGGCGGTAACGTTTGGTTTCTTTCAGGGCGCAATGCCGTTGATTGGTTGGTTGGCCGGTGTCGGATTTGCAGAGCAGATAGCAAAAATCGACCATTGGCTGGCATTTGGCATTTTGGGTTTTCTGGGTGGCAAAATGATAGTGGAGAGTTTGAAAAAAGATACCGCCGAAACGGATAACAAAACGCCTTTTGGCTCGTTAAAAATGTTATTGCTGATGGCGGTTGCCACCAGCATCGACGCATTGGCCACAGGGCTGATATTTGTGCCGTTGGGCAATCTTGTATATGCAGCGGTAGGCATTATTGCATTAGGTAGTTTTTTGTTTACGCTTGCCGGGTGCGTCATAGGCGTAACGTTTGGTAAACGTTTTAAGTTGAATGTCGAGTTGATAGGCGGCATTATTCTGTTTGGCATCGGCCTGAAAATTTTGGTAGAACATTTGCTGAATGGCTGTTGAGGAATGACGAATAAAGAACGATATGTAGTGTGGGCAACCGAGCAAGATGGTCTTCCTATCTTCCTGCAACCGTGGTGGATGGATGCTGTTTGCACAGGCAAGGAATGGGATGTTCTATTGGCGGAGAACGAACGAGGAGAGATTATGGGTGCCATGCCTTACTTGATTCGCAAACGGTTAGGAATGCGCTATATCGTTATGCCACAAATGACACAACTTGGGGGTATATGGCTCGCGCCTCAATACGCCGAAGACCAATGGCAGGTGACGGAGATATGCCGCATGATCGCTGAACAGTTGGACAATCTCCACCTTGCTTACTATTATCAGCAGTATGCTCCAAAGTCGCTCTGCGTGGAGCCCATGCAGGCGCTCGGTTTCAAAGCACGCGAGCGCATCACCTATCGGATTAACGACCTCAACGATTTGGATGCACTCATCAGCCGTTTCTCCAAGAATAAGAAACGCCAACTCCAAAAAGCCCTTTCATTGCATGCCGACTACGACATGTCGCCAGAGGATTTCTACCGTTTTCACGCAGCCTGCTTGGTAGAACAGCGCAAAACGATTACTTACTCCCGTGATTTCTTTCTCGTCCTTGAGCGCAAACTTCATCGCCTCAATCAGTGCGCTATCATTGCTATTAAGGATGCCGACAACCACACTCATGCTGCTGCTTTCCTCGCATGGGATAACAAACTGATGTACTACCTTATTCCCTGCTATTCGTTGGAGTTCAAAAACTCTGGTGCAGGTGCGTTGCTCGTTTTGGAATCCATTAAACTTGCCCGTGAGAAACAGGTTCGTTTTGATTTCGAGGGGTCGATGGTGAGTTCCATCGCCAACCACTATAAGCAGTTCGGTTCAGAACCTTGTACCTATTATAGCTTGGAGAAACACTATCATCAAGTTTTCCGCCTCGCCTTGTTCTTTAACCACTTCCGCAACTTGAGATACAAGTTGCACAAATGAACCATGAAAGTCCTTTTTCTATCAGCTTGGTATCCCACCCCAAGAGACGCAATGGCAGGACTTTTTGTCCAAAAACATGCCGATGCCCTGCGCCGACAAGGGGCTGATGTGCGTGTATTGTATTACGAGACTACAGGCTTGCAATGGCTTACCGACATGTGGAGAGGTTGGCGGCATCTGCGCAAAGAGTGGGGACTACCCGACATAGTACAGATGAATGTATTGGACAAGAACGGACTTTTGGCGCTCTACCTAAAACGTCGTTATCATATTCCTTATTTTATAATTGAGCATTGGTCGGGCTACCTGCCTGCCAATTTCTCTTTTCGTGAAGGTTGGCACGGTCATGTTATGCGACATATTGCAAAACAGGCGAACGCTATCTTGCCGGTTAGTAACGTATTGGGGAATGCAATGCGCGCCTGTGGCATAGAGAATGCACATTGGCAGAAAATCAACAATGTAGTAGATGATTTTTTTTACCAACCCTACATAAAAGAACCTCACACAAAAAAACGCTTGCTTCATGTAAGTTGCTTTGATGAAAAAGCCAAAAACATCAAAGGGCTGTTGCGTGCCACGCGGCAGGTGGCAGAAGAACGCCAAGATTTTGAATTGATAGTAGTGGGAACAGGAGTTGATTTTGAAGAAGATAGAGCGTATGCCGATTCTCTTCAATTCCCTCAAGGGATGCTTGTTTTTATAGGTGAACAAACACCCGAGCAGGTCTGCTACTGGATGCAACAATCAGATGCATTCATTTTTTTCTCGCGGTATGAAAATGCTCCCGTGGTATTATCAGAAAGTGAGGCGGTTGGATTGCCGATTATTACTAGCGATGTGGGAGGAATAAAAGAGATGATGAACTCCCAAACAGGTGTACTTGTCCCGTCTGAAGATGAAAACGCCCTTGTTGGGGCCATTCATTTTATGCTTGACCATTATCAAGACTACAACACCGCGCAAATTCGCGAACACGGAGCACAATACGCTTTTGAAACCGTTGGCAAACAACTTGTGGAAATATATCAGTGTTGTTTGCCCAAATAGGCGTGGTTATGCGCTTAGCCGTTTTTCGTAATTATACACTAAATAGAGTAGCCAAAGTAGTTGGGCTAAAATAAGTAGCGCACCACCGCAACTATAAAGAGCAACGGCAATCGTAAAATCGTTGTATCCGATACCAATCATCACCCCGATGAATCTGACCGCGATTAAACAAATTTCAAATGCTAATCCAATATGTTGTTTCTGAAAAATGTCGGACAGATAACATATCGGTGCGACCATTGCCGAAAAAGCCAGCCACGGCAACATCCAACGGATATATTCACCTGTTGTATCCCAACCGCTGCCAAGTAGCCATTCCGTCAGCCATGGCAGTACAAAATAGAGTATCGCAAAACTTGGAATCACAATGAGTAATGTGTTCTTAATGAATTTGCGGAAGAACGGAAGAATACTTTGATGATTTTGCACCTGCTCCGATGTACGTTGAAAAAAAACCTGATACAACGAACCGGAAATCATATTTATTGGGCGAAAAGCAAGGGTTAGAGCCATACCGAAATAACCAATTTCGGTTAATCCGAAAAAAGGCGTCAAAAGTAAAATCGGCAGATTACCACTGAGGTTGTTAATCAGCGCACGAGGTAACGAAAATTTCGGGAAATTGGCGTATTGTTGTGCCATCGCGCGATAATGCAGTTTGTCGAATACGAACAAAGGAACGATGTCGCGCTTAAAATGCCGACAAATACTTGTTGTTAAAGCGATGAGAGGCCCTATGATGGTACTTAAAATCAAACCGTTGCGTAACCATCCTGCCAAACCAAAACCGTATTTTAATCCGGCGTTGCAAATGCTTTGCGTGAGTTGGTAAGCCGAAACCGCTCCGAATTGTTTGTTGCGTGTGTACCAATAGTTGAGCAGCGTCCATAAACCCGAACAAAAGACAAAAATACACATCAGTGGGTAGTACGTCGTTAAAGCGGGCGCGTTGAATAAACATGCAATTTGTGGACTGAATAAGGCGGAGATAGCGCACAACACAGTTACGCCAAGCAAGATAACAAATCCGGAATGAAAACACGCTATAGCATCTTTTTTGTTTTTCGGCAACACTATAGCGTATTGATATTCAGCAGTAGAAAAGAGAACCAACACCCCGCCAATGCTCAAAAACAAATTTAACAAGCCGAAATCTTCCGGCGCGTAAAGGCGTGTTAGGAGCGGATATACCAAGAGTCCTATTGCTTGTGCAACCACGTTTGCAGAAAGCAACTTGGCAGAGTTGCGCACCAACTCCGATTTTGTTATACGCCGTATGTTGTTGTTGATGCTCACAATGACTTATCGTTTGACAAATGTGAGGGTTGTCCAATCGTTATCTGAGGCGCAGTATTGACAGTGTAAACCGTATTTGTGCGCTTGCGTTTGCAGCATTGGAACATCGGTACTATAAAAACCGCTGATGATGATGCTCCCATTTTCGTTGAGTGCATTGGCATACATTGGCAGATGTGCCAGCAGAATATTACGGTTGATGTTGGCTAAAATCAAGTCAAATTTGCGATTTTCAATTGTTTCGATGCTGCCGAGTTTTACGGTTACGCAGGTTATGTCGTTGAGCCGACAGTTGTCGGCTGTATTTTGCACCGACCACTCATCAATGTCAATCGCCATAACGGATTTTGCGCCGCGTATGGCCGCAAAAATAGATAGAATGCCGGTACCGCAACCCATATCAAGGACTGTTTTCTCGTGTAGGTCGGTGTTCATCAGACTTTTGATGACAAGTCGTGTAGTTTCGTGGCTACCGCTGCCGAACGCTTGCTGCGGATTGACGATAATATCGTATTCGTAGGGTTTGGTGGGGCGATAGCGTGTGTTGTGTATTATGCACCGACCGTCAATGTCTATCGGTTCACACGAGTTTTGTTCCCATGTGGCATTCCAATCAATGTCGGGCATATCGGCTATGCGGTAGTCGTATTGCAATGCTGTTGGTAGTGCGGCGATGGCTGCATGCATAACTGTTTCGTCGAAAAGGGCGGTAGGGCAGTAGGCTGTTATCCCGTTGGTTGTTTCTTCGAAACTGTCGAAATGAATCTCGGCCAGAACGGCTACCAACACCTCGACCATCGGTGTGGCATCACCTTGCAAACGAAATGTTACTTGTGTGTATTTCATCGTGCCGACAAAGTTACATATTTTTTTCGTAATAGCGGCAATAAGGATGCAGCCCGCATTCTGCACATTTAGGCTTACGTGCCACACACACATACCGACCGTGCAAAATCAGCCAATGATGTGCTTTGGGAATGAGTTGTTTGGGAATATGTCGTGTGAGTTCGCGTTCTGTTTGCAGCGGATTTTTCGAATTGGTTGTCAACCCTAATCGCTCGGATATACGAAACACATGTGTATCGACAGCCATGTGCGGTTGACCGAAAATGATTGAGGTTACCACATTAGCGGTTTTGCGTCCAACGCCGGGTAAGGTTTGCAGTTGCTCTACCGTGTCGGGTACACGACCGCCAAAGTCGTTGACAAGTTTTTGAGCGATGCCCGACAAATAAGTTGCCTTGCTGTTGGGGTACGATATGCTTTTGATATCGTCGAAAATTGCTTCACGCGATGCAACAGCCATCGCTTCGGGTGTCGGGAAATCGGCAAATAACTTTGGTGTCGTCAGGTTTACACGTTTATCGGTACATTGTGCCGACAATACGACCGCAATCAAAAGTTGGAATGGAGTATCGTAATGCAATTCGCTTTGAACTACGGGCATGTTAGCCTCGAACCACGAAATGATGTGTGCATAGCGTTCTGCTTGGGTCATAATGTTGATTTTCTGATGGTTGATTCACGCATACGCATATCGCGTAATTGCCGTACAAGGAAGATTGCCGCAAGCAACACCGAGGCGCAATCGGCAATCGGGAACGAAATCCACACGCCGCAAGCACCAAGGGTGCGTGGCAGCCAAAATAAAAGTGGAACGAGAAATAACAATTGGCGCGTGAGCGATGTGAAAATGGCCAATGGTGCTTTGCCGATGTATTGGAAAAAATTACCGGCCACAATCTGAAATCCAACCAGTGGGAAAATTGCCATGATGATGTGCAATCCCTGTGCAGCGATGTCGATGATAGCTTGCTCGTTGCCACCTTTGTCAGCATCGACAAACAATTGCGCTATTTGTTCGGGCATCAACTGGGCCAATCCAAAACCGAGCGTTGCAACGCCAACAGCGCAACCTATGGTGCGGAATAGTGCTCGACGCACACGGCCGAATTGTTCGGCACCGTAATTATAGCCCACAATGGGTTGCATGCCTTGGTTCAAACCTTGTATTACCATGATGAACAATAGTAATATGCGGTTGGCAATGCCGTAACCGGCCACATAAATGTCGCCTACATTCGGTAGTCCGCTGATGACATCGTATTTGCCTGTGCCTCCGAATTTTAATAAAGCGTTGTTGACGAATGCTGCTACCAACGAGGCGCAAAGATTCAGCAAAAATGGCGCAAGACCGATAGACAAAATGGCACCAATGATTTTCCATTCGAAATGCAGCGACCGTCGACTGAAATGAATATAACTTTTGTGCGAACAAAAATGTGATAATGCAATGCAAAATGCCACAAATTGTGCGATGACGGTAGCAGCAGCCGAGCCGCGAATGCCCCAACCGAATTTGAAAATAAACAGCGGATTCAAGAGTAGGGTGATGACGACTGTAGTCAGGGTGATGAACATCGATTTGCGCGGATAACCCGACGAACGTATCATCTCGCTCATGCCGAGATAGAGGTGTGTAACAACGTTTCCTGCCAAAATAATCTGCATAAATTGCCGCGCGTAAGCAATGGTTTCTTCGGTAGCACGGCCGCCGCTGAATAATATCAAAATCGGGTCGAGAAATGCCAACATGATAAGCATCACTGTTACTCCGATTACAATGTTGAGTAACACGGCATTGCCAAGTGTCTTTTCGGCGGCCATCTTATTGCCTTCGCCTAAACGCAATGAGATAGTGGCACCGGCACCCACACCAACCATAGCACCGAATGCCGACCCTATATTCATTATCGGCATAGTGATGGCCATACCGGCAATGGCCGCGCCACCCACACCGCGTCCTACAAAAATGCTGTCGATAATGTGGTATAACGACGAAGAGGCCATAGCAATGATGGCCGGCAACGAATACTGCAACAGCAATTTGCCTATCGGCTCAGTCCCGAGTTTGTCGGCATTCGATATGTGTGTGTGTGGTTTCAGTGTAATCTCTGTTTTGTTTACAAAGAGAGAGCACCTATTCGTAGTGCTCTCTCTTCGGTGTATTAAGCAAGGGTTATCCCAAATAACTTTTCAAAATTTTGTTCTTGGAGTTGTTGCGCAGGCGTCTGATGGCTTTCTCCTTGATTTGACGAACACGTTCGCGCGTCAAAGTAAACTTGGCTCCTATTTCCTCCAACGTCATCTCTTGACAGCCGATACCGAAAAACATGCGAATAATATCGGCCTCGCGCTCGGTCAAGGTTTCCAGCGCACGGTCTATCTCCGTTTGCAGAGATTCGTTTATCAGCGTGTGGTCGGCTACCGGCGAATCGTCATTCACCAATACGTCAAGCAGACTATTGTCTTCGCCTTCGACAAAAGGAGCATCTACCGAAATGTGTCGTCCCGATACTTTCAGCGTGTCGGCTATCTTGTCGATAGGAATATCCAACTCTTCTGCCAATTCTTCGGGCGACGGCCGCCGTTCATTCTCTTGTTCGAAACGCGACAAAGCTTTGTTTATCTTATTCAGCGAACCTACTTGGTTCAGCGGCAAACGCACAATGCGCGATTGCTCGGCCAACGATTGCAAAATGGACTGACGAATCCACCATACCGCATACGAAATGAATTTGAAACCACGTGTCTCATCAAATTTTTGGGCGGCTTTTATCAAGCCCAAATTACCCTCGTTGATTAAGTCGGGCAGGCTCAATCCCTGATTTTGGTATTGTTTGGCTACCGATACAACGAAACGCAAATTGGCACGTGTCAATTTTTCGAGAGCGGCACGGTCGCCTTTGCGGATGCGTTGCGCCAACTCAACTTCGTCTTCTACCGAGATGAGTTCTTCGCGGCCGATTTCCTGTAAATACTTGTCGAGCGATGCACTCTCGCGGTTGGTAATGGATTTGGTGATTTTTAATTGCCTCATTAATTCCTCACAATTTTGGTTAGACTTGACTAATAGGCGTAATAAATACACACCTAATACCGACATTGTCGAATGTCGATATTAAGCGTGCAAAGATACAACTTTTTTCGGAGAAAAGCAATAGTTTTGGTTAAATATACTTAAATTCGGATATTCGACTGATAGTTAATAGTTTATGTATGCATTAATTACCTAATTCTGACAAAAATTTGATGCGTATCAATCGAATTTCAGGCTCTGAATAGTCATCTTCGCCAAGGTTGCGTAATGCTTCTTCGATATTGTCGGTTTGTGCCTGATTCTTGAAATAATCGAAAGCTTCGTCGATACGTTCTTGGTCCATGATTTCGTGCAGAAAGTAATCGATGTTGATTTTTGTACCCGAATAGACTATGCTGTCCACTTCATCGAGCAGGTCGTTGAAATCGAGGCCTTTCGATTCGGCCAAATCGTCGAGGGCTACTTGGCGGTCAATGGCCTGAATGATTTCGATTTTCAGGCGCGATTTGTTGGCCACGGTGCGCACGCGCAGGTCTTCGGGACGCTCTATTTCGTTTACATCAACGTGTTTGCGTATCAAATCGATAAATTCTTGTCCGTACCGTTTGGCTTTGCCAACACCGACGCCAGGAATGTTTTGCAACTCTTCGAGGGTGATTGGGTAGGTGGTGGCCATGGCTTCAAGCGACGGGTCTTGGAAGATAACGAATGGCGGCAGTTCCATGCGTTTCGATATTTTTTTGCGCAAATCTTTCAGCATACTGAACAAAGCCGGGTCCATGGCGCAGGCCGAGCCGCCGCGTTGTGGCGTTTCGTCAAGGTCGCTGGCGTATTCGTGATCTTTGGTGATGGTGAACGATTTCGGGTGTTCCAAATACTCTTTGCCGGCCGCTGTAAGGCGTAGTACACCGTAGTTTTCTATCTCTTTGTCGATGTAGCCGCTTATCATGGCTTGGCGTATGACGGCGTTCAGCAGTGCCACTTCATCGCCGGTAACGGAACCGAAAGCATCGAGTTCTTCGAGATGGTACGATTTGATTTCGGCGGTTTCTTTTCCGCTCAAAATGTCGATGATGACTTCGGCTTTGAATTTTTCTTTGCCGGCGGCAATGGTTTCGAGTACGGCGCAGAGTAGTTCTTGCGCTTCGACTTGTTTCTTGGGGTGCAGGCAGTTATCGCAGTTACCGCAGTTCTCTTCGGTGTATTCTTCGCCAAAGTAGTGGAGCAACATTTTGCGTCGGCAGATGGACGACTCGGCGTAAGCTGCCGTTTCGTTGAGCAGTTGGCGGCCAATCTCTTGTTCGTTTACGGGCTTGCCTTGCATGAATTTCTCCAACTTCTGTAAATCTTTATTGTTGTAGAATGCCAAGCAATAACCTTCGCCACCGTCGCGTCCTGCACGGCCTGTTTCCTGATAGTAGCCTTCGAGGCTTTTGGGAATGTCGTAATGAACCACATAACGCACATCGGGTTTGTCGATGCCCATACCGAACGCGATAGTGGCCACAATGACGTCCACTTTTTCCATCAAGAATTTATCCTGATTTTCGCTGCGCATGGTTGAATCGAGGCCGGCGTGATAGGGTAGTGCCGGAATACCGTTTAACTTCAGTGATTCGGCTAATTCTTCCACTTTCTTGCGACTCAAACAATACACAATGCCCGATTTTCCCGACTGCGATTTGATGAATTTAACCAATTCTTTATCGACGTTGGCCGTTTTCGGGCGTACTTCATAATAGAGGTTTGGACGATTGAACGACGATTTGAATACGGTGGCATTGGTGATGCCGAGATTTTTTTGTATGTCGTGTTGTACTTTTGGCGTGGCTGTGGCTGTCAAGGCGATGATGGGCGCATTCCCTATTTCGTTGATAATAGGACGAATACGACGATATTCGGGACGAAAATCGTGTCCCCATTCCGAAATGCAATGCGCTTCGTCAATGGCGTAGAACGAGATTTTTATGGTGCGCAAAAAGGTAATGTTTTCCTCTTTCGTGAGCGACTCGGGGGCGACATACAACAATTTTGTTTTGCCGTTTTTCAAGTCTGCTTTTACCTCTTCTATTGCCATTTTGTTGAGCGACGAGTTCAGAAAATGGGCAACGCCGTCTTCTTCGCTGAAGTTGCGCATGGCATCGACTTGATTTTTCATCAACGCAATCAGTGGCGAAATAACGATAGCCGTGCCGTCGAGCAACAACGAGGGTAGTTGGTAACACAACGATTTGCCGCCACCGGTTGGCATCAACACGAATGTGTCCTTACCGTCCAATACGTTTTTGATGATGGCTTCTTGATTTCCTTTGAAACGGTCGAAGCCGAATTTGTTCTTCAATTCTTCGGTGAGAATCGATTTTTTAGCCATAAAATTATAAAATTAAAATCATTTTATATGCAAATGTCAAGTTGTATGACAACTCGATTTGTGCCGTTTTTATTTGTTAATGTATTGAAAATCAGTGTAAAATGCGCGATTATTGCCCGCATGGCGAATGCCGAAAAACCTATTGGCTAATCTTGAACAAATTTATATACAAAAAATTATTCGCACCAAATTTTTTGGCAGAAAAATGCATAATTTTTTTTTTGCATAAAAAAATCGTATTTCTGTTGGGTGTAATGTCGCTTTTGTCGAAAAAAATACATATCTTTGCAAATTAGAATTATTAGAACAACTCTATTTTTGCAAAAAATGCTTTATCCGCTAAAATTTAGACCTATATATAAAACAAAGTTGTGGGGCGGAAATCGGTTGCAGCACTATTATCGTCATGATGCATTGACTTCGGACAATGTGGGCGAAACTTGGGATATATCGGCTATGCGCGACAACGAATCGGTTGTCGAAAACGGTTTTTTGGCCGACAATACCTTATCCGAACTTATAGAAGTGTATTTGGGCGATTTGGTTGGCGATGCCGTGTACGAACGATACGGTAACGATTTTCCTTTGTTGGTCAAACTTATTGATGCAGCGCAACACCTATCGATACAGGTACATCCGAATGACGACATAGCTGCCGCACGGCATCACGCTTGTGGCAAAACCGAAATGTGGTATGTGCTTGATGCCGCGCCCGATGCTTTTATTATTGCCGGCTTTACTCGTGCCGTCGATAAGGCCGAATATCTGCAACTTGTGGCTGACAATCGTCTGGAAGAGGTGTTGCAAAAACATTATGTCAGCAAAGGCGATGTATTTTTCATCCCTGCCGGTTGTGTTCATTCGATAGGTGCCGGATGCGTGTTGGTCGAGATTCAGCAGACATCTGACATAACTTATAGGATTTATGACTACAATCGCACCGATACCGATGGTAAACCGCGCGAATTGCATACCGATTTGGCAGTCGATGCTATTGATTTTGAACATTGGAAAAATGAAAAAATAGTATTGCCACATCAGCACAATGCGCTTCAAACAGTGGTGCGGTGTCCTTATTTCACAACCAATTTGATGGTGCTGACCAAACCGCAGGAGTACGATTTGGCGCCTATTGATTCATTTGTGTTGCTGACTGTACTCGAAGGCCATGTAACATGTCGTTATGGTGACGATTACGTTACGGCTGTCGATGGCGAAACGTTGCTCATACCTGCCGAAATGAACGAATTGGTGCTGGTACCTACAGGCGAAGTCAAACTGCTGGAAACGTATATTGTATAACTCAAAACAATAAATTAAACTCAATATTAACCTTAAAATCTTTAAGCAATTATGAATGACGAACTGAAACAAGTGATGGCCAAAGCCCAAGAGTGGCTCGATGGCAATTACGACGAGGAAACAAAAGCCCAAGTGCGTGCCATGATGGAGGCCGACGACAAAACGGAACTCATTGAGTCGTTTTATCGCACATTGGAATTTGGTACCGGTGGCTTACGCGGCATCATGGGGCCCGGCTGCAATCGTATGAACAAATACATTGTAGCGCAAGCAACACAAGGTTATGCCAACTATTTGTTAAAAGTGCAGAAAGAAAACGGATACAAAAATCCGGTCGAACAAGTGAGCGTGGTTGTAGGGCACGATTGCCGCAACAATGGTCGTATGTTTGCCGAAACGGTGGCTGCCGTGTTCTCGGCTAACGGCATCAAAGTCTATTTGTTCGAAAGTTTGCGTCCGACACCGGAAGTGAGTTTCGCCATACGTCATTTGGGCTGTCAAGGTGGCGTAAATGTTACCGCTTCGCATAACCCGAAAGAATACAATGGCTACAAAGCATATTGGGAAGACGGATCGCAAGTGCTGATGCCACACGATGCCGGCATTATCGCCGAGGTGAACAAAGTGAAAATGGAAGACGTAAAATGGGAAGCCAACAAAGATTTAATCCAAATCATTGGCGGCGAAATGGACTACGACTATATGATGGCTGTTAAGTCGGTAATGATTGACCAAGAGGCTATTTTGCGTCAAAAGGATTTGAATATTGTTTATACGCCGTTGCACGGTGCAGGTCGTCAGATTGTGCCGATGTGTCTGCGCAGTTGGGGTTTCCAAAACATACACGTTGTACCAGAACAGATGGTTATCGACGGTAATTTCTCGACGGTGGTTTCGCCGAATCCCGAAAATGCCGAAGCCATGACGATGGGCATGAATTTGGGCTCGCTGTTGAATGCCGACCTCGTTGTGGCCAGCGACCCCGATGCCGACCGCATTGCTATCGTTTGCCGTAACGATAAAAATGAATGGGTTATCATCAATGGCAACCAAACGAACATTATGTATCACCACTATATCATTAACAATATGAAAAAACTCGGTAAACTGCGCCCCGAGCATTATGTTGTTAAAACGATAGTAACCAGCGAATTGATTCGCAAAATTGCCGACCGGGAAGGTGTTACGCTGACCGACGAATACACCGGTTTCAAATGGATTGCCAATCGTATTCGCGAGTGGGAAGGCACGCGCAAATACATCGGTGGCGGTGAAGAATCGTTCGGATTCCTGCCTTACGATGCCGTACGCGACAAATGCTCGCCGTCGGCCATTTGCTTGATTTGCGAAATTGCCGCTTGGGCCAAAGATCACGGCATGTCGCTTTACGAATATCTGTTGAGCATTTACATGGAATACGGTTTCCAACGCGAAACGACTATCAATGTGGTGCGTCCGGGCAAATCGGGTGCCGAAGAAATCAAACAGATGATGGTCAACTATCGCGAACACCCGATTACCGAAATCGCCGGCAGTAAAGTGGTGAAAACCAAAGATTTTCAGACTTTGAAACAGCGTGAACTGAAAGATGGTCAATGGGTCGAAAGCGATATTGTGATGTCTCTCAATGCCACCAGCAATGTGCTGCAATACTTTACAGAAAACGGATTGAAAGTGTCGGTGCGCCCATCGGGTACGGAGCCGAAAATTAAATTTTATTTCGAGATTCCGGCCGAAATGCCTACGCCGAAAGATTATGACAAGGCTACAGCCGAAGCCGAGGCGTTGGTTCCGGCCATCCGCAAGAGTTTAGGCATCTAATCGATTGAAAATAATAACAAAAAAGCACTCTGTCCAATAGGGTAGAGTGCTTTTGTTTTGCGATGCGATATTAAAAAATCAATATGTAAATATCAAGTGGCGTATAATGCTGGTGCCATCGGGCTTTTGCCCATCCCAACGGCTCAAATGAAGTTCGTTATCGGTAATAGATACAATGTCGTAGGTTATTTTTGTGTCCGACAAATCGCCACCGCCGAACACTAAATTTCCGCCCGAAATGGTTAGTTTTTTGCCACTGACCGACCAACGTAATTGCTGATTGCCGTCGGTACCCAAAAATCCTTTCTCGTAACAAGTGCCATTGGCATTGAATTGCATCCAACCCGACGTGTTGCCGTGGTTATCGAACATTTGGTTGCCGGCCACTTTGTAAACTTGCAACCCTCGCCAGCGTTTGGCCAGCATTTGCGTTGTGGTGCTCGAGGTGCTTTGTCCCGATGTCGTTGATTGGCTCGATGGTGCAATGATGAAACATCCGGTTTGTCCGGCGCATATCAACGTAAAGATAATAAATTTAACGATATTATTTTTCATTGTGCTTTCAGATTAAATCGAGTAAATTCTCCCAAAAATTGATTATATACAATCCACATGCGCATGGCTTCGCCGATGTCGCCTTGGCCTTTGATTTGATGTACTTTGTATGTGGCTACGGTTTCGTTGGTGGCCATATCGACAATGTCGATGTCGCCCATCAAAATGATGCCTCCGGCTTTACCAACGCCAAACAGCGCAGCAGCGGTGCTGCCAAAATCTATGCCTTTGACATGGAACGTGATAAGATAATCGGGTGTGTCAGTAGCCGATGCCAGCCGCATACGTTTTCTATTCATTACATTCCAATTTTTGAAGAAACGTTCGTAGGCAAATTCTTGCAGACCCGGCCAATCTTCCAACGAGTCGTCGCCACGGGCGGCAAGGTATTCCTCGAGCGGTAGGGCACCTTCTTTCAACACGCCTTTCGAAATTTCGCCACCATAGCAATCGTCGTAGTCAAAGACAAAAACGGCAGTTTTGCTCGCATCTTGAAACATATCATTATGTCCCGACGTGAGCGTGATGTTTTTCTCGCCGGCATAGGCCAATACCGACGTCGCAATGATGACGCTTAAAGATAAAATTTTTTTCATAATCGTGAAAATTTAAAGTGAAACATTATTTTGCAGAGTCTGTTATTTTGCCCACAACGCCTCCGTTGTTGTTGTAGTAGTTACCGCTTATTTCGCTGTGTTTTCTAAAAGTGCATTCACTCCAGTTGTTGTATTCCAAATCAGCCCGCAGAATCAAAGTTTTGCTTGTTAGTTTGATGATTGTCAGGTAGTTAATGATTTGTTCTTGTGCGTCGTCATAAATGTAAAGTTTGTTGTCGATGACATTGAAAAAGTGTACTTCGTCGACTACCTCTGAGTTCTCGCCAAGGGTTATTACATTGTCTTTCCAAAATGTGATATACATTTTTTGTACTTCGATGTCGTCGCTACTATTGGTGTACGAGGTCATTTCCCATTCGCCGTACAGATAATCTGGGTGAATGTCGTCGCTAAGGCAGCAACTTTGTAAAGCCCCTGTTAGGAGCGGAATTAATAGTAAGGCAACACACATTTTGCCGAACCGACCTTTGGCGGTGTTGGTTGTGGGAGAGGTAAACGAGAGGTGTTTCATGATAATTGCTTTTATGTGTAAATAATTGCAAAGATACGCATAATCTTTTAACATACATAAAAAAAGATGTTACAAAAAAAAACAAGTGAAATTAACGACTGTTACGGCTTGTAGCATGGTCGTTTACCGATGAGTTGATTTTTTATGTAAAAAAATTTGGTGGTATCAAAAAAAAGTTGTACCTTTGCACCCGCAAACAAGCCCAGATGGCGGAATCGGTAGACGCGCTGGTCTCAAACACCAGTGGAGCGATCCATCCCGGTTCGATCCCGGGTCTGGGTACAAAAGAAGGTTGCTAACGCATGTTGGCAACCTTCTTTCGTTTGATGGGTTTTTTGGTAAGAGAACACGTAAACTATAGATGCTTGATTAGATTCTTATTCTTACAATTTTGATAAATCGAATGGCTTCTCCAACCCATAAAACTAGGGATGTTAGACCGATGATAATTAACCAATCAGTAACCTTCAGACCTCCATTTGCGACATTAAACATCTCCTGCAAACCAGGAATTTCAGTCATTAGAATCTGACCGCCCAGTATGACTCCGGCAATGATGATAAAGAGTCTCGTATTCTTCCAGTTGAGACCCTTGAATGCAGAAGATCCCGTCATGAATGCTTTCGCATTAAAGAGATTCCAGAACTGGAGCATAACGAAAATTGTGAAGAACAAACCAAGTTCATAATCTGATAATCCCAATCCAGTACCCCAGACAAAATTACCGGTGAATACATCGGTCAGACAAGTAATGTCTGTGTGCTGGAAGAAGATGCAGATCCCAAGAAGAATTGCTGTAAAGATTCCACCTACACCGAGAATTCCGGCCCCCATACCTTTAAGAATGTGTTCGTTTACAGAACGTGGTTTCTCCTTCATCACCGTCTTAGTCGGAGGTAATGAGGCAAGAGCAAGAGCTGCAAAGGTATCCATAATGAGGTTAACCCAAAGCATCTGAGTAACAGTAAGAGGCGATTCTTCTCCAATGAATGCGCCAATGAGCACAATAAGACAAGCTGCCACATTGACTGTCATCTGGAAAAGAATAAATCTCTTGATATTCTTATAGAGGGAACGTCCCCACATAACTGCATTGGCAATGGTACTGAAAGAGTTGTCAAGGATTGTCATATCACTTGCTTCCTTTGCCACCGCAGTACCATCTCCCATTGAGAGACCAACGTTAGCAGCATTAAGTGCAGGTGCATCATTAGTTCCATCACCAGTTACGGCAACGACATAGTCCAATT
>JBJEJW010000039.1:0-55421 GCA_051878315.1 Paludibacteraceae bacterium | reverse complement strand
CTGTATTTCAATTATTTCAAAGACCAACTTATCCACTTTTACGGGACAGGAGTGACGTTGAATAATAATTCATACACGTTGGATTCTCTCATGCGTAATAATTGCGTATATCAATACCACGAGGATGGCAATCTATTTGAAGTCTTTGACAAAACATCGGGACTACGCACTTGCTATTTATGGAGTTACAAACACCAATATCCAATTATGAAAATAGAAGGAATTTATGCAGACCAGTTGTTGAATGCAATTGGTAATAATACCATAACGTCTTTGGCAATCAATGAAATGCCAACATTAAATGATTTGCTTAGTTTGAAAAGCCAAATTAGCAATAAATTATCGTATGCTCATATTTCTGTTTATACTTATAAGCCTTTAATTGGTATTAGTACTATGACAACTGGTGCCGGGCTGGCAACCTACTATGAATATGATGATTTTGGTCGATTAAAATTAATTTATCAAATCAAGAATAAGCAGCGAGAAGTGATTAAGGCTTTTGATTATAATTTCAAATTATAAAAAGGCAATAATTGTGTTTTTAAATGTAAAATAACTAAATATCATTAAATTATGGAATTATCATATCGTTTGAAAGCCATGGCCGAATCGGAAACGTTGGCTATGTCACAGAAAAGCAGCGAATTGCGCGCGCAAGGCGTCGATGTTATCAATTTGAGCGTCGGCGAACCCGATTTTTTCACACCACAACACATCAAGGATGCCGCCAAACAGGCCATCGACGACAATTTCTCGTTCTATTCGCCTGTGCCGGGTTATTTGTCGTTGCGGCAGGCCATCAGCGACAAACTGAAACGCGAAAATAATCTTGATTTTTCGCCGGCGCAAATCGTCTGTTCCAATGGTGCCAAACAGGCTGTTTGCAATGTGCTGATGTCGGTTGTCGGGGCGGGCGACGAGGTGATTGTGCCGGCGCCGTATTGGGTCAGTTATGTGGAGATGGTCAAGTTGGCCGATGGCGAAAGCGTCATTATCCCCACCACGTTGGATACGGATTTCAAAATCACGCCCGAACAGTTGGAAACGGCCATCACGCCACGCACCAAAGCCTTGATACTCTGTTCGCCATCGAACCCGACGGGCAGCGTTTATACACACGACGAATTGGCCGCCTTGGCCGCCGTGTTGGCTAATTGCCCGAATATTCTGGTGATAGCCGACGAAATTTACGAACATATCAATTATGTCGGTCGGCACGAGTCGATAGCGCAATTCCCCGAATTGGAGGGGCGCGTGGCTGTAGTTAACGGCGTGTCGAAGGCGTATGCCATGACCGGTTGGCGACTTGGTTGGGTGGCTGCGCCGTTGTGGCTGGCCAAAGCGTGCATCAAACTGCAGGGACAATACACGTCGGGCGCAAGCAGCATTGCCCAGAAAGCTGCCGAGGCCGCCTATCGCGGCGACCAAACCTGTGTGGTCGAGATGCGCGATGCCTTTCGTCGCCGTCGCGATTTGATGGTTAAGTTGGCTGCTGATATCCAGGGATTGAGAGTCAATCTACCTATGGGCGCGTTTTATCTGTTCCCTGAATGTAAATCGTTTTTCGGGAAACGCACTGCCGACGGGCGTGTTATAGAGTCGGCTTCCGATTTGGCGATGTATTTGCTCGAAACGGCGCATGTGGCTTGTGTTGGTGGAGCTGCCTTTGGCGCGCCGGAGTGCATCCGTCTGTCGTATGCCACGAGCGACGACACGCTTGTCGAAGCGATGGCGCGCATCAAAAAAGCGTTGGCTGAACTATTGTAAATCTCTGATAAATAGCTGTTTATAATCGAAGGCGCTTTTTGTAAAAGCGCCTTTTTTATGGCTTTTCCGATGGTTTTTGACCGCACACATCGCGTAGGAAGCAGCCGTCGCATGCTTGGTCGCAGTCGTTTTTATTTTTGTGTTTGCGGAACGATTGCCACAAAGCGGTACCTACTGCCGCAACGATAATCAGATAGGCGATGATGTCCATACGTTACAAATCAGAATAGACTGCCAATTTGATATACGGCAAACGACACCAACCATGCAATACCGGTAGAGTAGAATACCGTGAACCACATCCAACCGCGTCCGGCTTCGCGCCGAATGGCGGTCATGGCAGCGATGCAAGGCATATAGAGTAAGATGAATAACATGAACGAGTATGCACGCAATGGGGTAAATAGCGGGTTCCCAAATTCGTCTGTCTGCGCCTGCAGGCTGTCGGATAGCGATGATGCCGTACTGTCGGTGTCATCATTATATAATACACCCAGCGACGAAACAACTACCTCTTTGGCGGCCAACCCGGTTACGAGGCTGATGCCCATTTTCCAATCGAAGCCCAACGGACGCACGACAGGTTCGATGGCGCGTCCGATTTTTCCGATGAACGATTGGCTCATTTGTTCTTGCGGCGTCATTGTCGCTGTTGGACGCGGAAAATAGCCCAATGCCCAAATGATGATGGAGGCAATGAGTATGACAGACCCCATTTTTTTTAGGTATTGTGCGCTTTTGTCCCACATGTGTATCAGTGTGTTGCGTAATGTGGGAAAACGGTATGGTGGCAGTTCCATCACAAATTGGTCATTCTCGTTTTTGAAGGCAATTTTATTGATGACTAATGCGGTGATGATGGCCACGACGATACCTATCAGATAGATGCTCATCAGTACTAATCCCTGATTTTTTGTGAAAAATGCCGACACAAAAAGCAGATAAACCGGCAAGCGCGCCGAACAGCTCATGAATGGGATTGTCAGAATAGTCAGAATGCGGTCTTTGCGGTTTTCGAGTGTGCGTGTGGCCATAATGGCCGGTACGCCGCAGCCGAAACCTATCAGATAAGGAATGAACGATTTGCCGTGCAGACCAATGCGGTGCATCAACTTATCCATGATGAATGCGGCGCGCGCCATATAACCGGTGTCTTCCAATAGCGAAATGAATAAAAACAAAATCAGGATATTGGGCAAAAATACAAGTACGCCGCCAACGCCCGAAATGATGCCGTCAACCAGTAAATCGGTGAGCATTCCGGCCGGCAATATCTCCGAAATCCATCGGCCGAGAGCCGTTACGCCTATTTCCAACCATTCTTGCGGATAGGCTCCAAGCGTAAATGTCGTTTGAAACATTATCCACATGAAAAACAGCAATACGGGAAAACCGAGCCAGCGGTTGGTCAGCACAGTGTCGAGAGCGTAACCCAAATTGCGCTTGTCGGTGGTGTTGTGTTGCAAGGTTTCGTTCAGTGCACCACGAATGAAACCGTATTTCAAGTCGGAAATGATGCTGGCAATGTCGTCGTGGTATTCGTGTTCCAACTCCGAACGATAGCGTGCTGCTGTTTGACGGATATTGTCGTAATTGGGCAGGTGGGACATCTGTGTGTGTGTAACGCTGTCGTTTTCGATGAGTTTTAATGCTAAATATCGCCCGTGGTACATACTTTTGATTTCCGGATTGGCGTAGAGTAGTGTTTTGACTGCTTTAATGGCTGTTTCGACATTTTCGCCATAATTGATGTGGATGTGTTTGGTTGTGCCATGTTTGCCTTCGTACACGTTTACAATGGCCTCGAGTACATCACTGATGCCTTCGCCGTTTTTGGCTGTCGTCGGCACAATAGGGAAACCCAACATGCGTTGCAGACTTGGGATGTCAAGCGTATCGCCCGATTTCTCGAGTTCGTCGAACATATTCAGCGCCATCACCATGCTCGGATTTTGGTCGATGAGTTGGGTCGTCAGAAATAGGTTGCGTTCCAAGTTGCCAGCATCGACAATATTCAGTACTACATCGGGTTTTTGGTGTGTAAGGAACGAACGTACATACAACTCTTCGGGTGAATATTCCGTCAGCGAGTAGGTGCCGGGCAAATCGACGAGATTGATGGTATAACCGCGATGGTGGAATACGCCGACTTTGGCATCAACTGTTACGCCGCTGTAGTTGCCGACTTTTTCGCGCAGACCGGTGGCGTAGTTGAAAAACGAGGTTTTGCCGCAGTTTGGATTGCCTACTAATGCAACGGTAATTTCGTGTGCCAATTCTTCGGCTTCGGCCGCCACATGTTCTTCGATGGTGCCGTGGTAAATATTGTCGGGGTGTGCGCCTTCGTCAAGCGACACTACTTCGATGTTCTCGGCTTCGCTTCGCCGCAGCGACACATGACTCCCCATAATTTGGTATTCGATAGGGTCTTGCAGTGGCGCATTTTTCAGAATGTCGACGATTTCGCCACGAACGAATCCCATCTCGAGAATGCGATGCCTGAAACCGCCATGCCCATGCACTTTGACGATGATACAACGACTTTTTGTCGGCATATCGGCCAAGGTCGTTATTGGTTGTGTTTCCATGTCTTCGCTGAATTAGGTATGCAAAATTACAACTATTTGCCATAAGTATCAATACCTTGATAAAGGTATTTTTGTCTTTTTATTGTTAAATTTTCGGGCACAATAAAATTTTATTAATTTTGCAACGCAATTTTGACAGTATGATTTCGGTAGAACAACTTACGATGGAATTTGGCGGTCGCCCGCTGTTTGATGGCATATCGTTTTTGGTTAACGCCAAAGATCGTATCGCGTTAGTCGGTAAAAATGGCGCTGGAAAAACAACCTTGTTACGTTTGTTCGCCGGTTTACAACAACCGACACACGGACAAATTGTTAAACCGAAAGACTTGACCATTGGCTATTTGCCGCAACATTTGTTGCTTACCGATCAGCGCACTGTGCAACAGGAGGTGGAATTAGCGTTTGACGATATTAGGCAGACACAGGCCGCTATCGAACGGCTTGGAGCAGAATTGGCCGAACGTACCGATTACGAAAGCGACGATTATCAACAACTTATCGATAAATTGGCGCACGAAAACGAACGTTTGCAGATGTTCGGCGCAGCCAATATGCAGGCCGAAATAGAAAAAACATTGCTCGGACTTGGCTTTGAACGAGCCGATTTGGAACGTCCAACCGCTGAATTTAGCGGTGGCTGGCGCATGCGTATCGAATTGGCGAAAATTCTCTTGAAACGTCCCGATTTGCTCCTGCTCGACGAACCGACCAACCATCTAGATATCGAGTCGATACAGTGGCTCGAAAATTTTTTGGCGACGTGTGGGGCAGCCGTGCTGCTTGTCAGCCACGATCGTGCTTTTCTTGATGCTGTAACGTCGCGCACCATCGAATTGTCGCTCGGCAAAATATACGATTACAAAGTGTCGTACACCAAATACAAAGAACTGCGTGCCGAACGCCGTGAACAACAACAGCGTGCTTACGAAAATCAGCAAAAAATGATTGCCGAAACCGAAGATTTCATCGAACGTTTTCGCTATAAAGCTACAAAAGCCGTACAAGTGCAGAGTCGCATCAAACAACTCGAGAAATTGGAACGGCTCGAAATCGACGAAGAAGATACGGCGCGATTGCATCTGAAATTTCCGCCGGCTCCGCATTCGGGTGTTTTGCCTCTCTTTGTCGAACATCTGACCAAAGCTTACGGCGACCACATCGTGTTGAATGATATCGCGCTGGAAATCAAACGTGGCGAAAAAGTGGCTTTTGTCGGTAAAAACGGTGAAGGCAAATCAACGCTTGTCAAATGTATCATGGGCGAAATCCCGTTCAGCGGCACACTCAAACTCGGACATCAAGTGAAAATCGGCTATTTTGCCCAAAATCAGGCAAGTTTGCTCGACGAGGATAAAACGGTATTTCAAACCATCGACGATGTGGCCGTAGGCGATATTCGCACAAAAATTCGCGACATTTTAGGCGCATTTATGTTCGGAGGCGAAGCAAGCGACAAGAAAGTCAAAGTGCTTTCGGGTGGCGAACGAAGCCGCTTGGCCATGATTCGTTTGCTGCTCGAACCGGTTAATCTGCTTATCCTCGACGAACCGACAAACCATCTCGATATGGCTTCGAAAGATGTGCTGAAAGAGGCAATTCGCGCGTTCGACGGTACTGTCATCGTTGTGAGCCACGATCGCGATTTTCTTGACGGCTTGGTGGATAAAGTGTATGAGTTCGGGCATCAACGAGTGCGCGAACATTTAGGTGGCATTCGCGATTTCTTGCAGTATAAAAAAATGCAAAATCTGCAAGAATTGGAAAATAGCAAGAAAACCGACAAAATGACCGCGACCGGCACGCTCGTTTCGGATAACAAACAGAATTACGAACTGCAAAAAGAACAGGCACGCCAAATTCGCAAACAGGAAAAACTTGTGGCCGAAGCTGAAGCCGACATAACGACACTTGAACAAAAAATTGCGGAAATGGAAAATCTGTTTGCGGCCGGTCAATCGGATGCACAAAGCGTTGAAGCCTATCAACGCGCGAAACATGCGCTCGAACAAAAAATGTATGAGTGGGAATTGCTCACCGAAACATTGGAACAACTCAAAACACAATAATCGCTTACGGAACCGGATCGTAACCGCTGCCGCCCCACGGATGGCAACGCAAAATGCGTTTCGTGGCAAGCCAAAGACCTTTCAGCGGACCATGTTTACGCAACGCCTCAATGGCATACTGCGAACAAGTGGGCGTGTAACGGCATGTAGCAGGGAAATGTGGCGAAATGGCTACTTGATAGAAACGTATGGGCCACACCAATAATTTGGTTAAAAAACTTTTCATACGCATGTGCGACACAACTCGTTGATGGCATCGCGCATCTTATCCTGAACATCAGCAAACGCAGGCAACGCGCTACTGATGCCGACAAACGCTATGCGCAAACCAATACCTTGTGCGGTAACATAATCCAACAGAGGCTGCTTGTGCAACCGATAGGCTTCGCGCAATAAACGCTTGAAACGATTGCGGTCGGTAGCATGACGAAAACGTCGTTTACGGACGACGAACATCACTTGTACAACTGAAGACGAATGTTCGGTAGTTACTACTTGGTAGACCACGCGAAACGGATAGACCATAAAACCGTGATTCGTGTTCAATAACTCGTTGATGGCTGTCCGGCTTTTCAGATGTTCTGTCGGCGTGAATGTGTAATCCACCGTGTGCATACAATCAATTTTTACAAGGACAACTGTCGGTTACTGCTGTTTACGTCCCTTGCGCGGCTGTTGTGCCTACTGTCGCTGTAAGGTTGGCTTATTTGCGCTTGTGATTTTCTTTCAACAGCGCATCAAGCGCCATGGTCATTGAGGTAAATTGTGGCGACGGCACTTCCAAATCGAGACGCAAGCCTGCGTTGCGTACGGCGGCTGCGGTGTTGCTGCCCAAACAGCCAATCATCACTTCGCCTTGTTCGTAATTCGGGAAATTTTTGAGCAGTGCATTGATGCCTTGCGGGCTGAAAAACAGCATCATATCGTAGTCCAATTGCTCGTCGGGGCCAAAGTCGTTGCTCACGGTGCGATACATCATACCGACGTTGAATTTTACACCGACCTTGTTCATTAGGGTAGGCACTTCGTCGTTGTAGTCGGCCGAGAGCACTGCCAAATAGTTTAACTCTTTGTGTTTTTGAATCACCGATGCCAAGTCGCAGATACGATTGGTTGTCCCATAATGTACTTTGCGTTTGCGATAGTCGATGTATTTTTGCAGATAGTGCGCTATTTTTTCGGATACACAAAAGTATTGCAACTCTGGGGCGATTTTTATGCGCATTTCTTCGGCCAAGCGGAAAAAATGGTCGATGCCGTGCCGCGAAGTGAACACGATAGCATTGTAGTCGGCAATGTTGACATGCTGTTGGCGAAATTCTTTGGCAAGAATAGGCTCGACCTTAATAAACGGTCGAAAATCAATTTTTACGTTGTATTTTCCAGCAATGTCGAAATAGGGCGATTTCTCACTCTCGGGCTTTGGCTGCGAAACCAGGATTTTTTTGATTTTCAAGGCGTTGAGTTTTAATTTAAGACTTTTTCCACCACTATTTCTGTCAACTTTTTCAAGAGTAAAATGGGTAGAATTTCAAGGGTGCAAAGGTACAAAAATAAATAACACGCTGTATCAATTCCCGACAAAAAAAGTTGAATCGCCCGAATAATAAGGATAAATACGCTGATAATCACGACCAATAAACCGATATAAGTCAGAGGAAGGAATAGTGCTTGTGAAGCAAACACCAAGCCTACTACAATCGGATACAACAAAAGACCGCTAATGACAAAGGTGACAAAAAACGAACGAATCAGCGAACGCATCGTCATGCCTATATTTGCGCAATAACCGGTTACTTTCAACAACAGCCATTGATAGAATAGCCAAAAAATGACAACACCGATTATGATGAACAACATCCACCAATGGTCGGCTTGGGTAACGACAGGCGTCAGGTGAACGTTGATGATGGTAAAGAAAAATCCGTAACTGATGGTGGCACACACTATCAACAAAATACTCGATAGCAGAGTGTTGTCGTAGTCGGCGTAGGCAAAACGTTCTTTGTTGTTAAAAAAGTTGCGAAGCAGTTCCCGATGATAGTTGCGTGCCATGTTGTAACTGACTATGATTGCAACGCACAACACCATCAGCAGGATGCCTACAAAGGGTAAATCAGCCCATGTAGTGGCGCGTTCTATCATCGGAAGATTCTGCACGTTTTCGCTCTATTTTTTGATAAATTTGAAGGCTTCTTGTGTTTTATCGAATGTCGCTACCAATAGGTAGATGCCGCGAGGTAGGTTGCTGACGTTGATGCTGCCGTCGCTTTCGATGTGGGCGGCTCGAGTTCCGTTAATCGACACGATTTCGATACGGCGCGGTGTCGCTTCGCTAACAATGTACACGACGTCATCGGCCACAGTCGGGTAGATGAAGTTGTGTGACGCATTGTTGGCGTTGACAGATGGTAAACCGACATGTTCGTAACCGTACGAGTCGGGGATGGTTGGCAACGTTTGTGGCGCGGCGGTGTAGATTTTCAAATCGCCGGGTTGCAGCGTAACCACTGTGCCGCGACGGTTATCGCTTTCAATGGCTATGTTGTCGTTCAAGTAGTCGTACCATTTTCCCCAAGGCACTGTCGCGGTTTGTGTTTCGGTGGCAGAGAAATTGCCGACTACATACACATTGTTGTCCCACTGAATGGTGCGTACAGCTTTGCCGCTACCGATTGAAACGGTCGTCGGATTACCACAGAATACGTCGGGCAGCAATTTTGTACGAAGTTGAATAAGTTGTGCCACTTGTTTATACGCTTCCATGCGTGGACCTTGTTCAAAATAGCCGCGCGATTCGGGACGCGGTTTTTTGCCGGTTTTCGTGTCGGCATCTACCGAAGGTGTTAAACCGTAATTGCCTTCGTCGTCCGTGCCGAAACGCTCGTATTCGTCCTGATATTTGGAGTAGTCGTAGCCCAATTCGTCGTATTGGTAAAACATGTGCGAACCGTTGAGTAGCACGTTGAATGCAATGTTCAGTGGCACGCGGTGGCAACGAGCGGTTACATCGGTTTGGAGGTCGCCGGCACCCCATTGTTTGGCTTTGAAGAATGGGCGTTCTTCGTCGTGGCTGTTACAGTAGGTGACGTAACCATCACCGGCATTGGCACCGCACGCATCAAAACCATCGCCGTCCTTGAGCCAACCCATGGCGGTTTGGCAGTACGCGTTGTTGGCGCCGTTGCCGCCTGCCCAGCATATCATGCCTTGATTGACCATTTCTTGCTGACTTGGCATGCCTGATTCGTTCCAATATTCGAGAATGAAATAAGCATCACTCGATGTGGATTTGACGGTGTTGTAATAGTCGGTCAGGTTTGTGCCTACGCTCGATTTGCTTGTGCCGCAAAAGCCTTGTGCCAAGTCCATGCGGTAGCCATCGACTTTGTATTCGGTGAGCCAATATTGCAGCGAGCGTTTGAACATATCTTTGGCTGGCTCGAAATCGTGGTTCCAATCTTCGTACACATTGCTGCCGTGCGGCGCTGTAACGTTGAACCATGGATTCTCCTTCAACTCAGTTCCGTATGGGTAGAGTTTGTTCATCGGGTTGTTGCCTGTGGCGTGGTTGAACACCATGTCCAAGATGACGGCTATCCCACGTTTGTGGCATTCGTCGATGAGCGTTTTCAGGTCGTTTTCACTACCGTAAGCGCGGTCGGGTGCAAAGTAGTGGTTGGGCGAGTAGCCCCAATTGTAGTTTCCGTCAAATTCGCAGACGGGCATCAGTTCGAGAGCGTTCACACCTAAATTTTCGATGTAGTCCAAGCGGTCGATTATGCCTTTGTACGAACGGTCTGGCGTAAAATCGTACACCCACACTTCGTAGATTATCAGGTTGTCTTTGTTCGGACGTTTGAAGTTGAGCGTGGCGTCGCTCCAATCGAATTGCGGTTTATCGGTTTGAATTACAGTTACATAACCATCGGCTTTGCCTTCAGGGTAGGGCATTATACTTGGGTCAACGGTGGTCGGCTCGTATTTGTCGTCGTGGTGGAGCACTTTTTCGGAGAACAAGTCGGAAATGCGTACCGTTTTGCCGTCGGCTCTGATGACAACGTACTGAAAAGCATACTCTTGTTGCGGTGTCAAGCCTGTGATTTCAGTCCAGAAGTAGTTGCCGTCGCGTTTCATTTGGTAGTCGGTCGATATTGTCCAATTGTTGAAGTCGCCTACGACAAATACGTTCTGCGCCGGTGCTGTTTTGCTGGCGGCGTAGGTGCAGAGCGTTACTTTGGTGTTGTCCTCTGTGTCGTAGTATATACCGTTGACGATGCCGGTGGGGCGTGCTTGCTCTACGGCAGTATTGGCTACACATATAGTTATGGTGTCGGATGCAGTGTCGCTGGCAGTTTCGGCTTTAATGATGCACTCGTAATTTCCTGTGGACGAGAAAGTCTCGCTGTAATCGAGTGCAAGACCGGTGGCTTCTTTTTTTATTGTGCCGTTGATACTGAATGTGAGCGCACTACTGTCAGAGGTTTGTGCCAAAAATGTTATTGTGGTCCCCGATTCGATGAGTTGGTTCTTCCCTGTAGGCGTAGTGAATGCAACGTGCAGGCCGGCTTCGTACACTTCGACAAAGATGTCTTTATCTCCTTCGGCTTTGCCTTCTTTGCTGCCGCTTTTGCCGTCGTTGAACACGAATGCCAATTTGGTGATGACTTCGCCCTCTTTCAAACAGTCGTAGTATTCGTACATGTTGTCGATGACGAGTTGCCATTTGTCGTCCACTTTGGTCATTTTGTGTTTATCCAGCGCACTACACCAAACGGGAGCGCATTGCCAATCTTGTGTGGCGGTGCATGCGCCTGTGTGGGCATAGCACGCGGTGGCGCCCACCATGCCTTTGTTGCCTTGTGTGGGGTCGAATGTGATGACAATTTTTCCCTTGTAATCGTTGGTAATGAAGACCGGTTCGGTGGTAACCTGAGCCACGGCACACAATGCGCCGAATACCAGCATCCAAGCGGAGAAAATTAATTTTTTCATGGATTTAATGTTTAGGTTATTATTAATGTTGATTCTCGCCTTGATTTTGCAAAGTTATGTAAAAATATGGAATTTCACAAATCTCCTAATCGTGAAATTTGAGATGTTCGCGTTTGCAGATGCGCTGAATGGCGAAACGTCCGGTGACAGCGGCGTTTGGCAAACCTCCGGGCGGTTGCAACCATTGACCTGCCAAGTAGAGATTGCGTATGCCCGGCAATATGCCGCGGTGTGCGCGTTTTGGCGCGTAGGGTGTGAGTATGAAACTCATGTATGCGCCTTTGTACGCTCCGCAAAAACGATAATAAGTCATTGGCGTTACCACGTCGAGTATCGACAATTTGCCTGCCAATTCGGGGAAACGTGTGGCGATACGTTTCATTATTTCGCCGGCAATGCGCATTTTCTCGGCTTTGTAGGCTGCACGGTCGGTTTCATATAAGTTTTTCCAATAGTCGAAATCGTTTTCGTATTGCACGAGCATGGTTTGCAGTACACTTTTGCCTTCGGGCGAAAAACTCGGTTCGTAGTTGAAATTTTTGACAAACACGTTGGTGTGCGTGTCGTTGTGAACGGTGTATGGCGCACATTCGAAACTGATAGTGGTCGATGGCATTTGGCAAATATCGTCCACTGCAAAATAACAGTTGAAACTGCTGTACAGCGGATGCTCTTTGTGTTTGTGATAGTGTTCGAGGAAAAATTTGTCCATCAGTCCTTTGCCTATCAGGCGGTTGAATGTGATGTCGGTGTCGCAGGCGCAGATGATGCAGTCGGCCTCAACGATGTCGCCGTTTTTGAAAATAATGTTACGTGCCTTGTTGAATGTGACGTCTATTTTGATGGCTTCGTGATTGGTGATGATTTTGCCGCCGAGTGCTTCGTATTTCTGTTTCATGCGGTCAATCATGCCTAACGAACCGCCGCGCGGCAGGGCGCCGTTGCCATCGACAAATGTGCCGAAAACATAAAATAGTGAAGCCATATTATACGATTTCGGCATGTACGAGGTAATCAATTTTTGCAGTAGCGGGTGTTTGAAACGAGCGGCGTAGTCGTGTATCGAAATTTTGGAATATTTACGGTGAATCGGACCGAGATGACGCATCTTTTTGATGAGTCGCCAATAGTCGCACAAGTTGTGTTGTTCCATGGGTTTCAGTGCCGGCATCGCCACGGCGCGATAGGCATTGACCGTTTTGATAAATTCTTCAATTGTTTCTTTATCGTCGGGCGACAAAGCCAATAAATCGGTGCGCAAACGGTCGAGGTCGTACCAAAAATCGATGGCTGTACCGTCCATTTCGATGCGCATAAACGATTCATGTTGAATGATTTCAATGCCTTCACCCAAAACGCCGACATCGCACCATACTTTATAAATATCTTTTTCGGGATTGGTGCCGGTGAGCCAATGCACACAATTGTCCAACAAAAAATGTTGCCGATACCAACCTGTACACTGCCCGCCAACAATCGTGTGGCGTTCGTGTATTTCACTATCGAATCCGTTTTTTTGGGCATAAATACCGGCTGTCAGGCCGGCTATTCCGCCGCCGATTATGGCTATTTTCATATCAAAACATATATTTGGTGCAAAGATAGCAAATAAATCGCTATTTTTGTAATTTATGGTGGTTATTTAATTAATTTTGACTACTTTTGTAAGATTTTTTTTGCACATGTTTGTATGGAACAACCGTTGCGTATCTTTTTAGTGGGATTTATGGGGTGCGGTAAAAGCACTATTGGCCGGCGTTTGGCAGATGCTCTTGGGTGGAGTTGCATCGACACTGATGCCTTTATCGAAGGTCGCTATCATAAAACCGTATCGCAAATTTTTGAAGAAAAAGGCGAAGCCGGTTTCCGTCAAATAGAGCGCGCTGTACTGCTCGAATTGTCAGATTATGAGCGAGTTGTGATAGCAACCGGCGGTGGGTTGGCTTGCTTTGCCGACAATATGCAGCAGATGAACGCTTGTGGTCTGACCGTTTATTTGCGAACACCTGTACCATTGTTGGTGGAGCGTTTGACGCATGCCAAGGTGCAACGGCCGTTGCTGCGAGGTAAAAGTCGCGACGAACTGACAGCGTTTGTCGATAATCTGTTGGCGCAACGTACGCCATTTTACGAACAAGCTGCTATGGTCGTCGATGTGGAAACGGATGGCGATTTTGCACATATCGATGACTTTGTGCGAACACTTGGTATTGGTAGGTGAGTAACTAAAAAACACAATAATAATATGGAAACATACGAAAGCGCTGTGAAAAAACTACATGGTTCGCAGCACGAAGTATTTGAAAAGATTGCCGATTTAAGTCGTTGGGATGCCTTTAAGGACAAATTGCCGCAGGACAAAATTCGCGATTTGACGTGCGATGCCGATACGTGCTCGTTTACTGTCGAACCGGTTGGCAGAGTTACGTTGCGTATAGTCGAACGCGACCCCGATAAAACCGTAAAATTCGGTGCCGACAATTTGCCGGTGGCATTTAACCTATGGGTACAACTGAAAGAAAATGCGCTTGGCGAAACACTGATGAAAATTACCCTCAAAGTCGATTTGCCGTTTATGCTGAAAACCATGTTGGGCGGCAAATTGCAACAAGGCATTACACAAATGGCCGAAATGCTGGCTCAGGTGTTGTAATTACAATACGGTGGCCAGTCGTTCCATCGCTTCTTGTGTGGCTTCGTAGGTGTTGAATGTGGACAGACGGAAATAGTGTTCGCCACATGCGCCGAACCCGACGCCAGGCGTACCGACTACTTGTACTGTGTCGAGCAAAAAATCGAAAAATTCCCACGACGTCATCGCATTCGGACAACGTAGCCAAATGTAAGGCGAGTTGTGTCCTCCACTATAAAAAATGCCTTTTTGTTCCAAAAATGACGTGATGGGTTGCACATTGCGTTTGTAGTAGGCTATATTTTCGTCGGCTTGGCGCAGACCGTCGGGCGATAAGGCAGCTTCCAAACCGCGTTGCGTAGCATAAGGCGTACCGTTGTATTTGGTGGTTTGGCGCTGTTGCCACATGTGGTTCAGACTGACGCCCTCGCGCACCAATTCTTTCGGCACTAATGTGTAGCCGCTGCGTACGCAGGTGAATCCCGCTGTTTTCGACAGACTGCAAAATTCGATAGCACATGTGCGCGCACCGGCAATCTCGAAAATAGAATGCGGCTTGTCTGCATCGGCGATGAAACGCTCGTATGCACTATCGTACAATATGACAGCGCCGCAAGCGTTGGCATAATCGACCCACGCTTTTAATTGATCGTAATTGAATGTGGCGCCTGTCGGATTGTTGGGCGAACACAGATAAATCAAATCCGACGGATAGTCGGGAGGCGTGGGTAAAAAATTGTTTTCGACCGAACATTCCAGATATTTAATGCGCCGACCGTCCATAATAGATGTGGCTTTGTAGAGCGGATATACGGGGTCGGGAATTAGCACCGTGTTGTCCGACGAAAATAGGTCGGTAATGTTGGCCAAATCGGAACCGATGCCGTCGCCGATGGTTAAGTCGTCGAAATCGACCGATACGCCGTATTGGGCGTAATAGCGTTGAACGGCTGCTTTCGCAAATTTGTATCCGAGTTCGGGACCATAGCCTCGGAATGTGTCGGCGTGTTTTAGCTCTTCGTTGGCAGCAATCATAGCATCGGCAGCCACGGTCGCTATCGGGCGGGTTACATCGCCAATACCCAATTTGATGACATGTGCTTCGGGATGCGCTTTCTGATAGGCCGCAGTGCGTTTGGCTATCTCGACAAACAGATAATTCTCTTGCAAATTATTGTAGTTGCTATTTATTTTTGCCATAATTGTCCGTCTTCTAAAAATTGGTGCAAAATTACACAAAAAAAGTTGCGGTGATGCACATTTCCCCGTTTTTTTGCTGATTTTCGTACAAAAAAACGTATCTTTGCCACTTATTAAACATTTTTTTTTGTGGCCGGACTCTATGTACACATCCCGTTTTGTCGTACACGCTGTGTCTATTGCGCGTTTCATAGCGGTACCGATTTGGCGTTGAGGCATCGTTATGTGAATGCGTTGAATGCCGAATTGCGTATGCGGAGCGCCTATTTGCCTGATAAGAGAATTTCGACAGTTTATTTTGGTGGAGGCACTCCTTCGACGCTGTGTGCCGAGACTCAGAAAAGTCTGCTCGATGCGGTGCAACAAAATTTCGAAGTGGCACCTGATGCCGAAATCACCATCGAATGCAATCCTGACGATATGACAGAACCGATGGTGGCACAATTGGCACAGTTGGCGTTCAATCGGGTGAGTTTGGGAGTGCAGAGTTTCGACGATGCCGAACTGACATTTTTGCATCGACGGCATACGGCGGCGCAAGCCGTCAACGCCGTACGTTTGTTGCAACAGTACGGTTTTGGCAATATCAGCATCGACCTGATGTACGGATTGCCACGACAAACATTGCAACAGTGGACGGCAACGTTGCAAACAGCCTTGTCGCTGGGCATACAGCATTTGTCGGCATATAATTTGATGTACGAAGAGCATACGCTTTTGACGCAGTGGCGGCAGACCGGGCGCATTGTCGAAACGGACGAAACGGTTATGCTGGCCATGTTTGATGTGCTGATTGAACAACTCGAAACCGCAGGCTACGAACATTACGAAATTTCTAATTTTTGTCAGCAGGGTTTCCGATCACGACACAATTCGGCATATTGGCACGGTGTGCCGTATTTGGGAGTAGGTGCGGCGGCGCATTCGTACAATGGTACATCGCGTCAGTGGAATGTGGCCGATACACGGGCTTACATCGAGGCGATAGAGCAGGAACGTATACCGGCCGAAACGGAATATTTAACCGACGAAAATAGATATAACGAATTTGTATTCACCGGTTTGCGAACGTCCGACGGCGTCGATTTAACACAACTCGCAGCCATGTTTGGTAGCGCGGCGGCCGACTATTGTTTGCGTTGCGCGACGGCACATCTTCGGCGGCAACATTTGCAGTTACGTGGCAATCATTTGTGTCTGACTCGGGCAGGCATTTTTGTCAGCGATGGCATCATGGCCGATTTGATGTCGGTGAATCACGAAGTCAGAATCGAAAAATAATTTTGCAAAATACAAAACTATGGAAGAATTACACAAGAAAACATTTGCCGAAAAGGTGCAAATTTTGTGGCGTGATGTGCGCCTTTATCTCAAAAATTTAGTGAATATCGATGCCGATTGCGATGCGCAGGCAACGATTGAAAATATCAGCCGCAGTGTCGAATTTCGTGGCGTGAATGTGTGGATTTTGGCATTTGCTATTGTCATCGCTTCGGTCGGGCTGAATGTTAATTCTACGGCAGTGATTATCGGCGCCATGTTGATTTCGCCCCTAATGAGTCCTATTATGGGTATAGGCCTTGCCATCGGTATCAGCGATAACGATTTGTTACGCAAGTCGTTACGCAATTTGGTAATAATGGTGTTAATCAGTTTGTTGGCCTCGACTACTTATTTTCTGTTGACACCACTCAGCGATGCACAATCAGAATTGTTGGCGCGTACCAAACCGACCGTGTTCGATGTGCTGATAGCGTTTTTTGGCGGTTTGGCGGGCATTGTGGCCACGTCGCGTAAACAGGAAAAAGTTACCGTAGTATCCGGTGTGGCCATTGCCACGGCGTTGATGCCACCGCTGTGTACGGCCGGCTACGGCTTGGGAACCGGGCAATGGATTTACTTTTTTGGCGCGTTTTATCTTTTTTTCATCAATTCGTTTTTCATCGCATTGGCTACGTTTGTGATGGTGCGTTATCTGAAATTTCCACGTAAGCAATTTGTCGATGCACAACACGAACGCAAGGTGCGTCGCAGTATTCTCATATTTTCGCTCATCATCATCATTCCGAGCATTTTCATTGGCATCAATGTTATTCGCGAAACCTCGTTCAATAGTCAGGCCATAAAATATGTGTCCGAAATGGAACATAGCACGGTGCTCGAAAATGTACAGATAATCAATGTAAAACGCCATTATTCGGCTAAAGAACAGAGTATTACGCTCTCGTTGGTCGGTATGCCGCTGACGCCGGAGCAGGTGGAGTATTTACAAAAGCGGTTGGACGATTTCGGTTTGGAAAAAGTGAAATTGGTGATTCGACAAACTGGAGGAAATACATTGGATGTTGATGCACAGTCGGAGATGATTCAACAGATTTTGGAACGCAAAGAGGTGCAGTTAGCCGAGCGTGATTCGACTATTTTACGTTTACGCGAACAAATAGAACAACTCGAAAACAAATCAACTATTACTCCCGAACAGTTGGTACGCGAAGTGCAGGTTTTGTTCCCGAGTGTCGAATCGATAACATTCTCTATTGCCGATGAAATAGATGTGAAAACCGCCACAAAACAGCAGATTCCGGTTATCAATGTGGCGTGGAATGAATCGGTGCAACCAACAGAACAACAACAATTTGAATTGTGGATGAAAGCGCGTCTTGATGCGCCACAAGTAAAAATTGTGGCGGAACAAGCGCAATAACCGATTGCTACCAAATACACGCAGAGCCACATCATGATGCGGCTCTGCGTTGTTAATTTACAGATTGTCAGTACTTAAAAGGTAATAGAACCACCGCCTTTCTCGCTTTGCAGATCTACACAATCACCTTCAGTGCCACTAACTTTTTCGGCTTTGAAATCTGTGAATTTGCCATAAGTGGCGTTCATCGTGTCTTCGCTCATCCAAGTGTAAGTGACGATTTCTACACCTGCAGTTTTGTAGGTTACTTTCCAGCAACGAGCTTCGCTGCTGTCTTTGCACGATGTCATGCCGAGGGCTGCAACAGCCACAACGGCCAAACTTAAGAATACTTTTTTCATAATAAATAAAAATTAAAAGTTGAACAATAAATAAAAAAATAAAAGTTGAAAAAATAAAAATGTTTTCTAAAAGACGTTTTTGGATGTAAAATATTGCATTATGTTCAAAAAAAATCAGTTGTCGCACGCTGTTTGTCGCAACGCCGTGATGCGTTGTAAAAGTGTCGGGTGCGAATAGTGTACAAATACAAACAATGGGTGCGGTGTCAGATTTATCAAGGCTTGCGCCGTTATTTTTTTGAGTCCTGTTATTAAATATTCTGCGTATCCGTGCGCTTTGACGAATGCATCGGCTTGATACTCGTGTTTGCGCGATAACAGATTTTGGAGTAAGTCCAATAACATGCTGACAGGTGTATACAATAGACTGAATGCTATCAGATTGATGTGGAATGATGCTGTATCGCAGCCTAATGCTTGCGCCAATAAGTCGTTGTTGAGAAACAGCCCGAGCAGTATGAACAGCAGGAGATTCATGGGCAACGAAACAGCAATGCTTTTCAATGTATGGTGGTGTTTGTTATGACCGATTTCGTGTGCTAAAACAGCCACTATTTCGTTGGTTGTCAGTTGCTTGATGAGTGTGTCGTATAGGACTATGCGTTTACGTTTTCCCCATCCGGTGAAATAGGCGTTGGCTTTTGTCGAGCGTTTTGAACTATCGATGACGTAAATATTGTCCAACCCAAAGCCGCTGTTTTGTGCGAATTGTTCGATAGCGTCGCGCAATTCTCCTGCTTCGAGCGGTGTCTGTTTGTTGAATAATGGCACAATCAGTTTAGAGTAAAATTGACTCATAAACAAATTGAACAAAGTAACGACAGCCCAAGCTATCAGCCAGAAATATGCGGAAATCTGTTCGTAAATAAAGATGATGGCGGTCAATAAACAACCGGAAATCACTATAGATAATAAGAGGTTTTTTAACGTGTCGGTAATGAATGTAGTTGGCGTTGTTTTGTTGAAGCCAAAACGTGCCTCAATGACAAATGTACGATAAATGGCAAACGGTAGCGACAACAATTCGTTGGCCACGAACAGAATGCCGAAAAAGAGCAACGATACGAGCAGTTCGCTGTGTGTCCATGTGCGGATAAGATGGTCTAACCATGCAAAACCGTCGCATAGCAACATGACGAGCATGACTACAAACGACAACGATGCCGACAGCCAACCGAAACCGGCATTGATACGGAAATACTGCTGCTGCCGTGCGTATTGGTCGGCATCATACAAATCTTGTAACGGTTCGGGAATGGCACATTTCGAATGGTTGATGTTGAGTAGCGAAACGGTGCGGTTGAAAATGAAATCAAGGACGAAAATAGTGATTAAAATACTAAACACGATAGATAAGATAATTAGTTTTGAGAGGGAATTTTGTTGTATAAAATCAAGTCGATAGCCGCATTAAGTTGTACGTCGTCGCCGGCATTCATTTTTTCGTTGTTGAACAATACTTGATGGTTCGGGCGAAAGCCTTGTCCTTCGAGAATAGTCCCGTCGTTGGTTCTGAAAACGTCGTTCGACATATAAACGTAATGTTTTGTGGTTTGTAAATTCTTGTCGCCGAATGTGCCGCTGTAGTTTATTTCGAAATTATTGAAAAGCGGTCCGTGTGCGCCGAATGTGCGTTCGCCTATAAAACAACCGTTTGGCAAAAGTGTTACAGCATAGGTGGTTAGCTCACCCATACTGACCGAATTGATGTCGGCCAAAGCGACAATCGGTACTTCGAGCGCGCGATGTTCGGCGGCCGGTTCTATAGTGAACGGAATCCAAACACTATAATCGTAACGTGCCAAACCTTCTTTACGCCGTGTCGTACCCAACGTCAGTGGTTGGTCGATGAATGGCGCTAATACATAGTCGAAATCATTTACATAGCCGCCTACATTGCCGCGTTGATCGAGTATAATGCCTTTTAAATCGGGCGAATGCAGTGCTTGCTCGTAAAATACATGATAGACATCGGCTATGGCTTGGCTGCTCGAATCGGTATTGTTGAGGGTCTCGGTAAGCATAAATTTTGACAAATGCAGGTAAGCAATGCCGCCGATATTGCATGCCAAAATGCTGCCGTTTGATGTGTTGCAGTAAGCGCAGGTATCAATAAGGACTTTGCTGCGCAGTTTGTCGATGCTGACCAGCAACAACGAGTCCGAAAAACGGTCGTGATAATAGTTGCGTTGTTTCACCTCGTTATAGCCAGGATTGATAACGAATGCGGTAATTGTGTCGTCGGCAGCCGGTTTAGGATTACGTATCACTATAGCCATGTGGTGGTCGACGAAACGACTGCACATGTCGGCGTAATATTGTTGCAGTGTGGAAGTTGGAACACTCGACTGATTGGACAATTCCTCGAAACGCGGTTTATACACCGTGTACACCGAGTCCCAATCAGTGGGGTCAATGTCCCAAAACGCGTAGCCGTTGTTGATGCCGTTCCACACGACTTCAAATTGTTCGAGAGGCGTGCTGTATGGAACCGTGTTCGGATTCAGCAATTCGTTGGTGTGGTTGCGACACGATACGCTTGCCATTCCTACTAAAACCAACAATATGACGTGGAAATGTTTCATGCTGTTTTGTTATCTGCGTTTTTGTTTACCTATGGCAAAAGTAAGTCCGCATTGTATAGTGAAAGTGGTATTGTATCGCGGATTGGGCGCAATCAGGGTTTTGTCGCGTTCGGTGCTGAGCAGACTATAGTAACAGCCGGCTTCGACGTGAAACATCATGCGTTCGTCAATGTTTAAGGCTATGCCGACATTGCCTGCCAATCCCGAGTCGATGCGTCGGTCGATGGCGTTGTTTAGTTTGCGGACTTCGTCGAAAGCGTACAGTGTTTCTGTGGCGTTGGATGTGTTGCCGATAGATATGGTCTGCCCCTCGCGTTGGCTGGCCAACCAACAGCCAGCATAACCGCCGAAGCTCATATAACCGCGTAATTTCTCGCCACCAAACGAAAAATTAAGCATTATCGGCAAGTGCAGATAATGATTGCTTGTATTGGTGTAGATGTCGCTGTATGCGTTGGTGCGATACATTTTGTGGTTTTTTTGCACATACATCACATCGATGCGTAAAGCAAACCATTTGGCAATGCACAACTGCGTAGGCATACCGATTGTCAGCCCGCCACGCCCTTTGTAGCGCAAGTCGTAGGCATAGTTCGTTTCGATGGAGTAGTCATTGTAGTCGTAACCGCCCATAAAACCCATGTACCATGTAGCGGCCGATACGGTTGTCGCCGAACAAAGCCAAAGCATACATAGTACGACTATTTGTTTGAGTTTCATAACGAATGATTAGACGGTGTTACAAAAATGCAAAGTTATAGCAAAAATCTGAATTAACAAAGAATTAACGAAAATTTGTAGTCGTCATGTGCAAGACGTGTCTCAAAAAAATCATGAAATGAGTTGTCGATTTGTTAAATATACTTTATTTTTGGTGTATAATGACGATTTTTTTATGTTTTTGCATGGTAGTTCGAAGAAAAAAAACTATCTTTGTAATTTGTAACCAAACGTAATTGAAAAACGGCATGAAACGTAGTCTGTTTTTTGCAATATTATTGTGGGTGGTTGTGCCGGTGTTGGCGCAGCCGTCGTTTCGTGGCAAAGGTGATGAGATAAGGCGCGAGGATTTCCCTGTCGAACGCGATAGAACACCGATAAATGCCATGTTCAGTTTCGCTATTTTTAGCGATTTGCATGTGTGCGACACGTTACCGCAGAATCTGGACGATTTGCAACGTGCCATCGACGAAGTGAACAATCGCGCAGATTTGGCTTTTGTGTTGGTGTGTGGCGATGTGACGCATCATGGCGATACTAAATCGTTGCGATTGGCTAAGCAGATGTTGGATGGGTTGCGGATACCATATTATGTGGTTCCCGGTAACCACGATATGCGGGTGTCCGAATCGGGAGCGGTCGATTTTGCGCGCATTTTCGGCGATAATCATTTTCGTTTGTTTTTCAATGGTTATCTGTTTTTGGGCGTAAACAGCAGTCCTGTGTTGCGTCGCAACGATGCGCATGTATCGCCACAAGAGTTGGCGTGGCTGACACATCACTTGAAAAAAGCGGGGCGCAAACAGCCGGTTTATGTCGTATTGCACCATCCGCTGCAAAATGGCGATGTCGATAATTGGTATGCGGTAACCGACCTATTACGCGGATATAATTTGCAAGGCGTTTTTTGCGGACATTATCATCGTAATGCCGTACTCGATTTTGATGGCATCACCGGCGTGGTGGTACGCTCGACCTTGCGCGAAAACAATGCTGTAGGCGGTTACACGGTGTGCGATATGGCCGATTCGCTCTATTTCGCCGAAAAACGTATTGGCGAACCTGCACACCGATGGTATGCTTTGCCGCTTGATGCTCGCATCTATACCGAAAGCAACGAACGCTTGTTCCCGCGACCGAATTACGATGTGAATAAACAATACAAAAACGTCAAAGTCGTATGGCAGCGTCAACTTGATTGGGGCATTTATGGCAGTGCTGTTGTGGCCGATAACCGACTCTTTGTGGGCGACGATTCGGGCATGATGCGTTGTTTTGATTTGGTAAAAGGCAAACAATTGTGGCAATATAAAACTGCCCAACGCATTGCTGCTGCTCCGATGGTGGCGCGCAATAAAGTGTTGTTTGGCAGTGGCGACAACAATATCTATTGTCTTGATGCAACCGATGGACGTTTGTTGTGGAAATGTCCCACCGGACAAGCCGTGTGTGCCACGCCTATCGTTGTCGATGATGTGGCATTTGTCGGTAGCGGCGATGCTAATATGCGCGCTGTCAATGTGGAATCGGGTGCAGTGTTGTGGGGATACAACGAGCCGAAAGGCTTTATTCAGACCGCAGCAGCTGTGTGTGGCAACAATGTGGTGTTTGGCGCACACGATAAAACACTCTATGCCGTCGATGCTACGTTTGGTAACCATGTGTGGCAGTGTGCATTGCCGGGTAATCCGACTACGGCACCATACGTCGCCGGCGAACAAATGTTCGTTGTTACCGATAATGGCCGCTTGGTGGCGGTTGATGTCGCTAACGGACAGATTGTGTGGCAATCGCCCGAAAATGAGAAGTTTATAGCATCGCTTGCGCTCTCTGCCGACGGACGTACACTCTACGCACGCACCAACAAAGGGCGGTTTTATGCCATCGATGCCACAATAAAAACCTTTGACGTGCGTTGGAAAAGAGAAGAGTTGTATGCAGCCGATACCAATCCGTGCGCTATCGGGTGTGATGATCGCATGCTTGTTTTTGCTACACGCAATGGGCTGATTATTGCTCTTGATGCTACCGACGGACATACGTTGTGGCAGCATAAAGTAGGTAATACCGGCGTCAATGCCATCGTGCCGATAGGTGCTGATTGGCTGTTGACCACATTAGATGGCCTTGTAGTACGTTTGACAATAAAGAAATAAACATCAAAACACAAGAATATGAAAACACTGCGTAAACAAACATTGAGACGCCTCAATATGCTGTGGGGCGCGTTATTGTCGTTGCTGGGATTGACCATGTGCAGTACCGCACAGATGCGGCCGACACGTGGCAATATCATGGCTAAATATGGTATTCCGCTCACAGAATATCGTGTCGCCGGACGTGTGTTGAACGAACAGGGACAACCGCAACCGAATGTAGAAGTGCGTATTGCCAATACGGCTGCAAATCCCGATACCACTGATACCAAGGGACGGTTTGAAGTGGTGGGCGTACAACGTGCCGGCTCTAATGAGGTAACATTGGTGTGCACACCATTGAATGACAATGCCGGCGTGGTCGCTGATTCGGTGCAAGTACCGATACAAAAGACGGAACGCGACGGATTGAATACAAAAGCATCGGCCAAAAAGGTAAAAGTGGTTTTGAAAAAATAAGAAACATGAAGCGATTACATCGAAATTTGTTGCGTCGCCTCAATCAGTTGTTTGGATCGTTCATCGCTTTGCTGGGATTCTCAATGTGTAGTACGTCGCAGTCGATCAATAATGGCGATATAGTTGCCATGTATGGCGTGCCGTCGGCGGAATATCACATCAACGGAACCGTTAAGGATGCTGACTCCCAACAACCTATCGATAGCATTCGAGTGGTAGTACGACTGACCGATTATGAATCTGATACGATGTATACTGACGCACAAGGACAATATGCTTTGGACGGCAGACGTTGGCCGAGCAATTCCGCGATTGTACAAGTTGATGATGAGCGTGGCAATTATCAGTCGGAAACGAAAACTGTAGATCTCGTTTTTGAAGGCGAGCAAAATACTTGGTTTCAAGGAACAACGTACACGACAGTCGATTTTGATGTGCAACCGATTGAAAAACAATGAAATTACGGCAAAAAATAGCGTTGGAATTGGCGCGTAAAATCCGCAACAACGATAAACAACTGCACGAATTGCGTCAACTTTTTTGGGAAAGTACGCTGCGGTGCAACGTGCATTGTCGCCATTGCGGTAGCGACTGCAAGGTCGCCGAACAAACGCCCGATATGCCGTTTGCCGATTTTCTGCGTGCCATCGACAGTATCACACCGCATGTCGATCCGCACAAGGTGATGATTATTATTTCGGGTGGCGAACCTTTGGTGCGTACCGATTTGGAACAATGCGGTGCCGAACTTTATCGGCGCGGTTTCCCGTGGGGAATGGTTACAAATGGTTTGTATCTTACGCCGAAACGTTACGGTCGGTTGTTGGAGGCGGGTTTGCATGCACTCACGATTAGTTTGGACGGTTTCGAGGCCGACCACAATTGGCTGCGTGGCCACAAAGATAGTTTCCAACGAGCGACAGAAGCCGTGCGTATGGTGACCGAAACACCATCGCATGTCGTATGGGATGTGGTAACGTGTGTCAATCGGCGTAACATCAAAACGTTGCCGGCATTTGCCGATTATTTATATAATATAGGTGTGCGTCGCTGGCGGTTGTTCACAATCGACCCGATGGGGCGCGCTAAAGATGTGCCTGAATTGACTATTGATGACGCTGATTTTGTATGGTTGCTGGATTTTATAGCAACACTGCGCAAAGAAGGCAAAATGCGCGCTTCGTATAGTTGCGAAGGCTTTTTGGGCGAGTACGAAGGTCTTGTGCGCGACCATTTCTATCAATGTGCTGCTGGCGTTTCTATTGCATCGGTGCTGATTGATGGTAGCATCTCGGCTTGTACGAGCATACGCGGCAAATACTATCAAGGTAATATTTATAAAGACGACTTTTGGGATGTTTGGCAAAATCGTTTCCAAAACTATCGTAACCGCAATTGGATGAAAAAAGAGGCCTGCGCCGAGTGTAAAATGTTCCGTTACTGCGAGGGCAACGGCATGCACCTGCGCGATGCCGCCGGCAATTTGATGGTGTGCCACTATCAAAAAATACAAAATGCCAAACAGATGCGCCAATGATAAAAAACGTGAAAATAATATTGTTTGCATTGGGCATGGCGTTGGTGTGCGCTTCGTGCAGCGTGTCGGCGCGTTTGAAAAAAGCCGATCGTGCCTACGGTAACGGCGAATATTTCGCGGCGGCCGACATCTACAAAAAAACGCAGTCGCGCATTTCGACGCAAAAACAGAAAACACTGAAGGCCGAAGTTTGTTTCAAACAAGGTGAGTGCTATCGCCTGATAGGCAATCACGCGCGTGCCACACGCGCCTATACTCAGGCCATAAAGTATAAGTACGGCGATTCGATAGTGTTTCTCGATAATGCGAAATCGTTGCACGCGCTCGGACGTTATGCCGAAACCGTCAAACAGTACGAAATCTATCTGCAAACGCACGACGATTCGCTGGCGCGTGCCGGACTCTATGGCGCAAAACAAGCCAACGAATGGAAAAAAATGGCCACACGTTATGTCGTTAAAGCCGATGACGTACTCAACTCGAAAAAAAATTCCGACTTTGCTCCGGCTTTCATGGGCAGTGAGGCATCGGCGTTGGTTTTTACGTCGAACCGCGATAATGAAACCAGTCGCAAAGCGAACGCTATAATGGGTACACCGAATCACGATTTATTTACGACACGTCGTAATGCTTCGGGCAAATGGGAAAAACCGGAACCGCTTGAAGGCGAATTCAATACCGACGACGACGAAGGTGTGGTTACCTTTACAGCCGATGGCAAAACCATCTTTTTTACACGCTGTCGCATCGACAAAGCGGGGGATGTCGGTGGCGAAATCTGGACGGCCAAACGTTCCGGCGGACAATGGACGACACCAACTAAGATTACACTATTTAAGGATAGTACCATCACCGTGGCGCATCCGACTTTGTCGACTGATGGCGAACGTCTCTATTTCGTGTCGGACGCGCCCGGAGGATTTGGCGGAAAGGATATTTGGTTTACCGATAAGACCGACGAAGGGTGGGGCGTTCCCGAGAATATGGGGGCAGATATCAATACTGCCGGTAACGAAATGTTCCCGTTCTACCGCAACGACAGCACGTTCTATTTTGCATCCGACGGCCATGCCGGTTTTGGCGGGCTGGATATTTTTAAGGCGACGAAAGATTCTGTCGGGCGGTGGCAGGTGTACAATATGTTGGCTCCAATCAATTCCAACGGCGACGATTTCGGTATTGCGTTCGAGGGAGATGCCGAACGTGGTTATTTCTCGTCAAATCGCAATCAGTCAAAGTATTACGATAGGCTTTATAGTTTTGAATTACCCGAATTGGTCTATGCCGTCGAAGGCAAAGTTACCGACGAAAAAGGTAATACGTTGCCCGATGCTATCATCAAAATGGTGGGCGACAACGGTACAAATGTCAAGATACGCGCCAAAAAAGACGGTACGTTTCGCATCAAACTCGATAAAGACGCCAACTACATCATGCTGGCTACATCGCGCGGCTACCTAAATAGTTCGGCGCGTTTATCCACCGAGTACCTGACCGATAGCAAAATCTTTGTCGAAACGTTTGCGTTGCCGACTATCGGACAACCAATACCGATTGACAATATCTTTTTCGAGTTCGGTAAAGCCGATTTGACACCCGAATCCGAAACAGCATTGCGCGGTACGGTGAAAATGTTGACCGATAATCCGAACATTGCCATCGAAATTGCGGCACATACCGACTGTGTGGGCAGCGACGATGCCAATCTGAAATTGTCGGAAGCGCGTGCTAAATCGGTAGTCGATTTTTTGGTACAGGCTGGCATCGCTCCCGACCGTCTGACGGCCAAGGGTTACGGCGAAAGTCGGCCGGTAATCGTTGATGAAGCCATGGCCAAAGAATTGCGCTTTGTCAAAAAAGACGAAATACTCGACGAAAAACTTGTCAAACTGCTCACACCCGAACAGCAGGAAATTGTCAATGCCATCAATCGTCGCACCGAGTTCAAGGTAACCAAAACGACGTACAACATTTATTGAACATATAAAGTGACCATCGTATTTGTCGTGAATTGTCGAAACGAAAATTGATGCTGCATTGTTCAAACTATACGAAACATTAACACTATAACCTCATGAAACAATATCTCGATTTGATTCAGCGCGTACTCTACGAAGGTGTCGAAAAGCACGACCGCACCGGCACCGGCACACGTAGTGTGTTTGGTCATCAAATGCGTTTCAATCTGGCTGACGGATTTCCGTTGCTCACCACCAAAAAACTGCACCTCAAGTCCATCATCTACGAATTGTTGTGGTTTCTGCAAGGCGACACCAACGTAAAATATCTGCAAGAACATGGCGTGCGCATTTGGAACGAATGGGCCGATGCCGACGGAGAACTCGGTCCCGTTTATGGTCATCAGTGGCGTTCGTGGCCCGATTATAACGGCGGCACCATCGATCAAATAAACAATGTGGTGGAGATGATAAAACACAATCCCGATTCGCGCCGTTTGATAGTGAGCGCATGGAACGTGGCCGAAGTCGAAAAAATGGCTTTGCCGCCGTGCCACACGCTGTTTCAGTTCTATGTGGCCGATGGTCGTCTCAGTTTGCAACTCTACCAACGCAGTGCCGATATTTTTCTTGGTGTACCGTTCAATATTGCATCGTATGCGTTGTTGTTGCAAATGGTGGCGCAGGTTACCGGGCTCGAAGTTGGCGATTTCGTGCATACACTCGGCGATGCTCATATCTACCTCAACCACCTCGACCAAGTGCAGTTGCAACTTACGCGCGAACCGCGTCCGCTGCCACACATGCACATTAACCCTGACGTGAAATCGATTTTCGATTTCCAATACGACGATTTCGAATTGACCGATTACGACCCACACCCACACATCGCCGGTGTAGTGGCCGTGTAATGTTTTTGGGGAATTATGAATTTAGTGATAGATAGAGGCAATACGCGTGCCAAATTCGCGCTGTTCAACGATAGGCAACCGGTATCGATTGTTGCTTGCGACCGTATTACCGACGAATTTTTGCAAAATTTTGTCGCATGCAACGCTATTGATACAGCCATCTACTGCAGCGTGGCCGGCGATAGTGCCGATGCTGCCGTTATGCCGCTGTTGCAAAGGCGTTTACCGCATTTGATGGTGATGCCACGCGGTTTACGTTTCCCGCTGTCGTTCGACTACAATTTGGACGAACTCGGTGCCGACCGCATTGCCGCAGCCGTCGGGGCGCGCACTTTGGTACCCGAAGGCAATTTGTTTGTCGTAGATGCCGGAACCTGCATCACCTACGATTTTGTATCGGCCGACAATAAATTTGAGGTTGGCAATATCGCACCGGGCTACGAAATGCGTTTGCGTGCCATGCACGAATTCACCGGTAAGTTGCCGTTGTTGGAGCCTACACGCCCGACGGCGTTTATGGCACAATCTACCGACGAGGCCATGCGAGCCGGCGCATTCAACGGAGTGTTATTCGAAATCGAAGGGTATTTGGAATATTTTCGGCGAAAAAATACGCCATATCAATTAGTTTTGACAGGTGGCACTTCGATACTCTTGCATAATCAAATAAAAAATTGTACATTTGCCGAGCCAAATTTGGTGCTTATAGGATTGAATGAAATTCTTATACAAAATAGCAAATAACGCGATTGGCAGGGCGTTTGTCGCATTGTGCATTGTAGTGTCTGGTGGCGCATTGCAACATCTGACGGCACAAAACAATGTCAATTCGCCCTATACACGCTATGGTTATGGTCGGTTGCAGGATATAGGATTCTCGCGCAGCCAATCAATGGGCGGTGTGGCTTATGGGTTGCGCACGCGCACCAGTATGAATCCTGCCAATCCGGCATCAAACAGCAGCATCGACAGTACAACTTTTTTGTTCGAATTTGGTGCGTCGGCGTTGCTGACGTCGTATGCTTCAGACGATGACAAAGCCACAACATTCACCGGTAATCTCGAATATTTGGCCTTTCAGTTGCCAATCACGCGCTGGATGGGATTGAGTGTCGGCGTACTGCCTTATTCGTTTGTCGGCTACAATTATGGATTCACCGACTCAACCTCGACCGCCGTAACACAAACACATACGTTTCGCGGCAACGGTGGTATCAATCAGGTTTATATCGGGTTGGCTGGTACCATTTGGAAACGATTCTCGCTTGGTGTCAATGTCTATTACATGTTTGGCTCCATCGAAAATACACGCATACTGACCGTATCGGTACCAAATGTAACAAACGTTTATCCTACAACACAATACACTACAACGCGCGTACAAAATGTTAATTTTCGATATGGCTTCCAATATCACGAAACCATCGGTCGGCACAATTTTTGCTTAGGCTTTGTGTACGATCATATCTCAAAATTGTACGGGACGTACGAAATACAAACGGTCGGTGCCGATACGCTGTCGGCCAACACTTCCGAATTGTTCGATTTGCCGTCGTTGTATGGAGCGGGCGTGTCCTATACCTACGACAACAAACTGACCGTTGCATTCGATTATACAATGCAAGAATTTGCCAAAGCACGCTATTATGGTAAAACCGACTCGTTGGTAAATCGGCAGAAATTTGCCTTGGGAGCCGAATACATCTATCGACCCAATGGCAACCGATACGTGGATCGCATGCGGTGGCGTTTGGGTGCAAGTTACGCCAATTCGTACTTCAAACTTTATGATGCCACACAACAAAAATATGTCGGCACACGCGATATTAATATCACATGCGGCATAGGTTTTCCGTTGCGAACGACCAAAACCATGGTCAACATCAATTTTGAATATGGGAATATAGGCGTGGCATCGCAAAACAAATTACAAGAAAATTATTTTAAAATAGGTATTAACTTAACACTGAATGAAATGTGGTTCTTCAAACAACGCATTCAGTAAAAACAACAAAAAAGACAAACATCATGACGAAAAGAAATGTAATGTTGCTGCTGGGAGTCTTGGTTGCTTTCAGCGCAGTTGCTCAAAAAGGAGCAGTTAAAGCCGAGAAACAACAGAAAGCCGATGTGGCGGCCATCGAGAAGAAAGCCGAAGCACACGTCGAGGCCACAGTCAAACCGCAACCGGCACCCATGACGCCGGAGTGCGAAACCAATATCAGCCTGTTTGCCGAAGCCGCCAAACAGAAAAACTATGCCGATGCATTGACACCGTGGGAAAGTGCGTTCGCCAACTGCAAAGGTACGCATCGTGCTATCTATACATATGGTGTCAAAATCGTCGATTGGCAGATTTCGCAGGAAAAAGATGCGGCTGTGCGCGAACAGTTGATAGATAAACTGATGGCGGTGTACGACGAACAAATTCTCTATTTCGGCGACGATGCCAAACAACCGCGCGCCTATCTGCTTGGTATGAAAGCCTACTATCTGTTGCAATATCGCCCGGCCGACAAACAGACCGCATACGCATGGCTCAAAGAGTGCGTACATACGCTGGGCAAAAAGGCACAACCTGCATTTTTCCAACAATTCGTATCGACATCGTACGAACTTTACAAGGCTGACAATACGCTGGCAACGCAATTCATCAACGACTATGTCTATTCGAATGACATTTTGGAAGACAATGCGACTAACCAATCGCTGAAAAATGCCGATTTGTATGCCAAATTGGATCCTGTGTTGGACCAATTGTTCGCTATGTCGGGTGCTGCCAACTGCGACCAAATGGATCATATTTATGCCGAACAAGTCGAAAATCGTAAAACCGATTACGATTTCCTGACTGCAACCGCGCGACTTTATCGCCAAGTAAACTGCCGCGAATCCGAAGTCTATTTCAAAGCCGCAGAATATGCACACGGCATCAAACCCACGGCCGAATCGGCTGCAGGATGCGCTGCCATGTCGTACAAAAAAGGCGACTACACCAAAGCCATCGATTATTATTTGGAATCGGTGTCGCTGGAGGACGACGCAGTCGACATAGCCGACAACTATTTGAAAATAGCACAAATTTACAACGCCAATTTGAACAACTCGGTGAAATCGCGCGAATATGCACGCAAATCGCTCGAGGCCAACCCGAACCAAGGCGCGCCTTATTTGCTGATAGGTCTGCTGTATGCCAATACACGCGGCATCTACGACTCGGCCGCACTGAATAAAACCGTTTATTGGGTTGCTGTCGATAAATTTATAAAAGCAAAACAGGTTGAACCTGCATTGGAAGACAAAGCCAACGAACTGATTCGCTCGTATGCACCGCACTTCCCGAGCAAAGAAGAAGTTTTCTTCGAACCCGATTTGGAAGACGGAAAAACCTTTACCGTTGGCGGCTGGATTGGCGAAACAACCATTTGCCGATAACATAAAGTGATTCCCGAATTGGACAATAACTTTAGTGCAAAACACAGTGTAACAACTATTCTCGGAATGGTTGTTATGCTGTTTTTGGGTATTGCATGCGTAGGTAATCAAAAACCGGAAGTTTCCGACGAAATTATCGACAATCGCGGCGAAACTCCACGATTGCGTGTCGACGAAATCACCACACTGATTTCCGATTCGGGTATTACACGTTATCGCATTACGGCACCACGATGGTTGGTATTCGATAAGGCCGAACAACCTTATTGGGATTTCCCCGAAGGCCTACACCTCGAATCGTTCGACGAACAATTTCACGTCGAAGCCAAAGTCGATTGCCGACGCGCACGCTATTACGAACAGCAAAAACTGTGGCAACTCGACGACAGCGTGCGTGCTATGAATTTTCAAGGCAACCGATTTGCTACGCAACAACTTTTTTGGGACCAAAAAACCGAACGTATCTATTCCGACTCGACCATTATTATTCATCAAAGCGATAAACAGATTATCGGCGAAGGTTTCGAATCGAACCAATCGATGACACGTTACACCATTCGCAAAACGCGCGGCATCATTCCTATCGACCCAAACGAATAAAATATGATTTATGTGATTATAATAGTTTCGCTGATTTTTTCGGCATTCTTTTCGGGCATGGAAATCGCATTCTTGTCGTCGAACAAACTGCGTTTCGAATTGGAAAAGAAAAAACGCAGCCTGACTTCGCGCATATTGAACATCTTCTACAACGATCCCGAACAATATATTTCGACACTCTTGGTCGGCAACAATATCGCGCTGGTCATATATGGCATCAAAATGGCCGAATTGTTATCGCCCATATTTACGCAGTGGATTGATAATGCGGTGTTTGTCAATTTGTTACAGACAATCTCAGCTACCATTATCGTGCTGATAACGGGCGAATTTCTGCCGAAAACTATTTTTCGTGTCAATCCGAATCTGTGGTTGCAGATTTTTGCTCCGTTTTTATGGCTGTGTTATGTTATCATGTATCCGGTGGCACGCTTCACCACATTGTTATCGGTAGGGTTGTTGCGCTTGTTCAAAGTCAAAATAGACCGCTCCGAAAAACGTCAACCGCTTGGCTTGGTCGATTTGGACTATTGGATAAACGACGCCTACGAACATGCCGATAACCAAGACGAAGTGAAAAACGAAGTAACGATTTTCCAAAATGCACTCGATTTCTCGTCGGTAAAACTGCGCGACTGCATCGTGCCACGTACCGAAATCGTGGCGTTGGACTACGACACCACCTTGGACGAATTGAAAGCCACACTCATCGAAACCGGATTCTCGAAAATACCGATTTATAAAGATACTATCGACAATATTATTGGTTATTTTCACTCGTCCGACCTATTTAGGAAACCCAAAGATTGGCACGATTGTATTCGCCCTCTTCCCATCGTACCCGAAACCATGGCGGCCAACAAACTGATGGATGTCTTTATGCGCGACAAACGGTCGATTGCGGTTGTCGTTGATGAATTTGGCGGAACGGCCGGCATTGTAACGCTCGAAGATATAATGGAAGAAATTTTTGGCGAAATTGAAGACGAACACGACACACGCGAATATACCGCTAAACGTGTGTCAGACAACGAGTTCGTACTTTCCGGACGTTTGGAAATCGACCATTTGAACGAACAATTCGATTTGGACTTGCCCGAATCGGACGACTATGTTACTGTGGCCGGATTTATCTTGCATCATTATCAAACTTTCCCCAAATTGAACGATATTATTCACATCGATAAATGGACATTCAAAGTGCTGCAAGCACACAACAATCGTATCGATACCGTAAAATTAACCATCGAAAAGTAACGGAATAGGGTAAATAGACTATTTTTTTGAACGAAATATTGCACGATCCATAAAAAAATTGTATCTTTGCGACCTTAAAATAAACAAACAAATAAACAAAAACATAACAAAACATGGCAACATTAGAAAAAATGAGACACCACGGCGTCTTTTTGCTGGTGGTGGTAGGTGTGGCACTTTTGGCTTTCATCGTAGGTGATTTCTTGAATTCAAGCGCATCCATTGTCAATGCCGAACGAATGGTAGTCGCTAAAATTGATGGCGATAAAATCGGCGCAGACGATTATATGGCCGCCATCGACCAGATGACAGAAGTCTATAAAATTGAATTTGGTATTACCAACATCAGCGACGAACTGAACGACCAAATACGTCAATCGGTGTGGGAAACACTCGTGCGCGAACGCTTATTGCGTGCCGAAACCGAAGAAGCCGGTATGGAAGTCGGAAAACAAGAATTGTACGACCTGATTTTAGGCAACAATATCCATCCGATCATACAAAGCCGTCGTGCATTCTTTAACCCGCAAACAAACAGTTTCGATCCTGCATTGTTGGCGCAATTTATCAATATGCTCGATTCTGAAGACGCCGCTCAATTACCGGCTGATCAATTAAAAATTTACAAACAATATTGGACATATTGGGAATCGACCGTTAAACATGACCGGCTCGAAACGAAATACAACGCCTTGTTGCAACGCTCGTTCGTGGCCAATAACCTCGAAGTGAAAAATGCCTACAACGGCGATAAAACGCAAGTGGACGTGGCTTATGTGGCAAAACCCTATTTCGCTGTCGCCGATTCGCTGGTTTCGGTGTCCGATCGCGACATCAAAAAACGCTATCAACAGAAAAAAGAACAATTCGCACGCGAAGCATCATGCGATTTGAAATATGTGGCATTCCCCATCAAACCGAGCGAAACCGACTATGCCGACGTCGAAGAATGGATCAATCGCCTGAAAGACGAATTTGCAGGCTCTGATGACGTGGCCGACGTAACAAATTCGAATAGCGATCTTCCTTATAAAGCACAGAATTGGGCTAAATCGGATGTCCCCGAAGATTTGCGCGAATTTGCTTTTGCAGGCAAAAAAAATGATGTTGTTGGTCCGTTGTTCATCGACGATACCTACAAAATGGCACGTATTGTCGAAACAGGTATCAATTTGCCGGATTCGATAAAAGTGCGTTTCGTTGATGTGGCCGAAGCATCAATGCCTGAAACACAACTCGTAGCCGATAGTCTGGCAACAGTGTTGCGTAATAATGGCGATTTTGCAGCCATACAACAACACTATCGCGGAGGCGAAGCATGGGCGCGTGAGGTTGACCTCGACCGCGACATAGCCGAAAAATTATTCTCTACACCGGTAAATGGCGTATTCCAACAGAAAAACATGGGTGGTATTCGTCTGTTTCAAGTATTGGAACGTGGCGCTGTAGTACCCAAAGTGAAACTCGCCGTACTCGAACGTAAAGTCATACCGAGTTCGCGCACACAAGCACAAATATTCAACACCGCAAAACAATTTGCTGCAGGTTGCGCTACCATCGAAGATTTTGAGGCAAAAGCCACAGAACAAAACATAGAAGTGCTGACAGCCAGCCGTTTGAACCCCAACTCGAATAAAGTGCGTGACGTGAAGAACTCGCGACAAGTGGTGCGTTGGGCATTCGAGGCCGAGGATGGTGCCGTATCCGATGTGTTCGAATGCGATAACCAACAAATAGTGGCGGCTGTTAGTCGATTGGTGGAAAAAGGATATGCACCCATCGACGATGTGAAACCGATGCTCGAAGCCGAAGTGCGCAACGACAAAAAAGCAGAACTCATCAAAGCTGAGTTTGCCGGTAAATCGTATGACGAATTGGTTGCATCCGGCTTGTCGGCCGATACGGTGCGTGGCATCAACTTCAATATGCAGTATGCCGGTGCCATTGGTAACGAACCGGCCTTGTTTGCTTTGGCTCCGTTGGCTGAAGTGGGCGCTGTGTCGCAACCGCAAAAAGGCAATATGGGTGTATTTGAATTTGTTGTATTGGACAAAACGGAATTACCTGCCGATTTCGATGAAAATGAAGAACGTGTCATGCTCACCGAACGTATGCGTAACTCCGTGCCTTATTTGTCAATCGAGGCTTTGAAAAAAGCGGCCGACATACAAGACGAACGTTATAAAATGTTCTAACTGACATAAAAACAGTCTGTTAAGCGAGAGTGGAAATCCCATTCTCGCTTTTTTGTGTGGTAAAAATTTGGTCGTTTCGATAAAAAGACATATCTTTGCTTGTTTTATAAAGATCGTTTATTCGTATGCAAATCAAGTGGTCGATAGGGTGCTTATTGATGATGTTGTGTGCTTGTACGCGCGATATATCGTTGCCAAATCATGATGTACAGCCTGGCGACACCGTGCCAAATGTAGTTGATGCAGGATTGTCGTACGATGTATTGTTTGATATTGAGCATATATCGGCGATACATTTGCAGTTGACTGCCGACGATTGGAATACGTTGCTTGGTAATTTCGATGTTGATTGGTTCAACAACGTGTATGTGCCGGCAACATTTGTTTATGAACAAAATGGCACAACCTATACGATAGACAGTGTAGGCGTGCGGTTGCGTGGTAACACGAGTCGTCGGCGTCCCGAAGGTACAGCCGGCGAAGAACATAACGCCCTAAATCCCGATTGGCACCATGCGCATTATCAAGTTAAATTCGATGAATTTCGCGACAAACAACGTTTTGTCGGTTGTGACCGTTTGGTTCTGAAATGGTTTAAGGACGATGCCGCCTATTGTCGCGAAATCTATTCGTATGACCTGTTTCGTCGCTTTGGGGTTTGGATGGCGCCGCGTGCATGCTATACGCGCTTGTCGTTGCGTATCGATGATGAACAAGAGGCCTATTTTGGCGTTTATGCCCTGATTGAGGGTGTCAGCAAACCGTTTCTGAAACAGCGAATGGGTGCTACACATTGGTCGTCGGACGACGGCAATTTGTGGAAAGCATCGTGGGGCGCAACGCTCAGCCCAGAGTCGCTCACTGATGCCAATATCGGTATCAGCGTGGCAACGATGGAGCAGCACGAAGACTATATTTACGACCTTAAAACCAATAAGAAAACCGGTTTTGATGCCGCCAAAACACAGCTGCAAGAGTTTGTGACAACACTGAACGGCCTGAAAAGCGGCAGTGTCGAACTGCAAAATTATCTCGAAGAACATGTGGCTGTCGATATGTTTTTGCGTGCTTACGCTGTGAATGTGATGGTGGGCATGTGGGACGATTATTGGTACAACAATGGTGCAAACTATTATTTTTATTTCGATACCGACGGCAAATTTTATTTCATCCCCTACGACTATGATAATACGCTTGGAACATCGAATCTGATGTCAAATTCGGGAACGCAGGATTTGCTTAATTGGGGCAGTTTGGGAAGTGATCGCGTGCTGATGCGCAAAGTAATGTCGATAACGGAATATAAGGAACGTTATAAATTGTATATCAAAGAATTGGCGTCGCCGAGCAATGACTATTTTTACACAGATAACAGTATTGAACGCATTCGGGCGTGGCATGCGATGATTTCGCCGTATGTGGCAAATGATACGGGTGAGGATATGATCATTGACGATGTACCTGCATCGTGGGGCAACTGCCCATTTTATCGTTTGTTATCGGGTAACGAACAAGGCGGCGCCGACGGCGAAGCCAATTGGTTTCGCACCAAAATACACAATATCAATTTTTGAAAACAGATACATAATTAAATGCAAACACTATGAAGAAAACACCTTTCACAGATATTCATATTGCGTTAGGCGCAAAGATGAGTGAATTCGCCGGTTACAATATGCCGATAGAGTACGGCACAGGCATTATTGACGAACACATGACCGTAATTAACAATGTAGGCGTGTTCGATGTGTCGCACATGGGCGAATTTTGGGTAAAAGGGCCGAATGCTCAACGCTTTTTGCAAAAAGTGTGCAGTAACAACATTGCAGCACTGCCCGTCGGCAAAGCGCAATATAATTGTTTCCCGAACGGCAAAGGCGGTATCGTTGACGACCTGATTGTTTATCATTACGAACCGGAAAAATATCTGTTGGTTGTCAATGCGGCCAATATCGATAAAGATTGGGAGTGGGTCAACATCAATAACTCTGAAGCGGCTATACTCGAAAATGCGTCTGACAATATGGCGCAGTTGGCTATTCAGGGACCGAAGGCCGCCGCTTTGTTGCAAACACTCACCGATGTCGATTTGTCGTCGATACCGTACTATGCGTTTGCAGTCGGGGCGTTGGCCGGCGTTGATAATGTGATAATATCTAATACGGGTTATACCGGTGCCGGCGGATTCGAAATTTATTTCTATCCGCAGTTTGGCGAGCAAATTTGGAATGCCGTATTTGAGGCAGGTCAACCCTTTGGTGTCAAACCTATCGGGCTTGGTGCGCGCGATACGCTCCGCTTGGAAATGGGATTCGCACTATATGGTCACGAAATAGATGATACCACGTCGCCAATAGAAGCCGGTTTGGGTTGGATAACGAAACCGGCCGATGGCAAAAACTTGATTGATAGCGACTTGTTCATCAAACAACGTGCCGAAGGCGTAACGCGTAAATTGGTTGGGTTTGAGTTGTTGGAACGTGGTATTCCGCGCGCACATTACGACTTGGTCGATTCGCAGGGCAACAACATCGGTTTTGTAACCTCGGGAACGATGTCGCCTACGCGCAAAATCGGTATCGGTATGGGATATGTTCGTATCGAATTTGCCAAAGTTGGCACGGAAATTGCTGTGCAGATACGCAACAAAGCCGTAAAAGCCGTTGTGGTGAAAATGCCGTTCAGGAAATAGCGTTATGGCAACGTTATCGACAACTATTCGCGTACAAGTGCGTTTTTCCGAAGTCGATGCTATTCGCATGGTGTGGCACGGTAACTATGTGCGCTACATGGAAGATGCGCGCGAGGCTTTCGGACGCGAATACGGATTAGGCTATATGCATATTTTCGAAAATGGTTTTCTGGCACCGGTTTTCGATATGCACTTGCGCTATCATCAGACAGCCTCGATAGACGATATTCTGCTGGTTACCATTACGTTCAAACCGGCTATTGGCGGTAAGTTGCTGTTTGACTACGAAATTCGTCGCGAAAGTGATGATGCACTGATAGTTACGGCCTCGACTGTACAGTTGTTCACCACGCGCGAAGGCGAATTTTATCCCGCAAATCCTCCGTTTTTTGCAGAGTGGAAACAACAATATGGATTAGCAGACAAAACTGTAAAATAACCATCAAAGACAAAAAATATGTTGGTCAAAAATTATTATTCAATCACAAATCAGCAATCAGAAAACGATGACATTACGCGTTTCGATGTGGCATTGCATACCGATTGCGATGTGTACAAAGGCCATTTCCCCGGCGAACCGGTGTCGCCCGGCGTGTGTAACATACAAATGTTGAAAGAGTGTGCCGAACGTGTGGTAGGGAAGCCATTGTTGTTCAACTACATACAACAATGTCGCTTGACGACGTTGGTTACGCCTGTGCAACACAGCAATGTCGAAGTCCGAATTCGCATTGTCGATCAGCTGGATAACGGCATCAAATGGCATGGCACAATAGGACGCGGTACCGATGTGTATATGGACTTGAAAGGCGAAGCGTCGTTTGCTTAAACGTATAAAATAGAGAATATGGATAGAATTTTTATACCGATTTATCGCTTTTTTGAACGGCGCAAGTGGGTGATGTACCTTGTACTGGTGTTGACATCGCTGACGTTCGTCGCTTTTGGATTGCAAGTGCAATACGAGGAGGATATTTCCAAATTGTTGCCTCAAACGGACAAAGCCACAGAGAGTGGATTGGCTTTCAGTAATTTGCGAGTGAAAGATAAAATTTTTCTGCAAATTGTATCGAAAAATGGTGCCAAATCGCCGGACGAATTGTCGGCAGCCTGCGATGCGTTTGTCGATGGATTGCTGACGTGCGATACTGCTTACGGTTATGTGTCCAATATTTTGTATCGTATCGACGACGATGTATTGTTTATGGGCATGGATTATGCGTTGCAAGAATTGCCAACGCTGGTCGATACGGCATGTTACAGTCGTTTCGATGCTTTGTTGACGCAAGAGGCGATAGATATCCAGATGGCCGAAAATGTGCGTATGTTGCAGGCCGATGTCGATGGTTCGGTTGCCGAATTGGTTACGCAAGATCCATTGGCATTGCGCAAGGCATTGTTGCCCGAAGGCCAATCGGCAGTGAACGCTTTGGGTGGTTTCAGCCTGATAAATCGTCACTTCTTTACGCCCGATTCGACGGTAGTATTGGCGTTCTTATCGCCTAATTTTGAATCGTTCGATTCGAAGACCGGTACCTATTTGGTGAATATGTTGGAAGAACAGATAGAACAATTTACGACGGCCAACCCCGATTATGAGATTTTATTTCACGGTGCGCCGGTGCAGAGCGTTTTCAATTCACGACAAATTAAAAAAGATTTGTTGCTGACGATAGGCTTATCGTTGATTATCATTTGCATCGTTGTGGCATGGAGTTTCAAAACTAAATCGACCCTGCTTTTGCTGTTGTCGCCGGTGGTATATGGCGCATTTTTCTCGTTGGCGTGCATGTATTGGATTAAGGGCACTATGTCGTTGTTGGCGGTCGGCATCGGGGCTATCGTGTTGGGTGTAGCGTTGAGTTATTGCCTGCATGTGCTGACACACTCCAAGTATGTTGCCGACCCGATTCAACTGCTCAAAGACCAATCGACGCCGGTGTGTCTTGGCTGCTTGACGACCATTGGCGCATTTGCAGGTTTGTTGTTTACACAGAGCGATTTGTTGAAAGATTTCGGTTTGTTCGCTTCGTTTGCATTGATTGGAACGACGCTGTTCGCATTGATATTTTTACCGCATTTCTTTGGTCCAAAACAATTAGACCACTCGGCCAAAGCGTTTGCACTGCTCGACAAAATCAATAGTTATCCGTTGGATCGTAACAAATGGTTGATAGCGTTTATCTTGGTGGTGTGTGCGGTTTGTTTTTATACTTCGACGTGGGTAACATTCGACAGCGATTTGAAACATATTGGTTACAACGAGCCGAAAGTGTTGCGTTCGCAGGCGTTGTATGCCGACAAAAACAATAATGGTTGTGCTTCGATGTATTATGCTGCAACGGCCGAAACGCTGGATTCGGCTTTGACGTACAGTGGTGCCATTGTGCGTGTGTGCGATTCGTTGGAGCGCGAAGGAATCGTGGCGCGTTTCACGAACGTATCAGCGTTATTGCTCACCGAATCCGAACAGCAACAGCGCATTGACACATGGGAAAAGTATTGGAGTGAACAGCGCGTGTCGGATGTGCGGCACAAAGTGGCACAAGCCGCGCAACGCAATGGCTTGGATGCCATGTTGTTTGAACCGTTTTTTACGTTGCTCGAAGCCGATTATGCTCCGGCGTCATTGGTCGAAGCCGGCGTACTGCCCGAGAGCCTTTTATCCAATTTTGTGGAAGAAACCGGTGGCCAATATATGGTATTTACTTCCGTGTTGATGCCAGAATCAGAACGGCAAAAAGTAAACGATGCCATTGCGGCCGAACGACATACGGTTGTTATCGACCCATTTTATTACACCAACGATATGGTGCGTATTGTCAACGACGATTTTAATATCGTGTTGCTCATTTCGTCGTTGTTTGTGTTTGTGGTATTATTGGTGTCGTTCAAAAGTTTGTCGCGAGCCTTATTGGCCTTTTTACCAATGTTTTTGAGTTGGTATATTGTGGAAGGCGTGATGGGAATATGCGGTTTGCAATTCAATTTGATCAACATTGTCATCTCTTCGTTTATATTCGGTGTCGGTGTCGATTACAGCATTTTTGTGATGGATGGTTTGCTGGCCGATACGCGCCGTAACGATACACATTTGCTGATGTATCACAAAACGGCCATTTCGCTCTCGGCATTTGTGTTGCTGGTAGTGGTTACGTCGCTATTGTTTGCCACACATCCGGCTTTGCGGTCGGTTGGGGTGAGCACGCTCATTGGCATGACTTCTACTGTGCTGATAACCTATACGCTGCAGCCGTGGTTATTCCGTTTGTTGGCCAACAGCAAATTTTTTGCGCGCCGGTTTGGACGCAAACCGCGGTTCAAAAACACGAAAGACAATACAACGAATTGATTTACAACAAACAGACCGAATTTCAGTCTGTTTGTTTTTTACGTTCATTTTTTAGATGGTGTCGTTTTGGCTTGTTTCCACAGTTGCCACGAATTGAACGAATTTTGCCAAATGACATAACTGCCGGGACCGACTGACGCCAACGGATTCAGATACGAATAGGCCATCCAAATGGCCAAAATGGTGTTTTTTTGTCCCAACGATTGTCCGGCACTGATGCGGTCGTTATACACAGTCCCGACTTTTTTGCCAATCCAAAATTGCAGTACGCAAGCGACTAAACCACCTAATGCAATGAGCATTTCGGTCCACAAGTCGGCACTGCTTGTAACGAGCGATTGCACTGTCTGACCGGTTACGATGGTAAGCGACACCGCCCACAAATAGAACGCCAACCACGAATAGCGCAATAGTAATTGATGTAGGCGCGGCAGACAATATCTGAACAATAAGGCTAATAGAAAAGGTGCTAATAAAAGCGGGAACACTTTGCCTAAAATGCGGAAAAAGGCTGCAATAAATGTCAGTCCGGCATGAGGCTCGACCAATGGAAATATCAATGGTACCAAAATCGCCGCCATAATGTTGGATAATAGGGTGTAGGTGAGTAAACTCGACGTGTTGCCGCCTAATTTGCCGGTAATGACTACACCGGCAGTGGCGGTCGGACATACAAGGCAGACCATAATTCCTTCAAAAACAGCACGATACGAATCGGATATTGGTAACCACAAAAGCAATGCGGCCATCATGCAACATGTCGCTGCTTGGAATATCAGTAACCAACCGTGCCAACCATGTGGTCGGAGTGTTTTCGGATCAATCTTGCAGAACGATAATAGTAATTGTGCAAAGATGAGTGTTGGCGTCAGTATGGTAATCACCTCGTTGATAGCAGGCTTAGCCGGCGCAAATAGTGGTAGTTTGGCTAACACAAAATAACCGATAGCACCGGTTATCATGGCTATGGGTAATGTCCATTTCTTGACAAAGGCGATGACATTCATGTTATTCCTTATTCTTCATGCGGTCGTATAAGTAACGAACTATCGCCGTAACTCAAAAAACGAAAATCGTGTGTTAGCGCATAATCGTAGATTTCGTGCCAATGGTCGTCGCCAACGAAAGCCGCAATCAACAGCAACAACGTGCTTTTGGGTTGATGAAAATTGGTTATCATTTTGCGCACGATTCGGAATTTGAATCCCGGTACAATCATAATTTGCGTGGCAGCCTCGATGGCCGGCAAATGTTTACGTGTCAGATAATCGACAATGGCTTGCAGCACTTCTGTTGTGGTCAATGTGTAGGTACTTTCGTAGGGCTCCCACTGTGTAACGGTCAGGTCGGGCGTTTCGGGATTGCTCAGGATGTGACACCCTAAATAATAGAGGCTCTCGAGTGTGCGTACCGATGTAGTGCCGACGGCTACTACATGGTCAAGGTTTTTCAGAATGTCGTTGATGGTGGTTTTGCTGACGGATATGATTTCGCGGTGCATGGCGTGTTCGCCAATTTCCTCCGATTTGACAGGTTGGAATGTACCGGCACCAACGTGCAATGTTACTTCGTCTTCGTGCACGCCGTTGAGGGTGAGGCGACGTATCACGTCTTTGGTGAAATGCAGTCCGGCTGTGGGTGCAGCTACCGAACCGTCAATCTTGGAATAAACGGTTTGATACGTCGTTTTGTCGCTCTCTTCGGTGGCGCGGTTCAGATAGGGCGGAATAGGCAACTCGCCGAAATGTTCCAAAATGTCGGCAAACGTGATGTTGTCGTTGTGCCAACTAAAACGTATATCGTGTGTCATGCCGGTATCGGCTGCAAGCCGTTCGGCTTGAAATTGTACAAATTCGCCTTTTATCAATAGTGTTTGCGTCAGTACGCCGTCTTTCCACTTTTTTAGATTGCCAACGAGACATTTCCAAATACATGTTTCTGTTTCTTGAAACACCTGTAAATAATCGCTCGGTGTGTGGGGTTCTAAGCAAAAAATTTCGATTTGCGCACCTGTTTCTTTGTGAAAATGGAGTCGTGCCTGAATAACGCGTGTATTGTTGTAGATGAGCAAATCGCCTGTTTGCAGAAAATCCGGTACATCGTAAAAATGGGCTTCGGTTATGGCATTGTCGTTCCATACAAGCAGTTTGCTGTGGTCGCGCTCGCTCAACGGATATTTGGCAATGCGCGCGTCAGGCAACGGATAGTCATAGTCGGCAATGCGGATATGTTTTGGCATAGTCATCGGGCAATAGTAGGTATTGACGTTATCGTGATATTTTGGCGACGCAAAAATACAAGTTTTTTATGGAACAGACACTACAAAACCATCTTTTTTTACATTTTTGTTGATAACTTTTTTGTTATTTATCACGTTGTAAATGAGTCTGTTGCGATGTTATTGCCAAAAGCATAATGTCAAAAAAGAGAATTATCGAATGAATGTTCGAAAAAAAGTTGTATCTTTGCAGACCGATTTCGATGTAAAAAACGTATCGGGATGTATTAGGAATAGGTAACGAATGAAAATCAACCGCGACTATATCGTTTCAAAAGCGTTCGAGCAATACTTATTGCGTGGTTATTCGGGCGTGTCCATTTCTGTTTTGCAAGAGCAGTTGGGCATTGGTCGTGCGACGTTGTATTACTATTTCAAAGATAAAAGTGCGTTGTTTTGTGCCGTTATCGATAAATATTTCGTCAACGCATTGGAGCAAACGCTTGATATGCCGGATACGGTTTTGTTAAGTCAGATGTTGGAGTCGCGTATGGATTTGTTGCACAACAAATGTGCATATCTGCATACTGTCGATAATCCGCAAGTGGTGTTGGCCAACTATTCTTCGATGCTGTTGGTCGCTATGATGAAATATACCGGATTTCGCGAAAAAATTGATGTGTTGCGTCAACGTACCATCAGTTTGTGGACCAAGGCTATCCGCAATAGCATGGTGGTCGGCGAGGTGCGTGCCGATATCAATGTCGAAGTAGTCGCATCATTCTTTGTCAACATCAAAGACTCTTATGAATCGGGCTGGAATACCAATTTCGTGGACGATGCCCGATTTGTCGAAACATCTTATAAATATCTGTACGATTTAATCAAAGTTTAATAAAAAAAACGTCATGTCGAATAATAGCACAAACAAAGAGTTACGTCCAAGTCAGGGATACCGCTTATTCAAACGGTATGTGCGTTTTTTGCATAATCGTTTGTTGTATAGGCACATGTATGCGGTGAACAAAGAAGCCGTACCGCCTATTGGCACGCCGGTGCTGATTGTGTCGAATCATCAGAATTGCGCCAACGATCCGTTGGCTTTATTGCTGAGTCTGGAGATAGACACACACCCATACGTCATTGCGCGCGGCGATGTATTTGCGTGGAACAAAAAATTGGCCTCGTTTTTCAAATGGATAGGCATGTTGCCGGCATTCCGCCTGCATACCGAAGGGGCCGAATCGCTTGCCAAAAACGAAGAAACCATCCGCATATCGGGTGGCGAATTGTTGAAAGGCCAACGCCTTATCATGTATCCCGAAGGTACGCATCAGGATAAACGTTGGTTGGGCGAATTTTCGTACGGATACACGCGTATGGCTTTCCAAACTGCCGAAATGAACGATTTCCAGACCGATATACTGATTTTGCCGTGTTGTAACCACTATTCGAGTTATTTCGGCTTGCAAGAAGATTTCATGGTAAAGTTTGGCACGCCAATTTCGCTGAAACCGTACTACGAACTCTACAAAACGAAACCGCGTACGGCACAGCGCGAAGTCAACAAGTTGGTGCGCGCGCAAATCGAAGGTATGATGCTCAATATCACCGATTTGGACAACTACGATGCCATCGATACCATACGCAATACATACGGTGTAACCTACGCTTCGAATCATGGTCGCAACCCAAATTATTTGCCCGATAAACTCGAAAGCGACCGCGATTTGTTCGCGGCTATCGAACGCGCCAAAGCCGAACAGCCGGAATTCGTACAACAGATATTCGACGATGCTCGCGCTTTGCAGCAAGGGCTCGATCGGCAACGCTTGGATAACGATTGTTTCGACCGCAAACCTTGCGTGGTAGCTACTTGTGCCAAATCGTTGGCGCAAATTGCATTGTTACCACTGTGGTTAGTGTCATTGTGGCCCGGCATATTTTGTTACAATTTGCCAAAACTGTTCTTGAAAACAGATAAAATGTTTACCAATAGTTTGTTACTGATATTGAACGTTTTGGTATTTGTCCCGCTGTTTTTACTGGTTACATTGCTCGTCGCCGGTTGTGTATTCGGCTGGTGGTGGCAGGCCGCAGTGTGGGTATTATTATTCCCGGCTATTGCTATGTTTGCGTGGTACGACTATAAATGGATGCGCCGTACGGTGCGCGAATGGCGTTTCTTGACACACGGTCGTTGTGCCAAATTTAAAGCCTTGAAAGATATTCGCGACCGCTTGTATGCCAAGTTGAATATGTTAAACTAAAAAATATTGAACAATGGACATGAGAAAAATTACCCTGATCGCCACATTTGTGGCTGTTTCGGTGGCAGCTTTTGCCCAAACGCTGCCCGAACAAGCCGTGCGTTTCATCGAAGAGGCTTTCCCTGAACGATCGGTGTTGATGGTTAATTCTAAAATCGGATTCGACGTCGTGCTTGACGATTTCACCAAATTGGAATTTACTGCACACGGCCGGTGGATTGAGATGGATGCCGAAAAAGAGGGTAACATCCCCGATACGGCTGTACCCGAAGCCATGTTGACCCGCATTCGTAAGGCGTTTCCCAATAACCGCATTCAGAAAATAGAGTGGAGCCGTCGTACCGGTGGCTACGAGGTTGAGTTGTCGGGCGATGTGGAGTTGGAGTTCGATAGTGCATTCCAATTGACAGACATTAGTAAATAATAAATTGATTTGTTTATATAACGTATATTTTTGATTATGAAGAGAGTAGTAATTACCGGAATGGGCATTTATTCGTGCTTGGGTCAAAATCTTGACGACGTGCGCGATGCGCTTTACAACGGTAAATCGGGCATTATTTTCGACCCGACCCGCAAAGAGATGGGATTTCGTTCGGCTTTGACAGCCAAATTGGAAGTTCCCGACCTGAAAAAGGAGTTGAGCCGTTCGCAACGTGCTTTCATGCCCGAACAGGCCAAATATGCTTATTGTGCGACGATTGAGGCGTTGCGCAACGCCAAAATCGACCAAGATTATCTTGATTCACACGAAGTAGGATTGCTCTATGGCAACGATAGTTCGGCCGACCCAACGGTACGAGCCGTCGATATGATTCGTGAGAAAAAAGATACGACCTTGTGTGGTTCCGGTGCCATTTTCCAATCGATGAATTCGACGGTAACGATGAATCTGGGTTGTATTTTTCATCTGAAAGGCATCAACCTGACGGTGTCGGGTGCTTGTGCCAGCGGTTCGCACGCAGTCGGTTTGGGTGCGTTGCTTATCCAGAATGGTTTGCAGGATATGGTTGTCTGTGGCGGTGCACAAGAGGTGAACCCATTTTCCATTGGCTCGTTCGATGGCATCTCGGCTTTTTCCGTACGCGAGAACGAACCAACCAAGGCCAGCCGTCCATTCGACCGCGATCGCGACGGACTTGTACCCGGCGGTGGCGCAGCAACCGTCATCATTGAGGAGTATGAACATGCCGTAAAACGTGGTGCGCCTATTTTGGCCGAAGTGTTGAGTTACGGATTTTCGTCGAACGGCGACCATATATCGTCGCCAAATGTCGAAGGACCGAGCCGCTCGTTGCAAATGGCCATCAAACGCGCCGGCATCGACAGACGCGAAATTGGCTACATCAATGCACACGCTACATCGACACATGTGGGCGACGCGCAGGAAGCCAAAGCCATTTACAATATTTTCGGCGAGCGCACTGTCGAAGTAACTTCGACCAAATCGCAAACGGGACACGAAATGTGGATGGCCGGTTCGAGTGAACTGATTTACTCGATGCTGATGATGAAAAACGATTTCATTGCCGCCAATCTCAATTTTGAAAATCCCGATGAGGACAGCGCAAAATTGTTGATTCCCGATAAACGCATTGACAAACATTTCGATACGTTCTTGTCGAATTCGTTTGGATTTGGTGGCACCAATGCGACACTTATTGTACGCAACATCTAATCCGCACAACAATCAGAAAAGAGCGATATGGATAGAGTAGAATTGATTTCACAACTAAACGAAATTTTAGCACAAGAATTTGAGGTCGATGTCGTAACTATCACACCCGAAGCCAACATCAAAGAGACACTAATGCTCAATAGTTTGGATGTGGTGGATATGGTTGCCATCATTGAATTTAAGTTCGGTGTGAAAATTCCGGCTACAGAATTGTCTAACATTCAAACTTTCAAAGCCCTTTACGATTATGTTTTTCAAAACATTAAATAACAATTAATAATTTTAAAAGTAAAATACAATGGAAAGAGAAGAATTGATTGCCAAAGTTAATCAAGTTTTGGCTGAAGAATTTGAGAAAGAAGTTTCTGAAATTACGCCTGAAGCAGACATCAAACAGACACTTGAACTTGATAGTTTGAGTTTGGTGGATATGGTGGCACTTATCGAAGGCGAATTTGGCGTGAAAATTAAGCCGTCCGAAATGCCGCAAGTGAAGACATTCGGCGCGCTGTACGATTTCATCGCTGAGCGCATGGCCTAATGAACAAGCCGCTTTTTACCGGCGATGAGGTGTTTCAACTGATTCCTCAGCGTGCACCCATCGTCATGGTCGATACGCTGATCGATGCTACCGACACCGAGGCCAATACGGCTTTGACGGTTGCGTCCGACAATATGTTTTGTGCCGACGGACATCTGCGCGAGCCTGGAATGATTGAGCATATTGCTCAATCGGCTGCGGCTTTCGCAGGATTCGCGACTTACAAACAAGGGTTACCACCGAAACTTGGTTACATCGGCGAAATAAAAAAAATGCGTATCGAAGCGTTGCCGGCTGTAGGCGATACGTTGCACACGCATCTGACGATTTTGGGCGAAGCGGCCGGCATTACGTTGTTGGCGGCCGAAACAAAAGTGGCGGATGTGGTTGTGGCTTCTGGACAGATGAAAATTTTCATCAAAAACGATTGATAAAAATTTTCGGATTCGTATTCAATTAAAAACGGACTTTCGTTTAGAGAGTCCGTTTTGATTTTTTTACCATGGGTTACCAATCGAAACTATAAGCGATGCTCAAAATGTGCGTCAGTGCCGTTTTGTGTGTCAGTTTGATGCGCACGATGTCAATGTCGTTGTCGGCATATTTTACGTCGATGTCGCGTGTCCAATTGCAGTCGATACGATAGTAGAAATTGAGAGCATCTCGCCGGTCGATACGCCATTTCAGGCCGATGGCACCACGTAGTGCATCAATGTAGTTGCCGGCGAATTTGGGCGCATTCAGCGTGTTCGATAATTCTACTGATATGTAGGGTTTAAGTGGTTGGCTTATGCAGGTGTATTCGGCCATGAATTTCGAGCGCAACTGCCAATGCGGGTTCGCTTTTTCGTTGAGGTCTGGATTGTCGGTGCGGTAGGTCATCATTGGACGTTCGCGCAGCGAAAATTGCCATTGATTGTAGTGATAACTGCCTGTCAAATCCATATATATACGGTGGCGCATAAGCCAATATTTCTCGTAGTTAGTGCTTTTTTTGCCATCGTGATGAATGAGGTGAAAGGAATATCCAATGGCGGTTTTGAAGTATGGATTGACTTTGTACGATAGTGATAGGGTGGAGTAGAGTCGGTCGAATGTGGTTGAGAGCGTCTTGAATCGGGCTTCTTCTTCCCATTTAAGCGACAAATTACGATAGAGGACGCCGCCGATGTCGAATCCGATGCGGGTGGAAAAATCTTGCGTGAGCGCCTCGGTGTTTTCTATCACCTCAGGCTCTTGTGTTTGTGCGCAAAGGTGTATCGGTGCTACGAGTGCGCATATCAACATGAGGTTTTTTAATGGTGTTTTCATGGCATAATCTGTTTTGAGTTATCAACTCATATCGGGTTTTATTTTTGTGATGTTATTGACGTCGCTGACAGTGGCGTTTTTGTCGATGATGTAATAGACGCGCAGGAAAGCCGCATCGCGCAGGAAATCGATGTGTCCCACTTCGACGTTTTCAACTTTGTGTCCGATGCGCTGTTCGAGATCGGCAATGAGTTCGGCATGTCGTTCGGGTACGATGTTTTCGATTTTATCGTACAGAACGAGTTTTGAAGCAGTATGTTTCAGTCGTACACGTTCGCAAATGCCGGTCAATGTTATGATAAGCAGGTTGGTTACTACAAGTTCGGCATAACTCACTGTCATGGCTAAACCGTTGATGACGGATATGGCGATGATGACGAACAAATAGGTCATTTCGCGAATGGGAACTGTTTCGGTGCGGTAGCGTATCATGCCGAAAATGGCGAACAAACCGAGCGTGAAACCGATTTGAAGTTTGACGTTTTCCATTAGGAAAATGAGCAAAAACATGCTGACGCTGAATAAAATGAACGTGGTATAGTAGTCGCGTCGCCGACTTTTTTTATAATAGAAAAAGTGGACGATGACCCAGCACACCAACAGATTGAATGCAAACCGAATTAAGAGGTTGAAAAGACTGTCGGCCTCGAACAACGGTACACCCAAAAAATCGAGCGTGTTGCTTGTGTCGCTGAAGCCAAACTCTTGTGCAATGCTCGGATCGAATTCCGGATATTGTTCTGTCTGTAACATATTGATTGTTATTTAGTTATTGGTCGCGTTAATTTGTGTTGCGTTATTTTTTCGATTGCGCGTATTTTAGTTTTGAACCGATTGGATTTGACGTTTGGGTTGGTGAGCGCGGTTCCGATGCAATATTTGCTGATTTTTGCGGGGAATATGCGTAAATCGCGCAGAATGCGTTTCATAGGCGAATAGGCTTGTCCGTTTTGTTTCAATTCTATGATTATCAGGTTTGTAAGTTCTGCCGTTTGTTGCGTGGTATAGTTGCCGAATGTCAGATTCATATCGATGGTCAGTCGTTCGGTTTTGGCATCGTTGACGAGGGTGATGCGGTCGAAGCGCGTGTGTACTTGTGGCTGCAAAGCGGCGACGTCGTATGTGGTGCGCTTGGCTACAAATTTGGTGGCATCGGCATTGGTGCGGAAATCGTGCCATGCGGCCTCATCAATGGCGGTGCGTACTTTTTTGGTACGTCCTTTGTTGGTTTTGTTTTTGATTTCGACAAACGCTATATTGGAAGTTACATATTTGCGTGTGCGAATTTTTTGTCGTTGCAATCGGCGGTCGTGATGGCGTTGATACATTGCCACATCTGTTGTGTCAAAGTAAATTGTGTCGTATTTGCTAATTATTTCGGTATCAATGTTTTGCACGCGATAATTACGTTGTGCCGATGCTAAAATTTGCAATAATTGCCGGCTGTCGGCCATGTATTTGGTGTCAATACGGTTCATCAACTTTATCGTTTTCATTTCCGACAAGTCGATGGTGCGCATTTGCCCTAATACGGATTGTATTTCGGTGTAAGTAACGGCCATGGTTTAGTCGTCAAACAGATATTCAAACACTTTGACAGAAGCCAATTTGCCGTTCGGGTAGTAATTGTATTGTTTCTTTTTGGTGCCGTTGGCGTTATATTCGTATTTGCGGATGCGTATCGGCTTGTTGTGGTCGTCGTACACCACTTCTTTCACAATTTTGCCCGTGACGTCGTCGTATTCGAATGTAACGCGTTCTTTTTGGCCGTAAGTTGCGTATTCTATTTCTTCGATTTTACGTCCTTGTTCATCGTACACGGTAAGGTGGTCGAGCCAACGCGTTTTCGATTTGGCATCGGTGTTCCACTCCTTGACAGTGAGATTTTTGCGTTTTTCGCGTTTCGCCAAGGTCTCGGGGCTGACCATCGTTTGGCCGAATGTTACACTTGCGACAGCAAGCAGCAGGGCTGAAATCAGAAGTCTGTTTTTCATTTCGTAGGTTCGTGTTGTATAGGTTAGTTTACGACAAAGGTACGATTTTTTTTGAGATAATGCGACAAAATCGACGAAACTCTTATGTGGCTCGACAAGCAGGTATTTTTTCGTAGGTGCTTTATGGTACGAGTACATTCAGCGCATGGCGCACGGCTTCCACTTCGATGGTGTGCGACATGGCCAAATAGTCGCCATCGCAGTGGAATGGTGCATTGGGTGGCAGTGTAATCGTAATGCGCTCGCATTCAAACGTTTCGATGTATTTTTTGAAGTGATCGATGTGTTTGCTGAATAAACCGACCAGCAGTCGCAGGGCTGTCCATACACCAAACGGTCGAACGATGGTAACGTTCAGTTTACCGTCGCAAAAATCGGCTTTGGGCGCAATGTAAGCGTTGAAACCGAATTGGCGAATATTGGCGCAGTTGACGACAAATACGTCGCGTGTTTCGGTGTGTCCGTTGTATTCGAGGGTGCATTTCAGTGGTTTGTAACGAAAAAATTCGCGCAGGCAGAGCGATACATACATCCAGAGTCCGCGTTTGGAACATTGTGTAATTTTGTAACTTACCAATGCGTCGAATCCGGCTCCGCAGGTGCAGAAGAATGGCACGCCGTTGGCTCGACCGTAATCAATGGTCAGTATTTTGTTTTTTTTGATGCAATCGAGCGCATTAAAAGGCAGTAATGTCGATATGCCCAAGTCGCGTGCGAGTCCGTTGCCCGAACCAAGCGGCAGTATGGCCAAAGCGGTGTCGGAGCCGGCGAGCGAACTTGCAATCTCGTTGACTGTACCGTCGCCACCTACGGCGGCAACAATCGGAATATGCTCTTTGACGGCTTGTTGCGCAAGTTCGCACGCATGTCCGCGATGGGTGGTATATTTGAATTCCAAATCGTAGTCTTGTGCCAGCATACGCGTAGCCATGGCTATCCAATTGGTTTTGTGCATGGTACCCGATTTGGGATTGACTATAAACAAAATTTTTTTGCGCATGACAATTTCTTTTTGCCGGTTAGTTATCTTGTCCGCCGAATGCCATCAAGTAGGTCTTGATAAATTCGTCGATGTCGCCGTCCATCACGGCATTGACGTTTGAGGTTTGGTAGTCGGTGCGGTGGTCTTTCACGCGTCGGTCGTCGAAAACGTACGAACGTATTTGCGAACCCCATTCTATTTTCTTTTTGCCGGCCTCGATTTTGGCTGTTTCTTGACGGCGTTTTTCGAGTTCGAGTTCGTAGAGTTGCGATTTCAGCAAGCGCAGGGCGTTTTCTTTGTTTTTGGGTTGGTCGCGACTTTCGGTATTTTCGATGACGATTTCGTCAGGTTCACCGGTTACGGGATTTTTGAATGTGTAGTGCAACCGTACGCCCGATTCCACTTTGTTGACGTTTTGGCCGCCGGCACCGCTCGAACGGAACGTGTCCCACGAAAGGTTGGCGTTTGAGATTTCAATCTCAATAGTGTCGTCGACCAACGGCGCGACGAATACCGACGAAAACGAGGTCATGCGCTTGCCTTGCGCATTGTATGGCGATACGCGCACGAGTCGATGTACGCCGTTTTCGCTTTTCAGATAACCGTAGGCGTAGTCGCCATCGACTTGAAAGGTGATGCTTTTGATGCCGGCTTCGTCGCCATCGAGCAGGTTCGAAATGGTCGTTTTGTAACTGTGTTTTTCGCAGTAACGCATGTACATTCGCATCAACATTTGTGCCCAATCTTGTGCTTCGGTGCCGCCTGCACCTGCTACTATTTTGATGACGGCGCCGAGTTTGTCTTCGTCGCGGCGCAACATGTTGCGCATTTCGAGGTTTTCGGTCAGGGCTATGGCTTTGGCGTAAGCAGCATCCACTTCGGATTCGCTTACGGCTTCTTCTTTGAAAAAATCGAGCGACAACTGAACCTCGTCGGCAGCCGCTTGTACGGCGTTGTATTCCACAATCCAATATTTCAGGCCTTTGACCTTTTTCATTTGTTCTTCGGCGCGTTTTTGGTCTTGCCAAAATTCGGGTGCTTGGGTTTTTAATTCCTCTTCTTCGAGTTGCATCGTTTTGGCATCGATGTCGAGGTATTTGTGCAATGCCGTAACGCGTTCGTTTAGCGATTTTAGTTGTTCGATGGTGATCATAAATGTGAATTTGTGTATGTCGAAATAGATAAAAATACATGACAAACGGTAAACGTTCGATATTGTGCCGAACATTTACCGCTTAATTATTGTGTGTACTGTCAGTGTTGCTTTTTTTGCGGATAGTGGCGAAACCAACTACCGATTTTTAGTTGTATGACGCCAAACAATGCCTCGCTGAATATGCCGCCGCTCATTTTCGATGTGCCTTCTACACGGTTGACAAAAACAATAGGCACCTCTTTGATGGTGAAACCGCATTGTGCTGCAGTAAATTTCATTTCTATTTGGAAAGCGTAGCCTTTGAAACGGATTTTGTCGAACTCGATGGTTTCGAGTACTTGGCGGCGGTAGCATACGAATCCGGCTGTAGTGTCGGCCACTTTCAAACCGGTGATGCAACGTACATATTTCGAAGCGTAATACGACATCAGCAGGCGTCCCATCGGCCAATTGACAATGTTGACCACGTTGCCCACATAGCGCGACCCGACTACCACATCGGCGCCATTTACTGCCGTTTCGTACATTTCGGTCAATTTGGCTACAGGATGCGAAAAGTCGGCATCCATTTCGAAAATATATTGGTAGTCGTGCTCCAACACCCATTTGAACCCGGCTATGTAGGCCGTGCCAAGACCGAGTTTGCCGGTGCGCTCCACCAAAAACAGACGCGTCGGAAATTCGGATTGCAATGCTTTGACAATCGCGCCTGTACCATCGGGCGAACCGTCGTCGATGACCAAAATATGGAACTCTTTGGGCAATGCAAACACGGTGCGAATCATCTTTGCGATGTTCTCCTTTTCGTTGTAAGTCGGGATTATGATGATGGAATCGGCCATTGGATGTTGTGTAAAATAGTTTTAGTGTTTGTTTCTAATCGGCAAAGATAAAGTTTTTTTTTGTGATATGCAAAAATCTGCTACAAAAAAAAATAGTGTGTCGCCGTTTCGGTTGTGCATAAATGTGCATTGTTTATAAAAGGGGTGTTGCTGCTCCGTTTGTGCGCCGTTCGGTTGCGTTAAACCCTGAAACCCTTAAACTATGCGGACGCATGCAATGCGTCCCTACACCCCCTTTAGGGGGGGGCTGGGGGCTTTTTTGCACGCTTTCAT
>JBJEJW010000038.1:0-3262 GCA_051878315.1 Paludibacteraceae bacterium | reverse complement strand
CCGATCTAAGACCTGACCTATTCCGTGTCGGAGGACGGCATCGTGTATGTATTTGCCGAGTTGCGCACCGATGTTAAAAACAAAGACGAAGTATGGTCGAAAATTCGGCACGGACTGACGCTTTTCAAAAAGACGTCGTTGCCAGCCGGCGTGCTCGAAGTGGTGGTCGTGGACGACTTTGGCAACACGGCTTCGATGCTGTTGGCGGTGGAATCGCCCGAACGCACGCCTCGCGAATTGGAACACTACGCCGAACAACTCTGCGACCGCCTGCGCGCCATTCCGTCGATGGGCAATCTGAAAATTCTCGGACAACAACACGAAGAAATCGCCCTCACCGTCGACCCCGAAAAATTGTCGGCCTACGGCATCGACCAAAAAGTGCTGTTGGCCGAACTTGCCACACAAGGTTTCCGCACCGTCGGCGGCGCGTTGCAAAACGGCAGTGGCAATACACTTGTGCAGGTTACCATTCCCTATCGGTCGGAATACGAAATCGGCGAACAAATCGTCTATGCCGACCCCACCGGCAGCAGCATTCGCCTGCGCGACATCGCCAACATCGAGCGACGTTACGCCAAACCCGACAAATATGTGCAATTCAACGGACAAAATACTGTCATTGTGTCGATGGAGATGTGTCCGGGCAACAACATTGTGGCGTTTGGCGAGCAGGTCGAACAGATTTTGGCTGAAACCCACTCTACTCTACCACCCGATGTGCAGATACACCTCATCACCAACCAACCGCAGGTGGTCGATAAATCGGTGATGTCGTTTTTGCGCGATTTGGTTTTCTCCATTCTCGTGGTCATTGCCGTGATGATGCTGCTTTTCCCGCTGCGCACAGCACTGATTGCCGGTTCGGGCGTGCCTGTCTGCACCGCCATCACGCTCGGCGCCTTGGCGTTGTTCGGCATCGAACTGAATACGGTAACGCTGGCTGCGCTCATTGTGGTGCTGGGCATGATTGTGGACGACTCGGTCATCGTCATCGACGGCTACGTGGATATGCTTCAAACGGGGCATTCGCGCTGGTTTGCCGCCACCGAAAGCACACGGCAGTTGTTCGTGCCGATGTCGCTTGCCACGATGTCGATTTGCGGCATGTTTTTCCCCATGACAGGCATCATCACCGGTCCGCTCGGCGAGTTTGTGCAACTATTTCCGTGGGCGGTAACGTTTGCGCTCGTGGCATCGATTTTTTACGCCGTTTGGGTCATTCCGTACCTGAGTACGCGCTTCATTCGCCGCAGCAGCAACGGCAAAATGGAAGGTAATAAATTCGAGCGGTTGCAAAACAAATTTTTCAAAGGGCTGCAAAACGGCTACAACGTGCTGTTGGAGCGCTGTTTTCGGCACCCTGCCGTCATTTTGTGTACGGCGGCCGCAGCCATCGGGTTGGGCGCGTTTTTGTTCACGCGGCTGAATGTGCAAATGATGCCGAAAGCCGAGCGCAACTGTTTCGCCGTCGAAATTCACCTGACCGATGGCAGTGCGTTGGAGCAAACGGCGGCTGTTGTCGATAGCGTGCAACACGCCCTGCTTGCCGACACGCGCGTAACGTCGGTAACGGCCTTTGTGGGATGCGCTTCGCCGCGTTTTCACGCCACCTATTCGCCGCAGATGGCCAAAAAGAGTTATGCGCAATTCATCGTAAACACTACCGACGAAGAGGCCACGCGAGCCATTCTGCAAGAATACGCGCCGCTATACGAAAATCGTTTTCCGAACGCTTACGTCCGTTTCAAACAGATGGACTATCAAGCCGTGAAAAATCCCATCGAGATTCGTCTGACAGGCGACGATTTGGACAAAATGGAAATGGTGAGCGATTCGCTGAAACGTTTCCTGAACGCGCAGCCCGAACTCACTTGGGTACACAGCGACTACGACGAAACCACGCAAAACGTGCGCATCACTATGAAAACCGACGAAGCCACCCGACTCGGCGTTACGCAAAGCATGCTGTCGGTTTATCTGTCGAGCGCGCTGAACGGACAAACGCTCACTTCCGTTTGGGAAGGCGACTACCGCGTGCCGGTGGTGCTCTACACCACCCTTGCCGACACGCTTGCATTGGCACAACTCAACGACCTGCTGATTCCAACGGCGCTGCCCGGCGTATGGGTGCCCGTGCGACAAATTGCCGACATCACGCCCGAATGGCATCACTCGTCCATATCGCGGCGCAACAGCATACGCTGCATCACCATCGGTTGCGACCTGCGCTACGGCTACAGCCAACCGCAAAGCATGAGAAAAATCACAAAATACATCGACAAAGCGATTCGCCCCACGCTGCCCGGCGACATAAAAATCTCGTACGGTGGCCTCACCAGCATGAACAACGGCGTGATTCCCGAACTGATATGGAGCGTGGCAGCCGCCATTTTGGTCTTGTTCGTCTTTTTGGTCTATCATTTTACCAAAATCGACATTGCCCTGCTGTCGTTGGCTGCGAGTGCCATCTGTATCTTCGGTGCCTGCCTCGGATTGTGGATTTTCCAACTCGACTTCAGCATTACGGCCGTGCTGGGCGTGGTCAGCCTCATCGGCATCATCGTGCGCAACGCCATCATCATGTTCGAATACGCCGAAATGCTCCGCAACGAGCAGCACCAAACCGCCCGCGAAGCCGCATTCGAAGCCGGCAAACGCCGCATGCGCCCCATTTTCCTGACATCGGCCACGACGGCTTTGGGCGTCATTCCGATGATTGTGGCGCAAACCTCGCTGTGGATGCCCATGGGCGTGGTGATTTGTTTCGGCACCATCTTTTCGCTGCCGTTGGTCGTAACGGTGTTGCCTGTGGCTTATTGGCAAATTTACAAGGAGAAAAACAATCCCAACAAATATGTTACGCATATAAAACAATAGTTTGCGATGCTCTATAAAAACATTCAGACATGAAAATTCTTTTAGTTATTGATCAATTTGATGCAGACAATAATGGGACAACCATTTCTGCCAAACGTTTTGCCTGCGTACTTCGCAACCACGGACATCAAGTCCGCATTATCACTACGGGAGCCGAAAGCGATGAAAAGTATATCGTAAACGAATGGCGCATCCCCATATTCGACGGATTGATAAAATCGCAGGGAATGAGGTTTGCCAAACCAAGCAAAAAAAAGCTCAAAATAGCCATCGAATGGGCAGACGTCGTACATTTTATGATGCCGTTTGCATTATCAATCATAGGAGTAAAAATGGCAGAGCAATTAAACGTACCACATACAGCCGCTTTTCATGTACAACC
>JBJEJW010000037.1:0-16047 GCA_051878315.1 Paludibacteraceae bacterium | reverse complement strand
AATGCGCACGTTCGCTTGTCCCAAAAACGCGTCGGGCACTGCAATCGTGTTATCCACCCACGACCATTTTGTGCCGCTCCCGGCAAAAGTCATCTCCAAATCGGTCCAAGTAGCGGTGTGAACATCGCCGGCAAAGTCGGAGGAGATTTTCAGTTTGCAGCGCTCGCTCCAAGCACCGCTGCCAAACGCACAGGCGTGGCTAAAAGCGATGGAGGCCGATTGCATGTCGCTCAAATCGAATGCCGGCGACACCAACCAATCTTCGTTCGTGCCATTGTTGTATCCGTTGATGACGGCATAAGCATACGTTGTGTTTACATACCACGAGGCTGTTCCGCCGTTGTCGTAGGCGGTAAATTCGCCAAGGCTTGTAGCAAACGACTCGTTGTAGGCGAGATTTTGGCACGTTGGCGCCGCTTGTGCGTTGATTGCAAAAGCGACCAGCAAAAGCAAAAGTAGGTGTTTCTGTTTCATAGTTTTTATCAATTTTATAAAAATAAAAGGCGTCAACTTTTTGCACTTTTTCCTATGGGGAGGCTCTGGTATGCCTGTGATTGAGAAAAAAGAAAGCAAAAATGCTCACGCCCCTTCTCGGAAACAAATTTTTGATTTGTTTGGAATACCGATGAAGTTTCGACTTCTCAATCACTTATCGAAAATTTACCAGATTTCCCAAGTTCAAAAGTCGAATTGTCAAAAAAATGTCAGGGAACACTTCCCCATAATATGCCGCAAATGTACAGAAAATAACTGACAACCGCAAGCATTTTTCACACTATTTTTTGACAATTGACGTGGCATTTTGCTTTCGGTGTGCAAAGTTAGTTGTGCGCAGCGAATAATCATATAGACAAATCTTGATTTCGTCCGTATGATTAGGCAAAAAATGTGATTTTGGGGAATCAGAAAGGCAGCGGATAGCCGTTTGGGAATTTCTTTTTGATGCGGTAGCGTACGGTGTAAATCGATGCCGGCTCGACGTTGAATAGCGTGGCTATTTCGGTCGGTTTCAATCCGGCGATGAAACACAGCATATAGCGTTTGTCCACAAGGCTCAAAGATTTGTGGGCGTCGTTAATTAGTGCTTCGGTCAGTGCGAGGTCGATTTTTTGCAGTCGTGGTGCCAGCGTGGGGAAGTCGTTCGACAGGTTTTGCACGATGGTCATCAGGGTGGTGTGTTGGGCTTGTTGTGTCATATCGGATTCAACGGCGGCTTCGTAGCGTGTTTGTTCGCGGTTGAGGTGGCGCAGTATTCCGACGAGTGTGCCGAGTATTATAATTAGGATTAGTCCTGCTATCAGCCACCGCATTTCGTTGATAGTGTGGTCTTTTTTCTCGATGTTGTATTGTGCTTCCACTTCGTGTAAGGCGCGATTTTTCTCTATCGAGAAACGTTCGCTGTTGTTGTCGGTGTAGAGTTTTTGGTAGTGCAAGGCTTTGTCGGGTTGACCGATTGTTTCGTACAATTCTACCATGAAGGCGTAAGCTTCGCCGCGTTCGGTCAGTATGGCGTTTGGGCTCATGGTTTCTACCGTATCGATGAGTGCGAGTACGGCGTTCATTTCGGCTTCGGCTTTGTCGTATTGTGCGTCGTACAGATAGAGCCATGCTTGTAGGTCGCGTATCGAGATGTCGCCTTGCAGTCGTTCCGAGCGCGTCAGGAAAGTTTGTGTGGTGTTGGCTTGGCGTGCTTTGTCCAGATAGCGGACGATGGAGTCGGTCGGGCGCGGGTCGTAGTACAGGTCGTACGATACGGCCACGTTGTAGTAGTTCCACACGGGATTCACTTTGCGTTGCTTCAGTTCGTCGTTTGTCATTTGTTCAAGGCAGACGATGGCGCGTTTGCCGTCGGTCATGGCTTGTTCGCGTGCAAGCGTGTCGCCGGTTTCTTCGAACTGACAGACATTATACGTTTGTCGAACCGACAGGTAGTCGTATGCGATGGCGTTGTTGTTGGGCTCTCTTTGTTGTAGTTCGTACATTTTGTGCAGTGTCTGCTGCATGCCGATGGTGTCGCGCTGGTTTAGGTATAGCGTGGCTATGTAGTAGTAGCACAGCGATACGCGTTCGGGGTTGTTGGCTTGGGTGTACTGTTCCGCGAGGCGCAGAAATCGGCTTTCGGCCTCGGCTGTGCTGCCGGTAGCGAATGTTTCTTCGGCCTCGTTGAGTTGCTGTTCCAAGTTTTTTGGGTCGGGTGCGCATGTCGTCAGGCACGCGAGCAGCGCACTCAACGCAATGGCGTATGTTATTTTGGTGTAGCGCATCGGTTATAGCACTAATAGCCCTTCGGGTAGGTTCATGTATAGCGTTTGTTTGTCGTGATCGATGGCTTCGATGAATTCTTCGCTGACGGGAATGAGTCGTTCGCCCACGGCAAATAGAGCGTTGGCGGTGCTGTCGTCCACAGCACTGATGGTGCCTATTGGCCCCGCATGTTTATCGACAATGGCAAATCCCACGAAATAGTCGAGCGCGAGGTGTTCGTTGTCGGCCACCAACTCTTTTTTTACATAAATGGTTTTACCGCATAGCACACGTGCCGACGGCTCGTCGTCGATGTCGTCTATTTTGACGAGGGTTGTTGTATCGTTTTTGTCTCGGTACGATTCGATGAAGAATGGGACAAAAATAGCATCCATGTCGAACACGAAGTAGGCACATTGATTGAGGTCAAACGTTGTGTCGAATGTACACGCCAACTCACCGTGTATGCCGTGCGTCCGGGTGGTTTTGCCTACTGCTGCGAGGTCGGCTGCGGTAATCATTTTTGCTTTTTCTTGTTTTGAGGTTCTTCTTTTGGCAGTACAAATTCGCGTTTGCCTTTTTTGAGCGCATATACAATGAGTGTGATGCCCAAAATGACGAACGGCACGCTGAGCCATTGTCCCATATTGAACATCATATCGGCTTCGAATGCCGATTGGTCGTTTTTAAGCAGTTCTATTATTTGTCGCGAGAGGAAAATGCCGGTGAATCCGATGCCGGTGAGCAACCCGCAGTATTTGCCACCATCTTTTTTCCAATAGAGCCACAATAGCAGTGCCGCAACGATGAGGTAAGCTCCGGCTTCGTATAGTTGCGTGGGGTGACATGGCAGCCATTCCGACGACGGACAGCAAATTTGTGGTGCGGGGCAAGCTACAAAGTCATCGACAGTACCGCAAAACTGTTTGTCGCCACGCAGAAATACAAATCCCCACGGCATATTTGTAGGTGTGCCGTAAATTTCGCTGTTCATCAGATTACCGAGGCGAATCATGCACGCCACAGGTGCACACCCGATGAATAGACGATCGCCCAACCACCACATGCTCTGTTTGGTCATATATTTCGATAGTAACCAGCAACACAGCACGATGGCGATGGCACCGCCATGGCTGGCAAGTCCGCCGTGCCAAATTTTGGGGATTTCGGACAAGTTTTGGCTGTAGTAGTCCCAATCGTAAAAAAAGACATGGCCGAGACGCGACCCGACGATAACGGACACCACCATCCAAATGAACACTTTGTCAACCCACGAATCGGGCGCGCCATCGTGTTTGAATGTCTGCCCAATAAGTGTGATGCCCAAAAAGAACCCGAGCGCATACAACAAACCATACCAACGTACCGACAACGTCCCGATGGAAAAAATCACGGGGTTGGCGTTCCAAACAATACTTAACAACATGACATTTGACAAAAAATTTGCCGACAAAGTTACGCATTTTATTCCAAAAACGACCGTTTTGACCGACTTTTTGCATGGAATTTTATCGAAATATAGTGCCAATAGTACTTTTTTGTGTTCTTTTTGTAATATTTGTGTTACGCTGAATCATTGATTATTAGGGCATTTTAGCGTATTATGTTGAAATTGTGGGTTGAAAAGTGTTCCTGATTCAAAAAAAAATCGTACCTTTGCCACCGATTTTCGGATCAACAAACAATAAACCAAATTATCAATTTAAATTTTTACATTATGTCTGCAGTAGAAGAAAAGGTAAAAGCGATAATTGTGGAGAAATTAGGCGTTAATGCATCGTTGGTAACGAACGAGGCCAGTTTCACAGCCGACCTTGGTGCCGATTCGCTTGATACGGTTGAATTGATCATGGAATTTGAAAAAGAATTTAATATTCAAATTCCGGAAGAAACAGCTGAAAAAATTTCCACAGTGGGCGATGCAGTTGCTCAAATTGAAGCAGCTGTAGCTTAAAAATTGACGCATTTATCTCCTTTTTATGGAATTAAAACGAGTTGTAGTAACAGGCCTTGGTGCTGTTACACCGCTTGGTAACACTGTCCCCGACTTGTGGGACAGTGTTGTTAATGGCCGCAGCGGCGCAACCCCCATCACATTGTTCGATGCATCGAAACTGAAAGTACGGTTTGCGTGCGAAGTGAAAAATTTTGATCCTTTGCAGTTTATCGACCGCAAAGAGGCACGTAAAATGGACCGCTTTGCACAAATGTCGATGGTAGCGGCCGACGAAGCCATTGCCGATGCTCGTATCGATTTGGAACACACCGATTTAGATCGTGTTGGTGTAGTGTTCGGCGTTGGCACCGGCGGTTTGAAAAGTTTTGAAGAGGAACTTATCGACTATGCCGCTATTCGCGACACTATCGGGCCACGTTTCAATCCGTTTTTGATACCAAAATTTGTACCCGATATGGCATCGGGTCTCATCTCTATCAAATACGGATTCAGAGGACCGAATTTTGCTACTGCGGCGGCATGCGCGTCGTCGAATCACGCTATTTCCGAAGCGTTCAATTATATTCGTTTGCACAAGGCCGACGTTATGGTTGTTGGCGGTGCCGAGGCTGCGGTTACAGCGTGTGGCATCGGCGGTTTTTGCGCCATGCATGCTTTATCGACACGCAACGATACGCCCGAAACGGCGTCGCGCCCATTCAGTAAAAGTCGCGACGGATTTGTGCTTGGCGAAGGTAGTTCGGTGTTGGTACTCGAAGAGTATGAACACGCAGTGGCACGCGGTGCGAAAATTTATGCAGAATTGGCCGGATGCGGCCTCAGTGCCGATGCGTACCACATGACAGCACCCGACCCCGATGGCAAAGGCGCGTCGCTGGTGATGCGCAATGCGTTGGCTGATGCCGAAATGTGTATCGAGGATATTGATTACATAAATTTGCATGGTACGTCCACGCCGTTGGGCGATGTGGCCGAAATGCGTGCCGTGAAAGATGTATTTGGTGCGTGGGCATACAAACTCAATATGAGCGCTACTAAGTCGATGACAGGCCATTTGCTGGGCGGCGCCGGCGCGTTGGAAGCGGTTATCAGTGTGTTGGCCTTGCGAGACGGTATTGTTCCACCGACTATCAACTTCACCGAAGAAGACAAAGACCCCGAAGTGGATTATGACTTGAATTTTACATTCAATAAGGCACAGAAACGCCCATTGCGAGCCGTGTTGTCGAACACGTTTGGTTTCGGTGGTCATAATGCGGCTGTCATTTTCCGCAAGATTTAATCAGTTGCTGTCATAAATGTTAAAAAGACGTCCCGTAGGGCGTCTTTTTTTGTGTTAAATGGGCAAAAATCTTTCGCCCTTATTATTATTTCTCCTCATTGTTTTGGTACTCTGCCCGAAAAATTGCGTTGTTCTCGATCCCTTAATAAGAGGGTAGTTTTTCGGCCAAAAACAATCGGTCGTTTTTATTGTGCTATCTCGGGAACAACCGCTATTTTTTTGATTCTTTTATAGTTCGACCAATCAATATTTGATTGCAAATATTATACATCAGTATCTTATAAATCAGTATCTTATAAAAAATTACAAGTTGTGCGCTTGATAAGTACCCTGCAAAGATACGTCTTTTATTTTGTATTTACAAACTTTTTTCTAAAAAATGTTCACCGATTACGCCACCAACCGCATCATCGGGCAGCGTGTACGCCAACTGCGCAACACGGCAGGCATTACACAATACGAATTGGCGTTGCGTAGCGACATCGAGCCATCAAATTTATGCCGCATCGAAGCCGGCCGCACAAACTTGACAGTGAATACAATGCGGTGTATCTGTACTGCTTTGGATATACCTTTTTATAAACTGACTGAAGGAATTATTTAATAACTCCATTTGTTGGCACTTTCTTCCTCTTGATATAGCTTAACTAAAACGACCTTTTTGTGATTATATTGTTTCTGTGGCGAAGAAAATTCTGTTTTATATATCAAACGCATAATAGTTGGAAGTAGGGCATGTATCAAAAAGGACTAATAAGGACCAAAAAATTATGCAGTTTAATTAATTTTTTTATATTACTTTGCAGTGCCAAAACAAGTGCTTAATTTTTTCTACCGGAGTCAGCCGAAAATCCTGAAAAGAGTAGGCAAATAAAATAAATTAATGTATTTATGAAAAAGTTGTTGTTATTTTTTATGTGTGCGTCTATGCTGTACGCATGTGGCGGTAAACCGGAGTCGCAACCAACGGAAGAGTCCAAAAAACTTGCTTCGTCGTCGGTGGTGCTCAAAGGGAAACATGCCAATCTGTTTAAGGTCGATGGCGACGATTGCAAAGTGAGCCTGGTGCAGGTAGGTGGCGATTGGCAGGTGCGTGTCAAACTGACGATTGCCAACAATAAATCGTACAATCAGTTGTCGAACAAGGCCAAGTATCAACCCGAAGTCGCCAATATTCGCGGACAACTGCTCAATGCCGGCGATGTGGAATTGTCTTCGTTGGAGGTGTCGGCCGAAGAATGGAATATGTTGTTGGCTGAAGATGTGGACGGACAGATGGAAATAACGCTGAAGACCTACGCCTATCAACATTATACATATGAGCAGGCCAAAGCAATTTACGATAAAGTGGCCGGCGTTGAACTGACCAATATCGAATTGGAGAAGGCCAAATCGGGTTCCGGTGAGTCGATTTTTGACGACGAAACACAAAAAGCCATCAAAGACGTACAGCAAATATTGGAGGTCGAAGGGCAAATGCTGGACGCATTGCAGCAATTGATGTAACGCGCATATCACACTATTTTGAAAATGATTGAAAACTAATTTTTATTTACTAATTTAATTCTATTATTATGAAGTTTACAAAGTTTTTTATGGGAGCCATGCTGGCTGTAGCATTGGTTTCCTGCTCGGGAAAAGAATCCTTGATTAAGGATTATGAGAAAGCCTGCGACAAAGGCGATGCCGTTAAAGCAACGCAGATTTTGAACAAGTTGGACTCGAAATACGAGGAGTCAGACTTTACAGAAGAGGATTTGGAACGTATTGCCGTGGCGACATTGGTTTTGGAGGAGAATGCCATCAAGTCGATGGGAAACATGCTCAACAATGCCAACGACATGATGGAAATGTTCGAAAACTAATCATTAATTACTAATTACTAATTTAATTTTTATCATTATGTTAACAATTTTATGGTGGGTTCTTATTGCCCTATTGCTCTGTTTTGGTTTTCTGGGATGTTTTGTTAATAAAGTTCCCGGTCCGATTGCTGTTGTGTTGGCTACTATTTTAGCCAAATGGTGCCTCGATATGCCTTTCGAGTGGTATGTTGTGGTCATTGCTGCTGCTTTGGCTGTGGCCAGCATGATTGCTTCGAAAGTGCTTGTTAAATTGGTCAAGAAACTCTATGAGTACAGTAAACGCGCTACTTGGGGTACAACCATCGGTTCGATTATCGGTTTGCTCCTGTTGATAGGTGTGAGCGGTGTCGATTCGGCAGCACTTGTGCTGTTGATTGCAGTGGTGGCATTGCTTGTGCTGCCGTTTGTGTTCGCGTTTTTGCTCGAGTTGACCAATAAAAACGGAGCTGTATGTGCCCTCAAAAGTGCTGCTTCGGCAACTGCGGCCTATTTCGCCGACACGTGTTTGAAACTTGCCGTATTTATTTATGCTATTTATGCTATTTTTCAATTTTGATTTTTACAACGGAGTCAGCCGAAAATCCTGAAAAGAGTAGGCAAATAAAAACAACTAAATATTAACAGTATGAAAACATTAAAAATCGCTCTGATGACAATCAGCGTGAGTGTGTTGTGTGCCTCGTGCGGCACAAACCAATTAGAGTCGGCTGCAAACAAAATGGAAAAAGCGGTCGAAAAAGGTGACAAAGCGGCCGTGGTAGCCGCCATGAAGTCGTTCGAGTTGGCGCAGGCCCAAAATGCCGCTGTCAATTTCGTTGCGACGGACGATTTCCTCACTGACGACAACAAGTATGAGATTATCGAGTTTGTTTCCGGCGAAATGACTAAAAAGTATGGTTATCTTGTTGACGACTATGAATCGTGCGTTGACGACTATGTTGAGTTGTTGGCCGACATCAATAAGGGCAAAACTGACAAGATTGCCAAAGTGAAAGAAGTGTTGGAGAAAATGAATAAAGTGGCTGCGGCCAAGGCTTCGGTGCAGAAGTATTTCAACGAAGAGTTGAACCTGCGCATTGAAAAAGCGGACGCTTTGATGAAGTATGCCGAAAACGATGTGTTTAAGGCGGCTGTTTATCAAATCGAGCAGGAGAACAAAAAGGCCGAGAGTGCTTCCACGCCGTTCGACGACGACACTGACGACGAGGACTATGACTATGACGAAACAGAATGGTAAAGCTCGACAATGGATTCAAATAAAACTAATGTCAAATCTATAAAAATTACAAAACAATGAAACGTGTTTATTTATATTCAATAGTGTTTGCCTCCGGATTGCTGTTTGCATCGTGTGGAACAGATATAAAATCGCAGGCCGAAAATCTGAAAGATGCCACAGAAAAGGGCGATAGACAAGAAGTTGTGTCTATTATGAAAAATGTGACGCTGTTGGAGGTCGAGAATGAAATGGCGGCCAACAGATACGTCAAAGCGAAAAATGCTGCTTTGGAGGATAAACTGATTACAAGCGCCGAAGAAAAAGAGGTGTACGAGTATGTTAAAGCCGAAATGAGCAAAGAATACGAATCCGCGGTTGTCGAGGTGGAAAAAATGCTGGAGCAATACCAAGCAACCATCGAAGAGGTGAAAAAAGGCAGTGTTTCGGCCATCAAGAAACTCCAAAAGCAGCAAGTTGAATTGGAGGAAAAAATGCTTCCGTTATTTGTATTGGCGAAATCCGGCTATTTGCAAGAGCCGCAAGCGAATCGTTTGGAGATTGCGTTAGAAAAATGTGATAATGCCGATAAAAGTGTTCGGAGAAAAGCCAATGAGGAGGTGCAGGCACTCAAAAAAGCCAAAAAATAATACACTTACAGCGACGTTTTAGCCGGCCTTCGATAGTTGCCATTGCATTGTATCAGGCTTGTGGTAAAGAAGAAAAAAAATAGAAACCGTGCAAGCGCGACTACGGGGTTGCCGACGGCGCTGTAAAAACGGAATAGCACTCGACTGTCTTGGCCGAGTGCTATTTTTGTATGGTTTTTGTAGCCTTATTTGTAGATGTCGTTCAGCAGGGCGGCCAGGTGCAGCCCGCCAAGCATAAGGCTGCTTTCCCACATATCCTTAAATTCAAAGATGTAGTTGTAGGGACGTTTTGTCAGTTCTGTATTGTCGTAGATGCGATTGCCGTTTTGAACGGTTTGCCATGCCCAATCGAGCACTTGTGCGGGTTCGTATTTCTCGTATCGGACAGGTTGCGTGCGCATGATGTGTGCGGCGTATTCGGTGTAACTGAGTTTTTGCCCGTCGATGAGGATGTCGTCCCATAGGGCGTGTAAATTGGTGTCGTGTCCGAACCAAGTGATTTTGATTTTGTTGCCGCCGCGGTCGTCGGGACGTCCCATGTGCATTGGGCAATGAATGTCGCCTACGATGTGAATGAGAAATCGCAGCGCTACCGTGTCGTTAGGGTTTTGGCGCAGACGGTCGGCCAAATCGTAGATGCGATAAACGGCTTCGCCGCGGTCTTGGCACATGGCGAGACTATCGAACGTAGCGCGGTCGAGGCCGGCCTCGAAGTTGTTGTAGTGCCACGACGAACAGGCGCGATAGGCGGTGTCGCTTTTGACAAAATCGCCCCAATTAGCCTCCATGGCTACGGTAGAGCCTCCTAATACGGCTACTACCTGTTTTTGCGCTTTTTTGGTCAGGTGTTGCTGCGCTATTTCGCCGATGATGCGGTGTCCTTCCAGTCCCCACGCAAACATGAATGTGGGAATGCACAGTTGTGCGAATAGTAGTGAAAAACGGATTCTTTTCATGATATTTAGATTTTTGGTGATGTCAGAAATGAATATGGCGACCACCGTCGTCGTCCACGGTAATGGTAATTTTTACGGTGTCATCCGGCAGTAGCGGACCAATTTCTTCGGGCCATTCCATCAGGCATAATTGTCCGCTTGCGAAGTATTCTTCGATGCCGAAATCGAGTGCTTCCTGTGGCGATTTCAAACGGTAGAAGTCGAAGTGATAGATGTGGCGGCCGTCGGCGGTTTCGTAGTCGTTGACGATGGAGAATGTGGGCGAATTGACGGTATCGATTACACCGAGTTCGTCGCATACTGCTTTGATGAATGTGGTTTTGCCGGCGCCCATCTCGCCGTAGAAGGCGATGTGTGTGCGGTTGCCTATGGCTTCGACGAATTGGCGCGCCACTATGCGAATGTTGTCAAGAGTTGCGAGCGTGAGTTCCATATTTTATAGTCCTTCGTAAAGATTTTCGCCAAAAGGTTGAGATAAGCGTTCTTCTATGAGTTTGTGTGATTGCTTGATGAATTTTCCTATTTTATCTCTACGCCAACGTTTTTCGAGATAAGTATCGTAATATGAAATTCTTGCCACAGCAACCCCGAGTTCTAATTTTTCTAATTCAGATTTTGATAAACTAAATTGAGCAGTGTATGTATATTCTGTTGATATTTCGTGATTACCTGTTCCAAAAAGTAGGTTATCTGCTGTTGGGCTGATTTTTTTGTGTTCTGTACGCGTAACTGAATGTGCAGTTAATTTTAACAGTTCTCCATTGGTTAGTTTGAACAACAAAATGTCGTTTTGGGATAAATAATACCCGGTAACTATATTTATAACATAATCAACACTATTCGATTCTGTATTTTGTTCAGCAGTTAAATACATGTCATATCCGCGTACAGATAGGTCGTATCCGTTAATCAATGTTATGTATGATACTTGGATTGTTCTATAATTATCATATAGTTTGTCGTTTCTAAGACATTGTGCTTTAACTGTGCAGACGGGAAACAGAGAACAAACTAAAAACAGAAAGCAAAACTTTTTCATCATTTTATTTTTATGCAAATTGTTCGACATCGTTGGCTGTGATTTCTTTCCCCGAAAGGATAATGAGGCGTTCTACCACGTTGCGCAATTCGCGTATATTGCCGAGCCATGTGTGCTGTTGTAGCAGTTTGACGGCGTCGCGGTTGAATGATTTGACTGCGATGCCTTGCTCTTCGCAAATTTGCGTGGTGAAGTGTTCTACCAGCAGCGGAATGTCGTCGGGGCGTTCGGCGAGCGACGGCACATGTATCGGTATGACGTTCAGGCGGTGGAAGAGGTCTTCGCGGAAGTTACCGGCTTCAATTTCTTTGCGCAGGTTTTTGTTGGTGGCGGCAATGACGCGTACGTTGATTTTCACAAGTTTGTCGCTGCCCACGGGCGATATGACGTTTTCTTGCAGACATCGCAGCACTTTGGCTTGTGCCGATAGACTCATATCGCCTATTTCGTCGAGAAAGATGGTGCCGTTGTCTGCTTGCTCGAATTTGCCGGTGCGTGTTTTGATGGCCGATGTGAATGCGCCTTTTTCGTGTCCGAACAGTTCGCTTTCGATGAGTTCGGAAGGTATGGCGGCGCAGTTCACTTCGATAAACGGAGCGTTGGCGCGGTTGCTTTGCTCGTATATTTGGCGTGCTACCACTTCTTTGCCGGTGCCGTTGTCGCCGGTGATGAGTATGCGCGCATCGGTTGGCGCTACTTTGGATATAAGGTCGCGCAGGCGGCATACCGATTCCGAGTTGCCCACCATGGCATATTTTTTATTGACTTTCTTTTTCAGCAGTTTGGTTTGTGTTACGAGGTTGGTTTTGTCGAGTGCGTTGCGCACGGCCACCAATAGGCGATTCAGGTCGATGGGCTTTTCGATGAAATCGTATGCGCCTTTTTTGATGCACTCGACTGCCGTTTCGATATTGCCGTGCCCCGAAATCATGATGATGGGTGTGTCGATGCCGTCGGTACGCATTTTTTCGAGTACTTCGATGCCGTCCATTTGCGGCATTTTGATGTCGAGAAAGATGGCGTCGTACGTGGTGTGTTTTACTTTTTCGAGGGCTATCAGACCATCTTCGGCCAGATCGATGTCGTATTTTTCAAACTCCAAAATGTCTTTCAGCGTGTTTCGGATGCTGCGTTCGTCATCTACAACAAGTATTTTCATGGTACTTAAATTTTTATTTTTTCTTTTTATTGTTTTTGCTCAATTCTTTGGGCTTTTGTTGTGTCAATGGCAAGGTGCGGTAGTCCCATGTCTCTTCGATGTCCCAAAAGGCGCGCATGGTTATCTTGTACTGAAAGTAAAACATATCTTCGGGCTGTCGCTTGTCGTCGTAGAGGCCGGTATCCCAACGACCGTTGCCGTTTGTGTCGATAAATAATCGCAGGAAATAGTCGCCGGGGTTCAGATATTTGAAAACGGTTTCGGCTTCGGCCGGCGCGGTGCGTACTACTTGTTCGTCTTTATCGAGCAGTTCCACTATTTCGTTGCCTTCCAAGTGTTTCAGAATGAGGTAAAATGTAGCGTAACTCTCTAACGATTTGATACTTATTGTGCTTTCGTATGTGTTGGTGTGCAGTCCGTTGATACCCGTAAACGCGGCCGAGTCGATGGTGATGCGATATTTTTTTTCAGGTTCCCATGCGTAGTCAATGCGGTAGTGGCGACCAAGTGTGTCGGTATCGACGAATGTGGCCGGCACCGGTTGCCACAACGTGTCGATTTGCAGTTCGACGGCGATGCGTTTGGTGGTGTCGCGTGTGGTTGGTACATCAAACGACAGGTTGATAGGATTGTACAAATCGAAGGTACCCGATGCGTTTGTTTGCAGTTTCAGAAATTCGGTTTTCTGTTTGTGCTTGTCGTCGGTGGTGTTTTTTTTGTTGCTCGATTTTTTTGCGCGATAAACGGTTTGCAGTGTGTCGGTTTGCCATGCAAGTTGGTCGAGCGAGTCGGTTTTTTGGTATGTCAGCATGTACGACAGCGTATCTTGTTGCCATAGCAATGTGTCGGCAAACCAATATACGAGTGTGTCGCGTGTGTCGTTTGTTTGTTGACGGCAAGTGCTGTCGATGACAAAGTTCAGCGGTTCGATGTGTGGCATCGAGTCGTTCGGAGCGTTGAAATACAGCACCATTTTGTAGGGCTCGGGGCGTTCGGCTTTGATGAATCCGGCGCGTTTGAAATCTTCGGTGAAACTGCGCAGAATGATGTCGGATGTGTATTGCCGGTGTGTGTGTGTGATGACGGTGTCAATGGTAACAGAGTCGCGCCAAATGGTGTCGATTTCTTCTGTCAGGTCGATGGCCGGTACGATGATTGAATCCCAAAAGGCCATGCTCTCGCCTTTGTCGTATGTGAAATTGCTGTTCATGTCGCCGAGCGCATACACTTTGTACGAGCCTGCGGCGATGCCTTTAATCCGGAATTGTCCCTCGTCGTTGGTTTTCGTAATGTAGTCGAACGGTTGTGTCGTGAAAGCCGAGTCGGTCAAATTGCTGTGCAACCCGACTACGATGCCGCCGGTCGGATTCAGTGTGTGGGCGTCGATGACGGTACCGCCCAGCATCAGCGAATCGAGTTCGTCGCCCGTCGCGAAGGTGAAGAAGTAGTCTTTCAGCGGATTTTTCTCGTTGTTATCGACAATGGCGTCGGCAAAATCGATGATGTAGGTGCGGTTGGATTTCAACGAGTCGAGTAGTTCCACAGTCACTTTTTTGCCGTAAGCCTTGACGATGGCCGATTTGGCTTGTGGTGGCGACACGACCACCTTTTCGTAGGCCTTTTCGAGCAGCACGATTTCGTTGAAGTTGATTTCGACTGTCGGTTTGTTGTAATTGCGTGCGCCGTTTTCGGGTTTGCTGCCGACGGGGATGGGCGGCGCTATGTCTTTCGGACCGCCCTGTGGACCGCTGCCGCGATTAGCGCACGACAAAGCCAATGCTCCGCCTAACAGATAGATAATCAATGCTTTGATTCCGCCGAAATATGTCGTAATGCGTTTCATTCAATTGTGCAGGTTTGGGTTAGCAACGTCAGTGCGTCGTTCTCTTTGCGGGTCATTTCGGCGCGGGCTTCGGGTGTTTTGTCGGCTTGACCACATAGGTGCAAAATGCCGTGAATGAGAATGCGGTGCAGTTCGTTGTCGAAGGTAGCGCCATATTCGGCAGCGTTGCTGCGCACCGTGTCCAGACTGATGAAAATGTCGCCGTGTAACGTGTCGCCCTCGCAGTAATCGAAAGTGATGATGTCGGTATAGTAGTCGTGTTGCAGATATTGCCGATTGACTTCGAGTATTTTGGCATCGTCGCAAAAAATATAGGCCACATCGCCCACTTTTTTACCATAGCGGGCGGCTACGGCGCGAATCCACGCATTGGTGGCGCGGCGTTGCAGTGCAGGCATTTTCACATGTTCGGTGTTGTACGAAATCATATTGTTCGGTTAATGAAAAAACAAATATCCGATTAGCAAGGCGGCTATGATGCCGGCAAAATCGGCTATCAGACCGCACACAAGGGCGTTGCGTGTTTTGGTGATGCCCACCGAGCCAAAGTAGAGTGCCAAAATGTAGAATGTGGTGTCGGTGGAGCCTTGCACGATGCACGACAAGCGTCCGGCAAACGAATCGGCGCCGTAGGTATTCATCGCATCGAGCATCATGCCGCGTGCGCCGCTACCGCTCAAAGGTTTCATCAGGGCGGTGGGCAGTGCGTTCACAAAGTCGGTGTCGCACCCGATGGCGGCAAACGCTTTCTCGACACCGAGCAACAGCCAATCCATGGCGCCCGACGCACGAAACATGCCGATGGCCACCAATATGGCTATCAGGTAGGGAATGATGCCGACAGCCACTTTGAAACCCTCTTTGGCGCCTTCGACAAAGGCATCATACACATTGATTTTTTTCACCATGCCTGCTATCACAAAACTGCACACTATGCCCAGCAGCACCACGTTGGTTACGATGGACGAGTAGCGCGTCAGATTCTCTTGGCTCATCTGCGAAAACAGCACTATCATGCCTACAATCAACGCGGTGAGGCCGCCAAGCGTCAGCACGATGTTACGCTGAAACAGATTGATTTTTTGCGCAATGGCCACTGCTATCAGTCCTACCAACGACGAGAAAAATGTGGCCATCAGTATGGGCAGAAACACATCGCTCGGGTTGGCGGCGCCGAATTGCGCACGGTAGGTCATTATGGTTATCGGTATCAGTGTCAGTCCCGACGTGTTGAGCACTAAAAACATGATTTCGGCGTTCGAGGCGGTGTCCTTTTTCGGATTCAACTCCTGCAACTCTTTCATTGCTTTCAGACCGAGTGGCGTGGCAGCGTTGTCGAGGCCGAGCATGTTGGCCGACAGATTCATAAACATGGTGCCCATGGCCGGATGATTGCGGGGCACTTCGGGGAAAATTTTACAGAAAAACGGTGCAGTCAGGCGCGACAGAAAACCAACGGCGCCACCGCGTTCGCCTATTTTCATGATGCCGAGCCACAACGATAGTACGCCTGTCAGCCCGATGGATATTTCGAAACCGGTTTTGGCCGACGCAAACATCGAATCCATCACTGCATTCAGCGCGGTGCCGTCGCCCGATACGCATAGTTGCAGTAATGCCACTGCCACGGCCGTCAGCAAAAATCCTATCCAAATGTAATTCAGAACCATACCAATGCAATTAACTGCCAAAGTTACGCTTTTTTTCCGTTTGTTGCAAGCCGATGACGTAATTTCGTCGATTTTGTGTCGAAAAGCGGTATTTTGCTGCCGAAAAACGCATTGCAAAAATACGAGTTTTCTCGTATTGTTTTTACAAAAAAATATGTTTACCTTT
>JBJEJW010000036.1:0-16264 GCA_051878315.1 Paludibacteraceae bacterium | reverse complement strand
TTTCTGGTTCAGTTCCATATCTGTCAATCAAATAACGATGGTGTCCCCAAGGTATGGAAAAAAGCATTTCTTCTAATTGTTCCACAACTTGTGGGACAACTTCAGAGGAATCTTCCGTGACTTGTGGAGCATTTCCATCCTCCAATTGTCCCACAGCTTGTGGGACAACTTTTAGGTATTGGGAATAAAGCAAATAAAATTTCTTTGCATAGTAGATGTTGGTACGTGAAAGTCCTGTTGAGTTTGGATTCTTGAGTTGCAAATCCACAGAGAGATTTTTAATGACACTCTGTCCCCAACGTTCTTCAACGTGCATTTTTTCTATATCTCGGCCGAGTTCCCAATAATACTTGAGCAGTTCTCGGTTTACTCTTACGGCAGCCTTGATTTGACTTTGGCGATAACGCACACTAAGGTCTTCTACCCACTGGGTGTAGTCCTTATCTATGATGGTCAATCCTTTACTCATTGTTACCTACATTTGCGTTGAAATGCAAAGCATCCAACTGTTTCATGATTTCTTCTTCCAACCGATGACTTTCTGCAAATTGCTCGGAAAGCGTTTGTTTGTAATTTGCCATACGGGCATTAAACTCGTCTTCCGTTATATCTACATAGTCAATCTTGATGTCGAAATACTGTCCGGCAGAAAGGCTGTAACCCTTTTCCTTGATTTCGTCATAAGTGACAGCCACTGAAAAGTCGTCCACAACCTCCTTGCGCTGGAATGTGCCGACTATCTTTTCTATCTCGTCATCGTTCAGACGAACCTTTTTCAGTCCATTGGCATCCTTGTATTCTTCGCCCATCTTGCTGGCATCAATCAGAATCACCTTGTCGGAGGTTGCCGACATGTCGAAGAAGAGCACACTGACATTCGTTCCCGTATTGGCAAACACGTTGCTTGGCATGGAAACGCAGCCATACACCACCTTTTTGTCTACTATTTCATGGAGAATCTTGTTCTCGATACCGCTTTTGGCTGTGATAAATCCCGTAGGAATGACAATCGCTCCCTTACCTGTCTTTTTCAGTGAATTGATGACGTGCTGGATAAAGCAGGTGTATATTGCCATCGATTCCTTCTTCTTGGCAGGCACATTGGGAACTCCAGCCCAAAAACGTGCCGGCATGGCAGCAATTTTTTCCCGCGTATCGGAAAAGTCCATCTTGAAGGGCGGATTGCTGACGACAAAGTCAAACTGGCGCAACTGTTGTCCGTCGTCGCTTTTGTGATAGGGGCTTACGAGCGTGTCGCCTTGAATGGCATTGTCGAGCGACGACACAAGTCCGTTGAGCAACAGGTTGAGTTTCAGCATCTTGTTGCTCCGCTGAGAGATGTCCTGCGAGAAGATGGTGCAGCGGTCTTCGCCTATCTGATGGCTGAGTGCCATCAGTAGAGTTCCCGTTCCTGCCGATGGGTCGTAGCACTCCATGCTGTGCAGGTCGGCATTGTCGCCCACGAGCAGACGGGCCATGATGGTCGCGATGGCGTGAGGCGTATAGTATTCGGCATACTTGCCGCCACCGGCAGTATTGTAGTCCTTGATCAGATATTCAAATATGCTGGAAAAGAAGTCGTAGTTCTGAGCAAAGGCTTCTTCAAAAGAGAAGTTGACGAGTTTATCCACCAGCGCACGGGCAAAAGGCGCACGTTGTGCCGTGTCGGTCACAAAAGGAGTGAGCGGCTCAAACAAGGGAATCTTCGTGTTTGCCGTTGTCTGTGTGGAGAAAATGTCGGCATTCTTCTCCGCAATATCCGTCATTGTGGCATCAAAAATCATGTCGAAGTCGCCCTTTCCCTGCTGATTCCAGAGGTTGGCAATCAGGTGATAAGGTTCAAGCATCGGAACATCCGGCGAAATGGCACTCTGGATAAACATCCGTTCATCGTCGGAAAGATTGGCGTATGCCGTTTCCCATTTCTCTTCGCCGTTGAGTTTTCTGGCAATATCGCTTTTGGCATTCTTCACCTCATAGCCGAACTTGTCGTTCAGGAACTTGTAGAGAAATACCTGAGTGATGATCTTATACTCGTTGCCGTCGTTGCCCATGCCGTATGCCTGGCAGGTGGCTTTCAGGCCGTCAATGAGCTTTAATGTTTTTTCTTTAATGTCAGACATAATTTTTATGCAATGCCGTAAGTGGCGTTATATTGGTTGATATATTGTTGCGAAATACGTGTTTGGATAAACTTGTAGTCCTCCATTTCCGGCTTTAGCTGCGGGAAATGATACAGGCACCCATTGATAAGTGCCATCACCGTACGATTAAAATAAGCATCCTTTTTCAGAATGTCGTTACGGTCATACACTTTGACATCTATACCCTCTTTTATAATATTGAGGATGGTTACAATTTCTTCATCAAGGAAAGAGAATATGGGTTTCTGTCCCTTCTCTTCCCTCTGTTTATTTACTTCACGTATACGCTTGTGTACACGAGCGAACTTCACGTCACCTTTATACTTTTTCAACAAAGCATTGTTACGCTTTTGCATGTCTTGCAAACGATCTATAATTTCATCCAATGCTTGCGTTTCCTCATTAAACTTAGCTATGCTGTCTATTACAAATCCATGTTCTTTGAATCGTTCCATAAAAGCGTCACGCAACGACATGAATTCCGGGTCTTCTTGGTCAAAGTTTTGCGTAAATGCAGTAATTGTACGCTGCCATTTTTCTTTCAGTTCCATTCCTCCAGATATAAGGTGCATTTCTTCTTGCCCAATTTTAGAGAAAGTGAACTCAATATCCATCATGGCTTCGTTGATAAGCGTTTTTGTTTCATCGCCTACGCTAAAAGCCTCCTTTTGATTAATGATATCAATACGCCTTTGTACTTCAGACAGCAATTGCGGCAACTTTGTAATTTCAAGTTTGGCGAATTGCTCTTTCATATCCTCGTCCCCGAAAGTACGTACAATGTTCGCCATATTCTTTGCCGATTCCAGAGCCTGTTTCAGGTCGAGCAGCACAGCCTTGTCTTCTTCTGTGGAGATTTCGGACGAGAACTCTTCCGCATTGTCATAAGTATAATCAAACAGTATTTGACGCACTTGTTTCATTTGCGTCAAAATTGCTTCTTTGTCCTCTATGATTTGTGTAAACGTGTCGGTGGCAGCAGATTCACCTGTCTCGTCCACATCGTTGAAACGGTTCAGTTCCTGCAGATACGCCTCGTTTGTTTCTTCGAAATTGCGTTTGATGTCAGCAAAATCAATGACAAAACCATAACGCATTCCCGGATATGGGCGATTCACACGGGTAATAGCTTGGAGCAAATTATGATCTTTCAATTTACGACCAAAATATAACCGCTTCAAACGAGGGGCATCAAAACCAGTCAGAAGCATATTGAAGACGATGAGAATATCCACCGTCATGTTTTTCTTGAAGTCCTTGACGATCTGCTTTCTCATTTCTTTATCATCCGTATCATGAAGAATAATCCCTGCTTTCAGCGGTCTATACTTTGATTTATAATCCATTTCCGGTTCACCTACAACATACGAGCCATCAGGAAGTTTAATCTTGATAGGCTTCGGTTGGTATTTTTGCCATTCTTCTTGGAACACATCATAAAGTCGCCGTGCCTGCTCGCTGGTCTCGCAGATAACCATACCGCCCAAAGTGTCATCACCCTGTATTTTGCGGAACTCTTTTAGGTCAGTCATAATGTAGCGAGCCAACTCGTTTACATACCTCGGATGCTCTATGATTTCCGATTTACGAATATCTTTTTTCTGTACCAATGTATCCAGTTTGTCATACACATCGGAAAGTCGTTCTTTGTAGGAGGTTTCTATGTCCTCACGGATTATTTTCAGCGTATAACCATCGGCAATAGACTTGTCATAATAATAGGTATGTAAATAGTTTCCAAAAACCTTACAACTGGCACGTTCCTCTTTCAACAATGGAGTGCCCGTAAGAGCAATTTTTATTGCAACAGTGTCTGCATCAAAAAGATTGGCAAGAAAACAACCACCGGGTTTATAGCCACGATGTGCTTCGTCAAGAATGAAAATCCGTTGGAGATTGGTTGCATAATCATTGATGCGTACTTTTTCCTTGTCTTCCGCAAAGCGTTGTATGTTCACCACCGTAATTTCAGCCTGACCGCTTACACCCTGCTGGGCTTGGTTACTGCGAAACTGTTCCATCAGTTCGGCTCTTGTATTAGCTGTTGAAACCACCAATCCACGTGCCTCAAACTCTTGGGTGGCTTGTTCCAACAAATCAAGACGGTCAACGATGAAATAGAATTTCGCCACCTTATTTTGCTTGGAATAATAATCGTTGAGTATATAGGTCAGATAATAAGACAAGGCTGTTTTACCACTGCCTTGTGTGTGCCATACCACGCCCGATTTTATACCTTCTGATATTTTTTCACGAACAGCCAATGATGCAAACAGTTGCTGATAACGCATTATATGTTTTTGGTCGGTAGATTCAATCTTACCATCTACTTCTCGCTCCATCCTGACGTATGCTATGCCATATTTGATAATATACAGCAAACGTTCCGGCGAACACATAGAGGTCAATATCCTATTGGTGGGTGTATTAAAGTCAAGATTGGTCTGATATTCTGGACTTGTATGAATGACTTGACAATTATAGTCAGACAATATCTGTTTTTCCAATGCCTCGTCAATATCCCGATAAGGATAGTCACGATGGAATGGTGCAATTTTCTGACCACTTAAATTCTCTTCACGGAAACAGTTGAATGGAGCAGATGAACGTGCACCAGTGCAATAAAAAGCCCCTTGTATGGGAACAATGCCACCAAGCACATCATACTCCATATTGTTGCTAAATATCATCAACTGCGTAATGTTGATGAAGCGGCGAAACTTTTTATTTGGGAAGCGTTCTTTATTCATTCGTGCGCTCTCCGCCAGCATACCTCCATGATTGTTAGGTTTCTTCACTTCTACAAAACATAGAGGCAAACCGTTCACAAACAAGGTAATATCTGGCCGAAACTCGTCTTGTCCGTTCTTGCAAGTAAATTCGGCAGTGACATGAAAAGTATTATTCCAGATATTATCGAAATCAATCAATTTCACAGGAGATACAGCTTTCAGACGATTATAAAAGCCACGACCAAGGTCGTCATCATTCAGTTCCTTGCGAATATCTTTCAATACTTGTAGATATTCTCCCTCATGTCCGGGATTCAGATTCTTAAACTGCCGTTCAAATACCTGCAAAAGAATATTTGTGTCACCGTCATAGACTGTGCCATTCTTATCCTCACTCAACTTGCCCAAGTAAGTATATCCTATTCGGGTAAGATGAACCATTGCAGGCATTTGTACCCGTGTCGCTTCCGAGAATTGTTTCATGTCACCTATCTTTTTTATCAGTTATTAAACCCTTTAAATCCACTTGTAGTATCTCCGCTATCTGTTGCAAGGTCTCCTAATGAGGCTGAGTCCGATTGTAAGCATTGGCATTGATCATACTAAACTCTTATCGAGTTTCTTTGTCAATCATGTATGAAAAATGTCTTTTTCGGATAAAACAGTATTTATTCTATTTAGTTTCTGTCTTTGATGTAATTTTATTTTGCAAATATAGTAAATTATATTCAATAATCAGAATTATTTTTGTACTTTTGTTGTCAAATAACAATAAGTATTTTAACATCCACGTCATGCTAACAAACCATATCAGACATGTTTCAATACAAAAAAAAGCTATGGGATGTAACAAATATCTCAACTGATTTTCATAAACAATTAATAGTTTATCGGAAGTAATAGTGAATTATAACTAACTTTGCAAGCAATAAAATTATAAATCAAATATCCAAATAATATGTTTTCAGGAATTGTAGAAGAAACGGCCACCGTGGTCGGCATCGAAAAAGACCGCGAAAATGTGCATTTTACACTGAAATGCTCGTTTGTAGATGAACTCAAAATTGACCAAAGCGTGGCACACAACGGCGTGTGTCTGACGGTGGTAAACCTTACAAACGGCACCTACACCGTCACTGCCATGAAAGAAACGCTCGACCGCAGCAACCTCGGGCTGCTCCGCGTGGGCGACAAGGTGAATGTGGAACGGTCGATGATGATGAACGGTCGCCTCGACGGACACATCGTGCAAGGACATGTAGACCAAACCGCTCGATGCACCGAAATACGCAATGCCGACGGCAGTTACTACTTCCGTTTCGAATACGAAAGCACGCCTGAAATGCGTCGCCGCGGCTATTTGACGGTGGACAAAGGCTCCGTCACGGTGAACGGCGTGTCGCTGACGGTTTGCACACCGACGGACAATAGTTTCGAGGTGGCTATCATTCCGTACACGTTCGACAACACCAATTTTCACGACATTCAAGTGGGTTCGATGGTCAATTTGGAATTTGACATCATCGGTAAATACATTGCACGCATAAATCAAAACTGACAACTAAGCATGATTTGTTATTTTTCGGGTACGGGCAATTCCCATTGGGTGGCGCAAACGATGGCCACAACGCTACAAGATAAATTGGTCAATATGGCAGCGTATTATGATACGCAAACACCCGAGCCGCAATTCGACATCACACCATCGGAATGGCTCGGAATTGTATGTCCCATTCATTCATGGGGTGTGCCTCCGTTGGTTGTACAATTTGTACAACGCCTGCAAACCTCTATCGCAACACCACAACACATATTTGTTGTGTTTACATGTGGCGACGAGTGTGGCAATGCCGACCGACAAATGCGTGCTTTATTGTCCGAAAAAGGATGGGCAACGCAACATATCTACTCGGTGCAAATGCCAAACAATTACATTGTTTTCCCAGGATTCGACGTCGATTCCAAAGCAATTGAAGTGCAAAAAAAAGAAGCAGCCAAACAAACGCTACCCACATTGTTAGCGGCCATCAAAGCCGACAAACCGATAGCACATTACAAACGAGGTTCTTTGCCATATATCAAGTCGCATTTTATCTATCCGCAATTCTGCAAACACATGATGAGCAGCAAATCGTTCCATACGACCGATGCTTGCATAGGTTGCGGTTTGTGCGCCCAAGTATGTCCGATAGGAACTATAGACATGGTTGCGAAAAAACCTGTTTGGAAAACTAATTGCACCCAATGCTTGTCGTGCATACATCACTGTCCGACACAAGCCATACAATACGGCAACACGACACAAAAAAAAGGACGTTACGTTTACAGATAAACTATCATCTATGAAAAAACTATTTACATCGTTCGCCGCCTTGCTGTGTGCACTCACGATGGTAACAGCGCAAGACATTCCCGAGAACCTGTCGTACACGCAGATTTACGATTTTATTGACGAATTGGCCATCGACCGCATCATCAACATCAATTCGGTGGTGAAGCCCTACAGCCGCGATTACATCGCCCAAAAGTTGCTTGAAGCACAATCGAAAGATTCGCTGTTGACAAAACGCCAACGCGACGAAGTCAAATTTTATCTGAACGACTACGCGCTCGAATGCGACACCGTGCCGAAAAACATTGTCAGTTGGACAGACAAAAAAACATTTGCCCTCTCGCTGCTGCAACCATCGTTTCACTACAACAACAAGCACTTCAAAGCACGCGTTACACCCATTCTCGGCATGGATTTGATTGGCGGTAAAAAAGGCCTGTTGATGAAACGTTGGTTCGGCGCCGACATCCAAATGGACATTGTCAACCATGTGTCGGTGTGGGCAAGTTTTCGCGACCAATCGTACAATGGCAATTACCTCAACGACGATTACTTCCCTATGCAAGTCGACAAAATGTACGGCGCACGCTTGGCACAACCGTCGTTCCTCAATCAGGTGGACGGCTGCGAATACAAGGAGGCCACTTACGGCGGCGACTACAGCGACTTGCGTGGTGGCATACGCGCCTACGCATGGTGGGGAAGCATAGGGCTGGTAAAAGACGTGATACAATGGGGCGATGCTTACAACGGCTCGAACATCATTTCGGGGCGCGCACCAAGTTTCCCGATGCTGACATTGAACCTACGCCCATGCAAGTGGTTCGAACTCAACTATATACATGGTTGGCTTGTCAGCAACGTCATCGACAGCACGAAATACTATGTCGAGGAATACGACGATGGCGTAACAGCAAAAAAGTACCGTCCGCAAAACAAATTTATTGCCGCCAATATGCTGACATTCACGCCTATACAAGGATTAAATCTATCGCTCGGCAATGCCATCATCTACGCCGAAAACAACGTGCAGGCAGCCTATTTCATCCCGATAGCCTACTACAAATCAATCGACCACCTGCTGACGAAAGGATTGCACAATACGGAAAACCAAAATTCGATGATTTTTTTCAATATCAGTTCGCGCAACATCAAACATCTGCATCTGTACGGCTCGGTATTTCTCGACGAATTTAATTCGAAACGTCTGAAAAAAGATAACGAAGAACGCAATCCGTGGTCGTACAAAGTCGGTTTCAACGTAAGCAACTGGCCGGTGAAAAATCTGTCGGTACAAGGCGAATTCACGCGAACCAACATCATCAACTACAAGCATTCCATTGCCGCATTGACATGGTCTTCGAACAGTTACTGTTTAGGAAGTTATTTGGGCGACAACTCGCAGGACATCTATGTGGCCGTACACTACAAACCCGTGCGAAGTCTCAACTTGCAGTTGTCGTACACCAACGCCACCAAATACAACGATTACCAATACATCCGACGACTGGTAGATGAAGCGCTCAAACAAAAGCCGTTTAACGAAAAAGTATGGCAAAACGACCTCGTCGCGTTCAAAGCAGTGTATGAAGTGGTAAACAACGCCTACGCCATCATCAACGTGGAATGGAACAATGCCCGCGGCTATACACCGACATCCGAATCCATCGCTTGTGAGGACCGTCTCGATGCGCAAGGTTACCTCGATAAATATACGCCAAAACTCTATCAAGGCAAGAATTGGACGTTTACCGTAGGTTTCAGTTTCGGATTTTAACAACCAAACGCCATGCAGGAAGTGCGCCTAACCGATTTTTTGCCAACGACCAAAAAGGAGACGGAACTCCGTGGTTGGGACGCTGTTGATGTCGTCCTCTTTTCGGGCGATGCCTACATTGACCATCCTGCATTCGGCGCAGCCGTCATAGGGCGCGTACTCGAAGCCGAAGGTTTACGCGTAGCCATCGTTCCGCAGCCCGATTGGCACGGCGATTGGCGCGATTTCAAAAAATTCGGCCGACCACGATTTTTTTTCGCCATTACGGCAGGTGCCATGGATTCGATGGTAAACCACTACACCGCCAACCGACGCCTGCGCAGCAACGATGCCTATTCGCCCGACGGACGTGCCGGCATGCGACCGGACAACTGCACCATCGTTTACGCCAACATTTTGAAAGAGCTCTATCCCGATGTGCCGCTTGTGATTGGTGGCATCGAAGCAAGCCTGCGACGATTTTCGCACTACGATTATTGGACTGACAGCGTACACCGCAGCATTCTCGTCGATAGTAAAGCTGATTTGCTTGTGTACGGCATGGGCGAAAAACCGATGCGTGCCATCGCCCAAGCATTCAAAGCCGGGCACAACGCCACCGATTGCCACACCATTCCACAAATCGGTTACATGATGTGCGAAGAACCACATTTCGAACACCAAAAAACACTCCATTCGCACGAAACTGTAGCCAACAACAAACGTTTATCGGCCGAGACATTCCGCACGATAGAGGAAGAATCGAACAAACTGACCCAAACACACTTGGTGCAACCTGTCGGTAATAAATTCGTCGTGATCAATCCGCCTTTTGCTCCCATGAGTGGCGACGAATTGGATGCCGTGTACGAACTGCCATTCACACGACTGCCACATCCGAAATACAAGGGCAAAAACATTCCTGCGTTCGACATGATAAAATTTTCGGTCAACACGCACCGTGGTTGTTGGGGCGGTTGCGCCTTCTGCACCATCTCGATGCACCAAGGCAAATTCATCGTTTCGCGCAGTCAAAAATCCATTGTACAAGAAGTTCGCAAAATAGCGGAAATGCCCGATTTCAAAGGCTATCTGAGCGATTTAGGCGGACCATCGGCAAACATGTACATGATGCGCGGCCGCAATGCCGACCTTTGCGCCAAATGCCGCCGGCCATCGTGCGCATTCCCAACCGTCTGCAAAAACATGAACACCGACCACGCGCCGCTTTTAGCCTTGTACCGTGCCGTCGATGCACTGCCTTGTATCAAAAAAAGTTTCATCGGCAGCGGCGTCCGCTACGATTTAATACTGCACCACAGCGACGACAACAACGTAAACCGCCACAATCGCGATTATGCGCACGAATTGATATGCCATCACGTTTCAGGACGGCTGAAAGTGGCGCCCGAACATACCAGCGAAACCGTTTTACAAGTGATGCGCAAACCGAGTTTCACACTATTCAAAGAATTTAAGCGCATTTTCGATACGATAAACACCGACGAGCAACTAAATCAGCAACTGATTCCTTACTTCATTTCGAGCCATCCGGGCTGCGACCTGCAAGACATGGCCGAACTTGCAGTTGAAACAAAACGCCTAAATTTCAAACTGGAACAGGTACAGGATTTTACGCCTACGCCAATGACGCTGGCCACCGAAATGTATCACACCGGTCTGAATCCGTACACGCTGAAACCGATTGTCGTAGCACGCACGCCCAACGACAAACTCGCCCAACGACAATTTTTCTTTTGGTACAAACCCGAAACACGCGCACAAATCAAAGCCACACTCAAGAAAATGGGCAGAATAGACCTTATAGACAAATTATTCGGGAAAATCAAGAAAGAAAAAACGTAACACAAACACTAAAAAACAGATACGCATTTTGATACTTGCTGCGATTTTTGTACCTTTGCAGCAAAATTGAAACTCATGTCGTTTTACACAAAAGAGAAATTGGAATTTTTGACCATGGCAGTCGAAACGTGCAAATTTTTGGAACACGCCAATGCCGAAAACAAACGCGATTTCGTCACCAAAACAACTCGCCTGCTACCACTGCTCTATCTGAAAACGGCGCTTGTACAGCCTGGCGAACTGCCCGACGAAGAACCCGAACGATTTGTTACCGAAAACGATTACGAACAAATCCGCACACAATTAGCCGACCTACTTGGCAGCGACGACGATTATCTCGACTCTTTCAGTCCCGACATGGCATTCAGCGAGACAACGCTCTACGCCACCATTTCGGAAGATTTGGCCGACACTTATCAAGCACTGAAAGACTTTGCTTTATGTTGCCAAATCGGCAACGACTCATTATCGGAAGAGGCTTTGGCCGTCTGCATCGACGATTTTCGCAATCGCTGGGGCATGCGCTTGTTAGGCGCTCTGCGCGCTTTGCATCAGGTTGCGGTCAACCTGTCCAACAACGACGAAGACTAACGCCATGTACCAAGCCACCATCGACAAAGAATACATCGCCACACTACCAATCGTACAACCCAACGGTCGCATCGTTGTAGTGAAATCGCGCAAAGAGGCCGATGCGGCTGTTACAGCGTTGATGCACGAAAACATCATCGGATTCGACACCGAAACACGCCCAAGTTTTTCGGCACACACACACTACAACATTTCACTCTTGCAGTTGGCAACCGCCGACACTTGTTTTCTGTTCCGACTACAATTCATCGGCACACATCAAGGGTTGAAACAAATATTGGAATCCGACGACATTTTGAAAGTAGGATTGTCGATAAAAGACGATTTTCATGCGCTACGTGCATGGATGCCATTGACACCGCGCAATTTTATCGAATTGCAAAATTTGGCCGAACAATTTGGCATCGCCGAGAAAAGTCTGCAAAAAATGTACGCCATCATCTTCGACAAAAAAATATCGAAAGCGCAACGCTTATCCAACTGGGATACACCCATACTGACACCGCAGCAAAAAACATACGCCGCCATCGACGCATGGGCTTGCCGCGACATATTCATCGCATTGCAAACACAACACTGAATTGCACAGCCAATACTTATGACAACCATCACACTGAAACCGCACAAAGACGAAAGCGTTCGACGCTTCCACCCTTGGATTTTTTCGGGAGCCATCGCCACAATCGACGGATATGTCGCCGAAGGCGACCTCGTGCGTGTCATCGATTGCAACGGTCATTTTTTGGCCATCGGCCACTACCAAATCGGGAGCATCGCCGTGCGCATCTTGTCGTTCATTGATACCGACATTGACGCACAATTCTACCGACAACGCATCAAAGCCGCCTACGACATGCGCCAAACATTAGGTCTGACAAACACTCCGCGAAATAATGCCTACCGCCTCGTACACGGCGAAGGCGACAATCTGCCGGGATTAGTTGTCGATGTGTATGCCGACACGGCAGTCGTACAAGCACACTCGGTGGGCATGCACAACGCCCGCAACCTTATAGCCGACATACTGACTGAAGAAATTGACACCATCAAAAATGTCTATTACAAATCGGAAGGCACATTACCGTACAAAGCGCCTATAACACCCGAAGACGGCTATCTGATAGGCGCGGCAGGCGACTGCACCGCCATCGAAAACGGGCTCAAATTCCATGTCGATTGGTTGCGCGGGCAAAAAACAGGATTTTTCATCGACCAACGCGACAACCGCGCTCTGCTCGAACACTATGCACAAGGTCGCGACGTACTGAATATGTTTTGCTACACGGGCGGCTTCTCGTTTTACGCTTTGCGCGGAGGTGCACAAACAGTACATTCCGTCGATAGTTCGGCCAAAGCCATCGAATTAACAAACCGCAACGTAGCACTGAATTTCGGCAACGACACACGCCATCAAGCTTTTGCCGTTGACGCATTCAAATTCTTGGACGACATCAAAGACAAATATGACTTGATAATACTCGACCCACCCGCTTTTGCCAAGCACCAAAGCGCGTTGCGCAACGCGTTGCACGGCTATCAGAAACTGAATGCAAAAGCTTTCGAACAAATACGCCACGGCGGCATTTTATTTACGTTCTCCTGCTCACAAGCTGTCAACAAAGAGCAATTCCGATTGGCCGTATTCAGCGCCGCCGCACAAACCGGCCGACAGGTGCGCATTCTACACCAACTGACACAAGCACCCGACCACCCCGTCAATATCTATCATCCCGAAGGCGAATACCTCAAAGGATTAGTTCTGTATGTCGAATAAATCAACAAAAATACCTTTTTATGAAACGTTTTATTTTCTTAATTACAATCGCAAGCCTGACAACAACCCTCCTTGCCCAAAAAGAATTTTTAGGGAATTGGACAACCGTGAGTGACAAAACCGGCGAAAAAGAATCCATCGTGCGCATCTTCAAAGCGACCAACGGCCTATATTATGGCAAAATAGAAACATTGCTGCAACCGGAATATGCCGGCAAAAATGTTGTGTGCGACAAATGTAAAGGCGCCGACAAGGGAAAACCCGTCGAAGGACTCATCATCATCCGCGACATGAAATACGAAAACGGGAAATTAGTCGGCGGCCATGTGCTCGACCCCGACAGCGGCAACATCTACTACGGTTCCATCACTTACGATGCAACAACGGGCAAACTGACACTACGCGGTTCCATCGACAAACGCGGTATTCTCGGCCGCAGTCAGGTGTGGATTCGCTGACCGATAGAAACACACCGTGATACAAAACTTTTTAACACGCAAAATAAGCGCACAACTGCCTTTCGAACCGACCGTCGAGCAACAAACGGCTATCGACGCATTAGCCGACTTCTGCATTTCCGACCAAGCGCACCATGCCTTTTTGCTGACAGGTTACGCCGGCACTGGCAAAACCTCGGTGGTGAGTGCATTAGTAGGCGCATTGCGTGCCTTAAACCAAAAAACCGTACTGCTCGCGCCAACGGGACGTGCCGCCAAGGTGTTCAGTAACTATGCGCAACACCCGGCCTACTCGATTCACAAATGTATCTATCGTCAAAAAACAGCCTCTAACGAATTCACACTCAACTACAACAACGCACGCGACACGCTGTTCCTTGTCGATGAGGCATCGATGGTGTCGAACACGCCAAACGAAGGCACAAATTTCGGTTCCGGGCGACTGCTCGACGACCTGATCGAATTTGTCTATACCGGCGACAACTGCCGACTGATCCTTATCGGCGACACAGCGCAACTGCCGCCCGTCATGCAGCCATTTTCGCCCGCGCTCGATCGCCGAAACCTCGAACGCTACGGCCTCGACGTTACAACCGCCGAATTGACGACTGTAGCCCGACAATCGGCCGGCAGTGGCATTCTGCATAACGCCACCACTATCCGACAAGTGCTCACACAAGCCGGAAACGCCCTCACACTCAGCCACAATTTTCCGGATGTGCATCGCATCACCGGCGCCGAACTCATCGACGAGATACAAAGCGCCTACAGCCGATCGGGCGTAGAAAACTGCATCATCGTAACACGCTCGAACAAGCGCGCCGTACTCTACAATCGCGGCATACGCAATCAAGTCATGTGCAAAGAAGACGAACTCTCGGCCGGCGACCTGCTGCTCATCACACGCAACAACTACTTTTGGAGCAAAGAGTATCCCGACCTCGAATTCATAGCCAACGGCGACGTGGCCGAATTAGCGCGCATCAAACGCTACCACGATATGTACGGAATGCGCTTTGTCGATGTTACACTCCGTTTTTTGGACTATGATTGCGAAATCGACACACGCCTGCTCATCGACTCGCTCTACACCGACACACCCGCTGCGGCCGAACAACTCAACAAAAAACTATTTGCTGCCGTCGAAGAAGATTATCTCGATATAGGCAATCGCCGCCAACGCTACAAAGCCATGATGCAGAACGAATATCTGAATGCGCTACAAGTGAAATTCGGCTACGCCGTAACTTGCCACAAAGCACAAGGCGGCCAATGGAGCGAGGTATTCATCGACCAAGGCGGACTCACGCCCGAGCAAATCGACAGCGACTACCTGCGCTGGCTCTACACGGCCTGCACACGCGCCGAAAAAAAACTATTTTTCATCAATTTCAGCGACCAATTTTTTGATTGACACGCTGCACACGCAGACAAGTCAAAAACGACGACCGGCTCCGCCACCGCCAAAACTGCCACCGCCAAATCCGTGATGACCACCGCCGAAATTGCCCGACGACGCACTACGTTGCGCAGCCGCTCGAGCAGCAGCCGCTGTGGCTACAATAGATGCCAAAGCCATAGCCGCTGCGGCCGCCACAGCCGCCTCGCTATTGCCAAACGCCAACGCACGACGTTTGCGCGCCGACAACTTGGCACGATCGGTACATTCTTTCACCTGTTCCAACGTATGCTCCGGCATACGACCACGCACCATGTCGATATCCGCCTGCGACAAGCCCAAGGCCAAAGCCGCCGCCGCCAACGTTTCAAATTTGTCCGGCGTCGCTGCATTATATAGGCGACGTTCCATATTTTTCGGAATATCGTCTAACGCTTTTTCGATCTTATCCTCTTTGATTTTCAGCGCTTTAGCATGTTCTACGGCTTTGTCGCGTTTCGCCACCGTATCGGCATGCGCCACAGCCCGCAAGGCGAGCGTCTTTTTCGAAGGTTTCCGCACCCAGAAAGCAATGCCCGCACCAATGGCAGCCACCGACAAAAACAGCCACAACAAAGCGTCATCATTAGCATCGGACTTAGCATCGACTTCGACAATGTTGCCAGACTTGACTGCCAACAATCGGCAGCACTCATGCGCACCGGCATTGCACGCGCCAAAATAATCGCCTTGCTGCAAATACGGCATCATCTCGTCGTCGATAATCCGCCCGCAACGCGCATCGGTAAGCACGCCTTCGGCGCCATAACCGGTGGCTATCTCCACGCAACCTGCGCCTTTGTCGTTGCGCGGTTTCACCAAAATGACCACGCCATTATTTTTTTGCGCCGATCCCACGCCCCATTTCTGCCCGAGACGTTGCGCATAGTCGGCCGCATCGTAGCCTTCCAGGTCGTCGATGGTTACCACCACCACCTGATTGGTTGTCGTGTCCGAGAATGTCGCCAGATACTCCTCCAACTCCTTGGCTTGTCGCCGGCTAAACACACCCGCGAAATCGTTCACAAACCGATCGGTTTTATCGGGCAAAGCCGCATACACACCAACAACAGCGCAAAGCAGCACCATTGTCAGGCTTACTATTTTTTTCATATTACTTATCATTAGTGTCCCGTTAAAATTGGGACGAAGTTAAATTTAATCAAACAGTCC
>JBJEJW010000035.1:0-17462 GCA_051878315.1 Paludibacteraceae bacterium | reverse complement strand
AGTAGCTTCAGTGCGAAGATTTGCCCTTTTCAAGGGAAATGTCGCACAGCGACAATGGGTTAAAATATAGTGCAAAGCGGAAGAGTGCAAAAAAATGCCCCAACGCCCGCCGGGTTTGGGAGGTTTTCTACATCATTTTACCACCAACCTCAATGTCTGTTCGGGAAAAGTCAGTCGCGCGAATGCAGCCTCGTCGAAATCGGGCGCAAACAAGCCGTAAATAGTCGAGCCGCTCCCCGACATGGAAGCATACACGGCGCCACACTCGTACAAACGCTGTTTAATAAGTGCCAATTCCGGATGACGGGCAAAAACACTACGCTCAAAATCGTTGAACAGCAAACCGTTCCACTCGTTCACCGGCCGTTGTATCACATCGGCAAGCGGGTGTGTCCACCGCCGGCACGGCACTTCGGCGTAGGCTTCGGCCGTAGAAACATGCACGGCGGGTTTCAGCAACAGTATTTTCCACGACGACAACGACAACGATAGTGGTGTCAATCGGTCGCCAATGCCTTCGGCAAACGCCGGCACATTACGCACGAAAAACGCACAATCGGCACCCAACGTAGCTGCATAGGCTTCCAAACGTTCGTCGCTCACGCCAAGCGCAAATTGCGTGTTGAGCAATTTCAGCATGAAAGCCGCATCGCTCGAACCTCCGCCCAAACCGGCGCCCATCGGTATCTTTTTCAGCAACGTAATTTGCACATCGGGCAATCGGAAATCGCGCTGCAACAGCCGATATGCACGCATCACCAAATTACTCTCCGTCGAACCGGCAATGGGTTGCCCCACCACCTCGAACGAGGTATCGGCCGCCGGCACAACCTCCAACGCATCGCACACATTAATGGGATAAAACACCGTTTCGATGTCGTGATAACCATCGGGACGACAGCCCACCACATTCAAACCCAAGTTGATTTTGGCATTCGGGAAAACAATCATACGCGTACACTAATTTTCTGCAAAGATACACGTTTTCCGGCAAAAAAACAACGGTCGTGCTGTTGATAACTTATACACAAAATTGCAGACAATTCGCAATATTTGTCGTATCTTTGTAAATTATTGTAATGTCGCGACACAACACCTATTTTCTCACAAGATTATGGAACATTTTATCACGCTGATATTCACACAAACAACATGGGTACAATGGCTGCTGCTGGGCTTGTTGGCATCGGTTTTTGTTGCCCAAATCGTCATCTACGCGCACTACTACACCGGCATACTACGCCATGCCAAAACCGACGCGCATCCCGACAACACACGCACCGACACACAGCCGCCCGTATCGGTAGTGGTTTGCGCACGCAACGAGAGCGCTAACCTCGAACAGTTTCTGCCGCTGGTATTGGAACAGGAATATCCCGACTACGAAGTGATAGTAGTGAACGACGGTTCGTCCGACGACACCGAAATGCTGGTGGCACAACTGCAACAAAAATATCCGCACCTGCGCTACACCTACACACCCGACCACACTGACGTCATTTCGCGCAAAAAATTGGCATTAACCATCGGCATCAAAGCCGCGCACAACGACATACTGCTCTTTACCGACGCCGATTGTCGTCCCATATCGTGCCATTGGATAAGCGAAATAGCGCGCCAATTCACACCCGACACCGATTTTGTACTCGGATACGGCGGTTACCACACCGGCAACACGTTGCTCGGGCGTCTTATCGCCTACGACACCCTATTTATTGCCATGCAATATTTAGGTTTCGCCTTTCGCGGACATCCTTACATGGGCGTCGGGCGCAATTTGGCTTATCGACGCACGCAGTTTTTTGCGCACCGCGGTTTTGCCGGCTCGCTGCATTTGGCTTCGGGCGACGACGACCTATTCATCAACAAATTCGCCACCGGAACCAACACGCACATCGCCACTACCGCAGCAAGCATCACGCAATCGCTACCCCAAACGACGTTTGCCGCTTGGTATCACCAAAAAGAACGTCATCTGACAACGGCACCACTCTACACCCCGCAAAGCAAACGCATCGTAACAGTCGAACCCGCCACACGCGGCCTGTTTTACCTGCTGTTCGTCGCTACACTCTGCTTGTGGAATCCGCTAACAAGCGGTGCCGCCATAGCCTTGTATCTGGCACGATACATCACACAAACGGTCATCATCAACAAAACAGCGACACGACTTGGCGAACGACACTTCTACGCATCAATTCTCGTTTTCGACATATTATTACCGTTAATCACCCTGTTTTTACTGATTTTCGGACGCAAAAAGAACATTCATTGGAAATAATAGCACCTCGAACAACAGAATTTTAAGTGGAAAATCCACTTTTCGCGCAATTTATTTGGTACATTCGAGAAAAAGTTCGTACATTTGTAAAATTTTTTTTCAAGAAACAACCGACACCAAAAAGTTTAATTCAAATTTCGGGGATATTATTATGGAAGAGCCAGAAGTAAACAACACTGCCCTGCAACCGGAAAACGGCGACAGCAAAAACGAAACGCTTGCAGACATCATCGATTCCGTGGCACAACATGCCAACACATTCCACAATCTGACACGCGAAGAATTGGTGGAAAAATTACGCGAATTGTTGAACACCCAACCGATTTCAGCTGCCAAAGAGCAGGTAGAAACCATTAAACAATGCTTTTATCGCAAGTTGAAAGCCGAAATGGAGATTAAACTTGACGCAGCCGGCACCGACGACAACGAGGCCGACTCGTCCGACGAACACGACAACGACGCGCCTGATGCACTCGAAATCGCATTCAAAGAACTGATGAGCAAATACCGCGAACTGAAAGCGGCCGAAAACGCCATCGTCGAAGCCCAACAAGCCGAAAATCTTGTTGCCAAACAGCACATACTCGACGAATTGGCCAAACTCATCGCCTCGTCGGACGACTTATCGTCGGTGATTCCAGCATTCCGTAAACTGCAACAGGATTGGAAAGCCATCGGACAAGTACCGGCACCGAAAGTTACCGAAATTTGGAAAGCCTATAGTTCGTACCAAGAACAATTTTACGACCTTATCAAAATCAATAACGACCTGCGCGACTACGATTTCAAGAAAAATCTCGAACAAAAAAGCGCGTTGTGCGAACAAGCCGAACGCTTGGCCGAAAAAGAAGACGTTATCGACGCATTCAAGCAGTTGCAAAAACTGCACGACGATTGGCGCGAAATCGGCCCCGTAGCACGCGAACAACGCGAAGAGATTTGGAATCGGTTCAAAGCCGCTTCGACCGCCATCAACAAACGCCACCAAGCCTACTTCGAGTCCATCAAAGAACAAGAAGAGAAATTTGTGGCCGAAAAAAATGCGTTGTGCGAACTGATCGAACAAATCGACACCGAAGTTTTGAAAACCTACAAACAATGGGACGAAAAAACGAAGGAAGTCATTGAAATTCAAGCTAAATGGAAAGCCATCGGCGGAATCCCGTCGTACAAAGCAGCCGTGAAAGCCTTCAAACGGTTCCGCAATGCGTGCGACAAATTTTTCAAAGCCAAAAAAGCATTCTACAAAGCAGCCAAAGTCGAATTCGCAAAAAATTTGGAAGCGAAAAAAGCGTTGTGCGAACAAGCCGAAGCCTTGAAAGACAGCACCGAATGGAAAGAAACCGCCGAAAAAATGATACAACTGCAAAAAGAGTGGAAACAAATCGGCGCTATCGGCAAAAAACAATCGGACGCCGTATGGAAACGCTTTGTAGCAGCCTGCGACTATTTCTTCGAACAGAAAGCCGCCAACTACAACGACAAGTATTCTGAAGAAATTGCACACCTGAAAGCCAAAAAGGCCATCATCGAAAAAATAGCGGCTTTCGAGCGCACCGACAACAAAGAACAAGATGCGGCTGCACTGCAAGCACTCATCGACGAATACAACAAAGTGGGATTCGTACCCTACCGCGACAAAGACAAATTGGCCAAAGCGTTCAAAGCAGCAACCGAAAAATTTGACGACTTGCTGCACAGCAAACGCGCCGGAAAACCATCGTCGGAACGCGCCAAACTGCTCAAAGAATACGACCGTTTGAAAAACGAAATCGCCACATTCGAAAATAATATCGGATTTTTTGCCAACTCGAAAAAAACAAATCCGTTAGTCGAGCAAATGAATCAACGCATCGACCAACTGAAACAACAATTTGCAAAAGTTGTTGCCCAAATTCAGGCCTTGGACGAAGCGTAACACACATAACGCATCGTGTTAAATGACGCACTTTATACTGCGTCATTTTTTTACACACTGAATAAAAAACAACATCAATCAGCAAAAAAACAGCAACATTATGTCAGTACACACTCCCGAAGACGCTCGCAAAGTTACCACTCGCCGTTTGTGCGAGATGAAACAGCGCGGCGAAAAAATCAGTATGCTGACCTCGTATGACTATACGATGGCCGAAATAGTGGACAAAGCCGGCATCGACGTTATATTGGTAGGCGACTCGGCCTCGAACGTTGTAGCCGGTAACGTAACCACGCTGCCCATCACACTCGACCAAATGATTTATCACGGGAAATCGGTAGTCCGTGCCGTGAAACGCGCATTAGTCGTCGTCGATATGCCGTTCGGCAGTTATCAAACCAGCGATGTCGAAGCCGTGCAAAATGCCATCAAAGTGATGAAAATAACCCACGCCGATGCGCTGAAACTCGAAGGCGGCGTCGAAATCATCGATGCTGTGAAAAAAATTTTGGCCGCCGGTATTCCCATCATGGGACACCTCGGGCTGATGCCACAATCAATCAACAAATACGGCACATACACCGTACGCGCCAAAGACGAAGACGAAGCCGAAAAACTCATCGCCGATGCCAAATTGTTGGAAGAAGCCGGCTGTTTTGCATTGGTACTCGAAAAAATTCCGGCCAAATTGGCCGAACGCGTCGCCAAAGAGTTGACTATCCCCGTCATCGGTATCGGAGCCGGCGGTGCAGTCGATGGCCAAGTACTCGTATTGCACGACATGCTGGGACTGACACAAGGATTCACGCCACGTTTCCTGCGTCGCTATGCCGACCTCAATGCCGTGATGACCGATGCCGTACAACACTACATCAGCGACGTAAAATCGTGCGATTTCCCAAATGCGCAAGAACAATACTAACAAAAAAACACTATTGCCATGGACGAAAAGAAAAAACAACTCGAAATCAGCCTTACACCCGAAGTAGCCGAAGGCACTTATTCAAATTTGGCCATTATTTCGCACTCCAATTCGGAATTTATTGTCGATTTCATACGCATTATGCCGGGCACACCCAAAGCCAACGTCAAATCGCGCATCATTCTGACACCCGAACATGCCAAACGTTTAACGATGGCACTCGAAGAAAATATCGCCAAATACGAACAACAACACGGCTCCATCAAAATGGACAACGGCGGCGGCACTTTTGTTCCACCCATGCCCATGTTTGGCGGCGGACAAGCATAACACTAACGCTTTTGCGCGGTGGACATCAAGGAGAAAGTTGCACGTTTTATCAACCGCCAACACCTGCTCGCACCGACACAACGCATTGTCGTTGCAGTGAGTGGCGGCGCAGACTCCGTCGTGCTGCTCAATATACTACAACAACTTGGTTATCAGTGTATTATAGCACATTGTAATTTCCATTTGCGCGGTGCCGATGCCGATGCCGACGCCGATTTCGTCGCTCAATTGGCACGCAAATACCAAATTCCTTTCCACCGCAACGATTTCGACACCAACACCATCGCTGCCGAACGCAAAATATCGGTCGAAATGGCCGCACGCGATTTGCGCTACGCATGGTTCGAGCAGTTGCGCCTTGCCGAAAAATGCGATGCCATAGCCGTAGCACACCACGCCAACGATAACGCCGAAACCGTACTGCTGAACATGGCACGCGGCACCGGCATCAACGGATTGTGCGGCATACAGGCCAAAAACCGACACATCGTACGCCCGCTACTCGACTGCACACGTGCCGAAATCATCGCCTACGCACATGCACACCACTTGGCCTACCGCACCGACGCCACCAACGCCGAAACCATCTACCGCCGCAATTTCGTTCGACACAACATCGTCCCGCTGTTCGAACAACTCAATCCGGCATTCATCGAAACCATCGCACGCAACATCGAACACACAAACGACATTCGACTGATATTCAATACATTCGTACAACAGACACACGACAAAATATGCTACGACACACCGTCCGGTCTCCACATCGACACGGAAAAACTGCTGCAACTGCCGGCACCACAAACGCTGCTTTACGAATTTATCCATCCATACGGTTTCAACAGCGACACCGTTGCCACACTATTTAACGGCATTGGCGGACTGAGCGGCATCTCCTGCCTGACAGAAAAATACCAAGCCGTCGTTACACGCGGCAAAATTATAATAACGCCACGCTCTGCCACCGACAGCAACATCTATCAAATAACCGACAGCGACACCGAAATTTTTCAGCCGCTTTACCTGAAAATCGAGCGACTCGACACCATGCCGGACACACTGAAAACCGACACGCACACCGCCTACTTCGACGCCGACAAAATCCAATTCCCACTGACATTGCGCCATTGGCAGCAAGGTGACACATTCGTACCGTTCGGTATGCACGGACACAAAAAAGTCAGCGACCTTTTCGTCGATAAAAAACTCAATCTCATCGAGAAATCAAAAGTATGGATAATGACATCTAACGACTTGATTATTTGGATTTTAGGCATACGAACCGACCATCGTTTTCGCGTAACGAACCGTACACGACACCTATTGCGCATCACATTTTCGGCATAAAGTATTGTTTTGCCACATTTTTTTTTATACCTTTGCTTGTTTCAAAATAAAATCACCTTAAATAAAAACACACTATGAAAAAACTCACACTTCTTGCATTCTGCGCAGGCTTTACACTCCTCGCATTTGCACAGACATCGAAACTGACAAACCACACACACGCGTTTATCGACGCGCACAAAGCGGCGCAAACTATCGAACAACGCGCTGATTTGCGTAAAAGTTTTGCCGTAAAAACGACCGATGACGCACAAGAGTACATCTCGGCCTATGTGCATTTTTATGACGCCGATGCCGACAAAGTCGCCATTTTGGAAACCTACGGTGCCACACTCAACAACGATTTCGGCGACTTCGTTACCGCCAACATTCCTGTCGATGCCGTAGAATCATTGTCGCAGGACGAACAAGTGAAATTGGTAGAAATTGGCACGCCCGTACGCAGACGTTTGAACAAAGCCCGCCCTGCCGCCAACGTGGACAAAGTGCAAGCCGGCACCGATTTGTCGCAACCATTTTTGGGTACCGGCGTGGTAGTTGGCGTAGTGGACGGCGGTTTCCAATACAACCACATCACATTCTACGACGCCAACAACAGCAGCGAATTGCGCGTAAAACGCGTTTGGAATCAAAGTGCGAACAAAAAATACACCACTCAAACTGACATCGAAAGTGCGCAATACGACGATAGCACAGACGACAGCGGACACGCTACCCATGTAACAGGCATTGCAGCAGGCAGTTACACCGGCAACTCGTATTACGGCGTAGCATCCGATGCCGACATCGTTATGGTTAGTTATGGTAACAGCAGTTCTGCCATAACAGACGGCATTCAATACGTTTTTGACTATGCAACAAGTGTTGGTAAACCGGCTGTTGTCAACCTCAGTTTAGGTCAACACATCGGTCCGCACGACGGCACATCTACTTACGACAAAGCTATTGATAGCATGGTCGGTACCGGACGCATTATTTGCGGCGCAGCCGGCAACGAAGGCGAATACCCACTCTACAGCGAAGCCACATTGGCCGCCGGCGAATCGCACACATTCATTCTCGACCCCAGCGATGAATACTATAGTGGTAGTGGTAGTTTCGCCGATTTCTGGGGCGATGAAGGTCAACAATACACCATGCAGATAGTTTATCTTGATGCTAATGGTAACGAATTAGCAACAGGCACATCTACGGCTGTGGCCACTGCTGCCTCCAAAACGACATCGTGGAGCAACACAACTTACGCCTCCGGAAGCATAACCGCTTACACACAATTAAGTCCGGATGCTACAAATAACAAGGGAAATATTTATCTTTACTTCCAAAAGAACTTTAAGCCCAAAAGCAATTACAAGGTAGGTTTCAAAGTAACTGCCCAAACTGCCGGCACCATACGCGTTTGGGGTGATGACTACTACGCGATTTATTGGGAAGATGGTCAAACCACACACACTGTGGGTGAAATCGGCGGCACCGCCAATGGCATCATTTCCGTAGGCGCATTTGTTACCTACAAAAGGTCAGGGTATGGATTAACAGCCGCCGGCACAATCGCCACATTCTCGAGTAAAGGCCCGACAGCCGATGGTCGCATGAAACCTGAGATTGCAGCCCCGGGTGCCTGCATTGCGTCGGCCGTTCCTAATACCTCGGCTATAACATCTTCCGAATATTTCGACAAAGCAACGTCTGCTATAGTCAATGGCACAACTTACTATTGGGGCTATATGAATGGCACCTCAATGGCTACGCCGTTTGTTACCGGCGTCGTAGCCACATGGTTGCAGGCCAATCCGCAATTAACGCCCGATCAAATCAAAGAAGTCATGGCACAAACAGCCATAACAGACACTCACACAGGCACTTGCCCGAACAACACATGGGGCTATGGCAAAATCGACGCCCATGCCGGTCTGCTCAAAGTTTTGGAAACAACGGACATCAAAAACCTTGAGACCCTGCCCGACGCCATCATGCTCTACCCCAACCCAAGTGACGGCGCATTCAAATTGTTTTTCAAACAATACGATAACGATGTAAACATACGCATCTATGCCGCCAATGGTCAACAGGTTTATGCACACCACCTCGGTGCAGTCGATACGCAACAAACGCTTGACATCAACGCTGCCGGCATCGCCAGTGGCGCCTACATCGTGAAAATAGCAGGCAACAACACCAATACCACGTGTCGTTTGCTTGTACGCTAATTATCAATAAATAAGTACATTGCAAAGTCCGCGCCTCGTGGTGCGGACTTTTTTAGGTAAAGCCGAGCAACACACGCATGAAACGCATCATTACCCATCCCGACATCGGCGACATAGAATTTTGCACGCGTCGCGACACTCGCGGTACGCATTTCCGTGTTACAGCCAATCGTGTACGCATCACCACCAATCCGCTGTTGGCGCACAGTGTCTTTCCGTTGCCGGCCGAGCGCGTAGCGTGGATTTTGAACGCACGCAAAGAATTATCGCAAACGCCATCGACCTACACCTTTACACCACAAACCACGCTGAAAACCAATCGTTTTGTAGTACGTTTCGCACCCGATAACAACTTGCGAACTACGTTTACTGCCCGTCGCACCGACAACGAATTATGCATCGCATTTCGTCCCGACTGCGACTTTTCGAGCCACAACACGCAACGTAACATTCGGTATCTCATCATTCACTTTCTGAAAGCAGATGCCAAACAGATACTGCCTGCCCGTTTGACAACATTAGCCCAAACACACGGTTTTGAATTTGCCCAAGTACGCATCAATAGTGCACAAACACGTTGGGGCAGTTGTTCGGCCAAACGTATCATCAATTTAAGTTACAATCTGATGCTGCTACCCGACGAGTTGATAGATTTTGTCCTCGTACACGAATTGTGCCATACGGTGGAAATGAATCATGGTGCGCACTTCAAGCAGTTGATGCGCGACATTTTTGGCGATTACACCACATTGACAAACGCCTTAAAGCAGTATAATCCTTTACATCCGTAACCGAACGAACCAGAAAAATAGTTAAATTCCGACGAAAATTTTGGAAATACGAAAAAAAGTCGTACTTTTGTGGTTGCGACTCTTCGTATTGCACGACGTAGCACAAATAATTTTTTAAACCAAAACAAAAATACTATGGGAGAAAACACACCTACCCCACACATTGGGGCAAAGTATGGCGAAATTGCCGAAACAGTTATCATGGCCGGCGACCCACTACGCGCCAAACTGATGGCCGACCGTTATTTGGAAAATCCGGTACAATTCAACAATGTACGCGGTATGCTCGGATTCACGGGCACCCACAACGGCAAACGCGTTTCTGTAATGGGACACGGCATGGGCATTCCGTCCATCGGCATCTACACGTATGAACTTTTCAATTTTTACGGCGTCAAAACCATCATTCGTGTCGGTTCGTGCGGCGCACGCCAAATGCACGTCCATGTGGGCGACATTGTCATAGCCATGGGCGCCTGCACCGACAGCCACTATGCCGACCAATATGAATTGCCCGGCACTTACGCCCCCATCGCTTCGTTCGATTTGGTGCGCGGCGCCGTCGATGCTTGCGAGAAATTCGGCTACACCTATCATGTAGGTAACGTATTTGCCGCCGACGTATTCTACAACCAACACAGCCAACGTGCCAATTGGACAAAAATGGGCGTGCTGGCCGACGAAATGGAAAGCCCGGCTTTGTATATGAACGCGGCCGTTACAGGCAACAAAGCCTTGTGTATCTGCACCGTCAGCGACCACATTCTGACCGGCGAAGCCACTACCGCCGAAGAACGTCAAACGACTTTCACCAAAATGATGGACGTGGCTTTCAGTCTCGTTTAATCGGATAGGCATACACACAAAAAAAATCGGACTTCGTGAAGTCCGATTTTTTTGTATATGTCGCATCGACAACTATTTTTTAGCGGCAGGTGGCGTTATTTGACCCATATCGCAAGTGCCGGAGAATACCGCATTCGGTTCTATCATCAACGTTTTGATTTTAATTTCGCCCGATACGCGTGCTGTTTCTTTCAGCGACAGCAATTCGGCCACAACAATTTTACCCTCGACACGCCCCATAATTTCGGCATTCTGGCACACCAAATTGCCTTTCAACGCGCCTTGCGGCCCAACAACCACCTTACCTGTACAATTCAAGTCGCCATCGACCTCGCCATCGATACGAAAATCGCTATCGGCGGTAATATTTCCCTTCACTTTACTGCCGAAAGCCAACACATTGTGTGCTATCCCCATGTTCTGAATTTCTTTCGCCATAACCGTTTCATTTTTAAATTGGTGCAAAAATACACATTTTCTGCGATTTTTGCAACAAAAGCGAGCCTTTTTTTATCATTGGCATAGTATTTGCATAAACGCACGCGATTCAAAGCAACGGTTGCTGAACATATTTTCACCCGATAACACACCTACTTTCTGGCAAATTTACACTGACAAACATGTCGAAAAACATAGATTTAACACACACTCGAAAACTTTCACGACAAATAAGTTTCCCAGAATAAACTGATTATCAAACGTTTATAATTTTATTTTACTTATTTAACTTTATTTATGCGAAATAATATAACATACAAATACGATAGGCACTATTTTTGCATACTCAAAAAACGATATGCGGACTAAAATGACGTTGAATGGACACACAAAACAAGATATTGGAAACGGCAGGTGAACTTTTTCTGCGATGCGGCTTACGCAGCGTGTCTATTGACGACATCTGCAATCGCATTCACATTTCGAAAAAGACGTTCTACACGCACTTTCGGTCGAAAGAGGAATTGATAGAAGCGTTGCTGGGCAGTATGCGCAAACAGCGTGCAACAACGGTAACCTCGACCAATCGTACCAATAACGCTATCGACATTGCCATGCACGAAATAAGTGTAGCCCGCATGAACCACACCAACGAATTGTTTTACAACTTCTTTTACGATTTGCACAAATATTATCCCGAAATAGAAGCTCGTCACGAGAGTTCGATGCGCCAAACCATGTTCGACCATTTTTGTCAGGGATTGCACCGCGGCATCGAAGAGGGTTATTTTCGCGACGACTTGAATGTCGAAGCCACCGTTGTACTGATGCACTCGCACATGATGGCTACCATCACCGACCTGCGCAACTACACAAAGATGAGCCCGACCGAAATCACCATATTTATAGCAGATAGTTTTCTGCGACTTATTACAAGTCCCAAAGGTTGGGCTTATTACCAGCAAAATAAAAATAAAATAAAATAACAACAAACGAAAATCATTATGAAAATCAGGAGAAAAATGTTAACCATTGCATTTGCAGCCTTATGCACCGGCATATTTGCACAAGAGTCCGTTTCGGGCGAAGCCGGTACACTATCGCTGTCGTTGGCCGATGCGCAGCAATACGCCATAACCAACAACAAAAGCCTGCAAAACGCCTCACTCGAAGTCAAAAAAGCGTATGCACAACGCTGGCAAACAATAGCCGCTATGCTACCGCAAGTTGACGGGTCGGCGCAATTTACCAGCATGTTCGATTATCAGATGGACATGAAAGGCATGAAAATTGCCATGCCGGCCAACATCACGCACACAGTTACTGCCTCGATAGGTTTGAACGGGCAAGCCATTATGGGTGCGCTACTCAATAATTTAGCCATCGAGATGCAAGACATCACGCGCGCTCAATCCGAGAGCGATATTCGCGCCAACGTCATGTCGTCGTATCTGACCGTATTGGTGATGGAAGATATCGTAGCATTGCTCGACTCGAGTTTGACCAACATAGAACGTTTGGCTGCCATGACGCAACGTTCGGTCGATGTAGGAGCCGCCGAGCAAACCGCCGCCGACCAAATAGTAGTGAAAGCCAATGCGCTGAAAAACTCCATCAACTCGAACAAACGAAACGTCGAATTGGCTCGCAATTCGCTGAAAGTATTATTGGGTGTAGGTGTCGATACCGACCTACAACTGACTCAAACTCTCGACGAATTGTTGTCGGCCGAAAGTGCATTGGATTTGCTCTCGCAAAATTTCAACATCAACAACAATTACAATTATCAGTTGTTGGTCAAAAACACCGAGTTGGCCAAAAAGAACGTAACCATGGCAGGGTTGGCGTACACACCAACCGTATCGGCCTACTATCAGTACACCGCCAAGAAATATTTTTCGGACGAAGCCACGCTCAACATGAGTGCACCACATGTAGCAGGTGTGTCGGTAAGCATACCGATATGGTCGAGCGGCCAACGTGCTGCCGGCGTACGCGAAAAGAAAATCGCTTATCAGGAAGCAGTAAACACACTGAACGAAACCACCGACAATTTGGGGATTCAGAATCAGCAACTGCGTTTCAACTTGTCGAATGCGTACGAAACCTATATGAACGAACGCGATAACATCGAAGTAACAAAACGTGTGTTTAGAAACACAACCAACAAATTCGAACACGGTGTCGCCTCGTCGCTCGAGTTAACCAACGCCAGCAACGACTTGATATCGGCACAATCGTCGTATGTGCAAGCCGTAATGTCGCTTGTAAATGCGCAAGTCGAATTAGCCAAATTTTTGAATAACAATTAAGATTTTTAGATATGAAAAAACAAGTAATTTTAGCGGCATTAGTCGCCGTAACATTGGCAGGATGTGGCAACAAGGAGAACACCACATCGACAGAGAAAACCGAAACTGAACGTGTAGAGCAGGTGCGCACCACGACATTGCACGCGCGCGAAATTCAGCGCGAAATATCGTTGTCGAGCAATTTGCAAGGTTATCAGACTGTGAATGTAGCACCATCGATCACGGGCAAAATCGAACACATCTATGTAGAAGTGGGCGACCGCAAAAACAAAGGCGACATGTTGGTGCGCATGGATCAAAATCAGTACACCACAACGAAATTGAGCTTTGCAAACCTGACCATCGAGAAACAACGTATGGAAGCGTTATTGGCCAGCGGTAGCGTCAGTCAACAATCGTATGACCAAATAAAATTATCGTACGACCAGACAAAAGAATCGTTGGATTTTTTAGAAACGAACACCTACGTCAAAGCACCTTTTAACGGCGTTATTTCGGCCAAGAACTACGAAGATGGCGAATTGTACGGCGGTCAACCGATTGTCGTACTGACCCAAGTAGATAAACTTAAAACATTAATTGCTATACCTGAATCGTACGTTCCACAGGTTAAAGCAGGTATGCGTTTATCGTTACGTTCGAGCGTTTATCCCGACAAGGTATTCCCGGCCACCATCGAAGTGGTATATCCAACCATCGACGCCAGCAGTCACACATTCCAAGCAAAAGTGGTTGTAAACAACACTGCCGGTTTATTGCGTCCGGGTATGTATGTTACCACAACTATCGGTTTAGGTAAAGAAACTGTCATCACGGCACCGTATTCCACCGTATTAAAGTTGATTGGCTCAAACGACCGCTATGTATTTATTAACGAAAACGGCTACGCCAAGCGCGTATCGGTAGAGATGGGACAACGTTTTGGCGATGATGTCGAAATTATTGCGCCCGAAATTGTCGAAGGTGTGGAACTTGTCACTCAAGGCGAAGCACGTTTGGTTGACGGAGTAAAACTTGCTGTATCGGCAGAATAATATTTTCATCAAAAAAACTAACATTCTAAACTATGTCTATTTATAAAACAGCAGTCCAAAAGCCCGTTACCACTGCCCTTATCTTCTTGGCAGTGATAGTGATAGGTGTGTTCTGCTATGTGCAGTTGCCTATCGACCAATTTCCAGAAATGGACCCGCCGTATGTAACGGTAATGACCACCTATCCGGGTGCCTCGGCGTCGGAGGTAGAGAGTAACGTTACCAAAGTGATGGAAAACTCGCTCAACTCGGTGGACCATCTGAAAGAACTGACCTCAAAGTCAAAAGATAATATCTCCACCGTAACCATGGAATTCGAGTGGGGTACCGACTTGGACGAGGTACTCAACGATGTGCGTACATACGTGGACATCGTCAAAGATAACCTTCCCGACGGTTGTTCCAATCCTATCGTAATGCGACTCAGCACGAGCATGATGCCTGTCATACAATATGCCATTATGGCAGATGAATCGTATCCTGCACTCGATAAAATGCTCGACGATGAAATTATTCCGCAGTTGAACCGCGTGGACGGTATCGGTAACCTGACAGTATCGGGTGCACCGGAACGTTACGTGTATGTTTACCTCGACCAACAAAAACTTGATGCTTACGGATTAACCGTCGAAACAGTTGGTAACATGATTGCTGCCAACAACCTGAACATGTCGTCGGGTACGGTAAAACTCCAAAAAGAACAATACCAAATGGAGGTGCGTTCCGAATTTGTATCGTCGGACGAAATCAACGACATAACCGTTACTACAACAGCCGACGGTCGCCAAGTATTTGTGCGCGACATCGCCGTTGTGAAAGACACCATCAAAGAGTTATCGTTGGACGAGAAAGCCGACGGTCGCGAATGCGCTCGTCTGTTGGTAACCAAACAAACCGGCGCCAACACCGTACAAATTTGTCGCGATGTGCGTAAAGAGATTGCACGTATTCAAAAAACATTGCCTACCGACGTGCAGTTTAAGTTGATTTACGACTCGTCGGAAAATATTCAAAACTCAATCGACTCACTCACCGAGTCTATCCTCTATGCCTTGCTCTTCGTGGTATTAGTGGTGCTATTCTTCCTCGGCAAGTGGCGTGCGACATTGATTATCGGTATCACCATTCCTATTGCCTTGATCGTGGCGTTCATCTATTTGAAGATGGTTGGCTCCTCACTGAACATCATATCCATGTGTTCGCTCACTGTGGCTATCGGTATGGTAGTGGACGATGCGATTGTGGTTTTGGAGAATATCACCAAGCACGTTGACCGCGGCGAGAACCCGCGCGAGGCAGCGATTTACGCCACCAACGAGGTATGGGTATCTGTTATTGCCACCACGTTGGTTATAGTAGCGGTGTTCGTGCCGTTGACTACACTGACAGGTATGGCAGGTATCATGTTCAAAGAATTAGGCTGGATTGTAACCATCGTAGTTTGCACATCTACCATCGTGGCTATTTCGCTCACACCTATGTTGGCAAGTAAGTTGCTCAAACCACGCAAAGTGCATGTGGACAACGAAGGCAACCTGATTGATGATGAGAAAGGCAAGAAAGGCTGGTACGAGCGTACCGTAGTACGCGCCCTCGACTGGGTGGACGACAAATATGCCAAGGCTCTCGGCTGGTGTTTGAAACACAAAGCGGTTACCTTCCTTATCCTATTGGCATTCTTCTGCTGTTCCATGATTCCGATGTTCACCGGACAGATCGGTACCGACTTTATGAAACAACAAGATAACGGTCGTATGACCGTCACTGTGAAACTGCAACGTGGTACCCGTATCGAAGAAACATTGAAAACCGCCCGCATGCTGGAAGCACGTTTTGTGGAGTTAGTTCCTGAAATACAATTGATTAGCACATCTGCAGGTAACAACGACGATAGTGGTATGAGCGCATTGTTCTCCTCTACAATGAACAACACCATCTCTATGACCATCCGTACCAGCAAAAAGTACGAACGCGAACAGACTATCTTCGAGATGGCGGAAATTCTGCGTCAGGAAATGGCTCGATACCCTGAAATTATTGATTATCAAGTAAGTACGCAAGGTGGATCTGCATCATCAAACTCGGTAGATATCGAAATCTACGGCTACGACTTCGATGCCACTTCCGCCCTCGCGGAGCAACTAAAAGCCATCTGTAACCACGAGGTGCCCGGTGCTCGCGATGCCACAATCTCGCGTGATGACGAACGTCCTGAGATAAAAATTGAGGTGGACAAAGAAAAAGCCAGCCGTTTAGGGCTGACCACCGCAACCATCTCGTCATATCTGCGTAACCGCGTAAACGGTATGGCGTGCGGCTATCTGAAAGAGACCGGATCGGAATACGACATCATCTGCCGTCTCGAAGAAAAAGACCGCAACAGCGTGGAAGCTATCAGCAACATCACGATTCCAACGCCCACGGGCAAATCCGTCAAACTATCGGAAGTATGCACCATCGGCGAATATTGGACGCCACCTACTATCGAACGCAAAAGTCGTCAGCGTATCGTTACCGTGGAGGTTACACCTTACAATACCTCCTTGGGTGAGTTAGCACAGTATATCGAGAACAACGTACTGCCCACTTTGGATATTCCGCAAGGTGTTGTAGTCCGTATCGCCGGCGACTACGAAGATCAACAAGATACATTCGGCGATATGGGTATGTTGGGTGCATTGATTATCATGTTGGTGTACATCGTGATGGCAAGTCAATTCGAGTCGCTCAAAAAGCCGTTTGTCATCATGTTCACCATTCCGTTTGCCCTCTCGGGTGTTGTGCTAGCCTTGTGGCTGACCCGCAGTTCGTTGGATATGATTGGTGCCCTGGGTATCATCATGTTGGTGGGTATCGTAGTGAAGAACGGTATTGTGCTTATCGACTATATTGACCTCCTGCGCGAGCGTGGATGGGAATTGAACGAAGCCGTACAAGCAGCAGGTCGTAGCCGTATTCGTCCTGTGCTAATGACCGCTTTCACCACCATCTTGGGTATGGTGCCGATGGCAGTGAGCAACGGTGAAGGCTCCG
>JBJEJW010000034.1:0-17617 GCA_051878315.1 Paludibacteraceae bacterium | reverse complement strand
ATAGAAAGACTCATTAGTAGTAGTTTTAAATTATTTGGTCTAAGTACGTTTACTTTTCTATCCGGTTTTGTATTATTTTATCAGACATATAAAAAGAAGCCCTTTCCGTCTTTTGTTTGGCATAAATTCTTGCGCTTAATGGTACCATGTGCAATATATGCACTTTTGTATAGGTTGATTTTCCCGAATATGATGTTCAACGATAATCCCATCAATGGGACACACCTATGGTACATTCCTATGATATTCCTATGTATTATGGTGGTTTCCATACAAGTATATCAACCGCGGCTATGGTGGGTATCAATTGGCATTTATTTGCTATCTGTCAAATTACAAAACTATGTAGAGTGGCGCACACTATGGGAATTTATTCAGTATTTCCCAATCTTTTATATTGGTTTTTGTTTCAATGCCTTGTTAGAAAATGGAGAAGTGTTTTTGAACTATGTAAGAAAACAAAAAACAAATCCAATGGGGTCATGGATTGTCATGGGAATCGGTCTATTTGTTCCTTTCTTTACCAAAATAGTACATCGTGTGTACATAAACGAGACTTCCATGGCAGTTGCTCTACTATTGATATTCCTGTATGTGGTGATTAGCAAATCACGAATACCCAACGGGGGGGGGTATTTATTGTTCTTCGCAAAGAAGTCAATACAAGTAATAGATAGAAACAGTTTTGCCATATACCTTTTACATCAGTTTTTCATAAATGCAAGCATATTGCTACTGCGTCCATTTTTGGAAACAATTCCCACCCTACTTGGTAGTTTTATTATATTTTTAATTTGTTTCTACTGCGCTTGCGGACTTATGCAGATATATGATATTACACTCAATTTGTATATAAAAAAGTTCAAAATCAAGAGATAATGAGAGACAGTATCTATTTTGTAATGCCTGCCTACAACGAGGAGGCAAACATCGAAGAGGTCATTCGCGAGTGGCATCCGCTCTGCGAGAAACTCAATGCCGAAGGCAATCAAGCGAAATTGGTCATTGCCAATGATGGCAGCAAGGATGCCACATTTGAGAAAATGAAGTCGTTGCAAAGCATGTACCCCTGCCTTGTACCGCTGGACAAGCCCAATAGCGGACATGGTGCAACGGTACTCTATCTCTACCGCCATGCGATAGCAGAGGGAGCAACCTTCATATTCCAAACTGACTCTGACGGGCAAACGCGCCCTGAGGAGTTCTTGCAGATGTGGGAACATCGGGCGCAGTATGATTTTCAGATTGGCACACGCGGAGAGCGACAAGACGGTGCAAGCCGTGTAGTAGTAACCAAGACACTGCGTTTGGTAGTTTGGTTGCTCTTTGGTGAATGGGTGAAAGACGCGAATACTCCGTTTCGTCTGATGCGGGCGGATAAGTTAGAGCCAATTATGAAACGACTGCCTGCAGACTATAATTTGGCAAATGTGGCAGTCTCGGCCATCGCCGTCAAGTGGAACTACAAGATTGGCTGGTATCCTATTACCTTCCGCCCGCGACAAGGAGGAGTAAACAGCATCAACCTCCCCCGTATCTTCCGCATTGGTATGCAAGCCTTGAAAGATTTTAGAATGATAAACAAAAGTTTGAACAAATGAAAGATTTAGTAAAACAAAATATACCCTATGTGGTGCTTTTTCTACTGCTTGTCATACTGAATGTTATGAAGGTCAGTAGTTTTCGCTATGGTTTCTTTACTGCTTATGATGAGGCGTATTTCCTGCTAAAATTGCAAGAAGCGTACGATATGAGTTGCATTACAGGTAAGTCTCAATGGAACTTAATTGCCATTCATTGGTTTCCTTATTTGGATCTAACGCACAAGGCACAATCTTATCTGGCATCTGCCATCCTAATGTGGGCAACGATTGTTGTATCCACTCTGACCGCCTGTGTACTATATGACAAGAAAAAAGTTTGTAAATATCTTACCGTCATTACGTTAGTCTTTATGGGATTGATCGGAGGAGGATTGAGTTATGTTCCCATGCAAACGGCGGTGCTATGTTGGGCACTTTGCACTTTTATGCTGTTTCAACATAGCAAAGTAGGATGGCAGAAAATAGCGTATGCAATAATTTGCGGCAGTTGTTTGGGACTGGCCTTGTTTATTATTATTCCTGCCGCACTGATATTGTTAGGATGTATCGCCGTTTTAATTGTTCTGTTGTATTGGCAAGACAAGAAAAAAATATTCAGTTACTTAGGCGCAGGTGTTACAGGTGTATGCTTAGTTTGTCTATATGTACACTTCGCGGTATGCCCGTTATCGGATATTGTGGATGCTATGTGTTTTACGGCAGGATATATTGGCAAAAGCGGATATCATTATGACATAGGCAGTTTCCTTATGCAATATGGGCTGTTTTTTCGCGATTGTTTATTCGTATTGGTTGTGTTTGTAGGTGCTTATTGGTTATCTACATTGTGCAAACAAAAATATATTGCAGGGCTGGTGTATATCGCTATTCTTCTGATTTATACCCATTATCAAAAGAAACCGATTGTCTCCCCTTCTATGTTTATGGCAAGCACATTTATGATACCTTTCTTGTTCGGAAATCGAGATAATTACCATTGGAAGAAGTTGTTGCACGCAAAGACATGGTATTATTTGTTTTTAGTTGCATTCCCTCTACTTGCTTCTTTTGGCACAAACACAGCATTGAGCGGCAGAATGGGTTGTTTCCTGATAGCATGGGTTTTCCTATGGCTTGAATGGGACTACCAAAATCCGCTTGATGATTATAGATATGTGCGTTTAGGGGCTATTTTGTTGTTCCTTATTCCATTAACAAACATACTGAAAACATATCAGCAGCGGGATGATACCTACCACTTCACACGAGGTAATCAGAACTTTGCGGAGATAGCTATTACCGAAAAACAAAAAGCATACTTTGACCATGTGTATGATATTATGGAAAACTATCATTATGTACCAAGGCAATCCGTCGTATTTACTGCTTGTTATGATTATTGTACATTGTATGCGCTTGGTGCAGTAAATTCCTCCAACTTTCACCAAATTCAGAATTTCCATTATTTCGATAAAGATAAAATGCTTAAACCTGATTTCATCTTCTTATGCAAATGGGACTCTATTGTGATTGCAGAGGAACTAAAAGAGATGCCATGGGGATGGCCGGAAGAATTTGACAAGTACTATGTAGGAACTCCCGAACCAGATGATGCACCATGGATTGAGCATGTAGAATTGGAAAAGCGAGACTTGTATTGTCGAAGATCCTTAAAAGATAAAAAATATTAATCACTTTATTGTATCACTAAAAAACGCATTTCCCGTCTTGTGAGAAGCAAGAGAAAAATGCGTTTTTGTTGTTCTTTGCGGGGTCAGTATCTCCGTATAGATAGCAATTGGTGGTGTATTGCCCTTGGGAATGTTGGCTTGCTCTATGTAGAAGACGCCTATGTCACAACCCTCCGTACATTGTGCAACCGCCTTCCTCGGTGCATCCTACCTTTATCTTGGTGCTAATTACACACACACAAAGGAACTTCTTGTGCGTTTTTATTGTTTTTTGTCACTTATGTGCATGCTTGCTATTACGAAATAACTTATCAGTAGCAGGTATGCTATGACGCCACAGATTGCAGCACCATTGCTTTCAGCCCATTGAGACAAATAGAGGTCAATGTCGGCAAATTTGAGTGCGGCACTTACAACGCCCATCAATGCGCCACCGGCAATCAGTCCCGATGCGATGAGTGTACCGCGTTCTTGGCGTGCTTGGTTAAGGGCTGTGTCTTTCGAGCGCGACGACACGAACCAACTTATCAGACCACCGACCACAAGCGGTGTATTAAGCGGTAGCGGTATGAACATGCCGAGTGCAAACGCGAGTACCGGCACGCCTAATAAGTTGAGTAGCAATGCCAACACTGCTCCTACACCGTAGAGTAACCACGGTGCGCCTTGTCCCATCATCAGCAGTTCGATGACGGCTGCCATAGCGTTGGCTTGCGGAGCAACGAGGGCATTCTCGCCGGTAAAACCGTAGGTTTTGTTTAGAATGATGATGACACCTCCGACGGTTGCCGCCGAAACGAGTGTGCCGAGAAATTTCCATGTTTCCTGTTTTGCGGGCGTGTTGCCAATCCAATAACCAATTTTGAGGTCGGTTACGAACCCGCCTGCCATCGATAGTGCAGTGCAAACTACGCCGCCGATAACCATGGCGGCCACCATGCCGTCGGTACCGTTCAGACCTACGGCTACCAATACTACCGATGCAATGATAAGGGTCATTAGTGTCATGCCCGATACGGGATTTGACCCAACGATGGCGATGGCGTTGGCGGCTACTGTTGTGAACAGAAAAGCGATGACGGCCACGACGACAAATGCAATGAGCGATTGGAACAGATTATGGATGACCCCGAAATAGAAAAATAGTAGCGTAACGATTAAGGCTGCAGCGATGGCGATAACAATAAATTTCATCGACAAATCACGTTCGGTGCGTGGAATGGCTTTGGTCACGGCTTTGCCTTTTCCGCCGAGTTCACGGCCTGCCAATCCGACGGCACTTTTGATTACGCCCCACGATTTAACGATGCCTATGATACCTGCCATAGCGATGGCGCCGATGCCGATGTAACGTGCGTAGTTGGCAAAAATCCATTCTGGCTGCATTTGGCTGAGCATGACGGAATCTTGGGTGGTCATGCCGAGTAGTGGTACAATGAACCACCACACGAACAGCGAACCGGCGCAGATGATGAGACTATATTTCAGACCAACGATGTACCCAAGTCCGAGTACGGCGGCACCGGTGTTGATAGAAAATGTCAGTTTGGCTTTTTGTGCGATGGATTCGCCCCAGGGAATCATACGCGATGTGAGTGTCTCGCTCCATGCGCCGAATGTGGCGACGGCGAAGTCGTACAAGCCGCCAATACCGGCAGCCCAGATGAGCGGCTTGGCTTGGCTGCCGCCTTTTTCGCCCGATACGAGTACTTGCGTAGTGGCGGTGGCTTCGGGGAACGGATATTTGCCGTGCATATCGCTGACGAAATATTTGCGGAACGGAATCAGAAACAAAATGCCCAAGATGCCGCCCAATAGTGAACTCAGAAATACTTGCATGAAACTGACGGTGATGTCGGGATATTTTGCCTGCAAAATGTAGAGTGCCGGCAGGGTAAAAATGGCACCTGCCACGATGACGCCCGAACTAGCGCCGATGGATTGTATGATGACATTTTCGCCTAAGGCGTTTTTGCGGCGCGTGGCGCTCGATAGTCCCACAGCGATGATGGCGATGGGAATGGCTGCTTCGAACACTTGACCGACTTTGAGACCGAGATAAGCCGCTGCTGCCGAAAAGAGTACAGCCATCACGATGCCGCAGGTTACGGAATAGAGGCTTATTTCGGGAATCGGTTTGTCGGTCGGTAAAATGGGGGTGTATTTTTCGCCCGGTTTTAGTTCGCGATTGGCATTTTCGGGCAATTTGATTTCTTGTTGTTCCATAGTGTGTGTTGGTTATGTTGTGTTGAATTAGTATGGTAAATCGTTGTCTTGCGGTGGTAATTCGTAGTTGTTGAACGATGGTGGCGGCACTTGCACCGGTTCGTTGATGCGCGATTCGAGTGTGCCGTTTTGATATACTTCGTCCTCTTCGTTTATAAATCGGGCGTATTCGTGTTTAAATCGTAAATCGATATCGGCAGTGGCGCCGTTTCGGTGTTTAGCAATGATAATTTGTGCGATGCCTCGCAAATCTTTTTTTGTATTAGGATCTTCGTAAATTTTGTAGTAATCGGGACGGTGAATGAAGCATACCATATCGGCATCTTGCTCGATGGCGCCCGATTCGCGCAAGTCGCTTAGTTGCGGTTTTTTTCCCTCGATGCCGTTTTTGTCGCCACCACGATTTTCGACGTTACGGTTCAATTGCGATAGGGCTATAATCGGTATGTCCAACTCTTTGGCCAAGCCTTTGAGCGATCGCGAAATGGTGCTGACCTCCTGCTCACGACTTTGGAAACGCATACCCGAGGCGTTCATCAGTTGCAGGTAGTCGATGATGATGATTTGAATGTCGTGTTCTTCTTTCAGTCGGCGTGCTTTGGTCTGGAATTCCAAAATAGAGAGGCTCGGCGTGTCGTCGATGTAGATGGGCGCACCTTGCAATTGTGGCAATTTGGCATCCAATTGTTTCCATTCGTGCTGTTCGAGGTCGCCTTTTTTTAACTTGTCATTCGTGATGGAACATACATTGACAATCAGGCGGTTGACTAACTGCACACTCGACATTTCGAGCGAAAAAATGGCTGTCGGTATGTGTTTATCTACTGCCATGTTTTTGGCCATTGACAGCACAAAGGCGGTTTTTCCCATGGCGGGTCGCGCAGCGATGATGACGAGGTCGGATTTTTGCCAACCGGAGGTGACGTTATCCAATTTGTAGAATCCGCTCGGTATGCCGCTCATGCCATCGACGCAGGCGGCCGCTTTTTTGAGACGTTCGATAGCCTCCTCGATGATGGGATCAATTTGTGTAACACCTTTTTTTACTCGGTTTTGCGATAGATCAAAAATGCGGCCTTCGGTGTATTGTAGCAGATCTTCGATGTCGGTGCTTTCTTCATAGGCTTTTGCCTGCATGTCGTTGCAGATGCCGATAAGTTCGCGTGCGAGGTGTTTCTGTACGAGAATTTGAGCGTGATATAAGATGTGCGCCGACGAGGCTATTTTGGCAGTCAGCATTGCGATGTTGTAAGGCCCGCCGATGTTTTCCAACTCTCCGTCTTTGCGCAGTTGCTCGGTGACGGTGTGCATATCAATGGGATTCCGATTGCCGTACAGAGTCATGATGGCGCGGTAGATGAGTTGGTGCTCACGTTTGTAAAAGGTGTTTTCGTTGAGCAAATCGACGACTTTGTCTATGGCGGTGCCATCAATCATTAGTGCGCCGAGTACTGCTTCTTCAAGTTCGGTGGCATTGGGAAGACTTTTCCCGTATACGGTGACGTCGTGTGTGCCTGATTTTTTCGTTTTTTTTATAGTAGGTGTCGGTTCCATACAGTTAAAATATTGGTGCGTATTGATGCTGTATTTGATTTGTTATGGGTTGAAATTTCACTTGCCACAAGGGTTAAGGCAAGACGATTTTGGCGCATCAAAAGTAGTGTTTTTTGGCCATATAGACAGGTTATCCTGTTGATTTTTGTGCAAGATGTATCAACAGCTTTTTCAACTGTTTCCTACGTTTATCAACCATTTTTGAATAGGTTTTCAACGAGTTTTTAACAACTTTTCAACAGTTTTGGTTAATTGTGTTTTGTCAGTTGGCGGTAGCGAGTGAGGGCAATTTGGTAGTCGATGCGTGCGTCGTTGCGTTGGTCAATGGCTTGTTGCAGTAAGGTTTGTGCTTCGAGCAATTCGGAGAGCGGCACGAGTCCTGCACGGTAGTTTTGCGTGGCAATGTCGAGGTTTTGCCGGGCATCGGTACAGGTTTCGTCGGCAATGCCTATTTGGGCATACGTTTCGAGTAGTTCGTTCCACGCTTTTTGCGTTTGCAGTCGCATTTGTTCGGTCATGTTGCGTTGATTGTTTTCGGCTATTTGCACTTTTTTGGTGTGTGCGGTCAGTTTGTGGCCTGTAGCCCACCAGTCGGTGAGCGGTATCTGTATGGTGGCGAGCAACAAACCGTTGAATCCGCCCGAATAGTCCCACAAATGGCCGTATCCGTAACTGCCCATCAGTGCAATTTGCGGCAGGGTCTCGCCTAAGGTGATTTTACGTTGCAGTTGCTCGGATTTGATGCCGAGTTCGAGCAGACGTGTTTCGGAGCGTTGTGCCACGGCTTCGTCGGTCGGCACATAAAAATCGAGTGGGGGCACTATCGCATCGGTCAGCGAATCGGTTAGCACAAGCGTGTCGGTGTAATCAATGCCAACGGTTTGGCATAATGCCATTTTGGCCAAAGTGATGCCGTTGTCGAGCGTTAATTGCTTGGATTTCAATTCGTTCTGTTTGAGCGATATTTTCAGCCATTCGTTTTGCGTGGCAAGTCCGGCAGCGATGGCACCGCTCAAGTCGTGTGCCAACGTATCGACCAATTGTTGTGCTTGTTGTAGCGTTTTGCGTTTTTCTTGTAACGAAACTACGAGCCAATAACTCTCCTCGGTTTGTTGCAACATTTCCTGTTTGGCCATGTCGTGTTGTGTTTCGGCGGCTTCGATACCGAGTGTGGCAAGTTTGTTGCCGTTGACGATGCGACCGCCGGCAAAAATCGGCTGTGTTGCCGTGATGTTGGCCGAGTAGCCGTTTCGGAAAAAACTTAAACTGTTTGGCAATCCGAATGTGGCGCCGTATTCGGCGTACAGATTGTTGAGCAGATTGCGTACATTGGCGTTTGGTACGTCGTCGATGCCGACCTCGAGTAGCGGTGTCAGAGCGTGGTAGCCGATGCCAGTGAGTTTCAGATTAGGGAAATACTTGGTCAGGGCTTCGTTTTTGGTTTGTCGTGCGATGTCGATATCGAGCGCGGCATTTTGTACTTTAGCATTGTTGCGTAAGGCCAGAGTCTTGCACGAGTCGAGCGACAGCGTTTGAGCAGGTAGCCAACTGGTGCCAAACAATATCAATCCTATCAAAAAATGTATTTTTTTCATCGTGTTTTCTCCTTGTAAATCTGCCAATAGGCTACCGGCAAAACTGTTACAACCAGCGGCAGCGAAAAAATGGTGCCGAAACAGATGACAACGCCCATAGGCATCCACAGCGACGTTTGTGCCACAATCATCGGAATGACACCTAAAGCGGTTGTGGCCGATGTCAGGAATATTGGGCGCATACGGCGTTTGCCGGCTTCGAATGCGGCTTCGCGGGCGGTTTTGTGCTGCTCGTTGCGAAGCATTTCGGCGTATTCGAACATGATGATGGCGTTGCGCACTATGATGCCGATGAGGCTGACCACGCCCAGTACAGCCGTGATGCTGAAGTCGAGCCGGAACAACCACAAACCGAAGCAGGCGCCGAAAATACAGATGGCACTCGCTGCCAACGATAGTAGAGCAATGTCGATTTTTGTAAAATGATAGACCAAGAATATAAACAGCACCAAAATCGCCGCCAACACACTCCATATCAGTTCGGGAATGACATCGTTGTTCATACTGGTAAGCCCGCCGTAAGAGATTTTAATGTCATCGGGCAGGGTCGGGCGAATCTGTTGGTCGATGTATTTTCTGATTTTTTTCATGCTTTGCGGTTGGCTGTAGCCGTAGCGTAAATCGCACCCCACAGTAATACAGCGTATGCTGTTGCGCCGCGAGATGGACGAATGGTGCCACTCGGGCGTAATGTCGGCAATTTGTCGCACGGGTACCCATACGCCGGGCAACGATGTCGGAATCAGTAGGTCGTTGAGTTGTGCCAACGCAAGCGTGTCGGAAAGGGTGGTGTAGAGTACCACGGGCACACGGTAGTCGCCTTCCCACACCGATGTGAGCGTTTGTCCGTTCAGAGCACTCGATAGGTAAACCGACAACATGCTTTGCGTAACACCGAGTCGGCTGGCTTCGTCGGTTTTCATGGTGATGCGCACGTTTTGCGTGGTTTCGTCGTAGTCGCTGTGTACCCATGTGAGTTCGGGTTGTGTGTTCAGGAAACGCTTCAGCGAATCGCTCACAGTTTCCATTTTGTTTAAGTCGTCGCCTGTTAGGCGGATTTCGATGGGATTTTTCACTGCCTGATAGTCCATTTGCTTGAAACGGACATAAGCGTTCGGGAAACGATTTTCGTACAGCGGCGCATATTCTTTCAGAATGGCTCGTGTAGCCTCCTCGCCGGTGGTGTTGACAATGAATTGTGCATAACTCTTTTTGGCCATCTGCGGCGAATAGGTGGCGTGGAAGCGTGGCGAGGCACAACCTACGAATGCCGTTACTGACGTAATGCGCGTGTCGGCAAGCAGGGCGTGTTGCACGCTATCGACAACAGCGGCGGTTTGCTCCAAAGCACTGCCATCGGTAAGGTGAATTTCGACGGCGAAGCAGTTGCGTTCGGCTTTAGGCATCATTTGCACATTCAGTCGCGTGAAGAAAAATACGCCCAACCCGATGGCTACGGCAGCCGTGCACAGAATAACGGCAGGATGTCGAAAACAGTGTGCCAACAGCACGTTGTAGCCGTTTTGCAGTCCTATGAAAAATTTGTTTTGCAGCCGCTCGAATTTGTTACCTTCCATTTTACCGTTGCTGTTGCGGCGGATAAATCGTGTACTCAAGTACGGAATGACCCACACGGCGTAAAAAATCGATGCTACCAGCGCAAAGGTTACAGCCCACGGAAACAGTTGCACGAACTCGCCGAGCGGACCGGTGATGATGCCTGTCATCGGGAAAAACATACCACAAATCGACATTGTGGCAAGCGACATCGGCACAAACAATTGGCGTGTGCTTTCGGTGGCCGAAAACCAGCGTGAATGCCCTTTCTGAAGCATATCCACATAGCCGTCGATGACAATGACCGAATCGTCCACAATCATACCCAAGACAACGATGAGTGCGGCCAGTGTTACCGTGTTCAGTTCGATGCCGAACAATGCCAAGGCTCCGAGCGTAATGGCGGTGCAAATAGGCACACCCGAACCGGCAATCAAGGCCGTACGAAGTGGGAAAAGCAACATCATCACGGCGATGACCACCAAAATGGAGAATAGCAAATCGCGCAAAAACGACATTACCGATTTATCGACGACTTGCGGTTGATTGGTAATGCGGTGTATCTGTACATCGGGTGGTAGAGTGGAGTGGGTTTCGTTTAAAATCTGTTCGACTTGCTCGCCGAAAGCCACAATGTTGTTGCCCGGACACATTTCCATCGACACGATGACGGTATTTTGTCCGTTGAATTGCACATATTTGTCGGGTGTGGCGTATCGGCGTTGTATGGTAGCGATGTCACGCAGGCGGATGTTACTGCCGGTGGGGTCGGCATAGACGATTTGTTCGCCTATCTCGTATTCCGACCGATAGGGAATGGTAACTTGTACCAGCGTATTGCCGCCTCCGCTTTGCACCGAACCGCCGATGGTGCGAAAACCTTGTGTCGCAAGTTCGGCCAGCAAGATTTTTTGGTCAATGCCGTAAGCCGACAGTTTCTCGGGGTCGATGATGACGGCAATTTCCTCGTGTTGTTGTCCGAGAATTTTCAGATTTCCCATCGACGGAATGGAGCGCAGTCGGTCGCAGAGTTGTTCGGCGTAGTGCTCCAATTCGCGTGGTGTGCGCTCGGGCGATTCTACCGCCAACAGCATCGATGCCGTATTGCCGAAATCGTCCACAACTACCACTTCGAGTACGCCGCTTGGCAACGATGTTTTTTTGAATAAAGTCAGACCGTGTCGTATTTTCGACCAAACTTCATCTTTGTTTTTGACACCGGTGCGTAGTTCGGCAAATACATATACAATGCCGTCCTCCGACACGGAATAGGTCAGGTCTTTGTTGATTTCCTGATAGGTGAACAGAAAACGTTCGAGTGGTTTTGTAACCTGCTCCTCTACCTCCTGAGCTGTGGCTCCCGGATAGATGGCTGCCACAACGCCTTGTCGGATGGTAAATTGCGGAAATTCGTCTTTGTTCAATCGTGGCAGACAATAGATGCCGCACGCTGCTAGTGCCACAACTACCAAGAAAACGATGTTGTGGTGCCGCATGGCTGCCGATATGTGGTCGCGTTTTTTCATCGTTTGCCTATCAGTTTTGTATGTTGACGATGGCGCCGTCGTATAGTTTTTGCTGTCCTTCGACGATGATGGTGTCGCCTTGCGCTAATCCGTTGGTTATCAGTACGCCGTTGGCCACAAATTGACTTGATTCCACCGTACGCCGCACGGCGCGTCCTTGCGATATACACCATACACTGATGCCTTCAGGGCGTGTTTGTACGGCTTTGCCGTCGATGACAAAACCGCCGGTGCCGGACTGTGGTATATACACTTTGCACACCATTCCCGGCAATAGTTGTTGTCGTTGGTTATCGAGTGCGATTTTTACTTTATAGGTGTGAGCCAGTCGATTGGCGGTGAGGCTGCGGTCACCGATTTTTCCCGTAAATGTTTGGTTGTTTAATGCGGGTACTTCTATTTTGCCTTGATCGCCCAATTGTATGGTCGCAATTTCGTTTTCGGGTACGGTGAATACCACTTGCACTTGAGTTATGTCGAGCAGTGTCATGGCCGATTGTCCCGGTAAAAGATTTCCGCCGATTTTGGCATTGCAACTGCCGATTATTCCGTTGCATGGAGCATACAAGTCGCAGTCGTTCAGTTGTTTGCGAGCAATGGCCTCCATCGATTGTGCTTTCTCAAGGTTCGTTTGCATTTCAACCCATTTAACTTCGGCAATGCTGCCTTGATCGTACACTTGTTTCAGACGTTTGTAACCATCGTCGGCTTGTGTTAATGCGGCTTTGGCTGCATTGTGTGCGTTTCGTGCTTTTTGTTTGTCAACCGAGGCAAGCAGATCGCCTTTGCGTACATGGTCGCCTTCGCGCACAAATACTTGTTCGACGGTTCCGGCGGTGGCAAAACTCAACGATAGGGAACTGTTTTCTTCCACTTCGCCGACATAAGTGCGTATAATGCCGCTGTGTAACGAATCGATAACACTGATGCGTACATTGACGGGCGGTGGCGTTGTGGCGGCCTCTTTTTTCTGCCATTTCGAACACGATGTCGGCAACAACAAGCCGCAAAATACGATGCCCAATAGTGTCAGAATATGAATTGTATTCGTTTGTTTCATAGTTAGTTACGGTTTGCAACGGTGATAATGTTGTCGCTGTGGAGTGTGGCTGTTTTTTTGTCATCGTCAAGCCGACCATCATAGGTTTGTTGTAGCACGATGAGATCGTCGTAACGGATGCCGGTACCGCTGACCGTGATTTCGTAAGTGCCGCTTGTTCCACCGGTTGTGATGGATTGTCGTAGGACGTAAGGCGTCAGGTAAATCGAATCGCTTGATGTGCGTGCTCGTACTGTGGTTACGCTACCTCCCATCTCGTTAAATATCAGTAGAACGCTGTCTTTGTCGTTCGCTTGCAAATCGACTACGTTCAACTGCCCGATACGATCGGTCAACTGAATGGTTGTCGTATCGGTATTGTCGGTAATGACGATAGCTGTTCCCGATGTTTTGTACGAATAGTCGCCCGACAAAATTCGTGCATTGTTGCTACAAGCGCAGCAACCGATTAAAGCAAGGGCAAAAATAAAATTGCGTTTCATAGTGGTTTATTTGTTATGTCTATTGTTGCAATATCTTCTATTTTGAGTGCAATATTTGGATCGTGTAAGTGTTGTAGCAGGTGAATTTGTCCTAAAATACTGTCCACAATAATGTTTACCAACATGTTGTAAGTCGTTTGGTATGCATTGTATTTGTTTTGTACAAAAAACGTAACACTCAAACTGCGCATCGTCATTTGCAACATATCGGCAAAGGCTATGGCGTTGGGGCGCAAGTGTACAAGTTGTTTGTCGGGATATTCGCTCCATAAACAAATCAGTTGTCCGTATTCCCAACGTTCGAAGTCGTTATACAACTCTTTTAATTTGGTGCTATGCGTCTGTTTCGTATATAATTCGTCGCTCAAAAATTGTTTGTACGACGGTGTTTTAGCTATTATGTCCATACGCGTCAGCAGATATGTTTTGAGGCGTGCGAGTGGTGTGGCTTGTCGTTGGTCGAAGATGACTTGCAGACGGTTTTGTAACTCTGCTAATTCTTGCTCGGCCACAGCAATAAATAGTTCTTCTTTGCCGGGAAAATGGTTGTAAAGCGAACGCTTGGCTTTGTGAGCCGAGTGAGCAATGTCTTCCATTGATGTTTTGTCAAACCCGAATTTTGCAAATAATTTGGCTGCTGCGGTGATGATGTGTGTTCGTGTGTTGTCTGTTTTAGTCATAATTGCACCTATTGCACTATTTTTGTTTTTCGGTGCAAATTTACTGCTACATTTTTAAATAGCCAAATTTTTGTCGATGTTTTTTTTGGGGAAGTGGTACCCCAAAAAACGGACGAAGATACCGTTAGGAAAGGTATCTTCGTCAATGGGAATTTAGCGTGTGTTGGTCGCCAACGTTATTCGGCAGGCTTTAAGGTGGATATGGCATGTACGCTGACTATACCTTCGCCATTTTGCTCGATGAGTGTGGCAAATTCGGTGGCCGAAATAGGCATGGCAACTATACATGTGTAATTGGGCGCAAGAAATCCTTCTTCGCTGAGTTGGCTTTCTGTTTTATGTTGCATATAGGCTGTGCCGAGTTGAAGTAGTTGCGCATTAAATTGTTTTTGTAGTTTGTCAGCTTGTTCGTAATCGGTTTCAGCCAATTGCACTACTTGTTCGGCTTCGGTGATATGCATACTGCGAAAGAACGGCATGTAACGCATGAATGTGTTGTTGTTCATCTTTTGTCGGTGTAGTTGTAGCATATGGTGTGCTTGCTGTATTTGTATCTGTTGCTCGTGTGCTTGAACAAGCAGGTGCATCAGTGTCTCGTTGGAATCAATGGAGTCCATCGCTGCAATGTTTTGCCAAGCCCGTTGCATTGTTTGTGCTTGCTGTCGTACAATAAACCAATCGTATATGGCTGATTCATAGTCGATTTGTTGTAGTTGATTGAGTAATCGATTGGAAATGTTGTCAGTTTGCATGTCGTGGTACAATTGCTCGTAGATGTCGCGATGTGTCGTAATGAATTGTTGTATCCAATTATGATAATCCCATAGCGCGATGTCGGTTTCCAGAAAATTGGAATAGGTTAGCCCGTCAAGTCGGTAGAGGTCGATAGGCAACCAGACGAAATGGGCTGTTCGGCTGTTTTGTACCTCTTGGTATGCTTCGATGCGTTGTGGAATAGTGGCAGATAAGGTGCGCAAACTATCCAGTAATAGGCTGTCTTGCATGGCAAATAGAAGGTGTGCCATTTTTTCCTGCGTGTGTTGGTTCATAATGCGTGTGAATAACACGACACACTCGTTGTAGTCGTTTACCAAACGGTTGAAACGTATGTATATACTATCTGTCTCTTGTTCTTGTTGTTTAATGTTTTGAATGCGCTGTGGTAAGGCTGCATATTGCGATTTGTCGGTGGCAAAATGCAGGCAGTTGCCGTAATAGAGTCGGGCGGAGTAGAGTAATCGTTTCCTTTCTTGATAATCTCTCAGCGGGTCTTTAGCCGTGCTGAGTTGGTAAGAGAGGTCGCCTAATTTGGCGTATATTTTTGGTTCGTCGGTGAATAGTTGTTGCATATCTCGCAGATAGTACATAGCCATATCGGGTGCCAAAGCGTCGGCCTGCTGGAGTACATCGTTGAGTTTTTGCCCGATAGTTGGCAAACATATATACAGACAGAACAGTATGATGATATTTCTTTTTTTCATAATACCAATGATTTATCTATTGTTCGTTGCTCAAGACTTTGAATTCTACACGTCGGTTGCGTTCGCGGTTTTCGTCGGAATCGTTGGGTACTAACGGTCGGCGTTTGCCGTATCCTATGGTGTGAATGCGCTGCGGCTGTATGCCTGCTTTAATAAGGTATCGCGCTACTGTTTCGCCGCGTAGAGTTGATAGGCGGTCGTTGTAGGCATCGGATCCGCGATCGTCGGTGTGAGCCGATACTTCAATTTCCATTGTAGGATTGTCCACCATCAGCATACGTACTTTCTCCAATTCTTCGAATGATGCATCCGACAGCAGATACGAGTTGTAGGCAAATTGTATGTTGCGTAGTTGTACAATCATATCTTTTTTCAATGGACGCAGTGCCACGACTATATGTTGGACGGTATCGGCAGCAGTAACAAATGTGGTATCGGCAAAGAAGTAACCTCGCGCCATGCACGAGAGGGTGCATATTTGTTGTTGTCGCAGGTAGGTGTCGCCTTTGACGCTACCTTGCAGCGTATCGCCGGTTTCGGCATCGCATAGTGTAATGTTGACATGCGTCATTTTGGGTTGCATCGTGATATCGAATTCCGATTGTGCAAAACGAATCGGTTTACTAGTCGATAGGTCGATGGAATAATCGTAATAGCCACGTTTGCTGCAAACGACGCGATAGTCGTGGTTCAGTGGTAGCGTTAGGTGAATATGTCCGAGACTGTCTATTACGTATTTCGCTGACGATAATTGTTGCTCGGTAACGGGGTCTAAAATAGATATTCGGTCAATGGATAGCGGTGTGCGTTCTTTGGCATCGTATACACCAATGGTTAAAGTCAGATGTTGAGCAAGGGAAATGTCGGCATGATTTTCATCGGTCAGATAATAGTGTGAATAGCCCGGTGCACTACAATCGATTCTATATTTGCGATTGTGTGATAAGGCAATTCTGAATCGACCTGTTGATGGATGTGTGTGTGCCGTAAACAATCGTTGTGCGGTCAAGGCATCATATACATCAGCGCTGCCTTGAATAGCGCGTTGTGTGTGGTCGTCCACAATTCGTCCGGTCAGAACTCTGTATGGTTTGGCACGCACAGCTTTCGGCAATGGAACGGAAACAGGACGGTATGTTGTATCTTTCCGTTGGCATATCAACTCGGTTACCTGAAGGATTGAGTCGTTTTCCAAAAGTAGGTAGCCACCGTATAGCGAACGATTGTCGGCAGAAAGTATAGGTTGTGGAATAAGCCAATTGTTGGCATCTATTTTGCGTGTGTATTGTAGTGAATAGTGCCCATCACGATGAGAGCTTTGTTTCCATCTCGAAAAAATTAAGGTTTCTCCATCAGGCAACATGATGGGTGCGATGTCGTTGGCGGACGATATAATAATGGGATCACCTGCTTGCCATTGTTGGTCGCGAAAGGTAGCGCACGCAATGTGCCGTGTTACTGTGGTTTGTTTGCCTTGTCGTTGTGTGCGTTCAATTACATAGTATAAATGTTCGCCGTCGGGAGCAATGGCCGGCCATAAATATTGTACAGAGTCGTTGGTTGGCGTGTCGAATAGTTGTATCGGTTCTCCCCATTTGGCTCTCTGCTTGGCAATGACATAGAGTTTATAAGTGCGTTGTTGAGGCGCTCGTGCGGACATAAATAATTGCAACGAATCGTATGCCAAAGATTGATGTTGCACATCCCATCCTTGTTGGGTGAGATGCGTCAGATGAACGTTGCCGTGTACGTCGTATACTTGCCCATGTGTCAATATGGTCAGGCCGCAAAAACAAAAACTCAAATAAAAGGTAGAAACGCGCATGATATTTTCGAAATAAAAAAGTAACAAACTGATAAAAACAATCAGTGTTGTTTGTTAGTGAAAACAATGCAAAATTAGAAAAAATGTACAAATGTCCAACATTTATCATATAATCGTGAAAAAAAATAACGTTTGTTTAGCGTTCATAAATCAGATATGATTTCGGGTTAATCAAAAAATATTTGGTATATTTGCGCAAAAATTAGTATTTATGAAAAAACGCTCTTTTTTATTCGTCGTATGTTGTTTGACTTGCACGTTGACAATCGTAGCTGAATCTTTCGATTGGCGGAGGGCAAATATCTATTTCGTCATCACCGACCGTTTCTGCAACGGCGACCCGACCAACGACCGACA
>JBJEJW010000033.1:0-17759 GCA_051878315.1 Paludibacteraceae bacterium | reverse complement strand
CGCACGACCAATCGTGCATCACAAGCAAAGCGCTGTCGATGATGCCCTCGCGATACGTCGGCACGTCGGACAAGCGATAGACCGTTTCGTCAAGCGACGTGTAGGCGTTGATATTACCGCCAAAATTGACACCAATCGACTCGAAATAGTTGATAATGCCCTTGCCGGGAAAATGCTCGGTGCCGTTGAAAGCCATGTGTTCGAGGAAGTGTGCCAAACCGTTTTGGTGATCTTCTTCGAGAATAGCGCCCACAGCCTGCGCAATATGAAACTCGGCGCGTTGTTTCGGCTGCTCATTATGACGGATGTAATAAGTCAGTCCGTTGTCGAGCACACCGATACGTACTTGCGGATCAATAGGTAGCGGTTGCGTTTCCTGCTGTGCAAACAGAGTCGCTACACACAGCAACATGATAGTTGCAGAAAAAATTTTTTTCATCTTACTTTTCTATTTGATTGTTAAACCATTTACGACTGCAAAGTAATATCTTTTTTCTTGAATAACAAAATATTTTTATTGAAATTCGATAAATTATTTTCTAATAATCTGATTATTAAGTTATTGTCATTTTCTATTTCCCGATATTAAAGTGCGGATCTTCGGTTGTATCGCCACCCATCGGCTGCCATTGGCTATTTTTGTCGGGGCGCCGGCGCTCATAGTCAGGATGATATATGGTGTAACGTTTGCGCGTACCGGCCTCGTAGTTGCGTACAAAAGGAATTTGGTAGCCAATGCCGAATGTAATCATTTCGGCCTTTTGAAGATGCGTTTTCAGGTTGACACTTACGAAAAGGTTGTCCCACACGCGACAACGCAGCCCCAAGCGAAAATAGTTCCAACCGTCTTCTTTGTCGATGTCGTACGTATAAAACATAGGACGATTGTAACCGTATTTGGTGTGCGGTTCGGGATTGGCATTGCGCAACGGGTCGTACACATAAACGCCCCACTGCAAATACGCAGTCAGGCGGCCGATAACAAACTCGTTGTTGACAGCCACACCGGCGCGAAATTTATTGGCTATATCATCGTCGGGAATAAAATAACGTGCGAAGTGCGTGTATTGCGTGTACGACACACCATTGCGCGTACCTTGTTGCACAAATGCACCATCGTAGAAAGCATGCAATGCCCCACCGACGGCATACCAATTTGTTACATTGGCCGTCATGCTCACTTGCACAGTACCGACCGGATAACGCCGATTGTCTTTGTAGTAAAGTTCACGCACACAACCCGACACGTCGAACACCAGCGAAAAATTGTACGGGAAGCGTTCGGCCGGTGGCAGAGGTTTTTTGCAGTGACGACATTGCTCGAACGTGTATTTTGCACCAATTTGTGCGTGCAGCATATTCAGTCCGCTGTTTGGTTGCAACACGCTGCCATTGCTCATGTGGTTGTAACCAATGTCGGCCGTCAGCGACACATTATTTTTGATAGGGAACTCAAAATTCAGTCCGGTTATCAAATAGACATTCAGTATCGACCCGATGGCCGAATTGGCCGTAGGAGCATTCACGCCCGAAAGCGTATCGCAGCGATTCCACGTTTTGGTAAAAAAACTGATGCCGGCTCCGATTTTATAATTCAGCAGGACATGGTCGCGTTTGACAATCGGCACCAGCAAATAGGGATAAAGCGCAAACGCTTGTCCCAATATATTTTTATTGCCCAAATCCATACCCACAAACCCCACACCGACAGTGGGCATTCCCCAATAGCGTTGCCACGCATAGTTGCCCATAGCGGGAAATTCAACAGCAATTTCGCCACCCAACGCAGGCGGTGTAGCTACAGCTTCGAGATTTTTAGTCATCGGCAGAATGTAGCCGCCATACATCGACGCTTTCAGTGCAAACGGTATGTCCTGTGCACGCGCCATGCAGCAACACGCCATCGCCACAAGAAATAATAGAGATTTTCGATTCATCTGATTTTTAGGTTCTTGCAATTTCGGAATTACATTTTTATGCAAAAAATTTTGCAAGTTACGGCATTTTTACTACTTTTGCAGTCTCATACTTGTATTGCGGCAGTAGCTCAGTTGGTAGAGCATCAGCTTCCCAAGCTGAGGGTCGCGAGTTCGAGCCTCGTTTGCCGCTCGCGTAAAGATGCGCCTTTCAAACGGCGCGTCTTTATTTTTTACGCACAATCAATTCAACAGAGTGCCAAAATCATCAGTTGAGCTACCAACACACGCAAAAACATTGTGAGCGGATAGACGGTAGCATAAGCCACCGACGCTTGATCGTTGCCGGCTGCCAACTCGGTAGCATACGCCAATGCCGGCGGATCGGTGGTAGCACCGGCCACAAGACCCATAATAGTGAAATAATTAAGATGCAACACCTTACGCGCAACAATCTCCATTATCAATATCGGCACTAACGTAATGATTATGCCATAAACGAGCCACATATATCCACCGGCAACAATGGAAGGAACAAACGAAGCCCCCGCTCCCAAACCGACTGCGGCCAAAAAGAGCGAAATACCGATTTCGCGCAACATCATATTGGCCGACGAAGTAGTGAAGGTAACCATCTTGTAGTACGGTCCGAAATAGGCAATGAGCAACGCTACAATAAGCGAACCGCCGGCCAACCCGAGTTTGAACGAATGCGAAACACCCGGAATGGCTATCGGCAGTGTGCCAAGCACCACTCCCAGCGCAATGCCGATGAATATCGGCATCAGATTCGGCACATCCAGCCGTTTGAGTTCGTTCCCGAAGATGTCGGCCACTTTCTGCACATCGTCGGTTTCGCCTACCACCACAATGCGGTCGCCGACTTGCAAATGCAAATTCGGACGAGCCAACAAATCGATGCCGGCACGATTGACTCGCGTAATGGTTACGCGATACTGCGAAGTCAGATTCATCTTACCGATTTTTTGACCATTCCACTCGGCTTTGGTTACCACAATGCGCCGCGACACCAGATTGGATGATTTTGTATGCAATTTCGTTTTTGGCTGATTTTCAACAACTTGTCCCAACAACATCAACGTCGGTAAATCATCTTTTTCCGTCAACACACGAATCGTATCGCCAATGTGCAAACACGTGGATGCCGCAGGCACCGACTCGGTTTTGTCGGCATGAATAATGCGCGACACCACCAACGAAATATGACATAAGCGATTCAGTTCGGCTATTGCTACACCATCTATTTGATTATTGCTGATGAGCAGATCGACACAAACGGGCTCTTTGCCATTGTTCTCGTTTTGATGCAACACTTCTTCCTCTTTGCGCAAATTGATGCGAAATATCAACCGCAAAAACATAAACGACAAAATGATGCCCACCACACCCAACGGATAAGCCACAGCATAACCATTGGCAATGTCGGAATTGACGACACCGTGCATATCGTTGAACGTTTGCTGTGCCGCACCCAACGACGGCGTATTCGTAACCGCGCCCGACATCACGCCGACCAACGTGGCCATATCCTCATCGGTGATAAAATGAATGGCGATAGTGCAACACACCGTGAGCAACACCACACCCACCGCCACAAGATTCAGGCGAAGGCCGCCACGCCCGAGCGACGAGAAGAACGACGGACCAACCGACAAACCGATACTGTACACAAACAGTACCAAACCAAAATCTTTGGCAAAACTTTCAACCTCAGGTATCAAACGAATGCCACATGCCGATAGTAAAATACCACAAAATAATATCCACGTTACCCCAAGCGACATATTGCGGATTTTGAGTTTTGCTCCAAGGAATATGCCCCCAGCGATAGTCAGCGTCAGCACAAACAACGACTGCGTGATACTCGGCGTAAAAAACAGGTCTTTCAAAAAATCCATTTGCTATGACTTAAAAATGTACAAAAAAAATGTCCATGTCCCTCTTGCTCCGAACAGGCATGAACAAACACTTACAGCCATGGCGTGTATGCGCCGATGCCATAGAGATATGTCCGCCGCCCTATCCTCGAGAGCCGTTTGGAACTTGAAGAAACAGCCCGACTGTTTCTCCGCAACCGGCAGGTTTTCTGACTCATCCCATCGTTTCCGCCTTCCCAATCACCGTCAGTGGCTTGTGGAAACGAATTGGAGATAAACCCCACGAGATTCACAGCAGCGGGACTGCATCGGATTTGCACCGATTTCCCTTTTCACCCCAAAACATTTTGGAGACCGATTGCGGTTGCAAAATTACAACATTTTTCCGATATGCACAAAACCCGATGCAACATCATCGAAAAAAAACGGCGTTATCGTTCACGTTGTCGGCATAATTATTGTATCTTTGCAGACAACGAATAATGCTACGTTATGAACACACACTTGTACATTGCCACAGGCCTATTGATACCATTTGCGGGCACGGCGCTGGGTGCTTCCATGGTCTTTTTGCTGAAAGACAAATTGCACGAATCGCTCAACAAACTATTGTTGGGATTTGCCTCGGGCGTGATGTTGGCCGCCTCGGTATGGTCGCTCTTGATGCCAAGCATCGAAATGAGTACCGCCACACACACGCAACCTTGGTGGCCGGCTGCCATCGGTTTTTTGGCGGGAATGGGATTTTTGCTACTGCTGGACACTTTGATTCCTCACCTACACATCGACTCTGACGAACCCGAAGGCTTGAAATCGCGATTTAAAAAAACGACGATGTTGGCGTTAGCCGTTACACTGCACAATATTCCCGAAGGCATGGCCGTCGGTGTTGTATTGGCCGGCGCCGTAGCAGGTACAGCCGACGTCAGCCTTTCGGCCGCTTTGGCATTGTCGGTAGGCATCGCCTTACAAAATTTCCCGGAAGGCGCCATCGTGTCGATGCCATTAAAAAGTGCAGGAGCATCGCGCCGTCGCGCATTCGGCATCGGAGCATTATCGGGATTGGTAGAACCTATATTCGGACTTCTCACCGTATTGCTGATTGCAGTCATTACACCCGTACTGCCCTATCTGCTTGCTTTTGCTGCCGGCGCCATGATTTATGTAGTGGTGGAAGAACTGATCCCAGAATCGCAGCATGGTAGCCATTCCAATATTGCCACTATCGGCGTAGCGTTCGGCTTCACTCTCATGATGATTTTAGACATCGCATTCGGGTAAATGACTAATCAGCGAAAAAATGCAGCACGAATCACAACACATACGTCGGCGCAACAATCTGCTGTACGAGCAACTACAATACAACGGAGAGAAACGCATCGGTACGCAATTCGAACTTTTGGTATTCGACAAAACCGATGCCCGACATTTCGCGAGCGACTCCCTTAATGACATAGCAGACCACATCGATCAGAGCAAAGCCAACTGGCTGTGTATAAACGGGTTGTCGGATGTCGAAAAAATAGAATCGTTGAATACACGCTTCGACATATCCATTCTGTGGCTGCAAGATATTTTGAACACACACCATATCGCCAAAATCGAAGAACAACACAATGCCCTACTGACGATAACCGAAGTTTATACACAAACCGGCACCAATCCACTCGACAAAGAGCATGTCAGCGTGCTGCTGCAACAAGGATGCGTCTTTTCGTTTCAGGAATCGCACACTCCGCTGTTCGAACCCATTGCCGATGCCATTCGAAACAACAAAGGACATGTACGCCAACACTCGGCCGACTACCTCTACAACCTATTGTTGAGCCACATCATCGACGGTTATCTATCCATACTCGACCAACAACGCGACCGCATTCTCGACATGGAAAACATCCTTATGGAATTCGACAACACCCGCCCAAGCGGCATCGGACGCGATATACAAATGGTACGCAAAGACTATATGCTGCTACGCAAAAATCTGTTGCCTCTACGCGAGCAATTCGCCACACTGACGGAATCGCACCAAATAAAAACAGCCAACAAAATCTATTATAAAGACACTTTCGACCATTTATTGCAAGTATTGCAACTCATCGACAACGCCAAAGAGAGCATCACTGCCTTGGTCGATTTGTATTTAGCCAATAACGACCTGCGCATGAACCACATCATGAGTCGCCTGACGGTATTGTCGGCAGTCTTTATTCCACTGACATTCTTGGTCGGCGTATGGGGAATGAATTTTCGGTATATGCCCGAATTGGAATGGCCATACGGTTACTTGGTTGCGTGGGGCATTATGATACTCGTATCCGGCGCAGTCATCTGGTGGCTGTGGCGCAAAAAGTGGTTTTGAACGAAAAATGCAAAAAACTTGTCATTGTCAACTATTTTGACTATTTTTGTACCTATGAATTTCGTTGAAAATTATTCGCTGTTACCGCACAACACCTTTGGTATGGATGTGCGTGCACGCTATTTTGTCGAATACGATACTGTCGATGATTTGACGACGTTTCTGCAAACCGATTTGGCACACAACAACCAATTGTTGCCTATCGGTGCAGGCAGCAACCTACTATTCACAGGCGACTACGACGGCATTATTTTGCATTCGCGCATCAAATTTTGCGACATCGTTAACGAAACTGACGACAACGTTTTCGTACGCGTCGGGGCCGGCGTCGTGTGGGACGATTTTTGCGCCGATATGTGTGCGCGAAATTTGGGAGGCACAGAAAACCTGTCGTACATTCCCGGCGAAGTAGGTGCAAGCGCCGTGCAAAACATCGGAGCTTACGGAGCCGAAGCGGCCGACATCATCGTCAAAGTCGAAACCATCGAACGAGCGACCAGTACAGCACGCATTTTCGATGCAGCGGAATGCGATTACGGCTATCGGCACAGCATCTTCAAAGGCAAACTGCAAGGCCGATACATTGTGACGGCTGTAACCTATCGTTTGTCGAAACGTCCCGTGCTATCGCTCGACTACGGCAACTTGCGAACAGCCTTACAAGGGATTTCCAACCCGACCGTATCCGATGTACGCCAAGCCGTCATCGACATTCGCCGACAAAAACTACCCGATCCCGCAGAACTTGGCAGTGCAGGCAGTTTTTTCAAAAATCCGGTAGTGTCGATAACAAAATTCGACTCGCTGCTCACCCAATATCCGACAATGCCGCACTATTCCGCCGGCAACGAAACTGTAAAAATTCCTGCGGCATGGCTCATCGAACAATGCGGCTGGAAAGGCAAAACGCTGGGTGGTGCCGCTGTGTACGCCAAACAACCGCTCGTGCTGGTGAACCAAAACCATGCAACACCGGCCGATGTGCAAAACTTGGCACAACACATTGTCGATTCCGTTATTGAAAAATTCGGCATCCAAATAGAACCCGAAGCAAATTATATTTAAGATAGAGAATTTCAGTCAACAAAAAAACTCCTCATTTCTAACTCCTAATTCCTAACTAAATATGGCATCATTTATCATTGAAGGCGGACACAAACTACACGGCGAAATAACACCACAAGGCGCGAAAAACGAAGCCTTACAAGTCATCTGCGCCACCGTGTTGACCGACGAAACAGTCTTCATCGACAACATACCAGACATTCTCGACGTACAGAACCTTATACAACTTTTACGCGATATTGGCGTAACAATCAACCGATTAGGAGAAAAAACATACAGTTTTTGTGCAAAAAAACTTGACGAACAATTTCTGGACAGCGACCTATTTTTGCAACGTTGCGCCAAATTGCGCGGCTCGGTTATGCTCATCGGGCCACTTGTCGCGCGGCTCGGCAAAGTAACATACGCCAAACCCGGAGGCGATAAAATCGGACGACGACGACTCGACACGCACTTTGTTGGCATACAAAAATTGGGAGCCGACTTAAATTACAACAACCAAAAACAGGCATACGAACTCGCAGCCCGCAAACTGACAGGCACATACATGTTGCTCGACGAGGCCTCGGTAACCGGCACCGCCAACATTGTGATGGCCGCCGTCGTGGCCGAAGGTACCACCACTATTTATAACGCCGCCTGCGAACCCTATCTCCAACAACTCTGCACGATGCTGAACGCTATGGGCGCACGCATTTCGGGCATCGCATCAAATTTACTGACCATCGAAGGTGTGAAAACACTGCACGGCACAAGCCACCGCATTTTGCCTGACATGATTGAAGTAGGCAGTTTCATCGGCATGGCCGCCATGACCAGTAGCGCACTGACCATTAAAAACGTGTCGTACCAAAATCTCGGCATCATTCCCGATAGTTTTCGCCGTTTGGGCATACGATTGGAACAACACGACGACGACATTTACATCCCGGCACAGGATTCGTACGAAATAGAATCGTTCATCGACGGCTCCATTCTGACCCTTGCCGATGCACCTTGGCCGGGACTGACTCCCGACCTGTTGAGCGTATTGCTGGTGGTAGCCACACAGGCCAAAGGCAGTGTACTGATACATCAAAAAATGTTCGAAAGCCGCCTATTCTTCGTCGATAAACTCATCGACATGGGTGCGCAAATCATACTATGCGACCCACATCGCGCCGTCGTCATCGGGCACGACCACAAGATACGCCTGCGACCAAATAACATGACTTCGCCCGACATTCGCGCCGGCATCGCTTTGCTGATTGCCGCTATGAGCGCCGACGGTGTCAGCCGCATCGACCACATCGACCAAATAGACCGTGGCTACGAAGATATTGAAAACCGATTGAATGCACTCGGTGCAAAAATCAAAAGAAACGATGCGAACACATAAAATAAATATACTCAAACGCCCCTATTCGCAAACTTAACATGAAACCAATCATCGGAATATCAGCAAATTATAAAGACGGGACATCGCGCATCGCCGATGCATACGTACAAGCCGTCGTGAAAGCCGGCGCGTTGCCAATGTTGATTCCCGTTACCGACGACGAAACGACACTCGCTGCACTTGTCCGTCACATCGACGGTTTGTTGCTCACCGGCGGCGGCGACATCGACCCAAAATATTTCCAAGAAGACATCATTCCCGAATGTGGTGCCATCAACGCCACACGCGACGTTTACGATCTATTGCTGATTAAATATGCTTGTCGCTATCAAACACCAATTTTAGGTATTTGTCGCGGTATGCAAATTCTGAACGTATATTTCGGCGGCAACCTCTATCAAGACATTTACACACAAAACAACGGCAAACAACTACTGCACCACGACCAAAACGATACGCCGCGCACCGAACCGACACATAACGTAACGGTGGAGCCAAACTCCAAACTATATCAAATAACGCAACACAACGCATTGGCTGTCAACACGTTTCATCATCAAGCCGTGAGAGATATTGCGCCAACATTGCGCTGTGCGGCCACAGCCACCGACGGCATCTGCGAAGCCATCGAGTCACCGTACTACCCAATTTTGGGTGTGCAATGGCACCCCGAAAATCTGGCAATTGCAGGTCGAAACGAGCATTGCGCCTTATTTGCATGGCTTATCGGTGAAGCCGGCATATTCAAACACGCCAAAGAACTGCACCAATCGTGCCCGACACTCGATTCGCATTGCGACACGCCGATGGTTTACACCGACGGCATGGACTTCGGACAACGCAACGACAACGCCCTTGTTGATTTTGTTAAAATGAACGAAGGACGTGTTGATGCCATATTCATGGCGGCATATATTCCGCAAAAAGAGTTAACCGAGCAAGATACCGCCGCAGCCACGAAATTAGCCTTCGATACCCTGCAACTTATTCACAAACAGGTCGATAACAATCGCGAAACAGCTGTCGTCGCCACTTCGGTCGACACGATTGCAAAAGCGAAAGCGGAAGGTAAAAAAGCCATCGTCCCGGTCGTCGAAAACGGCTATGCCATCGGGAACGAACTCGAGAATGTACAAAAATTTTACGATTTGGGCGTACGTTACATCACGTTGTGCCACAATGGCGACAATTCGATTTGCGACAGCGCAGCACGCAGTCTGCACCGCAACAACGGTGTCAGCGCATTTGGGCGCCAAGTCATTGCCGAAATGAACAAGCTCGGTATCATGGTCGATTTATCGCACGCAGCCGAGCAAAGTTTTTGGGATGCGTTGGCCTGCTCCTCAACGCCCATCATCTGTTCGCACTCGTCGGCGCGCGCGCTGTGCGACCATCCGCGCAACCTCACCGACCAACAACTGAAAGCACTTGCCAACCAAGGTGGCGTATGCCAATTATGTCTTTACGACGGATTTTTGACCAATGAAGAAGGTACAGCCGACGTACAAACTGCTGTCAATCACATCGAGCATATAATTAGGGTGGCCGGCATCTACGCCGTAGGCATCGGCTCCGACTTCGACGGCGGTGGCGGCATCAATGGTTGTCGAGCAAGCAACGAACTGATAAATATAACAAAAGAACTGATACGCCGCGGCCACTCCGACGAAGACATCCGTCTGATTTTAGGCGGAAACCTATTGAGGGTAATGACACAAGTAGAACACAACAAAAATCAGCACAAGTAACACACCGTCACAAAAACACCATAAAAACAAGCAGTTATGAGCGCTATCAACTTACAACAAAATCTGAAACTGCAACAAAAACTGTCGCCGCAACAAATACAAGTCATCAAAATGCTTGAATATCCCACGGTGGAATTGGAAGAGCGCATCCGCGAAGAGTTGGAAGCCAATCCCGCATTGGACGAAGGCAAAGCCGAAATGCCCGACAACGACGACAACGAATTTGACAACACCAGCGACGAGACAACCGACAACAACGATTTCGACATGACCGAATATGCGGCCGACGACGATATTCCCGACTACAAACTGCAAACACACAACCACTCGGCCGACGACAAAGAAACAACCATGCCGCTGTCAGCACAACAATCGTTCCATGAACATCTGACCGACCAACTTGGGCTAATGCGCCTCGACCGACGCATACTCGGACTCGCCACCTACATCGTGGGTAACATTGACGACGACGGCTACCTGCGCCGCGACTTGGAATCGATGGCCGACGACCTCGCCTTTCAGTTCGGAGTCAGCGCATCCGACAACGACATGCGCGCCGCACTCGCTGCCGTGCAAAATCTCGACCCCGCCGGCATTGCCGCACGCAATCTGCAAGAATGTCTGTTGCTGCAACTGAAACGCCGACCGCAAAACACCGATACGGCACGCGCCATCACCATCGTCGAAAAATACTTCGATCAATTTTCAAAAAAACAATACGAAATATTGGCCAAACGACTCAACATCACCGACAACGACATGAAAAACGTCGTGGCCGAAATACGTAGACTCAACCCAAAACCCGGCAACGCATACGCCACAACCGCCGAACTGATGCAAGCGCAAATAACACCCGACTTCATTGTCGAAAACGACAACGGACGCTTGTTGGTATCGCTCAACAACGTCAACGTACCCGACTTGCACGTCAGCAAAGAATACACCGACATGGTAAACGAATATGTCGGCAACAAAGCCAACCAAACCCGACAAATGCACGACGCGATAACGTTTGCCAAACAAAAAATCGACGCAGCACGCTGGTTCATCGACGCGCTGCAACAACGTAACATAACACTACTGAAAACGATGAACGCCATCGTCGAACATCAGCGCGAATACTTTATCGACGGCGACGAAACCAAACTGCGCCCCATGAAACTGAAAGACATAGCCGAACAAGTAGGCTACGACATATCGACCATATCACGCGTCAGCAACAGCAAATATGTACAAACCAATTTCGGCATATTCCCACTGAAACACTTCTTCGTCGAAACCATGCAAACCAGCGACGGCGGCGAAACATCGAACCGCGCCATCAAAACCATCATTGCAAACCTTGTAGCCGGCGAAGACCCGCGCAACCCTATCAACGACGACCAACTGACCGAATATCTGCAAAAATCGGGCTACATTATCGCACGCCGCACCGTCGCCAAATACCGCGAACAACTCGGCATACAAGTCGCACGACTGCGCAAAGAATTATAGGCAATATGCGCAAAACGCTGACATACTTACTGCTATTCGTCCCATGGCTGACCACAGCGCAAACAGCCGCCGATACAGCCATCGTAGCACACCTACACAACACATTTGCCGGCACACAACCCACCATCACCGACATTGCCGATACATTCGTCGGGACACCGTACGTCGCACACACCCTTGATCAAAACGACGCCGAAACACTCGTCATCGACCTCACACGCTTCGACTGTCAAACCTTTGTCGAAACCGTACTGGCCTTGTGGCGCACCGGCTGCAATTCCTTTGACACATTTGCCGACGAACTGCGCAATATACGCTACCGCGACGGACAAATAGACGGATTTGCATCGCGGTTACATTACCTCACCGAATGGATTCGCAACAACGAACAACACGGCATCGTACGCGACATCACCGACTCGCTCGGCGGACAAATCGTCGCCAAACAAATCGATTTTATGACCACACATAGCAGCAGTTACCGACAACTACGCAATGCACCCGCACTGACCGACAGCATACGCCGCCACGAAATTGTCGCAAGTCGGCAAACCGTTGCCATCGTACCGAAACACACCGTTGCCGACATCGCCAAACACATTCCCGAAGGCGCCATCGTAGCCATTGCCACCGACATCGCCGGGCTGGACTATGCACACGTCGGATTTGCCGTACACATCGATGGACGCACACACCTGCTGCACGCCTCGAGCAACCGACACTGCGTCTGCATCACGACCGAACCTTTGGCTGAATATCTGAACACCGTGAAACACTTCAGCGGTATCTCCATTATTATTCCACAAAAGCCACAGGAATGAAAAAACGCATTTTTTTCAAAAAAAACGTTACATGCTTGTTTTTTCAAAAAAAAGGTCGTAAATTTGCCGTGTTAATTACACAACATTTACAAAACCGATTTTAGAATACTATGATAGACGTTAAAAAGACTCCGAAAGCCAACTTGGAGGACAAGCGCCTTACCTACATTTTGATGGGATTGGTGCTTTCATTGGCTGTGTTTTATGTAGCGTTCGAATGGACGGACAAAGAAATCACCGTTTACGAACAAGCCTTGGACGAAGAAGTATTTTTCGAAGAAGAGATGATTGAACAAACCGTTCAAGAGGAGCAGACAGCACCGCCACCACCGCCACCGGCACCCGACATTATCGAGGAAATCCAAATTGTTGACGACGATGTAGAAACCGAAGACATTCAAATCAACACCGAAGACGACCAAAACCAAGTGCAAGAAGTGATACAAGCACCTGTAGCCGTCATCGAAGAAGACCCCGAAGAGAATGTCATATTCAAAGTTGTGGAAGAGAAACCATCGTTCCCCGGCGGCGACAAAGCCTTGATGCAATTTTTGAGCGAAAACATCAAATACCCGATTATTGCGCAAGAAAACGGCATACAAGGACGTGTGTATGTGGAGTTTACCGTTCGCAAAGATGGCAGTATCGACGATGTGCAAGTAGTGCGTAGTGCCGACCCCAGCCTCGACAAAGAAGCGGTACGTCTCGTCAAGTCGATGCCGAATTGGAATCCCGGCAAACAGCGCGGCAAGGCCGTACACTGTAAATTCTATTTGCCTGTTATATTCAAATTACAAATGTAGTTTGGCAGCCGCCACACTGAAAACAACTGCCTCGCATATAAAGCGGGGCAGTTTCTTTGCAGCAACAATATAAAAAAACAAAATATGGAACTATTAGAACAACTGAAACAGCGCGCACACGACAATCTGCGCCGCATCGTCTTGCCCGAAGGTGACGAACCGCGTACCCTCGAAGCCGCCGACCGTCTGTTGGCCGATCAATCGGCAGAACTAATTCTCATCGGCAATCCCGATAAAATACACGCCATGGCGGCCGAAAAAGGCTTTACACACATCGGCAAAGCCACCATCGTCAATCCCGAAACCGACGCTAAAATGCCCGTTTACGCCAACCTATTATATGAATTGCGCAAAAACAAGGGCATGACCTATGCAGAGGCCGAACAAAAAGCCAAAGATCCGCTATATCTGGGTTGCCTGATGATAAAAAACGGTGATGCCGACGGCGAAGTAGCCGGCGCACGCGGCACTACGGCCGATACGATTCGTCCGGCTTTCCAAATCATCAAAACACAACCGGGCGTCAGTGTGGTGTCGGGCGCATTTTTGATGCTGACACCGGCCAAACAACTCGGCGAAAATGGGTTGTTGGTATTCGCCGACTGCGCGGTCAACCCGTGTCCGACCGCACCCGAATTGGCACAAATAGCCATATCGACAGCCGAAACAGCGCGTGTACTCGGCGGCTACGAACCGCGTATAGCCATGTTGAGTTTTTCGACCAAAGGCAGCGCCACACACGAACTCATTGACAAAGTAACCGAAGCCACACGTTTGGTCAAAGAGAAAGCACCCGAACTACAAATAGACGGCGAACTGCAAGCCGATGCAGCACTTGTACCCGAAGTGGGCGCACACAAAGCACCCGACAGCACTGTGGCCGGCAAAGCCAACGTACTCGTTTTCCCCGACCTGCAAGCCGGCAACATCGGCTACAAATTGGTAGAACGCTTTTCGGGCGCACAAGCCATCGGCCCCATTTTGCAAGGCATAGCCGCGCCGGTAAACGACTTGAGCCGCGGCTGCAAAGTTGATGACATCGTGAAAATGGTTATCATCACAGCCAACCAAGCAATAAAATAGTCAAGGAGTCGAAAGTTTAAGGTCTAAAAGTTAGCAAAAATGAAAATTTTAGTTTTGAACTGTGGCAGTTCGTCCATCAAATACAAATTGTTCGACATGGACAAAAGTGCCGTTTTGGCACAAGGCGGCATCGAAAAAATCGGGTTGCCCGATTCATTTCTGAAAATAACACTGTCAAACGGCGAAAAAGTCATTTTGGAGAAAGCCATTCCCGAACACACTGTCGGCATCGAATTTATTTTCGAGCAACTCGTCAGTGAAAAATACGGCTGCATCCAATCGTTGCAGGAAATCGACGCCGTAGGCCACCGTGTGGTACATGGCGGCGAACGTTTCAGCACTTCGGCTGTGATAACGCCCGACGTACTCGAAGGCATAAAGGCTTGTGCCGAACTTGCGCCGTTGCACAATCCCGCCAACATCAAAGGCATCGATGCCATCAGCAAGATATTGCCAGATGCACCGCAAGTAGCCGTATTCGACACGTCGTTCCACCAAACTATGCCCGACTACGCCTACATGTATGCGTTGCCCTACGAATACTACGAAAAATACGGCGTGCGTCGCTACGGTTTCCACGGCACAAGCCACCGTTATGTATCGAAACGCGCCTGCGAGTTCCTCGGTTTGGATTACAGCGCTACCAAAATCATCACGGCACACATTGGCGGTGGCGGTTCCATCACTGCCATCAAAAACGGCCATTCCATCGACACCTCGATGGGCATGACGCCCGTAGAAGGACTGATGATGGGCACACGCTCGGGCGATGTTGACCTCGGCGCCATCGCCTACCTGATGGAAAAAGAGCATTTCGATGCGGGCAAACTATCGAACATGGTCAATAAAAAATCGGGTGTGATGGGCATTTCGGGCATTTCGAGCGATATGCGCGACATCGAAAAAGCCATCGGCGAAGGCAATGCGCGCGCCAAACTCGCCATGAACATGTTCAACTATCACATACTGAAATATATAGGCGCCTACGCGGCTGCACTCAACGGCTTCGATGTGCTGGTATTCACCGGCGGTGTGGGCGAAAATCAGGCCGGTACGCGTCGCTATGTTTGCGAAGGGCTGCGTTATCTCGGAGTCGATATCGACACGTTGCGGAACGCCTCGTCGCGCGGCGAAGAAATAGAACTATCGACAAAAGATTCGAAAGTGCGCGTTGTGGTTATTCCCACCGACGAAGAGTTGATGATAGCCAACGACACCGCCACACTGATAAAACAATAACCCAAAATATTCAACATACAAAAAACTATCTGAACAATGAGTTACAAAATGATGACAGCAGCAGAAGCCGCTTCGCTAATCAACGATGGCGACGTCGTAGGATTCAGCGGATTTACGCCGGCCGGAGCACCAAAAGTAGTACCGACCGCCATAGCCGAGCGCGCCGAAGCGGAACATGCCGCAGGACGGCCGTTCAAAATCGGCATGTACACCGGTGCCTCAACAGGCGACATGCTCGACGGGGCTTTGGCACGCGCCAACGCCGTGCTGTTCCGCACACCATACCAATCGAGTAAAGATTTGCGCACACGCATCAACGCGCAAGAAGCGCACTATTTCGATATGCACCTGTCGCACGAAGCACAGGAATTGCGTTACGGTTTTCTGCCGCGACCAAAATTCGCCATTGTAGAAGCGTGCGACCTGACCGACGACGGCGAAATCGTCCCGACATCGGGCGTAGGCATTCTGCCGACCATCTGCCGCTTGGCCGACTACATCATCGTAGAACTGAACGAAACCACGCCCAAAGAACTGCGTGGCATACACGACATTTACGAGCCGCAAGACCCGCCTATGCGTCAAGCCATTCCCGTTTACAGCGTCAGCGACCGCTGCGGCAACGCATACGTTAAAGTTGATCCGAAGAAAATTGTGGCCGTCGTCAAATCCGACATACCAAACGGTGGCGGCAAATTCGCCCCGATTGACGAAGTAACAACCAAAATCGGCGAAAATGTGGCGCATTTCCTTGCTGCCGAAATCAAAGCCGGCCGCATTCCGGCATCGTTCCTGCCCATTCAATCGGGCGTAGGCAACATTGCCAACGCGGTGCTGGCCTCGCTGGGCGAAAATCCCGACATTCCGCCGTTCGAAATGTACACCGAAGTGATTCAAGACGCCGTCATCGGACTGATGAAAGAAGGACATGTGAAATTTGCCAGCGGCTGCTCGCTCACCGTGTCGCAACCCGTATTGGAAGATGTGTACCAAAATCTCGACTTTTTCAAACAACGCATCGTGCTGCGTCCGCAGGAGATTTCGAACAACCCCGAAGTAGCACGCCGTTTGGGACTGATTACCATCAACACGGCACTCGAAGCCGATATTTTCGGCAACATCAATTCGACACACGTGTTGGGTACCAAGATGATGAACGGCATTGGCGGTTCGTGCGACTTCACGCGCAACGCCTACATCTCCATATTCACCACGCCATCGACGGCCAAGGAAGGCAAAATTTCGGCCATTGTGCCGATGGTGTCGCACCTCGACCAGAGCGAACACTCGGTGAAAGTGCTGATTACCGAATACGGCGTGGCCGACCTGCGCGGCAAATCGCCGATACAGCGTGCGCACTGCATCATCGACAACTGCGTGCATCCCGACTACCGCGATATGTTGCGCCGCTACATCGAATCGGCGCCAAAAGCACACACGCCAATGAACATCTACACCTGTTTCGAAATGCACAAAGCCTTTGCCGAAACGGGCGACATGCACAACGCCAAACTGTAACCTCAACAGTCTGACAATAAGCAACAAAGAGCAGTTTCCTCGGCGAGGGAACTGCTCTTGTGCTTTCGCGTTCATTTTTGAACCACACCAGAAAAAAACTTTGTTTTTTCTTGTCCACTTAAAGAACCACACCCGTCGCTTCGCTCCTCGTCCCCTTTGAAAGGGGACATTGCTTTTTTTCTTCGCGCAAAAGTAGCTTCAGTGCGAAGATTTGCCCTTTCTAAGGGAAATGTCGCACAGCGACAAAGGGTTAAAAATAGTGCAAAATGCAAAACGAAATAGTGCAAAATAGTTTCAAAGTTTAAGGTTGTTGTTTGCGCTATTTACGTTTGAACCCCGCCCGTCGCTTTGCTCCTCGTCCCTTTGGGAAGGGGACAGTTTTTTTATTTTTGCGCACTGAAATTGCTTTATTGCGTGGTCTCCCCCTTTTCAAG
>JBJEJW010000032.1:0-18138 GCA_051878315.1 Paludibacteraceae bacterium | reverse complement strand
GATTTGTCGGCCATCAACAAAGAGATGTTGCAACGGTGGCAGGACGAGGATTTGTTCCACAAAAGTATTGACGAGCGCGAAGGCTGTCCCCGCTTCGTGTTTTTCGAAGGGCCGCCCTCGGCCAACGGTATGCCCGGTATTCATCATGTGATGGCACGCACCATCAAAGATACGTTCTGTCGCTACAAAACGATGCAGGGCTTTCAGGTGAAACGCAAAGCCGGTTGGGATACACACGGCCTGCCCGTTGAACTCGGTGTGGAAAAAATGCTCGGCATCACTAAAGAAGACATCGGCAAAAAAATCAGTGTGGACGACTACAACGCCGCGTGTCGCCGCGAGGTGATGAAATATACCAAAGAATGGACATCGCTCACCGAAAAAATGGGCTATTGGGTCGATTTGGAGAATCCGTATATCACCTACGACAACAAATATATCGAAACGTTGTGGTATCTGCTTAAACAACTATACAACAAAGGATTACTATACAAGGGCTATACCATTCAGCCCTATTCGCCGGCTGCCGGTACAGGTTTGAGTTCACACGAATTGAATCAACCCGGTTGCTATCGCGATGTGAAAGACACCACTTGTACGGCACAGTTCAAACTGAAGGGCGACCGTTTCGGCACAAACGCTTACTGCCTTGCGTGGACCACAACACCATGGACATTGCCATCGAACACCGCTTTGTGCGTCGGTCCGAAAATCGACTATGTAGCCGTGAAAGGTGAAAATCCGTACACCAAAGCAAACTGCGTATATGTGTTGGCCGAAGCACGTTTGTCGGCTTATGCCAAAGAGTTGGGCGAACAACCCGAAATCGTATGGCGCGGCAAAGGCACTGACTTGGTAGGTGAAGAATACGAACAACTCATCCCGTGGGTCAATCTGGGCGAAGGTGCATTCCGCGTTATTGCGGGCGACTATGTTACCACCGACGACGGTACGGGCATTGTACACATCGCGCCGACATTTGGTGCCGACGATGCGTTCGTGGCAAAAAAAGCGGGCATTCCCGGCCTGACATTCCTGACCAAAAAAGGCGAAACACGTCCAATGGTCGATATGACGGGCAAATTTTTCCTGCTCGACGATTTGGATACCGATTTCGTACAAAGCCATATCAACGTCGAGTTGTACAAAACTTATGAAGGACGTTTCGTGAAAAACGCCTACGACCCGAACCTCACCGACAAAGACGAAACGCTCGATATTGCCCTCTGCATTATGCTGAAACAACAAGGGTTGGCTTTCCGCATCGAGAAACATGTGCACAACTATCCGCATTGCTGGCGCACCGATAAACCTGTTTTGTATTATCCGCTCGATAGTTGGTTCATCAAAACCACTGCCGTAAAAGACGAAATGATAGCCCTGAACCAAACCATCAATTGGAAACCTGAATCGACAGGCACAGGACGTTTCGGGCAGTGGCTCAACAATCTGAACGATTGGAACTTAAGCCGCAGCCGCTACTGGGGAACACCGTTACCCATTTGGCGCACCGACGACGGACAAGAAGAAATTTGCATCGGTTCCATCGAAGAATTGTTTGCCGAAATTGACAAGTCGGTGGCAGCAGGACTGATGAAAGAAAATCCGTGGCCGAATTTCCGCGTAGGCGATTACAGCAAGGAGAATTACGATCCGAAAAACATCGACCTGCACCGACCTTATGTCGATAGTATTGTACTTGTATCGGCTTCGGGCAAACCGATGCACCGCGAACTTGATTTGATTGATGTGTGGTTTGACTCGGGTGCTATGCCTTATGCGCAAGTGCATTATCCGTTTGAAGCCCCTAACTCCCAAGAGAACTGGGGAGCTGCCGATTTCATCAGCGAAGGCGTTGACCAAACGCGCGGCTGGTTTTTCACGCTGCACGCCATTCACACGATGATAGAAAACCGCGTAGCATTCAAAAATGTCATTTCCAACGGATTAGTACTCGACAAAAACGGTAACAAAATGTCGAAACGCTTGGGCAATGCCGTCGATCCGTTTACAACAATCGAAAAATACGGTAGCGACCCACTACGTTGGTATATGATGACTAACGCTTCGCCGTGGGACAACCTCAAGTTCGACACCGAAGGCGTAGAAGAGGTGCGCCGCAAATTCTTCGGCACGCTCTACAACACCTACTCGTTTTTTGCGCTCTACGCCAATGTTGACAGGTTTACGGGCGACGAGACGTCGGTACCCGTGCACGAACGTCCCGAAATCGACCGTTGGATTCTTTCGTTGCTGAACACATTGGTACAAGATGTTACCGAACAATACGAAAACTACGAACCGACTCGAGCCGGTCGTGCAATCAGCGATTTTGTACAAGAAAACCTATCGAATTGGTACGTCCGTCTCAACCGCAAACGTTTCTGGGGTGGCACGATGGATGCCGACAAATTGGCCGCTTATCAAACACTCTACGAATGTTTGGTTACCGTCAGCCGCCTGATGGCACCGATTGCGCCATTCTATGCCGACCAACTCTATCGCGACTTGACGGGCGAGAAGTCGGTACACTTGGCCGCATTCCCCGTGTGCGACACCGCCCGCATCGATGCCTATCTCGAAGGTTGCATGCAACTTGCACAACAAGCCACCTCGATGATTTTGGCATTGCGCAAAAAAGCCAACAAAAAAGTGCGTCAACCGCTGCAAAAAGCCGTTGTACCTGTGCCGAGCGAAAACGTGATGCAACAACTACAACATGTAGCCGATTTGGTTAAAACCGAAGTGAATATCAAAGAGTTACTGATTGTTACCAACGAAAATTCGACTATCAAATTGGTGAAACGCATCAAGCCGAATTTCAAAACTTTGGGTAAAAAATACGGCAAACAGATGAAAGAAATCGCCGCTGCCATTGCTTCGCTGACACAAGAACAGATTGGCGACATCGAAACGCGCTGTCAAATCGTGCTGCCGTTGCCGAGCGGCGACGTGGCGGTAGAACTTGCCGACGTGGAAATAGCCACCGAGGATATGCCCGGCTGGCTCGTAGCCAACGAAGGCAACCTGACCGTGGCGCTCGACATCGAAGTGTCGGACGAATTGCGTCAGGAAGGGATTGCCCGCGAGTTGGTCAACCGCATTCAAAACCTGCGCAAATCGAACGGATACGAAATAACCGACAAAATTGCGGTGCGCATTGAGCGAACCAACAACATTGACGGTGCGGTACTCCATTTCAAAGATTACATAGCCACGCAGGTATTGGCACAATCATTGGAACTTGTGGACAGCATAGCCGCTCCGACTGAACTTGATTTTGAAGAATTTATTGTAAACATCGCTATTGAAAAAGTATGACATTATGGAAAAATTGCAAAAATACGCCAAAGGCGTTTATGTTTTTTTATTGTCGGCACTGACAATATTGCTGCTGCTCGACTATGTGCCGAACGATTTGTGCAAACAGATGGCCGGTTGGATAACGCCGCCTGTTGCGCTGTTTCTCGGATTGGCATGTGCATTGCTATTCGGGCAGGCTTATCCGAAATTTAACAAAAAAATGTCGAAATATCTGCTACAATACTCGGTTGTAGGTCTCGGTTTCGGCATGAATCTGGTGCAATCGCTCAAATCGGGAGCCGAAGGTATGACATTTACCATTGTTTCGGTTGTCGGCACGTTGGTAGTCGGTTGGCTTATCGGGCGCAAGTTGCTCAAAGTCGACAAAAACACCTCGTATCTAATCAGTTCAGGCACAGCCATTTGCGGCGGTAGTGCCATCGCGGCGGTGGGGCCTGTCATCAAAGCCAAAGACGCCGAAATGTCGGTGGCGTTGGGCACCATTTTCATTCTGAATGCCATTGCCTTGTTCATTTTCCCGCCGCTTGGGCATCTGTTTGGACTCGACCAACAGCAGTTTGGCACTTGGGCAGCCATTGCTATCCACGACACGAGTTCGGTGGTAGGCGCCGGCGCAGCCTATGGCGAAGAGGCGTTGCAGGTGGCCACAACCATCAAACTGACGCGCGCCTTGTGGATTATTCCTGTGGCGTTGGTTACGGCGCTGTTGTTCAAAACCAAAGGCCAAAAAATCACTATCCCGTGGTTCATTCTGTGGTTCATCGTGGCGATGGTCATCAACACTTATGTGTTGTCGAACGCCGATATTTGCGGCACATGGGGCGTACAGGTTGGCAGTTTTATCAACGGATTGGCGCGTAAATCACTCACGGTATGCTTGTTCTTCATCGGTGCTTCGTTGTCGCTCGATGTACTGAAACAGGTAGGCATTAAACCATTGATACAAGGTGTGTTGCTGTGGATTTTGATAAGTGTGGCCGCGTTGCTGGCTGTACTGTTGTGAACTGCCGGCTAATGAGCATTTAATCATAAACAAATAGTGAAACACTATGAATGCTGACTTCGACAACATGCGTCCGTTTAACAACGACGAACTCCCTCAGGCTTTTGCCACATTATTGCGCGAACCGGCTTTTGTGGCTTTGATGCAACGATTGCTCCCGCAACTAACGGTAGAACAACTTGAACAACAATTACAGACGATTCATTCGGCGTCCGAATTGCAGCAACGACTCATCGAACCCGTACTGACCGGTTTCGAAAAACAACAGACCGACGGCGGCGTTACGGCTTCGGGACTCGACCACGATCGCCCGAACGGCATTTTGGTTACCAATCACCGCGACATTGTGATGGATGCCGCTTTCATCTCGTTATTGCTGTTTCGTGGTGGTTACGACTCACCCGAAATCGGCATCGGCGACAATCTGTTTGCCGCGCCATGGATCGAAACGCTGGTGCGTATCAATAAGTGTTTTGTGGTGCAACGCGGACTGGCTCCACGCGAAATGCCACGCGTATTTATGCAATTATCGCAATACATACGCTATGCCATTACGCAAAAACATGTTAGCGTGTGGATTGCACAACGTGAAGGACGCGCCAAAGATTCGGACGACCGCACACAAGAAAGCATTCTGAAAATGTTCGCTTTGAGTGGAGACGATTCGTTTATAGAAAACCTCAAAACATTGAATATCAGCCCTGTAAGCATTTCGTACGAGTATGACCCTTGCGACTTTCTGAAAGCGGCCGAGTTTCAACTCAAACGCGACAACGACAACTACCAAAAGTCGCCGCACGACGATGTCGTCAGTATGCAAACCGGCATTATGGGCTACAAAGGACATGTACACTATGCGTTTACACCATGTATCAATGCCGATTTGGATACAATAGCCGCGCAGACTGCCAACCGCAAAGAACAAGTAACGGCTGTAGCAGCACTAATCGACAGACGCATACATGGCAATTATGTGATATATCCAATAAACAAAGTGGCTTATGACGAATTCTTCGGCACACAACGCTTTGTTGATGAGGTGTCGGCTGCCGAACGACAAACGGTGTTGAACTATTTTGACAAACAACTTGATAGAATTGTTGTACCTCAACCCGATTACGATTTCTTACGACGTAAAATGTTGGAAATGTATACCAATCCGTTGAAGAATTATTTGGCAACACTATAATTCGGGGGGCGTGTACCCTTTCGTACTTTTTTGAAAACCAACAAACAACATATTTACACCATTGTCAAGTGGCTGATTTTGGTGCTGGCTTATGCTTATCTGGCCTATAAACTTATCGTTTTTGATGGTTACGAAGCGTTGTGGTCGCATTTTGCTACTGCCGGCATAGTACATTATATTTGTTTGAGCGTTGTCTTTTTGCTGTTGCCATGCAATGTTTTGCTCGAAGCGCAAAAATGGCGCGTGTTGATACGTGGTCTGCAACCGCTGTCGTTAATTATGGCAGTCAAAGCGGTTTTGGTCGGACAAACCGGTGCGTTTTTCACCCCGAATCATATAGGCGATGTACCGACGCGTGTGTTGTTGTTGCGTCCCGAAAATCGCGTACCTGCCATCGCCTTGGGCTGTGTAGGCAGTATGGCACTCACGATGGTTATCACCGTGATAGGTACTATAGCCGCCGTGTGTTATGCTGTATGGATGCGCCCTGCTTTTGTGCGCGATGTTTCGCTGATAGCACTATTGTTTTTTGGAGTATTATTGATAGTTGTAGTCGTTCTGTTTGTAATGCTGCTGTTGTACCATCAATGGTTGGCTAAATGTTTGAGCCGTGGTCGGTGGCATTGGCTACAGGTCTTGGGTTCGGGCTTAGCCTATTTATCATGGCGCGATTTGTGGCGTGTCGTCGCCTTATCAACCGGGCGATTTGCAGTATTTTCAATTCAATTATATGCCATGCTGCTGTTTATGGGGGTGTCTCTTGCACCCATCGAAGCGCTTGTGGCTATTCCTACCATCTATCTATTGGTAACCTACACGCCGTCGTTTGCGGCATCCGAAGCGGCAGTACGAGGTTCGTATGCCATTTTGATTTTATCGGTCTTTGCAACCAATGAAGCCGGCATGGCATTGGCCGGCATATTACTTTGGTGTATCAATTATTGTGTCCCGATGCTGATAGGATCATGGATGTTGCGACGTAGCGATGTTACGACGACCAATACCGAACCACAAACATAGCAAAACACTTATTCCTAACGATAAACAACCGATCCACCAAGTACTCCCGCTACCGATGGCGTCAATGTCGATGGGCAATGTGGTATGTGCGCCGGCAAATGCAAACACAACGGTCAGTGCATTGTTGACAAAGTGTGCTACTACATTTGGCCATAGCGATTCGCCATACCAATAAAGATAACCGAGAGCGGCACCGAGCAAGAGGCGAGGAACAAAACCATAAAACTGACAATGTATTGCGCTGAAAACGAATGCTGTAATCCATACAGCAAGGTGAGTATTGAGGGTATCGGAGAGCAAACGCTGTAACGCTCCTCTGAAAAATAACTCTTCGGCAACAGCCGGCACTACTGCCAACACCAATAAATTCAGCAATAGACCTTGTACGTCGGTTACATCGAGAAATGCCATTGTGAGCGTTTCAGCTTGCTGCTCCATTTGCAGCATAATTCGTTCGATAGATGCCATGCAGGCTGGCAAAGCAAGCATATCGTTCAGCCATTTTGTCAAATTGATAGCCGGAATGGCACAAGGCATCAATAGCAGTGCAACAATCCATGTGCGATAGTGGTGCGGCCGATTCAGGTCGGCAGTGGCGGTGTGTTGCATACCGGTGTGTCTAAATACAACAGCCGGCAGCGCAAAAGTTAGTAGCGATTGGCACAATTGTTGCCATTTGAGCGACACGATGTCGGTCTGAGCCGCACTATTACTCCATGCTGCAAGACATGCGCCGGCCGCCAATCCGCAAAGCAACAAAAACATCAACCATAAACATTTTAGGGTTGTGGAATTATGTCGCGTGAAAAGGTTCATACCCGGGCGCAATATTCAGGGAAAATCACTCCGGTAAACGTGCGATGATGGTTTCGTTACCACGTGTTTGTTCGCCAAGTTCTACAAAGATTTCGGAACCTTCGGGCAAAAACAAATCGACGCGCGATCCAAATTTAATGAATCCCAAGTGTTCGTTCAGATGGCACTCGTGTCCTATTTTGGCGTACGTTACAATGCGTCGTGCCAATGCGCCGGCTATTTGGCGTACCAAAACTTGGTGTTTCGACTCGGTTTCGATGACCACAGAAGAACGCTCGTTTTCTTGACTCGATTTCGGCAAATAGGCTGCCATGTGTCGACCACTGTGATGTTGCACATAAGTTACGGTACCTTCTATCGGTATCCAATTTGCATGCACGCTGAAGACCGACATAAAAATCGATACTTGTATGCGACGTTCACCACCGAAACATTCATATTCCTCGGTTGGTTCGATCACAACAACACGCCCGTCGGCCGGTGCAATTATCAAATTTGAATCCTCAATAATAATTTCACGACTCGGGTTGCGAAAAAAGTACAAGAAAAACGAAAAAGCCAATACCGAAATGGTCAAATTAAGGAAAAATGCCCAATGTCCCGACGACTGAATGTAGGTTACAACATTAAGTACAACCAACAGTAGCAGCAACGACAACAAAATGGCATATCCTTCTTTGTGGACACGCAAGCGACGAAAGCGTTTTTTGCGTTTTGATGAGTTGTTTGTTTTCAAAATATCGATTTTTTATGGTAACACAAATAGCAAATACAAATAGATGGCCGGACCGGCTAACAAGGTACTATCGAAACGGTCGAGTATGCCGCCATGTCCGGGTATGATGTTGCCTGCATCTTTTTTGCCGACAGCACGTTTCAACAGACTCTCCAGCAGGTCGCCAAGCGTACCGAATACCACTGTAACGACCGCAAACAACGCCCATTGCCACAACGTCAGCGGTACAAGTTCGCGAGTTGGTGCAAATTTGAAATAGCCCAACAGCAAACCGGCCAAAATAGCAAATACGGCACCTCCGATAAATCCTTCCCACGATTTGTGTGGCGATACATGTTTCAGCAAATGATGCTTACCAAATGCACTACCGACAAGATAAGCAAAGGTGTCGTTTACCCAAATAATCAGGAAAATCGACAAAAGCAGTTGCGGTTGCCACGTGTCGCCCCAACTTAAAATGCCATAGAGCGATGCAAAAGGTACGGATACAAATACTTGCCCCAACACGAAATAGGCCAAATTGTGCATCGGTCGTTCGCACCGACGAAACAATTCGGCGACAAAGGTGATGATGACAACAATAATGTACGGCACGAAAAACAGAATGACGTGGCGTGGTTGAGGAATTTCCAAAAAACTGAAAATGTCGAACGCAAAAGCGTATACAAATGCGCCCAATTGTAAGAAACAGTTGGCTGTGATGGCCGTTCCGCGTTGCACTTCGATGCGATGATGAGCATGGGTGATGTGATGAAATTCCTTAATCCCGAGCGACGACACAAGCATCATTATGGCCAAAAATGTCCATTCACTGAACATGATAGAACTGATGAGAATAGCCACAAATACGGCGCCCGAAAGCGTTCGTGTCAGAATTTTTTTGAGGTCCATGTTGGTATTTTTAGTGGTTATTTAGGTTCTTCAGGGGTGACCGGTGCGTGAGTGTCGTCGTTGTCAGCCGCTTCGATAGTTGGAGCGTCGTTACTCTGCAACAATTCGTCGGTACGACTTTTCCAAGGGCGTTTACCAAGCACTTTTTCGACATCTTCGGCAAACAGCACTTCGCGCTCGAGCAGAATTTGGGCTAATTGATTGTGTCCATCTTTGTGCTCGGTCAGTATCGCTTTGGCACGTTCGTATTGCTCGGCTATTATTTTTTTGGCTTCAGTGTCGATGAGTTCGGCCGTTTTTTCGCTGTACGGTTTTGTAAAGCCGTAATCGGATTGTCCGGTCGAGTCGTAATAACTCATGTTGGCCAATTTGTTACTCATGCCGAAATAGGCTACCATGGCATAAGCTTTTTTTGTAGCACGTTCGAGGTCGTTGATAGCACCGGTATCAAGTGTGTTGAAAAACAATTCTTCGGCGGCTCGTCCGCCCAGCAGCGAACAAATATCGTCGAGTATGTGTTCGCTGGATGTCAATTGACGCTCTTCGGGCAAATACCATGCTGCACCGAGGGCTTCGCCGCGCGGTACAATGGTAACTTTCACCAACGGATTGCCATATTGCAACAGCCAACTGATGGTGGCATGTCCGGCTTCGTGGAAAGCGATATTGCGTTTTTCTTCTTGAGTGAGTATTTTAGTCTTTTTTTCCAATCCGCCTACTATGCGATCAACGGCATCGAGGAAATCTTGTTTCTCGACAGTTGCTTTATCGTGGCGTGCAGCAATGAGCGCGGCTTCGTTGCACACATTGGCAATGTCGGCACCCGAGAAACCAGGTGTTTGTCGTGCCAAGAAATCAATATCGATAGATGCACCGAGTTTCAGTGGTTTCAGATGCACTTCGAATATCTCTTTACGTTCGTGCACATCGGGCAGTTCGACGTGTATCTGGCGATCGAAACGGCCGGCGCGCAACAATGCTTTGTCCAAAATGTCGGCGCGGTTGGTGGCGGCAAGTATGATGACACCGCTATTGGTGCCAAATCCGTCCATTTCGGTCAGCAGTTGATTCAAAGTACTCTCGCGCTCATCGTTACCTCCCATACGCATATTGCTGGCACGCGCACGACCTACGGCGTCAATTTCATCGATGAAGACGATACACGGCGCTTTCTCTTTGGCTTGACGGAACAAATCGCGTACGCGACTGGCACCAACGCCCACAAACATCTCCACAAAGTCGCTACCCGACATGGAAAAAAATGGCACATCGGCTTCGCCTGCTACGGCTTTGGCCAACAACGTTTTGCCTGTACCAGGAGGGCCTACGAGCAAGGCACCTTTGGGAATTTTTCCGCCCAAATCGGTATATTTTTTCGGGTTTTTCAAAAACGATACAATTTCTTCGACCTCTTGTTTGGCCCCTGCCAATCCGGCCACATCTTTGAATGTTACTTTCGTTTTGCTTTTGTCGTCTTTGTCGAAAAGTTGCGCTTTCGATTTGCCGACATTGAAAATACCACCGGCTCCGTTGCCCATCCGCCGATTCATAAAAACGAAAAAAATGATTAACAGCAGAAACGGAAGAACTGAAAACAGGAAAATATCGAAGTAGTCTTTGCCGTCTTTGTACGACACTTCGCCCGTGAATGTTTGCGTTTGCTGTAGTTCGTTAATCAGTTTCGAAAACTCTTCGACCGATGGCACCATAGTGTGTATGTGCGGCAGTTTGTCGGGGTTGTCGATTTTGTGTCCGAAAAATTGTTCGGCGCATTGTGGGTTAATTTCGGCATCTACCAAATTCTTGGTAATGGTTACAGTCATAGATTTGACACAACCGTTGCGCAATCCGTTTTCCAATTTAGAGTAGGTAACCTCTTTCGACGAGGGATTGCCGTCGTAGAACACCGATACGATGAAAAATAGGCCGATGGCCAAATAAATCCAATAGAAATTAAATCGCGGTTTGAATGGTTTGGGTTTATTGGATGGTGGCGTATTGGGTATTTTGTTTCGTTGTTGATCGTTCATAGCGTTATTGTTAGTGTAAACAGTGATAAACGTTATTCTATATCGGGATATTCGGTGATGATGGCATCAGCCCATAAGTGTTCGATGTCGTAGAAAGCACGCGTTTCGCGGCGGAATATGTGTACAATGACAGCACCATAATCAAGTGCAATCCATTCGCTGTTTTCGAAGCCGTCGCTTGCAAATGGTTTTTCGCCGGCGTTTTTGCGCACATAGTCTTTCACTTCGTAAGCGATAGAGGTAACATGTACGTTGGAGTCGCCTTCGCAAATCACAAAATGCTGACACGGCGCATTTAGTTTGGTCATATCTACCGTAACGATGTGTTTGGCTTTTTTCTCCTGCATGCCGGCAATGATGGCATCAATAAGTGTTTTGTCGTCTTTTTTCATACGTTAAGAATTAAACTACAAATGTACATTTTCTTTTTGAATTATCCAACAATAAAATAGATTTTTTGATTGGTATCTTTTTAACCGAAGTTCAGAATAGCAAACCATGTATGTATAGCCACAGCAAATAGCGTGCAAATTTGCCAAAAAGCATAGCCGTCGAAGCCACCCAAAAATTGCAACGCATCAATCCGGCAGCCACAGCAATAATGTCGCCCACAAATGGCAGAAACGCAAAGAACGACACCCAATTGCCGTAACTACGGAACCATGTGCGTGCGTGTTCGATTTTGTCATGTGGTATATGTAACCAATTTTCTATCCATTCGATTTTGCCGATATGCCCCAACCAATAACAGGTGAGTCCGCCAAGCCAGTTACCGAGCGTTGCGCATAAAACACATCCCCAAGGGTCGAGTCCGCCAAGCACCAAAGCCGAAAAGACAATTTCGGAACTGAATGGTAGAATGGTGGCTGCCAAAAAAGCGGCTAAAAACAGACCCGCATATCCGTATTCGGCAAAATTGGCTAACATGTTAAATGGCAAAAATGGCGAGTGTGCGACACACTACTACGGCCGACAATAGTATCCAAAACAGAATGTTGGCACACTTGGCAGTGGTGTTGGTCGCAAAAAAGAAACAGATAATCAGCATCAAAAACAGAAACGGCACGAGTAGCAGTGTGTCGAATCGTACCAATGCAATTGCGACGATGAGTGCGTAAAACAACCCGCAACTAATGAAGATGTAGTTCAGGCGCGTGTGCAGACTAAAAATGGCGCCGGCAATAAAACGGTGCAACAGCGAGGCTGCGAATGCTATACACAACACAACAGCAAAAGCCACTTCGGAGGCAAAAGGAGCCACTGCGCGATCGAAATCGAATAGCGTCGGAACGAGAAGGTCTGCTGTAAGTTCAGGCAATCGATTGCCCAAAACGAAACCTCCTACGACGAGAATAATCGGCATGGACATACCTGCTAAAAAGGTACAAAAAGTGCGTGCTGTTAGCGATCCGAACAAAATGGCGCCCAACAAGAGAAGCGGTACAAACCAAATATAGTCGAAATCGAATAGCGTGGCGCAAATGATGAATAATCCGCAATTGAAGGCTTGGGCAATGCACTCTTTCTTTTGCTCGTACATCGACAGCAATTGCGACAACGCCAGCAGCCAACAAATAAAGGCCACAGTTGATGCAGAGAAAAACTGCCAATGATTACAAGCTGAGCCGACGGCTGCCAACACCACAATGGGTACAGCGCTACGCACGGGTAATATACGACGTTTATCGCATAGCTGGGTAACACAGTACATGATTATCACCCAACAAAAGTATTGCACAACGTGCGCCCACAAAGCAGGCAATGCAAAACATTGGTATTGATTCAGCACTACAAATGCGTATGTTTCCTGCGGATAGGGCGTTCCGCACACGTCAGGCAAAAACCACAGCACACCCATAACGACCACAATAATGATGTTTTGCAGCGGCGAGAGCGTTTGTAACTTTTTCAGAATCTGCATCATGGGTTAATACCTGACAATAACCAATGTGCAAAATTACGCAAAAAGTACGACATAACAAACGGGATTGCGCCCGAAAGCGAACAATCCCATTTATCGTGTGTAAAGATGCACGTTTTATAGGCATTTAATCACGATTATTGCCAAAAAAAGCGGGAATTTTTGCTTTTGCAAAGCAAAAATCCCCACTTTTATCGGTTTTGTGGTGCTTTCGACTTATTTCAAGCCGCGTCCTTTGAGCATGGCATCGGGATTGGGTTGCGCGCCACGGAATCGAACAAACAACAACATCGGGTCTTCACTACCACCTTTTTCGAGACAGTTTTTGCGGAACGATGCGGCGGTTTCGGCATCAAATAATCCTTTTTCCTTAAATACTTCGAAAGCATCTTTGTCGAGCACTTCGGCCCACAAATAACTATAATAACCAGCGCTGTAACCATTGTTGAACACATGGTTGAAGTTGGTGCTGCAGTAGCGCGGTGCGATTTCGGGAATGAGTCCGATTTTTGCCATTGCATCTTTTTCAAATTGCTGGACATCGATGCCGTCGATACTTGTCAATTCGTACCAACGCATATCGAGTATGGCGGCGGCGGTCAGTTCCGTGGTCATGAATCCTTGGTTGAAATTGAGTGCATTGCGTATTTTTTCGACCAAAGTATCGGGAATGAGTTCGCCGGTTTGGTAGTGTTTAGCATACAAGGCAAGCACTTCAGGTTCAAACGCCCAATTCTCGTTTATTTGGCTCATCATTTCGACAAAGTCGCGCGGAACGTTGGTACCGGCTACGCTCGGGTAGTGGCATTGTGATAACAGGCTGTGCAGTGCGTGTCCAAATTCGTGGAATAATGTTTCCACCTCGTCGAGCGTAAGCAGCGATGGCGTGTCGGCTGTGGGTTTTGTGAAGTTGCCCACGTTGACTACAATCGGGCGTACCATGTCACCATCGATGTTTTGTTGACTGCGGAAATCGTTCATCCATGCACCGCCACGTTTGCTGGCGCGTGGATAATAGTCGGTGTAAAACAGGCCGATGAGCGAACCGTCGGCATCGGTTATTTTGAATGCTTCGACATCGGGATGATATACCGGCACCGAGTCCAATTTCTCGAACTCCAATCCATATAGTTTGTGAGCAACGGCAAATACACCGGCACGCACATTCTCCATTTGGAAATAAGGCTTAATTTCGTTTTCGTCGAGGGCGTATTTTTCTTGACGCAGTTTTTCGGTATAGTAGTCCCAGTCCCACGCTTCGAGTGCAAATCCGCCATTATCGCGGTCGATGAGTTTTTGCAGTTCGGTGCGTTCGGCTTTGGCCTTATCATTGGCAGCCGTGAATATTTCTGCAAGGAATTTATCGACAGTAACGGCGTTTTTGGCCATTGTTTCATCGAGTATGAAGTTGGCCGATGTGTCGAATCCGAGCATATTGGCTTTTTCGATGCGCAGGCGCATGATGTCGAGAATAATTTGATTGTTGTCGTTCTCGTTGCCGTTGTTGCCTCGATTGATGTAGGCTTTATAGACTTTCTCGCGCAAGTCGCGACGGGCACTGTATTGCAGGAACGGGATGCGACTCGGTGCGTGTAACGTAATCAAATATTTACCATCGAGATTGGCAGCAGTAGCGGCTTCGGCAGCGGCAGTACGCACGGCTTGTGGCAGGCCGTCGAGGTCTTGTTCGTCGAGTACAAGTTGAAAAGCATTGTTTTCGGCCAGCAGATTGTTACCGAATTTTTGTTCGAGGCTCGACAGTTGTTTGTTTATTTCGCGCAGACGATTTTGTTGGTCGGCTGCAAGTGCTATGCCGTTGCGTACAAAAGCACGGTTCATATTTGCGAGCACGGTGCGCTGTTCAGCCGTCAGGTCGAGTGTTTCTTTTTGTGCATAGATAGTTGCCACACGTTTGTACAACTCGGGATTCATGAAAATGTTGTCGTTGTGTTCGGTAATCAGCGGCAACGCCTCTTCCATGATAGCCGTCAAATTGTCGTTGCCGTCGGTTTCGACAAGATTGAACAGTACGCCGGTAACTTTGGCGAGTAATTTGCCCGATTTTTCGTAAGCAGCCACCGTATTTTCAAAGGTCGGGGCGGCAGTGTCGGCCACGATGGCTGCGATTTCGGCATCGTGTTGTGCAATACCTTCGCGTATGGCAGGCAGATAATGAGTTTCTTCTATTTGGTCGAACGGTGGCAATCCATACGGTGTGTCCCATTCGGCAAAAAATGGATTTTCGGTACGATTACAACATGCGGTAAGCATAAGTGATGCAATTAAAAAGGTTGTGATTTTTTTCATTGTAGTATCTTTTTGGAGTTTGCAAAAATAGTATGCAAAGGTATTATTTTTTTGTGTATTGTGCAAATATCTGTGTGCTATTCGGCCGAGTTGTTGATTGAAGCCATGATGCGCTTGTATTCGATAGGCATCACTTTGATGAATTGTTTGACACTTTGCGTCCATGTGTCAAGCAGGCGTTTGGCCAACGGACTGCCTGTCAGTTGCAAATGTCGTTGAATGTAGCGGTGCAGTTCGCTGCTGTCGGCATCGTTGTCGATGAGCGATAATTCAATCAATTCCATATTGCAGTTGAAATCGAAGTCGGTGTTCGGATTCCATACATAGGCAATGCCGCCACACATGCCGGCTGCGAAGTTTTGTCCTGTCGGTCCAAGTACGACGACACGTCCGCCGGTCATGTATTCACAGCAGTGGTTGCCCACGCCTTCGACAACGGCTGTTGCGCCACTATTGCGCACACCGAATCGTTCGCCGGCGCGTCCATTGATGTACACTTCGCCTGCTGTTGCGCCATAGAGCAGTGTGTTACCCGCAATGATATTTTCGGCAGGGTCGAAAGTGCTTTCTTTGGGTGGTGTTACGACAATATGTCCGCCCGAGAGTCCTTTACCCAAATAATCGTTGGCATCGCCTTCGAGCCGTAGCGTGATGCCTTGATGCAAAAATGCGCCGAAACTTTGCCCGGCCGAACCTTTGAAAGTAATCGAAATCGTATCGTCTGGTAATTGTCGGTAGGCGTCGTGCGTAGCCAAATAGCCGCTGAGCATAGCTCCTACGCTACGGTTGGTATTGGCTATCGGCATTATCAAATCGACTTTGTTGTGCGAAGCAAGTGTTTTTTGTGTGATGTCGATGATGAGGCTATCAACGGCGTTTTCTACTGGCGAATGCAGTGTACCTTCCCAACGTGATGCGGCACCATTATCGACGTGTGCAAGCAAACGCGTCAGGTCGGTTTTGTCGGCAGTGCTATTGGTGCAACGTTGTTTCAACAGGTCGCTGCGTCCAATAATTTCGGACAACGATGCGTATCCCATGTCGGCTAATTGTGTTCGCACGTCGCGAGCAACGAATCGCAAGTAGTTGATGATGTATTGCGGCGAGCCTTTGTATTTGGCGCGCAATTCTTGACATTGAGTGGCGATGCCGGCACAGCATTGATTGGTGTGGCATTTGCGGTCTATGATACAGCCAAGTACAATCATCAACGCAGTGGCAAAACCGTATTCTTCGGCGCCGAGCAGCGCACTGATAATGACATCGCGGCCGTTTTTAAGTTGACCATCGGCTTGCAGACGCACATTCCCACGTAAGTGATTGAGCATCAATGTCTGTTGTGTTTCGGCCAAACCTATTTCCATGGGCAATCCGGCATAAACTATCGAACTCAATGGCGATGCGCCCGTACCACCATCGCTGCCGCTGATGAGTATGACATCGGCTTTGGCTTTGGCTACGCCGGCAGCGATGGTGCCTACGCCTGTTTCCGACACCAATTTGACGCTGATGCGAGCGTGCGGGTTAACATTTTTCAAGTCGTGAATAAGTTGCGACAAGTCTTCGATAGAGTAAATGTCGTGGTGTGGCGGTGGCGATATGAGGGTGATGCCCGGAATCGAGTGGCGTGTGCGTGCTATCATCTCGTCAACTTTGAAACCGGGTAATTGACCACCTTCGCCGGGTTTAGCACCTTGTGCCACTTTTATTTGTATTTCGGCGGCGTGTGTCAGGTATTCGGTGGTTACGCCGAAACGCCCGGATGCAACTTGTTTGATGGCACTGCCGAGCGAAATGCCGTCGCGCGTAGCCTCGAAACGTTCAGGTAGTTCACCGCCTTCGCCGGTGTTGCTGGCACAACCCAACAGATTCATGGCATAAGCGATGTCTTCGTGTGCTTCTTTGCTGATGGCGCCGAACGAGATGGCTTCGGCGACAAACCGTTTCACGATAGTTTCTTCCGATTCGACTTGGTCGATGCTTATTGGCGATCGGTCTGATTCAATACGCAACATGTCGCGAATGAAAATCGGCGTATCTTGATTTGCGGTCAGTTGTGCGAATGTGCAATAGAGGTTATAATCGTTGGTTTGTGCCGCTTTGCGCAGTGCGGCAATGGTTTTCGGATTCCACGCGTGACGTTCGCCATCGGCACGATAGGCATATTTGCCGCTGTTGGTAATGGGCTGTGCACCGTCGGCGGCAAATCCTTGTCGGTGTTTTCGCAGCACATCGGCTGCCACATCGTCAATGTCGATGCCTTCGATAGGTGCCGATCCGCCACCGAAATAGGTATCAAGCAGATGCGATGAGATACCTAAAGGCTCAAACAATTTGGCTCCTTTGTAACCCAAAATAGTCGAGATGCCCATTTTGGAAATAATTTTTTTCAGTCCTTTATTGATAGCGTTGATGTAGTAGGTGCGCGCTGTAGCGTAGTCGAGTTGCAATTCGCCGCGTTTGACCAACTCGTCGAGGGTGGCAAACACGATGTACGGATTGACCGCACTTGCGCCGTAGCCTATCAGCAAAGCAACGTGCATTACTTCTACTATCTCGCCGCTTTCGACAATTAAGGCTGTTTGTGTACGTTTGTGGCAGCGTATGAGGTGGTGATGCAGTGCCGACAAAACAATGAGCGACGGTATCGGTGCTAACGTATCGCTAACGCATTTATCGCTGATAATGATGTAATTAAATCCGTCATCGACGGCTCGTTCGGCTTCGTTGCACAAACGTTCGATGGCACGACTCATACCGGCGGCACCTTCGGCTGCAGGAAATACCATATCCAGCGTAAGTGTGCGAAAACCCTTGTATGCAATATTTTTCAGAATGTCGAGTTCAGTATTGGTAATGATAGGCGATTTCAGTTCGACCACTTTACACAACTCGGGCGTC
>JBJEJW010000031.1:0-65712 GCA_051878315.1 Paludibacteraceae bacterium | reverse complement strand
GCCCATTTCAGGCCGCTGGGCAGGCCAAGGTCAACGTATTCGTAGCCTTTTTCGGCGTTTTGCGCCGTAGCGCACCATGCGCCGCACATCAAGGCGGCAAGCAAGAATGTAAATTTTCTCATAGTTGTACAATTTTTTTTAGTGTGTATAGTAAGACTCCCGACCTATACGTTTGTCATTTTTTTATAATAAACAGACATGTAAAAAAAGCGTGGGAGTCTCAGATGCCGTTCCCGTTACTGAGGCCCTCGCATTGCCCTTTACCATAGAAACGACAACGCGAAGCCCACGCAGATATAATATGACATTATATCCCGAGGACATTCATCGTTGCGGATGTTGATGGTAAAAGGTGAAACTTGCGAGATTTCAGCAACCAAAACAGCGCGCCAATAAACGCCTTTTCAATATGTCTGCGAGCCCCACACTCCGCCTATGGCAAACCCCATGCGGGAACTTCGCACCGCAAAGTTACACAAAAAATATCAACATACAAAAAATTACACGAAAAAGTGCGAAAAGTGCATAAAAATGAGGGAGTTACATAATATCGAATGCATCCCTACACACTATCCTTAACCTTTAACCACGAACCTTATTATTGCGTTCTCTCCCGGAGGCTGAAAAAACACCATTCTCATTCTCAACCAACAGCAAAAAAAACGCGCGAACCGATTGGTTCGCGCGTTTCGCTATGGTAAGCCAAACCCACTTATTAGCGTTTCTGCTGTTTGGCCTCGATACTCAATGTGGCATGCGGCACCGCACGCAAACGCTCTTTGGGAATCAACTTGCCCGTCGCACGGCAAATGCCGTACGTCTTATTCTCAATGCGCACCAAAGCAGCCTGCAAATGCTGTATAAACTCCATCTGCCGCTGCGCCAAACGCCCCGATTCCTCTTTCGACAGCGTCGTGGCACCCTCTTCCAACGTCTTGAACGTAGGCGATGTATCGGTTACATCGTTGCCATCCGAATTGTTCACATACGAGCAATACTCTTGATACTCGCGCATGGCCTTGTCCAATTTCTCTTGAATTAAAATCCGGAATTCTTCCAATTCCTCATCAGAATAACGTGTCTTCTCTGCCATAATCGTATTGTTTTTTTATGTTTTCGCAAAAGTACAAAGATATTCTTATATATGCAACTTTTTTAACACACACTATTTCCAAAAAAATACAGCAATAAGTGTGCCACACATCAATGCACCATCACTGCTTTTACCTGTTTGTACAACTCCGATGCAAACACAAAATGTTCCAATGCCTCGTTCTCGGCTGTAAAAATCGTATCTTTGGAGCCAATCCAACCCACATGTCCCTTGTCTATCAACAAGATATTTTCGCCGGTTTCCATTATCGAATTCATATCGTGCGTATTGACAATGGTAGTGATATTGAACTCGTGCGTGATGTCCTGAATCAGTTTGTCGATGACTAACGACGTTACCGGATCGAGCCCCGAATTTGGTTCATCGCAAAACAGATATTTCGGATTCAGCGCAATGGCACGCGCTATGGCCACACGTTTCTGCATACCGCCCGAAATCTCCGATGGCGACAGATGAAAAGCCGTCGGCTTCAAATCGACGCGCTCAAGACAAAACACGGCACGACGCTCCATCTCGGCCTTAGTCATATTGGCAAACATCTCGAGTGGAAACATCACGTTTTCGAGCACCGATATAGAATCGAATAAAGCAGATCCTTGAAACAACATACCCACCTCGCGCCGCAACGCTTTCACCTCTTTCTCGCTCATATTCGATAAGTTACGTCCATCGTACAATACCTCGCCCGATTCGGCACGAAACAACCCGATAATGCTCTTCATCAACACGGTTTTGCCCGAACCGCTTTGTCCGATTATCTGATTGACCTGACCGTGCATAAATACCGCCGAAATGTCGTAAAGCACCTGTTTCTCGTCAAACGATTTATTCAAATTCCGAACCTCAATCATAGTGCGTTCCTCCTTGTTTTTTGTTAATTCAACATCAACTGCGTCAGCACAATGTCGGCCAACAACATGATGATGCTACTATTGACTACGGCATTAGTGCTTGCGCGCCCTACTTCGAGGGCTCCACCATAGGCATAATAACCATAATACGCTGATACAGAGGAAATAACAAATCCAAAAAAGATGGATTTAATCATACTGTATGTAAAATAAAACGGAATGAACGCATACTGCAATCCATACACAAAATCGTCCATCGTTATCATATCGGTAAATCGCGCTACACCCACGCCGCCCAACAAACCGATGGCAACACACAGCGTTACCAGCACCGGCATAAACAGCACCAAACCAACGATTTTCGGTAAAATCAGGTAGTTGGCCGAATTGACACCCATTATTTCGAGCGCATCTATCTGTTCGGACACGCGCATCGAACCGATTTCCGACGCGATGTTCGACCCGACTTTGCCGGCCAGCAACAGGCACATGATGGTTGACGAGAATTCCAACAGATAGGTATCGCGCAACATCAATCCCGTGGTGTAACGCGGCAACAGCGGATTCTCGGTATTCAACACCACCTGCATCGTCATTATCACGCCCATAAAGACGGAAATAATCAGTATCAGGAAAATGGAATCGTAGCCAAGTTTGATGATTTCGCGTGGCAACTGTCGCCAAAACATTTTCCAATTATCCGGCCGCGAAAAAGTGCGTTTCATCAGTAGCGCATATCGGCCTGCAGCATCAAGTCCCAACATAGTTTTTTGTTTTATTTCTCGTCTGCAAATATACAAAAAAATCCGCACCAATCACATCGGCACGGATTTTTTAACGTGTTTGAATTATTCCGCTTATCTATCAATATTCGCTGCGTTGTGTAGCGGCGTAATTGACTTTCAAGGCGTATGCACGGCGCAGAGCCTGTTTCACATCGGTTACGATGCCCATTTTCGTGTCCTTATCGGCTTTTATCGAAATGGTGAGCAAGTTCTGTTCGTCTTCTTTCATGGCTTCGCGTTCGCGCACCACATATTCTTCCAATTGCGATACATCAGCAAAAGCGTCATCCAACTGAATGCGTGTTTCGCTACCGTATTTACCACGAAATTCTCTCTTTGGCTCGCCGATATAGATGTAGCGTACCAACGATTTTTTCTCCAACGATTGCAATTCCGTTGCTTCCGGTACATGAATATCAACCTTGTATGTAACCTCTTTCATCGAAGTTGACACCATGAAGAAAAACAACAGCATGAAAATAATATCCGGCAGCGACGCGGTCGATATGGCCGGTACGTCTTTTTTGCCTGCTTTACGAATTTTTGCCATTATTTTTTCCCTCCATAGTTTTTAGGTTCAGCCTCCGAAATCTTCTGCGGATAGATTTTCTGTACCGCTTTTTGACGGTCTTCGCTCAATTCGGCATACGACATACCGAAACGTCCTTTGGAATATTCATCGCGTAACTCGTTGTAGGCGGCCACAAGTTCGTTTTGCACTTCGATGTAGCGCTGATATTGCGTACCGCGGTCGTTTTGCAACGAGATGATGTGATTCTTGGTTGTCATCACCTGCTCCGTCACGCCATCGATTTCCACCTCTATAGGCAACACTTCGGGCAACGAAGCATCTGCAGCCTCATTTTTGATAAATTCCTTGGCTTTTTCGCGCAACTGTTTTACATCCAATGCTTCGCCTTGCACGAGCAGTTGGTTGTTGCTGTTGACCAACACAATGAAAATATTACGTTTTTTGACGTCGGTATCCGGTTTCTCCATATTCGGAGGTAACGGCGGTGGCAAACGACGCGAAAGTCCTTTGTCAACCGACATTGTGGTGGTTACAAGGAAGAAAATGAGGAGCAGAAAGGCAATGTCGGCCATTGAGCTTGCATTGATTTCCTGAACTTTACGTTTTCCCATATTCTTTTTCTCTAATTTACAAAACCGTTTGTTTATCGAAACGCACGGTGTTGTATGCGGTTGTTACTTAATTTTTTTCAAAAAGAACGAGCATATTACACTCAAGATAGCAGCGCCGGCCATAATGTAAGCCGAGAGAACGCAGGCATCGGTGTAGCGTGCCCAAAATCCGACGTTATCATTGCCTTCGTAGCCGTAAATCGGCACTTCGGCCGCGCTGCCACAGGCATACGCTATGCCAAAAACGACTGCGCTGATAACCAAAATGTCCAAAATCGTAACGCCGCCACGATGTTTGACGACAACCGATTGGTCGAAACGTATTAACGAATATACCCAAACCACTGCAGCCAATCCAAAGAGAACGTATGCCCATTTTATCAGCACATCGGTAAACACCGGCTCGTCCCACGGATTTCCGTTGATTTCGACAACCGAACTGCCTCCTACGAAGAACAGCACGCCTATCACCACGGAGATGCCGAACAAGCACCACAGGGTTATTTTAGGTAGTTTTTCCAAAAATTTAGACATAACTTTTTTTTTAAGAGTGGTTACCTTGTTCTATTTATTATTCTGCGACCTTGGTTTTCTCGACTACGATATCGAGCAACGAAATCGAAGCATCTTCCATATCGTTAACGAGAGCATCGATGCGCGACAAGATGTAGTTGTAGAAAATTTGCAGAATGATAGCAACGATAAGACCAAACACGGTGGTCAACAACGCCACTTTGATACCGCCGGCTACGATGGTTGCCGAGATGTCGCCTGCTTGTTGAATTTTGTCGAAAGCCTCAATCATACCGATAACGGTACCCATGAAGCCCAACATTGGAGCCAATGCAATGAACAACGAAATCCACGACAGATTTTTTTCCAACAAACCTTGTTGTACCGAGCCGTACGATGCGACGGTTTTGTCAACAGTTTCGACACCTTCGTTGTAACGCGACAAGCCTTGATAGAAGATCGAAGCAACCGGTCCGCGTGTATTGCGGCACACTTCCATAGCAGCCTCTACACCGCCTTGATCCCATGCATCGCGCACGTTTTGGAGTAATTTTTTGGAATCGACAGAGGCAAGTCCCAAATAGATAATGCGTTCAACGCAAAGAGCCAAACCCAAAATCAAGCAGAAAGCCACTGTGGACATAAAGCCTGCACCGCCTTCGATGAATTTGGTTTTGAGTGCTTGGTGCATACCGACTTCTTCGGTTACGACTTCGTCGGCAACTACCTCTTCGGCAACTACACTTTCTTCTGCGGCCACTTCTTCTACTACGGCTTCTGCTGCAGGAGCGTCTTCAGCCACGGCCACTGTGGCAGTTCCGAAAAAGAATACGGCCACAAGCGTCAACATTGAAAATACTTTTTTCATTTTTTTGTGTTTTTAGTTAATAATTTTGTGATTTAAGAAATTATTGCGGAAAGAAGGGGATTCGAACCCCTGATACGCTTTTGACGTATACACGCTTTCCAGGCGTGCCTCTTCAACCACTCGAGCACCTTTCCTTGTGTCTGTTTCGTCAAACGGCACAAGACGTTTGCAAATTCGGCCGCAATTTACTAATTTTTTCTCAAACAGCAGTGCCTTAAATGTTTTTTTTTGCGTTGGACATTATTTTGTTTATAAAATTCTGATTTTCAACACGGAGCGCTGTTTTTTTATTGATTATTTTCATGCCGTTTGGTCGAACATAAACAATTTTTCAGCATTTTTCGTGGTTATTTCGTCAACTTTTTCGAGCGATGTGTCGAAAATTTCGGCCATTTTGCGTGCGACCTCAACCATGAATTGCGGTTCGTTGCGCTGTCCGCGATGCGGTACGGGTGCGAGAAAAGGTGCGTCGGTTTCCAACACCAAATGCTGCAGACCGATTGGACGCAAAATGTCGGGCAAGCCACTATTTTTGTAAGTAAAAACACCGCCTACACCTAATACAAACCCTAACGACACGGCTTTACGCGCCTCCTCTACTCCGCCACCGAAACAGTGAAAAACGCCACGTAGCGGTTTGCCTTTGAAGCGCGCCAACGAAGCAAACATTTCGGGGAAAGCCTTACGTACATGCAATATCACAGGCAAGTCGAATGTCAATGCCCAATCGAGTTGCTGTTCGAGCGCTTGGCGTTGTTCGTCGCGGTAGGTAGTATCCCAATAAAGGTCGAGGCCTATTTCGCCGATGGCACAATAGTTCCCGCGTGCAAGTTCGTCGCCTATTTGCTGTAACGTGCTCTGATAATCGGCATCGACACTTTCGGGGTGCAAACCCATAGCCATGGCGCAAAAATCGGGAAAGGCATCGTGGGTTTGATGCAAACGGTCGATGCTGTTGAGGTCTTCGTTGGCCAAGAGTATGCGTTCGATTCCGGCAGTTTTGGCAGCAGCGACAACTGCGACACGGTCGTCATCAAACTCTTGGCTGTAGATGTGCGAATGTGTATCAATCATATTGTGTTTGGTTGTATAAAAATTGCTCGGCAGCATGCAACGAATCGACTTTGCCGACATCCAACAACTGTAAACCGGGCATTTCGACAGCACGAATGGTATAAGAGCTACATACCGATAGGTAGAAATCAATAATCGAAAATCGGCCTTGCCATGGTTGCATCAGTGCGAAAACCTGAGGCGACAGCACATGTATGCCGGCAAATGCACGTTTGACGCAAGTCGCAGGGTCAAGATTCGGATAAGGCGATTTGATCTCGCCGGTTTGCACATTGGTCCAGCCACAAAGCCGATTGTCGTTGTCGAACAGCAGATAACGCGTTGTCGGACGTTCGCTGACCAAAAGTGTAGCCAAATCGGTAGGCTGATGCAAATGATAGAATGCCGCCAGATTAAGATTTGACAGAATATCGACGTTGTGTACCAAAAAAGGTGTTTTCGTGCCCAACAACGACGCTGCCTTTTTGATGCCGCCGCCCGTTTCGAGCAGAAGTTGGCTCTCGTCGGAGATACCGACAGGCATGCCATAGTCGTGTGTGTGTACAAAATCGATGATTTGTGATGCGAAGTGATGCACATTGACGACTGCCTCGTCGAATCCGGCAGCAGCCACCTTGTGCAGCAACAAATCGAGCAACGGACGACCACACACAGGGACTAATGCTTTGGGCATCGTATCGGTTAGAGGTTTCAGACGCGTGCCAAGTCCGGCGGCAAAAATCATACATTTCATAGCAGGAAAAAGCGTTTTTACAAGATGCGCACGATATGTTGTTCACGATGTTCGAGACGAATATCGACATCGAATTTTTGGTGTAGATGTTCGGCCAAATGTTCAGCGCAATAGACCGAGCGATGTTGTCCGCCGGTACAACCAAAAGCAAACATCAAATCGGTAAAACCACGTTCGATGTAGCGCGCCACATGCGCATCGGCCAAAGCGTAAATATGATTCAGAAAAGGGAGTATTTCGCCGTCGTCTTCCAAAAATTTGATGACCGGTGCATCCAATCCTGTCAATGTTTTATAGGCGGCATAGCGTCCGGGATTGTGCGTCGCGCGACAATCGAATACATAACCGCCGCCATTGCCGGAAACATCGTCGGGGACACCCTTTTTATACGAGAAACTGAAAATTCGCACCAACAACCGTTGCCGTGACACCGACGGTTCAGCATGTTGCACGGCGGGCAACTGTGTCAGCGTTCGCAAAAGTTCGGTCAAATATGGGTATTCGTCAAACGGTCGCAACAGCAGTGCTCGCAAATTGTCAACTGCAAACGGAATGCTTTGCCGAAAATGCAATTTTCGCTCAAAATTTCCACGAAAGCCGTATGCGCCAAGTACTTGCAGCGTGCGGAACAATACAAAATGTCGCAACGCCGACATAAATTCCTTTTTAGACACTGCCCGATAAGGTTGTAATGCTTGCAAATATGTATCAATCAGCGCATTACGCAAATCGTCGGAATATGCGGCTTTGGCCTGCCACAAAAACGATGCGACATCGTAATAAATCGGGCCACGGCGACCACCCTGAAAATCAATCAGATAAGGTTCGCCATTTTTCAGCATCACATTGCGTGCTTGGAAATCACGATAAAGAAACGTATCAGACTGATATTGGAGCAAATGACGTGTCATCGCATCAAAATCGTCCTGCAAACGAAGTTCGTCGAATGCAATGCTAAGCGTTTTCAAAAAACAGTATTTGAAATAGTTGAGGTCAAAAGCCACCATGCGCGCATCGAACGCCGGTTGCGGATAGCAAACCGAGAAATCGAGCCGTTCGGCCCCGCGAAACTGCACTTTCGGCAATAAAGCCATCGTTTTGTGCAACAAGGCTATTTCATCGTCCGAATACGAACCTGTTTCGCGCCCATGCTGCAAGGCATCGTACAACGACACCGCACCCAAATCCTCCTGCAAATAACAGGCGAAATCGTCGGTACAGGCGTAAATTTCGGGGACGGGCAGACCTTGTGCCTTGAAATGCCGCGCCAAGAGTACAAAAGCGCGATTTTCGGCCAATGACTCGCCCACCACCGCAATGCAGACGGACGGTTTGCCATGCAGGCGAAAATAGCGTCGATTACTGCCCGACTGCGGCAACGGCTCGACCTTGTCGGGACACACGCCGAAAGTGTGTTGATATAAGGGGAATTCCATCATCGTGCAAAGTGGTATTGCTCTAAAAGATGTTGCAAATTTACGTTTTTTTTATCGGTTGACATACTTTTTTCGCACGATTTTGCCAAAACGTTACCTTTTTTGCAAAAAAAATTGTATTTTTGCATAGTTATAATCACTCATAAACAATATCAACATGAACTTAAAACATCTCTTTGTAACAGTTAGCATTCTGTGTTTTGCAACCGTGGCATCTGCACAAACGCAGTATTTAACAACTGCTGATTTTTTGAAAAAAGTGGACAATTACCAAGCCAATCCGACTTCTTGGAACTATTTGGGCGACAAGCCTTGCATCATCGATTTTTACACCACTTGGTGTGGTCCGTGCAAGCGTTTGGCTCCGATATTGGAAGAATTGTCGCAAGAATATAAAGGAGAAATATATATATATAAGGTAGATACCGAACGCGAACGCGATTTGGCCAACGCTTTCGGCATTCACAGCATACCCACTCTGCTGTTTTGTCCGATGGGCGAAGCACCACGCATAGCACAAGGGTTGCAACCAAAAGAGCAATTGGTAGAATGGATAAACACCCTTTTGCTGAAAAAACAGTAATGCGAAACACATTTTTTGTTAACCTGAAAAATCTAACTACCACACTATGTCTATCGACGATGTAAGAGCCGACGAACGTTATTTGAAATTGTTGGCCGAAAAATTTCCGAACATATCGGCCGTAGCCACCGAGATTGTGAACTTGGAAGCCATATTGAGTCTGCCCAAAAGCACCGAGCATTTTTTATCGGACTTACATGGTGAATCGGGAGCGTTTATTCACATGTTGAAAAATGCGTCGGGTGTAATCCGACGAAAAGTGGACGACATCTATGGCGACACGTTGTCTGAAGCAGAGAAACGCGCCTTGTGTGCCATGATTTACTACCCCGACGAACGTTTGGAATACTACCACTCGTTACCCGACATCAATTTAGAAGAGATTTATCGCACACAGTTACAGCAAGTGATAGCCGTAGCACGCGCCGTAACAGTGAAATACACCCGTTCGAAAGTGCGCAAACTGCTGCCAAAAGATTTCGCCTACGTCATCGAAGAGTTGCTGCACGAATCGACGTCGGAGCCCAACCGTCAATCTTACTACAACGCCATCATCGAAGCCATCATCAACACTGGCCGTGCCGAAGATTTACTGATTGCCATCAGTTATCTGATACATAGTTTGGCCATTGATTCGTTACACATTGTAGGCGACATCTACGACCGCGGTCCGCGCGCTTACAAGATAATGGAGATACTCTGCACATACCACGATTTTGACATACAATGGGGCAACCACGACATCGAATGGATGGGCGCAGCGGCCGGTAATTTAGCATTGATAGCCAGCGTTTTACGCGTATCGATACGCTACGCCAACGTTGAAACACTCGAAGAAGACTACAGCATCAATCTGTTGCCATTGGCCAATTTTGCCATGCACACCTACGGCGATGATCCATGCAGCGTTTTTCAAACCAAAGATTTCGAAAATAATCCGCGTCTGACACGTTCGGCCGATCTGATGGCCAAAATGCACAAAGCCATAAGTATCATTCAATTCAAGTTGGAGGGACAAATCATACAACGTCATCCCGAGTACGAAATGAATGACCGTTTACTGCTACACCTTATCGACAAAGAACGTGGCATCATCACCATCGCAGGCAAAGAATACACGCTATTAGACACCAACTTACCAACACTCGACCCGAAAAATCCGTATGCGCTCTCGCCCGAAGAGCAATCGCTCATCGACCAATTGGCACACTCGTTCCAGCGTTCCGAAAAATTACAAAAACATCTGCGTTGCCTCTATAACCACGGTTCACTCTACTTGGTACGCAATAACTGCCTTTTGTACCATGCTGCCATACCGCTCAATGCCGACGGTACATTTCAAGAGGTTATGCTCAACGGACAGCGTTTGAAAGGCAAAGCCCTGATGACCCAGATTGACACCGAAATCCGCAAAGCCTACTATGCTCCACAAGGTTCGTGCGTGCAGACAAACGCATTGGACTATATGTGGTATTTGTGGTGCGGTCCTTGTTCACCACTGTACAACAAAGACAAGATGACCACCTTTGAACGCTACTTTATCAACGACAAACAACTCATCAAAGAAGCCAAAGGCGCCTACTACGAATTGGCCAACACCTACGAAACATGCTGCAACATTCTGCGCGAGTTTGGTCTTGATCCTGCCGAAGCACACATCATCAACGGACACATCCCGGTGCGCACATTAGAAGGCGAATCGCCACTACGCGCCAACGGTTTGCGGTTGGTTATTGACGGCGGTTTCTCAAAACCATACCAAAAACAGACAGGCATAGCCGGTTACACACTAATATATAATAGCCACGGTATGCAGTTGATAGAACACGAAAAATTTGAAAGCCGTGCACAAGCCGTACTCTCCGGCGCCGACATACACAGCCGCGTACAATTGGTAGACAAAAGCGAACATCGTATGTTGGTGCGCGACACCGACCGCGGTAAAGAGTTGGTAGAACAAGTTAACAACCTTCATAAACTGCTGTTTGCCTATCAGCACGGGTTGATAAAAGAAAAAGTCTGACATCGACATACAACATTTACTATCTGTCTGTTCCTTACGAGCAGACTGTTTTTTGTCATATTTTGTTAATAACTTAGAGCGTCATAACTTGTACGAGCAACAAATTCGTTGTACTTTTACAAACACATTTCAATGCGAGCAAAATCATAAAAACAGCATTTTTGCCGCAAAATCGACAGCCCCGAAACACTTTTTCGCGCAAAAAAAACAAAATCGAAAATATGATACAATTCACTCACCTACACGTTCACTCTCACTACTCCATCCTCGACGGCATGTCGAAAGTACCCGATTTGATAGATAAATGTATGCGCAACGGTATGCACGCCATGGCACTAACCGACCACGGCAATATGTTCGGCATCAAAGAATTTCTCGATTACAGCGAAAAAGTAAACAACGCTCCCAAAAAAAAGGTAAAAGAATGCGAGGAGGAAATAGCCAAAACCGCCGATGCCAACAAGTTAGCCGCTTTGAATACCCAATTGGCTGAATTGCGACAAAAAGCCGCCGACTTTGTCCCGTTCAAGCCTATCGTCGGCATAGAGGCTTATTGTGCCCACGAAAATTTGGACGAAGAAACCTTGCCCGGACACCAAAAATCCCGCGGATGGCACCTGATTTTATTAGCCAAAAACAAGCAAGGTTACCACAATCTGTGCAAACTCAGTTCGTTGGCATTCACCGAAGGTTATTACTACAACGCCCGTATCGACCACAAAGCATTAGAGAAATATCACGAAGGTATTATATGCAGTTCCGCTTGTTTGGGCGGCGAAGTCCCGCAAAAAATCATGAAAAATGACCTTGCAGGTGCAGAAGAATCTGTAAAATGGTTCAAAAAACTATTCGGAGATGATTATTACCTCGAACTCCAACGACACAAAACCGACAAACCTAACGCCGCCACAGACACCTACGAAAAACAACAAGAAGTCAATGCCGAATTAGTCAAAATAGCACGCAAATACGACATCAAACTCATCGCTACCAACGACGTACACTTCGTCGAAGAGGAACACGGCGAAGCCCACGACCGTTTGATATGCCTCAGCACCCAAAAAGATTTCGACGATCCGAACCGCCTACACTACACCAAACAAGAATGGCTGAAATCGCCCGAAGAAATGGCTGAAATTTTCGGCGATTTACCCGAAGCATTGGCCAACACACAAGAGATAGCCGACAAAGTCGAAGTGTACAGCATCAACAGTGCGCCAATCATGCCTAAATTTCCCATTCCGGAAACATTCGGCACCGAAGAGGAATATCGCAAAAAATTCACGGAACAAAACCTCTTCGACGAATTTACACGCAACGAAAAAGGTGAAATCGTTCTCAGCCAAGAAGACGCCGAGAAAAAAATCACAAAACTTGGCGGCTACGACAAACTCTACCGCATCAAACTCGAAGCCGACTACTTGGCCAAACTCACTTGGGACGGCGCTCAACAACGCTATGGCGACAATTTGAGCGACGAGCAACGCGAACGCATCATATTTGAGTTACACATTATGAAAACAATGGGTTTCCCCGGTTATTTCCTTATCGTGCAAGATTATATACGCGCGGCGCGCGAAGAATTGGGCGTATCCGTAGGACCCGGACGTGGTTCAGCAGCCGGCTCGGTAGTAGCCTACTGTCTGAAAATCACCGACATAGACCCGTTAAAATACGATCTACTGTTCGAGCGTTTCCTCAACCCCGATCGTATTTCGCTACCTGATATTGATGTCGATTTCGACGACGACGGACGCGGGAAAGTACTCGATTGGGTTACAAAAAAATACGGACACGAAAAGGTCGCACACATCATTACCTACGGAACGATGGCCTCCAAATCGTCTATTGCAGATGTCGGACGTGTACAAAAAGTACCGCTATCAACCGTCAATACCATCAAAGGGCTGATACCCGATCGCAACTTCCCCGACAGCATTAAGGACGAAAAAGGCAAATCGCCAAAAGTAAACCTGAAAAACTGCTATAAATACCTTCCCGAATTTCAGGAATATTTGTATGGTGCAGACAAAAACATATCAACCATGCTGACCTATGCCGAAGAGTTGGAAGATACCAATCGGCAAGTGGGCATTCACGCCTGTGGCGTCATCATCGGTGCCGACGACCTAACAAACTATGCACCAATTTGCACCGTAGAAGACAGGGTGAGCGAAGAACGCGTCGTCGTTACCCAATACGACGGACATGTGATCGAATCGGTTGGCCTCATCAAAATGGACTTTTTGGGACTGAAAACCTTATCGCTCATCAAAGAAGCCATTGCCAATATCAAAAAATCGAAAAATATCGACATCGACATTGACAACATACCATTGGATGATGAATTGACCTACAAACTATTTTGCGACGGACAAACTATCGGCGTGTTCCAATTCGAGTCGGCCGGCATGCAAAAATACTTGCGCGAGCTACAACCCAGCAAAATCGAAGATTTAATAGCAATGAATGCACTTTATCGGCCAGGTCCGATGGATTATATTCCGCAATTCATTCGTCGCAAACACGGCGACGAGCCCATCGTGTACGATATCCCCGTGATGGAAAAATATCTGAAAGATACCTATGGCGTAACCGTCTATCAGGAACAAGTTATGTTGCTGTCGCGCCTTTTGGCCAACTTTACACGTGGCGAAGCCGACACATTGCGTAAAGCCATGGGTAAAAAAATTGCCGCTATGTTGGCCATGCTCAAACCAAAATTCATCGAAGGCGGCAAAAAAAACGGACACGACCAAAAAATACTCGAAAAAATTTGGTGCGATTGGGAAAAATTCGCCTCATACGCTTTCAACAAATCGCACGCAGCCTGTTACGCCTGGGTCGCCTACCAAACAGCCTATCTGAAAGCGCACTACCCTGCCGAATACATGGCAGCCAACCTCACACGCAACAAAGACAGCATCACTGAAGTTTCCAAATTCATGGACGAATGCAAAAGCATGAAACTCATTGTAAAAGGACCCGATATAAACGAATCGGAATTGAACTTTACGGTCAACAAACAAGGCGTCATACGTTTCGGACTCGGAGGTATCAAAGGCGTAGGCGAAGGAGCTGTCGAAGCCATCGTCAACGAACGCAACGCTCACGGCGCATACAAAAGTATCTACGATTTTGTAGAACGTATCAACCTGACGGCGTGCAACCGCAAAGCCATCGAAAGTATGGCATTGGCCGGCTGTTTCGACACTTTCGGCGACACTATCCGCGAACAGATGTTGGCTCCTACGCTCAAAAACGACACGTTCATCGAGCAACTGATAACTTACGGCAACCGCTACCAAAACGACCAAAACATGAACCACAATTCGCTATTCGGGAACATGGACGGCATCGAAATTGCGAAACCTACAGCACCGAAAGTGGCGGCGGCGTCGATACTTGACAAACTGAACAAAGAAAAAGAGGTGGTCGGCATATACATATCAGCACACCCGCTCGACCGCTACCAAGTGGCCATCAAATATGGTTGTTCGCAACAAACCTCCGACCTCGACAATCTGATACAAGAGAAAAAAAATACCAACTTCACCGTTGGTGGTATGGTTGTGAACATACGCGAAGGACGTACAAAAAAAGATACGCCATTCGGCATTCTTACTATCGAGGACTATGCCGGACAATACGAATTTCCACTCTTTGGACAGGACTATGTCAACTATGGGAAATTCCTTAAAAAAGACCTATTCCTGTTAATTAACGGCTGTTCGCAACAACGAGGCATTGATTGGAAATGGAAAAAGAACGATACTGAAACGCCGCAAACATGGGAAATCAAAATCAAAAGTATCGATTTGCTCGAAGAGAAAGCCGACACGCTGATACGCAACATCTATATTGACATACCATTATCAAACATTACCCAACCACTCATTGCCGATCTAATGTCGCTATCTAACGGTGTGCAACCCCGTGTAGAATTAGGCTTCAACGTGTACGACGAAGCACACAACTATAAAACCAGTTTCAAAGCAAACAAAATACGCATCAATGCCGACAAAGACCTATTCAAACTATTAGAAACATGGAAAAACGAGCAGGTCATTAACGACTTCCACATCAACAGATAAGGAACCGCAACCAGCCGCTGTTTTTCACGCTACTTGGACGTTGCATCCATTATTTGGCGACATACATCATCCAATTTTTGTTGCGGTGTAAGATTCATGCGCTCCTTTAACAAATCGCGACGACGATAGAAAGTGCCCTCGTTCATCCAGAGCAGCAATATGATTTCACGATTTTTGAATCGGAGCCCCAACAAACACGCTATCAGAATATCCTTGTCGGTTAAATTCGAATACATCGTGCGCAGCGTTGCAAAAAAATGGCCATAAACAGCCGATAGTTCATCGCGCAACACTTGCCAACGATCACCGCAATAGGTCGTTTGACAAACAATATCGCACACATTTTGCGGTAACTGTTCCAACGTGTATTTGCCAAGGTTGGTGTCCACATTCATTTTGATGGTACACTCTATTCTGAACCGCAACAAATTCACCGCCTTTTCACGTTCGGCGATTATCATTTGCCGTTGTAATTTATTATTTTGATAAAAAACAATGCACCAACCAACTGCTACAGACAGGCCAAACAAAATAGCGAACAAAGCCGCCAAAAACGTAGCACGTTGTCGCCGCATATCAGTTAATAACAGTTGATTTTTGGCCTTTTCCTCATTGACATCGAAACGGCGTAAAATACGATACGTTTCCAAACGGTTTTGGTCGGATTGCTGTTGTTCCAAACGCACATAAGCATTTTTGAGCAATGCGAACGCCTCGGTTTCACGCGCGCAACGCTCCAAGTACAACGCTTGCAAAAAATCAAGTTTGGACGATTGCCAGGCATATCTATCGACAACATCGGCAAACAAATCGATATAATGTTTGCACGAATCCAATTCGCCCCGACACAAAAATGCCTCGGCCAATAAAGCGGTGTAATACGGATATTTCGGAGCAAGTCCCCGATACAATTCGACACTCATATCCGAGTATGTCAAGTGGTGTGGTACATCGCCGGCAATCTGTCCGGCTACCAGATGGCATACATCGGCCTGCCCGCTGATACTATCCGCTACAGCCAAAGCCTGCCGGACATAGAGAGGCGATTTATCGGCAGCGACACGTCCCAACGCACAATATGTATTGATAACATATAGCGCATTACACCGCTGAAAATACGGTAAGGCTTTTTGATAACAAGCCACAGCCACTTCGTTCATACCGGCTTGTTCAAAAATAGTTCCTTCGGCATAATAAAGTTGTCCCCATTGCATATCGGGCACAGTATCAGCCATTTGCAACACCTTTTCGGCGCGCCGAAAATCCATTATTGCCGAATCATTTTGCATCAGCCGAATATACTCTGCGCCCCGCACATAATATCCAAGTCCGGCACGATTCCATTCTGCTTCCTCCATAAAAAACTTGATTGACTTCGACAGCGGCTCTATATCAATGTGTTTATCGCTACAATAACGAAAAAACGAGTGCAACAATACGGCCAAATGCTCCTCGTCGGCATTCAAGCCTTCCGATTCAGCCTGAGTTAACAGCCATAACGCACTATCGCGATTGTTCCACAAATATTGCTCCGCACGCGACAAATCATCATTCTCTATACACCGGCCACACGAACACGTCAATACAAAAAAAAATGCCACAAAAGCACACACTAAAAACAAGTTGAAGATTTTTCGCATACTAATAAAATATAATACATTAAAAATCAATTACTTAAAAATATACTTAAAGTGCATCTTGAAGATTTTTTAATTTGGAATCGACACATATATCCCTTAACTTTGCAGCAAAGATAACAACATTTTTCTAAACCAACAAAATTATGAAAACAAAAAGTATTATTTTATGTGGTATGTGTTATTTCTTGTGTGCTTGCACATCTTTAAATAACACAACAGATCCAAACTTTTCAGCGACCAGTACCGCTTTGGTCAAAATCAATAAAAAGGGAAGTTTAAGTATACAACCAAATGCTATTACATTTGCAAAAGAAGATAATAGTGAATATCATATTGTTGACACTGACATTATAACATCGTACAATATCAATTATTTGATGGTACATGGAGTTTCTAAAACAAAAGCAACAGAAACTATAACAGTAATTTATCCCTTAACAGCCAAAGGGACATTAAATTTAGAAGAACCAAAATACGCCTGCGAAGGTTACAATTGTAGTTTTTGTGAAATGGTATTTGACGACAATGGTACACCAGTAGGGTGTTATTGTTTAGAAGGTATTCCGGCAATATTTGCATCTTGTAAATTTTCAACCGGCACATTAAAACCCGGAGATGATCAAGATTTTTAATCTTATTATATTTTCACACTATTTTTTAATTATCTAAATTATTATCACTATGAAAAAACAAAATGTAATTCTATGTGCAGCCGTTTACGGCGCACTCGGACTGCTATTAGCAGGATGTGCAAACAACAACGCAGCCGTTGAAGAAGCCTACTATTTTCATGGCACGGAAACGTGTGTGGCAAAAATCGGCCCAAAATCGGCCGAAGTCGTGTACAGGAAAATACAGAAAGGGCAACCATTTAAGTTCTTTGGCGACGAATGTATCAATGTTGACGACTGTCAGGTACAACACACGCGTGTCAAAGGGCTGGCATACCTTATAATAGAAGGCACCGAAGCCGACACCGACGGGAAACAGCATGCGGCACGAATAGCATTGCCTATTTTTGCCAAAGAAAATGAGGCCACTATGCGCGAAGCGCAAATTTACCACAAATGTACGCCAAATCTGTGCGACGAATGCGCTTTCGTGTACGATGGAAACGACATTATTATCGGATGCACATGCACCGACACCGACCCAAGTCCATACAGCAAATGCAACCACTCCATCTACTATTTTACCGACCCACAAGGTCCCGGTGCTAAATAACACGGAGATTAATCAAAAAACAAGCGTATTTTTCGAAAAATGCGCTTGTTGACTATCTGCATCAGCAGCAATCCCCCCTACGCAAACAATAGAAAACTTTAAAGCACATATAATCAACGATTTCCACGTCAATAGATAAGTTTTGCACTGCAAAAGTTTTGCCAATCGAATAAAAAAACGTATCTTTGCGCTGCAAAATCGCGTTGCCTACTTGCGACAAGTATGACCGCGCAAAAAAGATAGGAAATGAGCCTACGCAACGAAAAGTGGGGCGTCATCGTCAACCCCTATTCGGGCAAACGCCGCCTTCAAAAAGATTGGACAAACATATACTACCTGCTCAAAAAAGCCGAAATAAATTTTTCGGAGCAACTGACCTCATACGCCGGACACGCTATTGAAATAGCGCGCACGATGGTCGAAGCAGGTTATCGACATTTGCTCATTGTGGGCGGCGACGGCACCCTCAACGAAGTAGTCAATGGTATTTACACTTCAAACATAGCCGACAAACACGCCGTAACCCTTGCCCTCGTGCCGTATGGCACAGGAAACGATTGGGCACGTTATTGGGGCATCACGCGCAAGCGTAAAAAACTGACAGCTCAACTCTTCCAACGTAAAAGCATTCCGATTGACATCGGCAAAATTTCGTACCACGACAACAACAACCCAAACGCTACGCGCTACTTTATCAACGGCGCCGGCTGGGGTTTTGACGGTACGGTAGTGCGCATCACCAACAAAATAAAAAAATATCTCGGCGGTAGCGCGTGGGTCTATTCACTATCGGTTTTCATCACACTTTTTAAGTTGAAAACACACCAAATGCGTCTTACCGACGACCACAAAACCGAACAACGCCCATTCTTCACCGTTGCGATAGGCAACGGCTGTTATTCGGGCGGCGGCATCAAACAAGTGCCCGAAGCCAACCCTACCGACGGTTTGCTGCACATCACGGCCATGGAGCAAATCAAACTCCGACAAATCCCATCGGCCGTCCGCCTCTTGTTTTCGGGACGACTGCCTGAACATCCTTGTGCACACACGTTTGCCACCACCAAATTTACCATCGAATTTGATAGCGCCATCGATGCCGAAACCGACGGCGTAGAACTGCACGCCACTGCCCCACTGCAAGTGGAAGTAGTACCGCAAGCGCTACACATGTTAGTACCATAAAAAAAAAGTCCGCAGACATATCACATGTCCGCGAACCTCCCTAAAAACATAACCTAAATACCAACACTACAATCTGAAACTTTTGAGTCGCAGTACTGAGCGTCGTCTAAATACTATCAAAAGTCGTGCCAAACACACGAGAAGATGCAAAAATATGCATCTTCTCGTTTATTTTTATGTATAATCCCTTATTTAACGTTACTCTTCAAGGCGTCGGAAATTAATTTTTTGAGAGCCAACGTGCGTTCTTGCAAGACATTACGTTTTTCAGGTTTGTACATATCGGAATATTGTGTTTTTACCAATTTGAACTCCATATTATCCAAATCGGTAGCATTACCTTTGATTTGCAATGCCAAACGTATGGGCGACAACGTTTCGATATGCGCATTGTAATTGTTGGCCAAATCGTAACGACCACCTACAACGGCCGAGTACTTATCCATCGACATAACGAACGGATACAAATCGACCTCGTCGCGGAATACGGTAGCCTCGACACTAATGCTGTCCACCAAATTTTTGGTTTTCCGGCTGAACAACAGCGGTTTGGCTATTTTGGCAAACGTTTCGCTATCGAGTAGCACAAGGTCTTTTCCTTCGATGGCAGCCGCGCCACGCAGTGTCGATATTTTCAGTTCGTAATTCGATTTCAAATAGGTTTCGGCAGCCAGATGGAATTGTGCCCGTCCCTCAAACGATTTCAACATCGGGAAAATGGTATCAACATTCGGCACCATGTGTATCAGTTGTTTGATGTCAATGTTGATGAGGTGAAAATCGAGACCGGCAAACAAGTGATTGCGCCGTTCGCTACGATAGATAGCGGTAAGTTGCATTTCGGCCGCTTCGCAAGTGAAACCCATCTGTTCGAGCACCAATACGCCATCTTTCACTGTCAGTTTGCCGGCAATATTTTGCAAACGGTTATCGGCAAACAGCGCATTTTTGATGTGTGTATTCAATGACAAATCGATGCCTTTTGGCACCATAAACGGGTTATCGTGTTGTTCAACAGTCTGTTCGACAGTATCTGCCGCCACGACATCGGCCGTTTGTGTCGAATCGGTATTGCCAAAGCCGTTCACCAGTTCAAGCAGCTGATTGATGTCGGTTTGTTCCGATACGAAGTCAAATTCGCCTTCGAGCAAGCCGTTGTGTTTCATAAATTTACGAATATTGCGTGCTTCGCCTGTCAGGCTGAAATCGGAACGATCGATGATAATACGGCTATCGTCAATGGTCAGTTTACGTGGTGTAAAGGCAAATTTTATCGCCGGAATCCGAATTTCAGGGTCGATGCCGGCCATACGGAAACAACCATCGTTGAAATCGATTTTGAGTGTCGGATTCCATTTCAGATAGAGATTTTCTTGCGTTTCGTCGTAGGTAGTCGAGGCCGAGATGTCAATGTGTTTGGTTTTGGCATTAAATGCCGAGCCCATGTTGGCACTCAACATTTCGCTGCTATACGAACATTGTAGGCGCGGATTTTTTGCATTGCGACGACTTGGTGAGAGGGTAATTTTTCCCTTTGGTGCAACAATATCGGCCGAAATTGTGTCCATGTGTGCCAACAAATGCTGCATCGCAAATTCGCAAGTAGCCGATAACATTTTGGTGGTATCGAGTACATTCGATGTAGCCACCGTCAGAGTGGCATCGGTCAGTGCTGCATCCAGTGTGCCAAGCATTTCGATACGTAAATCGGGCGATGTGATTTGCGCCTGTATCATCTCCTGAAACGAACGATTTTTGCCCGGACTCGGCAGTGATACGTTCAGTGTCAATGCCGGTGCTTCGACAAAGATGCTATCATTGTAAACAACATCTAAATCGCTGAATTTCAGCGTACCTTGTGCCACTATTTTATCGAGGTTGAGTGCCAATACATCGGCCAACGCGAATTTTGTCTGCACGTCGGCCTTTGTGCGACCAACAAGAGCAACATTCAAGTCGGCAGGCAAAAGTGGCGACAACTCCGGCAGATTGACATCGGCCGTAAGGTGCAAATTGCAACGCAGTGCTCCCAGCAAATCGGTAACGCGCCCGGCAGCCTGCACAGCGCATGTACCCGTTTTGGCCGTCAGTTGCGTAATGACGGCATCCGACATAGCGCCATCGTTCAAATCGAGGTGTGCAGTGGCTTTTGCCCCCACATCATACAATTTGTACGGTAGACCATCGATGACCACTTTTGCATTTCGCAAATCGACATTTGCTGTAATCTGCGGAAGTGTATCGCTATTGTAAACGCCTAATACACAGCCGGATAATCCGATAGTGCCTTCCACATCGATGCCATCAAGCAAATCGGCATAGGAGGGCGGAATCAGACTGACAACCTTTTCTATTTGCCATGCTCCATCGGTTGCGAAATCGACATTCATCACAATGTTCGTGTCGCGCATTTGCGCCCACCCATCGAGCGTTATTTTATGACCGGCCAACGCCAATTCCGCCTCGTGAAGACGCAACGATAGTGTGTCCAAATTGGCCGTTAATGGTATTGTGGCTTTAATATCGGCTTGTGTCAATAGGTTGTCGCCACCAATGGCACAGTTGACACTATTCAAATCGAGCGCTATTGATGCTTGTGCATCGTTGTCGGCCAGCGCAGCTTTGGTACGCAACGCCACTTGCGGAACTTGCACCTCAATGCGTGTGGTGTCGTCCGTAGCAAAAAGCACTTGTCGCAACTGCAACGACACATCGGCCATCACATCCGTTTCGGCATAATTGCCACTAATGCTCGCCTGCACATCGTCGATGGAAGCACGCATCCGGTTTTGATTGTCGGTATAAAGTACACGCAAATTGGCAATTTGCACGGCATGAATATCCAACAAGTCGAATGGAAGGTCGGTGGCTGTGGTATCTTGTTCGTCGTCGGATGCGACCACAATATCGTAATTGGTTCGTCCGAGGCTATCGGTGTAAAGATTGACATAGCCTCCATCGAGCATAACCGCCTTGACAACAAGCGCATCGTCGGCAAGGAACTGCCACACATCGATTGTAGCCGTCAGATTGTCGATATTGGCTAAGGTGTCGGACGGCGCGCCACACATCGGGTTTTTCAGACATACATTGCGCAAACGCACACCAAATTCGGGGAATGTGCTGAAAAATGTCAAATCGGCTTCGTCGAGCGATGTTTCACACGTTACAAACTGTGGCACATACTTGCGCACAATGGGTGTGAGACGTTCGGGCGTAAAGACCACATACACAGCCACGCACACCACAATCAGCACAACGACCACCAGCGACAGCAGTGTCCAGCCTGTGATTTTAAGTGCTTTTTTCATAATAGTCTATTACTGCACTTTGGAGAATGTAACTTTTTTGCCATAATCGTCTTCGTACGTCAACGTTGTGGCATTGAGTGTAAGTACGGTATAAACTTTCGGAATAGTTCCCTCGCCCGTCATTTCCATGATGTGGATTTGCGTCAAGGTAGATTTGTCCAACTGCCAAGTGAATGATTGCGCTTCGGCTTCGGTTACATCGTCGGCAGTGTCCCACGTTGTACCGGTGTGGTTGGCGGCATACGTTTCGAATAGTGTGCCCGACTGCCATTTGCCGATGAGCAACGATTCTTCGAAATTTTGTTCTTCGGGTGCGCAACTGCTAAAAAAGCAAACTACGGCCACCAAACAGATTGCTGATAAAAATAGTGTTTTTTTCATTGTTGTATAAAATTAGAGTTTTAACTATTTCCTACTTTTGTCCAAAAAACAGATTGCAAAGATAATACAAAACGATTAAGTTATCAAATCATTGTGCTATTTTTTGTCTGTTTTTATGAAGTATCGCGAAAAAAGATGTATCTTTGCAGACGATGAAAGCGATTGATGATTTTTTGATGCGGCGTCATTATCCGCAATGGGCGTTGCGAGCCGTATTCTTCGACATGGACGGTGTGCTGTTCGATTCGATGCCATACCACGCCTATGCTTGGTCAAAGACGTTCAGAAATCACGGTTTCGAGTTTTCGGAATACGATGCATATCTGAATGAAGGGCGTACAGGCGAAGCCGTCATCGACGAATATTTTCTGAAAACGTATGGCCGACACGCCACTAAAGCAGAAAGCGACACGCTTTACGCCGAAAAAGGACGTTATTTTATAGAATGCGGCACCGTCAATCCTGTGCCGCATATACAGGAACTGCTGCGCGAAGTGAAAGCGCAAGGGCTTGATATTTATATTGTTACAGGTTCGGCACAACGTTCGCTACTCGACACATTGAACACCTATTTCCCTGATATTTTCGTACGCACAAAGATGGTAACAGCGTTCGATGTCAAACATGGCAAACCCGACCCCGAGCCCTATCTGACGGCACTGCGCAAAGCCGCAATAGAGCCATGGCAGGCGTTAGTCGTCGAAAATGCGCCATTGGGCGTACAAGCCGCCGTAGCCGCCGGTATCTTCACTGTTGCTGTCAACACGGGAATATTATTACCGCAAGTACTACACGACGCCGGTGCCGACATAGTATTACCGTCGATGGCCGAACTCATTGACCTGCTACCTTGTTTGATAACAAACTCCTAATGTATCGTATGCAACTATTTGGAAAATATAAGGTTATTATCGGATTACTTATAGCGGGGAGTACTACCCTTTTGGGCAGCACGCCGACCGATTCAATTAAACAATATCTACCTTTCGACATTGCAAACGCCGGACTACCGGACATAGACGAGGGGAAAGCGCTTGAAGGCAAGAAAATGGCCAAAAGCGATTATATTCCTGAAATACATGGAACCGTGCGTGGTCGTTACGAATATTGCACAACACTCGATTCGCACCGTTTTATGGTACGCAACGCCCGCATCAGTATCACCGGCAACGTACACCCGCTTGTAGCCTACAAAGCCGAAATCGACCTTTCCGACCAAGGCAAGACAAAAATGCTCGATGCCTATGTGCGCGTGTTTCCTGTCAAAGGCATGTCGCTGACGCTCGGACAAATGAAAGTACCGTTCAGCACCGACAATCTGCGCAGTCCGCACAACCAATACTTTATCAACCGAACTTTTTTGGCCAAAGAAATCACCGGTTTGCGCGATGTCGGTTTTTCCGTCGGGTACGAACTCAAAGAAAAATTTCCATTTTCGGTTATTGCTGGCATTTATAACGGTTTAGGGCTTTACAACCAAACCGTATGGCACAAAACGATGTGCTATTCTGCACGCGCCACGTTCGATCCTTGCGATTATATTAACTTTTCACTCAACTTCCAATCGTTCGATCCCGACAGCATCCGTATGAATGTGTACGACATCGGTCTGTTCAGCGAATTTCATAATGTGCACATCGAGGCGGAATACCTTTACAAAACCTACCAAAACCCAATTTTCAAACCAACACATGCCGTTTCAACCTTTATAAACTACGATTTGATGTTGCCAAAAGTATTCAATAAATTGTCGTTTTTGGCGCGTTACGATTGGATGAGCGAAAACTACGAAGGTTTCGACGACATATTAGATAATTTTCTGAATACTGACGCCGAGCGCCACCGTATAACAACAGGCATAACCCTCAGTCTGTCAAAACCGTTTTTAGTTGATTTGCGCATCAACTACGAAAAATATTTTTACAACGATTGGAGTCTAGCCGAAGCCGACAAACAGGACAAAGTGACTCTTGAAATGGTCGTGCGATTCTGACAAATCAGTCAACTTAAATTATAAATGCCATGTATTCCGATTTTCAACAACACTTGTCAGCCGAACTGACCGCCATCAAAGAGGCCGGTTTGTACAAAAACGAGCGACTCATCTGCTCGCCTCAAGGGGCCGAAATCACAGTAAACGGCCAAACCGTATTGAACTTTTGCGCCAATAACTATTTGGGTTTAGCCGATAATTCCGCCTTGATAGCGGCAGCCAAACGCGCACTCGACACACGCGGCTATGGCATGTCGTCGGTACGTTTCATTTGCGGCACGCAAGATTTGCACAAAGAGTTAGAAGCGGCCATCGCCCGTTTTTTCGGCACGGAAGACACCATATTATACGCAGCGTGTTTCGATGCCAACGGCGGCGTATTCGAGCCCCTACTTACCGAAGAGGACGCCATCATTTCCGATGCGCTCAACCACGCGTCAATCATCGACGGCGTACGCTTATGCAAAGCGCAACGTTTTCGCTACGCCAATGCCGACATGGCGGATTTAGAGGCACAATTACAAGCAGCGCAATCGTGTCGGTTTCGTCTGATTGTAACCGACGGAGTCTTCTCGATGGACGGCAATGTGTGTCCACTCGACAAAATATATGCGCTTGCCAATCGCTATAACGCTATGGTGATGGTGGACGAGAGCCATTCGGCGGGTGTCGTCGGACGGACAGGACGCGGCGTAACCGAGCAATTCAATCTGCGTGGGCAAATCGAAATACTTACAGGCACGCTCGGCAAAGCATTCGGCGGAGCCGTCGGCGGATTCACTACAGGCAAAAAAGAAATCATCGATATGCTGCGTCAACGTTCGCGCCCATATCTGTTTTCAAATTCGTTGCCACCAATGATTGTGGCGGCAGGCATCGAATTGTTCCGTATGATGGACACCACCAATGAACGTCAAGAGAAGTTGCATACAAACACAGCCTACTTCCGTGACAAGATGTTGGCGGCAGGTTTCGACATCAAACCGACACAATCGGCCATTTGCGCCGTAATGTTGTACGACGCCAAATTGTCGCAGGAATTTGCTGCCAAATTGCAGGACGAAGGCATCTACGTGACAGGTTTCTACTATCCGGTCGTGCCAAAAGGACAAGCACGCATACGGGTACAAATTTCGGCAGCACACGAGCAGGCGCATCTCGACAAATGTATAGCAGCGTTTACAAAAATCGGTCGCGAACTCGGCGTGATAAAATAATCGGTCACGCACTCAACATAACAAAAAAGGGGAATCGTTCGACTCCCCTTTTTTGTGTGATTTTACCACGACAGCACGCGCCCTACCGCTGCATTCGGCCATGGAATCTGCAACAAGTTGCACACTGTTGGGGCTATGTCAGTAACCTCGGCTGCAGGACATATTTGCTGTGGCACACCGTTTCCTAACAAATAGACAGCCATCTGGGCATTCCGCACATTGGACATGCCAACCACTTCGTTACGATCATTTACCTCGACCCACCCCGGTAACAGCGTAAATACCACATCGCCGCACGTTGTTTTGAATGCACTATTCCGAATACGCGATAATTCGTCGGTACCGACACCTGATGCCAATTTGATTTCGGCCGACGTATAGGCATTGTGTACGCCTTGAAATTCGGTCATAAATTGCGCCACATGCTGTTCCAATTCATAGCGGTCGATATGTTGTTTTTCGATGAGCGATTTATTCAAATAGATATTGCGTGCACAATAGCCACTCACATAACGTCCCTGACCATAAATTGCCATGAGATAAGCATTTAACAACGCCATAGAACGTTTTGCGTTAAACTCGCCTGCGACGATACCATTTCGCGTCAAATGTCGCAATGAATAGGACTCTTCGGCAGTGCCGGCCACCACAATCAGCGTATTATCGAGCCCAACGCTGAGGTCGATGGCATCGAACAGCAGGCGCAATTCTTTATCGAGACGCAAATACATATCCTCTTTCTCGGCCGACAACAGCGCATTACCTTGTTCGCGAGGCAATTTGACGGTAAATTCCACCATCAGAAAATCAGTGAAAGCATCGACACCCATCTTCTCGTCGCGCAAAGCACGAATAGCCAAATCTTTCATCAACGTATTAACAAACGGTGAATGTTTGAAACGATAGATTTGTTCCGACAGCGGCTGTCGGTCATCGGGCTGTGTAAATGCTGTTTCGCTTGCGGTCGAAGCCGCATATTTGTATGTACCCAATTCGTACAGCGGTCGCCATTCGTAATGCAAATAGTTATCAATCGTAGTGCTGTGGTTCACCTTGTCAGCCCAAAGAGGTAAACCATATTCGTAGAAATCGGTAGTAGCCAATCGGCCGGTTTCGTCGTCAAGCCAAATGGCAGCATTGGCAGTATGTCCGCCAAAAACCACTGCATTAGCCGCATTGAGTGCGATGGCATACACTTTTGCTTTAGGTTGATTGAGTTTGACGGCATCGGCTAACGTCGTGGCAGCCAACTGTTTAGGCGACACATTTTGTACGCTGTTGATACCGTGATAACGTCCATCGTACACGATTGGCACCATATCGTCTTCCACCAAGTCGTACCGTTTTTCGCCGATAATACCATGATAATAAGGCCAACTTCCCGTCATCAACGTCGCAACATCGGTTACGGCACCGCCGCTGACGTAACGACACTGCGTAGTAGGCAGCACAAGGCCTTCGGTCAGTTTGCGCAAACCGCCTTTGTCAAACCGATTGGCCAATGTAACGATATGGTCGTTTTGCAACCCATCGATGGCGATAGTTACCACCAAACGCGGTCGTGCAGGTTGTGCAGCAATGCCACACGTTCCCATCAACGCAAGGGTGAAGAGAATAATTTTCAGCCGTTTCACACTATCCGTCATCAACACCCTGTAATAATGTTCAGAATGACTTCTGCGGCTTTTTGCATCGATGGTATCGGCACAAATTCGTAACGCCCGTGGAAATTGTGTCCGCCTGCGAAAATATTGGGGCATGGCAATCCCATGAACGAGAGTTGTGCGCCATCGGTGCCACCGCGAATAGGACTGATTTTGGGTTTGACACCCGCTTGTTCCATAGCATGGCAAGCCAATTCGATGATGTGCATTACCGGTTCGATTTTTTCGCGCATGTTGTAGTATTGATCTTTCAGTTCGACAGTGACGGTACTTGCACCATATTCTGCATTCAGTTGTTGTGCAATAAGTTGCATTGTCGATTTGCGCTGTTCAAATCGCTCACGATTGTGGTCACGAACGATGTATGTCAACGTACTCTGCTCCACCGTTCCGTTCATACCGACGAGGTGAAAAAAGCCTTCGTAGCCTTCGGTCTGTTCGGGAGTTTCGGTGCGTGGCAGCATAGCCGCGAATTGTTGCGCCACAAGCATTGAGTTCAACATCTTATTTTTGGCATAACCCGGATGCACGTTACATCCGCGAATCGTGATTTTGGCCGCTGCGGCATTAAAATTTTCGTATTCCAATTCGCCTATTTCGCCACCATCCATCGTATAAGCCCAATCGGCTCCGAATTTCGCCACATCGAAATGGTGCGGTCCTTGTCCGATTTCTTCGTCGGGCGTAAAGGCTACACGTACGCGACCATGTTTCACGTCGGGATGGTGCACCAAATATTCCATTGCCGCCATTATTTCGGCGATGCCGGCCTTATCGTCAGCACCAAGCAATGTACGGCCGTCGGTTACTATCAAATCCTGCCCCTTGTATTGCGCAAGTTCGGGAAATTGACGAGGCGACAACACACAATCGTCGGCGGCATTGAGCACAATATCGCCGCCGTCGTAATGTTCGACAATATGCGGTTTTACGTCTTTGCCGCTCATATCGGGCGAGGTGTCCACATGGGCAATAAAACCAATGGTCGGTTTCGGTTGGTCGGTATTGGATTCGAGCGTGGCAAACACATAACCATTATTATCAACTGTGGCATCTGTCAATCCGATGCGTTTCAACTCTTCGACTAAATATTTAGCAAATTCCATTTGCCCCGGTGTACTCGGCGTTGTACCGGTTGTTTCGTCGGATGTGGTTTCAAAAGCCACATATTTCAGAAAGCGTTCTACAATATTCATACGATTCTTTAATGTTTTATTTTTCAAATTGCAAATTTACTATTTATTTTTTGAAAATCAACTACGGTTACAAATTTGCTTAAAGCTGCAATAAGAACATCTATTTGTCTGTTCCGTCTGACGAAATGGCACTGTAACATCAAATATTTCGGTCAGACATGCATCTAAAGCCGTACGAAACTCTTCGTAATAATTATCGGCATCTTGTACTTCGGCCTTCTGACATGTAATAGCGATATTGCGAGAAGCCGAACGTAGCGCATACAAAATCGGCTTGACATGTGATTGATTGGTCTTCAATCGATAAAGCAATGTATAGAAAAACAGTTGCAAAATAGCCTTCGGACGTTCCTTTTCAGTAGTATCAAACAGTTGCTCTATCGTTTCAAAATCATCCACAAAACTACCCGTTTTATAATCGGCAATATGTACTATGCCATCTTTTTCGTCCACACGGTCGATTATGCCTTTCAGATTCACCGACAAACCATTTTGTAAGTGCAATGAAACATCGTTGACGAGTTGTTCGGAACAACGATAAACAAATGGTGCGCGCACATCGCGGTCGAATTGCAGTGTCTGTTTAACATAAGTTTCGATAACATGAGCCACCAACAAGTTTTGACCGAACAACGGCATTTTCGTGCTTTTCTTGTAAAATATTTCTGCAAAAGCGTTATTCAAACAATTATCAATCTGAGATGTATCGTTTAACATATTATCAAGCACCTCGTGCGTTACTTTTTTGTTCTCGTAGGGTTTATAGAGCAACTCCATCACTTTATGATAGATGGAACCGAACGTATTGGCCTCTATCGTTTCCGATACTTCGTCAGGTTCACCAAGTTCCTCTACTTTGGAATAATAAAAGCGCATCGGGCAATCAAGATAGGCATTGATATCGCTGGCCGACACGGCTTTGCCCGATTGCGGCTTACAATACGCCTGCAAACGCGCAACTACTTCGCCGGTTTTTAGCACTTCCCCACGCACTCGATCCGGATACTCGATATTGTATCCAACCATTTTTTTTGTCAACGGCACACGCAATAAATATTCCAATTGTGCCGCATACCGACTGACCTCGCCATGTTGCCCATCGGTGCGCGAATCGTAAATCAAATACACACGCCGCGCTCTATAAATCAAACGATAAAAGTTGTATGCAAAAATAGCATCGTGATATTCATAAGTCGGCAAACCGAACACACGCCGCAAACTATAAGGAATAATCGAGGGCGTATGATTTTGACGGGGGAATATATCTTCGTTGAACGATGTGATGATGACATTCTCAAAATCCAACGCACGCGTTTCGAGTGTACCCATCACTTGTAAACCCTCGACGGGTTCACCTCGGAAAGCAACTGTCTGACCGGCAATGAGTTGCTGCAACAGACGATACAGAGTCGGCAATGCAATGTCTTGTCCGAGTTGTTGCATATTATCGTTGATACAGTTGACAGCAGCCCTATAGCCGTCGCAAAATTCACGGTCGAGCGCATCGACTTGCGGTGCTAAAGTATCAATAACTTCGGCAAAATAGTTCAAGCAATCAGGCGTATCGGCCACCGGACGAAATAACACGTTCAACAACTCGCCGGTTTGTTCGAACACTGTGGGCGAAATCAAAAAAAGATTTTCGGCTGTAATGCGCTTTACCAAATTACGAACAGCAACCGGCTGCTGCTGGCACACATAAGGATGATTCAATATGGCCAACACATGTTTATGATAAAACAACGTTTCTCCTCCATGCCCTCGTTTATTACGTTGCAGAATAATGAGTTGTTCCATCAAGGTTGCTATCGGTGTCAATGACAATGGGTATCCCATCGTAACATTAACCGTCGCTATCGCATCGGGTATGGCATACAGCATCGGGACCAACAAGCGTTCGTTAGGCAACACCACAACCGTTCGCAAATTGGTATTTTCAGAATTTTCGCGCTGCAATTCATCTAAAATACGGTACACTTGTTTGGTTTGTCCGATGTCGGACGGCGTGGCGATCAGTTCTATATGGCGTTCAGCGGGTTCTTGCGGGGCGTCGAGTTCAAATAGTGAACGAAATTGTCCGTTTTCTTTGACAAATTGCCCTGCCACATTGCCGGCTTTCGTAATTTCGGGCGACTGGTAGTCAAAATAATAATCGCCTATACCCTGCTGCTGACATTTGCGAAACAAACTCATTTCAGTCGCCGTCAGCGCATTGAAACCCACAAATACGACACGCGTGTAATCCAAATGCAAATCTGCCGTATTTTCGGCCACATCGCGAAAAATCATACCGTCATAACCAATACCACGACTGCGCAAATCGGCTTTGAACTGAGTATAAATTTCGAACAATTTGCCCCAAATATTAGAGAATTGCTGTTCGAACACTTTACCGTCTTTGCGATTGTTCAACAATACATTCCAAAACCGACTGACAATCGCTTTCTGTTCGTCATCCAGCCAACTCATGTCATGCTCAATAGCCTTGAGGTCGCCAATATTCTGAAACACTTGCCGCGCATCAGCCATATATTTATCGATGTCGTTGAAATCGGCCAACAGCATCTCACCCAAAAACACAAAACGATCAAACGTTTCCGGCGCCGGCATCACCCTACTATAAGTCTTATACAAGCAAAACAACAAAGTTACTTTATCGGCCTGTACCAACGACGATTCGCGCAAAAACAAATCGTTAATCGCCAATATATCGGGTGCAAACATCGGTTTCGACGCAACCGCCGCCAATGCCTGACGAAAAAAAACGCCCGCCCGCCGATTGGGAAACACAAACGCCACCGACTCCATACGGCAACCATACTCTGCATAATAACGCGCCGCTATCTGACGCAAAAACGTTGTCATATCCATTGTTATTTTTGAGAGTGCTAAATTACAAAAGAAACGACACATACACAACTATTTTTCGACAAAAAAAATTGTCATTCCGGTTACACATTCAAAATAAATGTCTAAATTTGCCACATCAATCCATTGAATATATATAACCATGAAAGCACTTGTCAAAAAGTACCCCGAACGCGGTATTTGGATGGACGACGTTCCGACACCCGAAATCGGTATCAATGATGTCCTCATCAAAATTCGCAAAACTGCCATTTGTGGCACCGACCTACACATCTATAAATGGGACGAATTTTCGCAAAAAAACACTCCGACTCCGTTAGTCATCGGCCACGAATACGTTGGCACCGTCGTTGCCGTCGGAGCCGGTGTACGTAATGTGGCAATCGGCGACCGCGTTACCGGCGAAGGACACATAGCCTGCGGACACTGTCGCAACTGTCGCCGCGGCAAACTGCACGTTTGCGAAAATTCGGTCAGCGTAGGCGTAACGCGCAACGGTGCTTTTGCAGAATACCTCAGCATCCCCGAAAGCAATGTCGTCAAACTCGACGACAATATTCCCGACGACATTGCCGCCATCATGGATCCTTTCGGTAACGCCACACACACCGCATTGGCTTTCCCTATTTTGGGCGAAGACATACTGATAACCGGTGCCGGCCTCATTGGCACCATGGCGACGGGCATCTGCCGATTTGCCGGCGCACGTCATGTTGTCGTAACCGACTTGAGCGACTATCGGCTCGACATAGCACGCCGCATGGGTGCTACGCTATGTGTCAATCCGAGCAAAGGCGAATCCGTCAAATGGGCAATGCAGCAATTAGGCATCAAAGGATTCGATGTCGGACTCGAAATGTCGGGGTCTCCGGCCGCTTTCCGCGAAATGATTGACTCTATGTACAAAGGTTCCAACATTGCACAACTCGGCATTCTGCCACCATCAACAACCGTTGAATGGAGCGAAATCATCTTCAACGCTTTGACCATCAAAGGTATCTATGGCCGACAAATGTGGGAAACATGGTACAAAATGCGACAAATGTTACTTTCGGGGCTCGATTTGACTCCCGTCATCACCCACCGCTTCAAAATTGACGATTTTCAACAAGGTTTCGACGTAATGGAAAGCGGTTTATGCGGCAAAGTAATACTCGAATGGGACTGAAAACCAAACGATTGCGATTTTTATCAAAAAAAATGAATGAAAAATTTGGTCGGTAACAAAAAAAGCAGTACCTTTGCATCGCAATTCAGAAACGAATTGGGCGCTTAGCTCAGCTGGTTCAGAGCATCTGCCTTACAAGCAGAGGGTCGGGGGTTCGAATCCCTCAGCGCCCACGAAAAAGACAAGGACTTACATCGTAAGTTCTTTTTTTATATACAAAAACATCAACACATGCAATAAAATGCAACAAACGGCGTTATATGAATACAAACACTTAACATAACGCCTATGACTAAAGAAATTACCTCTTCTCCCGATTCGCACATTCACACACAAAAGCATTTGCAGCCGCGACAGCAGACACTGAACGCCATTCTGGCCTTTGCATCCGCTTACCATGTCGAGCAGTTGACCGACGGTACCCTCTTGCAATCTATTCTGAATTAAGGTGTTATCCATATCACTGCTTAGTATAAGGCAATCGTATCGCGCATGTATTATCGTAACATACGCCTTACTTTCCTTGATAAATTGAAGCAATTTTTTTCGTGTCAGCATTTGCCTATTTGGCAAAAATGCACTACTTTTGCACATCAATTTACAAACCTAAATATCACACACTTACTATTACTATGGAAACATTTGTTCATTCCGCATGGTCGCTGATACCATTCGGCATCATGTTACTGATGATTGCCATCGGACCGCTGATTGCGGAAAAATGGTGGGAATCAAACATCAACAAACTCATCGTATCACTATTTTTGGGTGTACCCACTGCTGTCTGCTTGATTCTGGGTGGCATGACACACGAATTGGAACACCAAGTTATCTTTGATTATGTGCCATTCATCGTGCTGTTATTAGCCTTATTTGTCATCACCGGCGGCATTCATTTGAGTGGCGACATCAAGGCAAAACCTTCAGTCAACACACTATTTCTCGGTATCGGCTACATATTAGCCTCGCTAATGGGTACTACCGGAGCAGCCATGTTGCTCATCCGCCCCATCATTACCACCAATCAGCAACGCAAATATACGGTACACACTATCTTGTTTTTCATTGCATTGGTAGCCAACTGCGGCGGACTACTCACCCCGCTTGGCGACCCTCCGTTGTTTATGCTGTTTTTGCGTGGCGCACCGTTCACATGGTTTTTGAACATGTTGCCCGAATGGGCATTGACAGGAGCCATTTTGCTGACACTCTATTACTTTGTCGATCGCCATTATTATGCAAAAGAGGATTGGACAAGCCTTGCCGACGATGCTTTGGAATATGAAAAATTGCGTTTGAGAGGCACTATCAATTTCGTATATCTGATAGGCGTCATCTTGTCCGTTGCATTCATCAACGAAGGCACCATACCGCAAATGGGCGAACCTGACGCTCCCATTTGGCTGAAATTTTTACGCGAAATCGTATTGTTATCGTTGGCAGGATTATCGCTTTACACCACCAAAAAAGAAGTGCGTTACAATCTGAACAAATTTACATGGACGCCAATCATGGAAGTAGCCGTGTTGTTTCTCGGCATCTTCACGACCATGACACCGGCACTTGCTTACCTAAAAGCCCATGCTGCCGATTTAGGACTAAACACCCCGTGGCAATTCTATTACTCGACCGGCTTGCTCAGTTCGTTCCTCGACAACACCCCGACCGCAGTTGCATTCCACGGCGTAGCCAGCGGCATGAAAGAGTCGCTGGAAGCCACTGCTGCCGGCGTATTAACTCTTGGCAACGGCACATTCAACGGCACAACTTTCGTAGCAGGCATCTCGGAAGTATTGCTCAAAGCCATCTCCATCGGCGCCGTTTTCTTCGGTGCAATGACATATATCGGCAATGGTCCGAACTTTATGGTAAAAGCCATTGCCGAGGAAAGCGGTATCAAAATGCCGAGTTTTTTTGGATATATGCTGAAATTCTCACTGATCATTCTGTTGCCGCTATACATCATCATACAACTTATTTTCCTATAATAATACAACAATGGTCGCAGTGTGTAACATGTTTACGCCCTGCGACCTTTCTGTATGCCGCACATAACTATGACACAAACAAAAAAGACAACACGCAAACGCAAATCGAAATCAACTAAAAAAATTAAGGATACGCCGATACTGCCCTATTTGCTCATTGGCGTAGCCATCACCATCCTCATCATTGTAGGCATCGAAGTTGATAATTATCTCTCCAAAAACGCCATCAGCGAGGTAACAACCACCTGCAATTTTTGCCGGAATGCCACTGCCTCTATCTCGTCGAAAAAGACATTCAACGATTTCAACGAAATACATCTGAAACACGCTCGCAAGAACGGTTTGAAGAAACCCATAAAGACCAACAAGGAACTATTCAACACCATTGAATCCCTACAACAAGACGGCAAATTGGTCAAAATAACAAGCAACAAATATTATCACATTCCACGCCTTACACACTCGCACCCATACCTCACCCCCGAAGCCGCCAATCTGTTACAAGAGATAGGTATGCGTTTTCATGCCAAATTGCGCGAACACAATTTGCCAAAATACAAGTTTGTTGTGTCGTCGCTACTGCGCACCGAAGAGTCGCAAGAAGAACTACGCCATAGTAATCAACAAGCCACTCACAACGAATCGGCACACTACTACGGCACCACTTTCGATATTTCGTACAGCAATTACAAACGGTTTGGGTTCGGCGTACAAGATAAAGAATTGGAACAATTACTTACCGAAACATTGCGCGAATTACGCAGCGAATGTCGGCTGCTTATTGTCAACGAAAAACGCAACAAGTGTTACCACATAACGGTGGTTAAATGTCGTGAATCGTAACCATATCGAATAACAAAAAACAAAAAACGACCCACAAAAGGTCGTTTTTTTTATTCACCGTATGCAAGCGCTCCATTCAGAACGTATAACGCACGCTGGCCGTCAATCCCCAATCGAAGTAAGAAGCATGGCCATCGCCGCTACGTTTGAATATCAAACCGTAACCGGGACGAAAATCGACTTGTACGGTCAGCGGAATGTCGTCCCAAGTGAGTTCCACACCACCGATGGCATTCAAACCAAACTTACCAAGTGTAGCGCTCGATGGCAGTGGGCCGTAGTTCAGTCTGTCAAAGATAGTCCACACCGGACGTGCCAAGCCAAGGCTTGCACCACCGCCGGCAAACCACCACAGACTACCCCAATTCCAACCGGTAATCGAGCCCTCGTACATGGCATTCGGGTTCAGTTCGAATGTCCACAAAGCCATGCGGTCGCCATAGGAATCGTAAAGAGTGGTGCCGAACGTAAAGCCCAAATCGGCTTGCAAGGCGACGTTTTCCGTAAAAAACGTTTTATACGAAAATCCCTCGAGCGTACCAACAATGCCGCCAACACCATGTTTATAAGGCTGTTGCGCCTGTGCCGCGCCGGCCAAAACCGCTACTGCAGCAAACAAGAATAAACGTTTCTTCATAATCGACTCTTTTTTGTTAGAATGATTGCAAATATATATCAAATGTTTCAAACTGCCACATTTGTGATAAAAAATCACACAACAATCGGTAAAAACACATTCGGGTGACACAAATGCCACCCGAATACTATTAGTTACCTATTGGTAACCTTGCAATTATTAACCTCCGCATTTGCTATAGCCGCAGTTCGAGCAAACGAAACAGCCTTCTTTCACGACTATCGAGTGTTGATGGCATTCGGGACACTCCATCTCTTTGACATCGGTGTCGGTCATATATTTTTTCAGAGCACGCTCTACACCGGCTTTCCATGTGTTTATCGATTCGCTATCGAGTTGCAATCCCGACACCAATTTGATAACCTGTCCGATAGGCATACCGTAACGCAACACGCCGGAAATCAGTTTGGCGTAGTTCCAATACTCTTTGTCGAATTTATGCGATAAGCCTTCGATGGTTGTTTTGTAGCCACGCGAGTTAGTAAATTGAAAGTCGTAGTGTTTGTGTCCATCGTCGTCCACCACCTTGATAATTTTACCTTGCGTAACCGTTTTGGGCAGGAACAATCCCTCGTCGTCATCGGCCAATCCGGTGAATATCTCGTATGGACGTCCGTTTTTGAGGCCGACAAACGCTATCCATTTTTCTTTTTTGTTTTGGAAACGCACCACGTCGCAATTCAACTCTTTCGGGCGCACCAAATGCTCGTCGGTGTAGCATACGCAGTGTTTGTTGGGTTCGTCCTCTTTTTTCTCTTTTTTGGTAACATTGAGCAATACGCCTGCGCGCGATCCTTCGCGATAGACTGTTACACCTTTGCAGCCCGATTTCCATGCTTCCATATAGAGCTGACTGACAAGGTCTTCCGACACATCGGCCGGCAAATTGATGGTAACCGAGATGGAATGATCGACCCATTTTTGAATACGTCCCTGCATTTTCACTTTCATCAGCCAATCGACATCGTTTGCCGTAGCTTTGTAGTAAGGCGATTGTGCTACCAAAGCATCAATCTCGTCTTGCGTATATTCGCGATGCGTATCGTAGCCATTCACTTCCATCCATGTCTTAAAATGATGATGGAACACCGTATATTCTTCAAACGAATCGCCATCTTCGTTTACGAAATCGACACGTACGCCTAAATCGTTCGGATTGACTTTTCGACGACGTTTATATACAGGCATAAACACAGGTTCGATGCCCGACGTAGTCTGCGTCATTATACTTGTTGTACCTGTTGGCGCTATGGTCAGGCACGCGATGTTACGACGTCCGTATTTAACCATTTCGTCGTACATATCGGGAGCAACGGAACGCAAACGTTTGACAAATGGGTTATTTTCTTCGCGTTTAGCATCGTACACTTTGAATGCGCCACGTTCTTTAGCCATGATAACCGACGAACGATAGGCTTCGACGGCCACGTTTTTGTGTACTTCTTCGGAAAAAGCGGTCGCCTCTTCGGTACCATAACGCAGACCGAGGGCAGCCAACATATCGCCTTCGGCTGTGATGCCGACACCTGTACGGCGTCCTTGCGATGTCTTTTCACTGATTTTATGCCACAGTTCCAATTCCGTACGCTTAATGTCGTCGCCTTCGGGGTCAGACTCTATTTTGTGCAAAATACCTTGTATTTTTTCCATTTCGAGGTCGATAATATCGTCCATAATGCGCTGTGCCTTACGCACATGCACGCGAAACAGATCGAAATCGAAATGCGCATTTTGCGTAAACGGTTCGTTTACATACGAATAGAGATTGATAGCCAACAAACGGCAACTGTCGTAAGGGCAAAGCGGTATTTCGCCACACGGATTGGTCGATACGGTACGATAGCCAAGGTCGGCATAGCAATCGGGAACCGATTCGCGCAAAATCGTATCCCAAAACAATACGCCGGGTTCGGCCGATTTCCACGCATTATGAATAATTTTTTTCCACAAATCGCCTGCATTGATGTCTTTCACATGCGTCGGATTCGGCGAATCGACAGGATATTGCTGACGATACATATCGCCATGTTCGGCAGCGTTCATAAATTCATCATCCACTTTCACCGAGATGTTGGCACCGGTAATTTTACCCTGTTCCAATTTGGCATCAATAAATTTCTCGGAATCAGGATGTTTTATCGATACCGACAACATCAAAGCGCCACGACGGCCGCCCTGCGCCACTTCGCGTGTCGAGTTCGAATAGCGCTCCATAAACGGCACTATTCCGGTCGATGTCAGTGCTGAATTTTTAACCGGCGAACCTTCGGGACGAATTTGCGACAGATCGTGTCCCACGCCACCGCGGCGTTTCATCAACTGCACTTGTTCCTCGTCAAGTTTGATAATACCACCATACGAGTCGGCATTACCATCGATGCCGATAACAAAGCAATTCGACAACGACGACACCTGATAGTTGTTACCTATACCCGTCATAGGACTGCCGGCCGGCACAATGTACTTGAAGTTGCGCAACAACTCAAATATTTCGTCGCTCGTCATCGGGTTCGGGTATTTTTGTTCGATACGGGCAATCTCGTCAGCCAACCGCCGATGCATATCATCGGGCGTGCGTTCGAAAAGATGCTGTTCAGAATCCTTCAACGCATATTTGTTGACCCACACTTGTGCAGCCAATTGGTCGCCACCGAAATATTCGGTCGAGGCTAACTTGGCTTCTTCCTCTGAATAAATCTGTTTTTTCACGATAATGAAGTTTTTCTATGTTTTTAATAACAAAATTCGCGATTTTTCGGGTGTTTTGCACACACTGAATGCATTTGCAATATTACAACGATTTTCCAAAACTTGCAACACAAATATACATTTTTACAAAAAAGTTTTCCACAAAAAAATATATATCGCTCATTATCAAATAGATATTTTTTCAACAAGCGCAAAAAGTTTTCCAAAACAAAAAACCGGCACACAACAACGACATTCAATTTACACAACATATTCGACTACACCTGTGTGTTCTATTCCGAACACACATACTTTTCACCCGTGTGTGTTATTTTTGCGCGTAACTCTCTACTTTCCAAAGAACGTGCCCACACCGACACACAAAAAAGCCCTCCTTTAGGAGGACAGAGGGGGTAAAACAAAAAAATCCAGCACCAAAAATTACACACTTTCAGACAACACTTGTTTGATTCGCTCTACAACTTGTTCGATGTGCGATTCCACATCCTCATTCGTAAACCGAATTACCCGAATACCATATCGTTGCAATTCTGCTGTTCGCCCAATATCGTATTCGTGCTGAAAATTATGAATATCACCATCAATTTCGATAACTAACTTGCAAGCATGACAATAAAAATCAGCAATAAATATATCAAGCGGATGCTGACGACGAAATTTCACACCTAACTGCCTGTTTTTTAGTTTATTCCACAAAAGAGTTTCTGCATGAGTCATCGTAGATCTCAACATAGAAGCCTTTTCAAATAATGCGGAATGCGCACCATAAAACATATCCTTATCCTCGTAAAACTGCATCACTTCTCCTTTTTTTTTGATGCAAAGATACAATATATTTTGCTATTATCCATCTTGTTTACCCCTAAATCCCCTAAAGGGGACTTCACGCAAAAGCACCAACACAAAAAAAGCCCCCTTTAGGGGGCTGGGGGTAAAAAAAAGCCCTCCTTTAGGAGGGTTTGGGAGGTAAAAAACAACTTACCACCCGCCTCCCCCTTTAGGGGGACAGAGGGGGTAAAAACAAAAAAATCCCGCACTAAATTAGTGCGGGATAGAAAACACATTCAATATACTTTTATTTAATATAGAATGTCATATTGCTATATGTTGAAGCTGCATTTTCCGTTATTTGCGTAACTTCACCTGCAATCGTATAAACTTCTTCACTTTCAACATCAGCTCCCAAGCCTTTGGCTATTTCAATAGCTTCGGCCGCTGTTTTAGCTTCAGCAGGCACTTCACCGTTGATAGAAACAAATGAACCCGTTTTTGTCACTGTTTCAGGAGTTGTTCCTTTATAATTAACAATCTTAGCTGTTAACACAACTTTATCTCCAACTTTCAATGCACCAACCACACTTGCATCTAAATCTCCAAGGCCAACACGATAGCAATAAAATTGAACAGCGTAATCATCCGATGTTTTGCCTTCAATTTCTGCATACGAAGTTGTTTTCATACCAGGTAATGTATTATACGTTTCCAATGAACCCGTAATTTTCACTTCTTTACCAAGATTACCCGGATTTTCACCCAAATTAACCAACGAACGTACAGCGCCAGCTGTCAATTGTACACACAGTACTTTCGAAGCATCCATGCAATCGGCTGCATCAGCAATCAAAACATTAGCTTTATTCACTGTTGTATCAGCCGGTGCATCTGCCGAAAATACACATTCGCCTGGGTTTGGTTTTACATTATAGTAACCAACAATATACCCTTTCACGGTTTTTACGCCGGAACCTTGTTGTGCAATAGCTTGTTCAACCGTCAAATATTCTGTAGTTGTATCGCCACCGCCAATACCATTGTCGCCGCCATTGTTGTCGCCACCGCCAAAGATGTCGCCACCATTGTCTTTCGGGTCACATGCAGTAAAACTTACTGCCACTGCTGCAGCCATCATGGCTGCAAAGAAAAATTTTGAAGTTTTCATGATAATAAAAATTTAAAAAGTTAATAATTAAAAAGTTACAAATTCAAAAAGATTAATACGCAGGATAATAAACATCGTCGGCACGCCACGTTTCATCACCGTTTTTCAATTCCAACGATTCAAGACCGTTAATCGTCAGCGACCACACTTTATCGTTCACCGCAGAGTATTTACCATTATCATAGTAATACGATACAAACCCTGTAACCGTCCCTACATATTCATCGCCGGGAAGCGGTGCACAAGCAAATTTAGCAAATTCGCTGGTGCCTATCGCCAACGAATTAGCGGCTATTACGGTATCAATATCCGTCGTAAACAGACGCGACTGTGGATAACCGATACCGCCGGTGGTCGGTGCAAACGTATTGGCATTACCATCGGTTGCACAATTATAAGTACCGGACAAACTGCTTAATGCACCGTAAGTATCCCAAGTATAAGGTACAAAACGTACATTCTCTATTTTCACCAAACGGTTCGACAACAGAGCTATGTCCTTATAATTGTCGGCAGTGGCTTTGATGTTGGCCACAGTCATAGTTTTTGCTACTATTTTGCTCACGTCGGGCTGGCCAATCAACTGCACATGCTCTTTGAACACTTGCGGTGGTATGCGGCCTATCTCCCAACCGGCTTTTTCTTGCGTATCCATACCCTCTTTGGCATTATTGTAATACGGAATACCGATTTGCGGCATACGCGCATACTTGCCTATGGCCAAACCTTGCAATTTGATGGCTATTTTCTGCCCTATCGGGTACATACCGCCAAGACTGCCGGCATCTACTGCAAGTTTAATGCCATAGTCGGGATTGGCACAATCCTGAATATAGAGGTTTTTATACACATTACCCGGCACATCGGTCGAAACGATGCGACCTACGATCGTAACGTCGGCCGTAATGTCCTGCACGCTGAACAAACCGAGATTCTCATTCGATTTATTGGCACCTTGATACGAGCGCGCACGCGGCGGATATTTGTCGACATCGCCAAATTCAGAGAATAATTGCGGATCACTCAAAAATTCGCCAATGGTCATCGTGGCCTTCCACTCGGCTTCCGAGCCCTCTTCCACATATCCTTTGTCCTGTGGTTCGCCGTAAGTATGGCAAGCGGTCAAAGCCACAGCCACCACAGCACTGCTTAAAATATATTTCAATGTTTTCATGATTTTCTGAAATTAATGGTTACGCTTTTACTACTTAAAACTTAAATCCAACATTTAGGAAGAAGTTGAAACCCCAAGCATAGTAGAATTTCGACGGATATTTATCCACAAAATTCGATACTTTATATGTTTGCTGACGATAAACCGTTGTCGGGATACGGGCCTGTTGCCAACCACCCGTTTTGAAACCGGTGTTGTTCGTAATGTTGTTCAAACTTAAATTGATGTTGATGGAACGGTTGTTTTTCAGGTAGATGAGTTTACCCACCGAAGCATCAATCATAATATGATTGTACCATTTTGACCCTTCGAACAACGATTCTTGCGAAGCCAATGCCGCAATTTTGGCATCTTTTTCGGCTTCCGTACAATTCGCGCCGTACCACACGCCGGTATTACCGATCGCCGTACCATCAACACGCCAACCGGTAATCATACCCTGCGAGAAGCGCGACGGTGCTACACCCAAATAGTTTTCGTCGTAGTAACTGATGCTCAAGTCGGCAAACCACATTTTGCTGTGGAAATAATTCAACTTAATCATCGCGGCCAATTGCGGGCCGTTAGCCACTTTCACCGATTTCGGATTATAGTACGATTTCGACTTGTCGGGATTGCCATCGGTATAACCTACTGCCCAACCTTTGGTCAATATGATGCGGTCGATTACCTCCTGCTGGCCGTTAATCTTCATACCGTTTTCGGCGCTCTCCACACCAATCGGGTTGTTGGTATAGTGTCCCTCGTTGTAGGCCAATACAGCACTCAACGTGAAACTGCCGTCCAATTTGACAGACACGCCCAACTCACCACCTTGGTAAATTTTGTTCACACCATACATCTGATGATTGACAAACGTGCGATATTCGTCGTTGTAGTAACCGTTACTCTCGATTCCATCAATCGAATGTGTGCGGTACAAGCTCAAACGACCACGCACGCGCGGATAGGTTACAATGTAGTTTACATCGTACGACAAAATTTTCTCGCTCAATGCAAAACTTGCCAAATTCGGGTTCGTTGTGCCAAATATTTTAGCAGCAGCATAAATCGGTGTACCATTGATGCGGTAGTCGTCAATCGAGCGGTCGGTAGTGCGCTGCGACGTATAGAACGCATTTGTCAGCGGTGCACGTGTTTCAGCCAATACGTTGGCAAATATGCGGTGATGTCCGTTAAACTTGTACACCAAACCGGCTTTCACCGACGGATCGTAGAAGTTATGCATTTTACCCTGCCCTTTCGAAATCACCTTCTGACCGAGTTGTTGGCTCAAGTACCAAGCACGACCATTAGCCATGCGACCGGTGCGGAAGAAATCGGTATAGGTAAATTTCAAACCATAGTAGAATTCGATTTGGTTGAAATCCCAAGCGTTGTGTGCAAAAGCCGATACACGCGCTACATCAATATCATAGTCGTAACCGAACTTATCGCCCTCTTTCACCATTTTGGCGTTGCCGTTTTCGTCGAGGTTATCCATGTCGTTCAAACGCACACGAGCTACGTCGGCAGCACTCATCTCCACATCTTCAGCCAAATCGTTTATATCGCGGTCGGAGAATGGATCGATGTCGTACCATTGATTGGCACCCATTAGGTCGTCCACCGTTTTATAATGGCGACCTTTGGTATATTTGGCTTCCAAACCGGCCACCACATTCAGGTTGTCGAACGTCTTGTTTTCGTAAGTAGCGTTCAACGTCGTTTCGAAAAGATTGTTATGGCGGCGTTCGAGCATATATTTAGCCATGCCTGTCGGATTGATAAGGTTGTTCGAGGCATTGGCTGCATACATACCCGTCCAATCGAGTTGCGTGGTAGCATTGCCTCCGGCTGCATAACCTTCTTGCCATGCTGTGCGCAAGTCTTCATACATTTCTACATTAGTTTCGGACTTACTTGGATAGAAATTGCCATCAGCAGCGTTCAATTCCCAACCACCCAATTGATAACTTGGCAAATTGCGATAGTAGTCGGGACGCGGATCCGGCGCATTGTAGAACGTCAGTGCCGAATTGCTGTACATGCTGTAATGTGCAGCAACACCCAAACGGAACGTTTCTCCCTCACGAATATCCCAATCGTAGTTCAAAATCAGAGTCGGGTCAAGGCTGTGCACAATGCGCGAATTACGTTTTTTACCGTTATACCAGCCCCAATACGGGTTGTAGTAGTTCGATGTCAAATCGACGGTTTCTTGTGTCAGAGCCGACGATCCGGCGCGTTCGGTCGGTGCGCAATAGGCTGCGATGTTCACGCTATGGTGGTCGTTAATCACTTTTTGTGCACTGACAAACAAAGCTCCGGAGTTATAGAACGTACCTTCGGTAGAGTTCCACTCGGTGCTGATGTCGGAATAGCGGTACGAGCCCGATACGGCTACTGCCCAGCCGTTCGACATCAAGCCTGTAGCGTATGTCGCTTGCAAACGCAACCAATAAGAGCGGTTCGTACCCGACAAACTTACTTGTCCGCCATGAGCATATTTCGAAGCGCGAATATCAATATTGGCCGTATTGCCCAAATTGCCGTACGAATAGGAGTTCGGTGCGAAATTATTGACAATTTCTTTGTTGCGCGTGGCATAGTTCAAGCCGCCAATTGACGAATAGTTGAAACGTCCGCGTTCGCCGTCGTTGAAGTTTATACCATTTATATAGGTGCTCTCGTAGCGCGAATCATATCCGCGTACGCGATAGCGCGCTGCACTGAAACCGTAACTTGCCGTGCCGGTAAATACATCGCCGCGCGAATAGAGCAATCCCGAAATGGTTTGCGACGAGAGGCCGTCTTCGTCGTCAAATTCGACGTCGGCCATAGCCAAAAACGCTTCTTCGGTGAATTCTTGCGACAAGGCGTCTCGTGCCGACGACAACGACATAACGCCCAAATCGAGCGGTTCCAAACCCGAAATCGAGATGGGACGTGTTTCGACATCGTAATTGTCGAGTACGATTGTAATCACCTCGTCGCCGTTCTGAACGGCATCAATCACAAATTTTCCTTGCGAATCGGTTACTGTGGACACTTGTTGTCCCTGCAGCGTTACCACTGCTCCGGACGCAGGCTCGTTGGTTCCTGCAATTTTGACAACTCCTCTCACAACGTTCTGTGCACCAACCGATAACGATGCAACAACTGCAAGAGCAAGCAATAACTTTTTTCTCATGAGTGTGTTAATTTGGTTAGATTATGTTCGGTTAATAAATTCACGCAATTTTTCGACTGCAATATTACTCTTTTTTTTTCATTCCGCAAAACAAAAATCTCTTTTTTTTGTAACAAAACGACAAAAAAGCATGTTTTCTTTCAAAAAACAATCAAAAGGCACCAATTTTTTGCAAACATCAATTTTTACAGACCTATTTGAATGATTTTCAAAGCGAATGCAATTTTATCGAAAAAGTTGCCAAAAAAATTTTGCCATATCAAAAAAAATTAGCAACTTTGCACCGATTTAGAAATATGTTGGTCGCGATATGGTGCGATTTATCTGCAGAGCGGCCGAAACCAAACGAAATAACACCTTATTTTAACCTAATAACCGAGAAACATGAAATTCAAACACCTTTTGCTGATTGCTGCGCTGCCAATGGCTATGGCAATTTCGGCGCAAGAACAAACCGACGACACAGCCCCGTTGAAAAAATACGTCATCGGTTTCTACAATTTGGAGAATTTATTCGACACCATTGACTCGCCCGACACCGACGATTCGCAATTTTTGCCCGATGGCGGCTATCAATGGACTGGATTCAAGTACAAAAACAAAATTAAAAATATGTCGTATGCCATTTCGAAATTCCCAAAAGAATTGGCAGTACTCGGCGTATCCGAAATCGAAAACGAAGAGGTAATCAAAGACCTTGTGTCGCAACCGATTTTGGCCGACCGCAATCTGAAAACGATTTGCATCGAAGGTCCCGACCGTCGCGGTGTTGATGTAGGTATGATTTACGATGCCGACAAATTTACACCGACAAACATCGTGTCGCACCATCTGCGTTACGAATTAGCCAAACCGTTCATTTCGCGCGACCAATTGTGCGTAACCGGTTTGCTCGACGGCGAACAGATACACGTCATCGTGTTGCACTGGCCTTCGAAATATGGTGGCGAAAAGGTTTCGACCCCAAAACGTAACGATGCCGCATTGACCACAAAATGGATTTGCGATTCGATTTTTGCCATCGAACCCGATGCTAAAATCGTCGTGATGGGCGACTTGAACGACGACCCAAATACCGAATGTATCCAAAAATATTTAGGTGCCAAACACGAACGCGACAAAATGCAACCGGGCGAACTCTACAATCCGTGCTACAATATTTATAAAAGCGGTACCGGCACGCTTGGCTATCAGGACGTATGGTGCTTATACGACCAAGTGATGGTATCGACAGCATGGTTGGACAAGAACGATTTGAACACGCTGACTTATTGGAAATCAGAGATTTTCAATCGCGATTTTCTGCAAGAACAATCGGGCAAACGTAAAGGTTACCCCAAACGCACACACACGGCCGGTACTTGGACTAACGGTTACAGCGACCACTTCCCGAGTTTGATTTGGGTAGTGAAAAAATAAAGCAAAAAGTCCTGCAGTTGCGGGACTTTTTTAGAATTACAAATCTCAAACAAAACAACGTTGAAATTATGGACATTCGAGAACTACAGCCACAAGGGCTTTGGCGCAATTTTCAGAAGTTGACACAAGTGCCACGCCCGTCAGGACACATGGAAGCCATCACGCAAACGATGGTCGCTTTCGGTAAATCGTTAGGATTGGAGACATTGGTCGATAAAACCGGCAGTGTCCTCATCCGTAAGCCGGCCACTCCCGGAATGGAAAACCGCACACCGGTCATTCTGCAAGCGCATCTCGACATGGTACCCCAGAAAAACAGCGACAAACAACACGATTTTGCAAACGACCCGATTGTGGCCTATATTGATGGCGAATGGGTTACGGCCGATGGCACCACCCTTGGCGCCGACGACGGCATAGGCGTAGCAGCAGCCATGGCTGTACTCGAAAGCAACGAATTGCAACACGGTCCTGTCGAAGCGTTATTTACCATCGACGAAGAGACCGGCATGACCGGTGCATTCGGATTGGAAGCGGGTTTTCTGCAAGGCGATATACTGCTAAATATGGATTCGGAAGACGAAGGTGAACTCTATGTAGGTTGCGCCGGCGGACTTGATGCCGATATGACATGGGATTTCAACGGAGCACCTGTTCCTGACGGCGACATCGCGCTCGAAATAACAGTCAAAGGGCTAAAAGGTGGCCACTCCGGTTTGGAAATAGCGTTGGGACGCGCCAACGCCAACAAGCTGTTATTCAGATTGTTGAAAGAGGCCATCGCCCAATACGAAGCGCGTTTGGCAGCCGTCGAAGGCGGCAATATGCGTAATGCCATTCCGCGCGAGGCCAAAGCCATAGTAACAGTACCGGCCGACGGCAAAGCCGATTTGGAGAAATTAGCCGAAGAATACGAAACCGTTTTCAACGAGGAATATAAAGCAATCGAAAACAAAATCAGTGTTGTAATAACCGAAGTGTCGTTACCCAACGAACTGATTCCGGAAGAGATACAAGACGATTTTGTGCATGCCGTTTGCGCTTGTCCGAATGGTGTATTCCGCTTTATCCCCGAAATTCCGGACACGGTAGAAACCTCGACAAATTTGTCGATTATCAACGCCGACAGCCGACATATTGGTGTAAAATGCTTGTTGCGCAGTTCCGTTGATAGCAAAAAAGAAGAACTTGCCTCAATGATGGAAAGCGTATTTGCTTTGGCCGGCGCCAAAGTAGAATTTTCGGGCAGTTATTCCGGCTGGAATCCCAACATGTCCTCTCCTATTCTGAAAACGATGTCGGACGTGTATGCCAAACGTTTTGGTAAACCGGCTTGTGTGAAAGTGATTCATGCCGGTTTGGAATGCGGTATCATTGGTGCGGTCGAGCCACGTTTAGACATGGTTTCATTCGGTCCGACAGTACGCCATCCGCACACGCCCGACGAGAAAGTGAACATCGCCAGCGTCGAACGCTTTTGGCAATTTATCGTGGCGACACTGGAGGCCATTCCTGTAAAGAGTTGACCCACAATAACATACGGTAAAACAGCAAAGCGGCTTCATCTTTGATGAATGCCGCTTTCGTTTTGTAGAAAAGGGTTGCATTGTCATTTGTTGAGAAAAATTCCTAAAAGATAGGATTTGGGGAGACACGTTTCGTTGTAATCTGCCGTGAACCAAGTCATACCCGAAGGCGCAGCCCGCCATTGAAAAATGCCTTGACCCCGTTGTAAGTAATAATTGTAGAATTTTCCAATCTCAGTACAATACAACCCAAAAGAAATTCAAAGAACAAACGTTCGCTAATCGACCGACGTATTTTTGGAACGCCGACGCACCGGATATTTTGACCGTCCTTTCAGCCATGCCGCTTTTTTGGCTTCATACTCTTCGTAGTGTTTTTCCAAATAATTGTCGGCCATCGATGCAATAAATTTTCTGTTTTTCACCGACAAAGTTACAAAGATTTTTCTGCAAATCAAAACATTTTTGTAATTTTGTGAGATAATTTTAGTACATTTTTTGACAGTCATGATGCAGTGGGAACAACTATTATCGACCAAACGTTTCGGCATGGAACAATACCACGATGCGCGCAACGACAACCGCACCGAGTTTCAACGCGACTTCGATCGTTTGATATTTTCAGCACCTTTTCGTCGGTTACAAAACAAAACACAAGTTTTCCCGTTGCCGGGCAGTGTGTTTGTACATAACCGTTTGACCCACAGTCTTGAGGTATCGTGCGTCGGGCGGTCGTTAGCCATGCGAGTAGTGCGTTTGTTGAACGAACGCCACCCGCAAATGCCATCACACATTGACGAGATAGAAGCGATAGTAGCCGCCGCCTGTTTGGCTCACGATTTGGGCAATCCGCCTTTTGGTCATTCGGGCGAAAATGCCATCGGCACATTTTTTTCGGAAGCCGAAGATCGAGAGTTACGTGCGCAAATGACCGATGCCGAGTGGAGCGATTTCACGCATTTCGAAGGCAATGCCAATGCTTTCAGATTGCTGACACACAAATTCACGGGACGTCGTGAAGGCGGATTCGCACTGACATACAGCACATTAGCATCCATCGTCAAATATCCGTACGAATCGCAATATGCGGATGCGCACAAACCCAAATTCGGTTTTTTCCAAAGCGACAAAAGTGCTTATGAACGCATTGCTACCGAACTCGGCATCGAACGACTGCCGAATAACCCGCAACGCTATGCTCGACATCCGCTGGTCTATTTAGTCGAAGCAGCCGACGATATTTGTTACGAGATAATGGACCTTGAAGATGCGTACAAACTACGTTTGTTGACCGAAAGCGAGACGCACGAGTTGCTCTTGGCCTTTCTGCCGGAACAGCGTCGTGCGCGTGCGAAAGAGGTATTCACTATGGTAAGCGACACCAACGAGCGAATAGCCTATCTGCGTTCGTCGGTCATCGGACAATTGATAGAAGCCACCGCACAAATTTTCGTTGACCACGAAGAAGACATTCTACGCGGAACATTCGAAAAATCACTCATCAACCATCTGCCCGACAATCTGCGGCAAGTGTACAATCACTGTGCCCAAATATCGGCACAAAAAATTTACAAATCCCAAATTGTGGTCGATGTGGAATTGGCCGGTTACCGCATCATTTCGGAATTGCTACACGACTTGACAACCGCCACCTTTCACCCCACACGCGCCTATTCCAAGCAGTTGCTCAACCGTATTCCTACGCAATACGACACGCAAGCCGAATCGGTGTACGAACGCGTGTTGGCCATACTCGACTACATTTCGGGTATGACCGATGTGTATGCGCTCGACCTATATCGCAAAATAAACGGGACGAGCCTACCGACATTGTAACACGCACAAGTGCAAGAAAAACGCCGACCAATGTGGTCGGCGTTTTTGTCCTTTGCGTTGATTTACAATTAGTTTTGGTTGAACAGATAGCGAACACCAACGGTAATACCATCGTATAAACCCCATGTGTTGAAATTAACGCCGCTACCATTGCCACGCACGCCGAAATTCGGACGCCAATCCACCGAAAGTTCGAGCGGGAACCAAAAGTCGTAGGCTACGCCAACGTGTCCGGCTACACCGGCATACCAATCCGGATTGGAGAAACCATAGATACCACCGGCAGCACCAACGCCCAAAGCCCAATGCCATTCGCCTTTGTTGTCCCACGGAATTTGTGTGCCAAACGGGTCAATCCAATCGTAAGTAACGATAGCACCGACACCCCAACCAAACACGGGCACATGCACATCAATGTCCAACATGTTGGCTTCGCCGAAGCCGTGTTGATACGACACGCCAAGTCCCGAACCCAGATTCACACCAATGGCACGAGGTTGCGCCACTGCAAGCGCAATGCTTGCTACTGCCATTACGGCAACTAAAATACTTTTTTTCATAATGCTACAATTAAAAAAATTAATAAAAAACATAAACGTTATTTCTCTACAGACAAAGATACAACATTTTTGCACACATAAATATGCTTGTTAATAAGTTTTCGACATTATCGTTTGGCAAGCGGGAATTTAACAATAAATGTGGTTCCCTCATCTGTTTTTGTCGAAAACGATATTGAACCATTAGCCATTTGCACAATATTTTTGACAATACACAAGCCCAAGCCCATACCGCTGCTTTTGGTGGTGAAATTTGGCACGAAAAGACGTTCGGCTACAGCCTCGTCGATGCCGCAACCATTGTCGGCTACCGACACGACTGCCCAAGCGTTATCTACTTTCAGTTCGACACGGATAATGCCGTGTCGGGTAGAAGGCACAGCCTGAATGGCATTCTTCAGCAAATTGTTGAACACTTGTGTAAGTTGTTCGCCGTCGGCCAAGATATAAACCTCCGCCACTTCGGAGTGATAGTTGATTTCGATATTTTCGTAATTGTTGTTATACAACTCCACTTCCGACATTAATTTTGCGTTCAAATCGACCATGGTTGGTTGCGCCATCGGTATGCGTGCAAAATGCGAGAACTCGGACGCGATGAGCGACAAACTATCAATCTGCTCGATGAGTGTGCGCGCAGCCTTGCCGAAATATTCATCAAATTGTTCGCCGCCATTGGCTTTGACACGCTGCAACTGCTGGATGGTGAGTTTCATGGGCGTCAGCGGATTTTTGATTTCGTGGGCAATTTGCCGTGCCATATCGCGCCACGCCGACTCGCGTTCCGACTGTGCCAACTGTTGCGCACTATCTGTCAATTGATCCACCATACGATTGTACTCCGTTACTAATAGTCCGATTTCGTCGGTAGCGAAACCGTTATACGGAATTTTTTCATTACCATTACCCAACTGTATATGCCGCAATTTGTGTCCCAAAGTTTGCAACGGACCGATGATGCGTTTACCAACCACGGTGGCGATGATAGCCGTCAGCATCAAAACCAGCAAATAGATATTGATAAATACAGCCAAATACGAAAATAATTCGCGCGCCACAGTGTACGAACTATAGAACATGGGGACACAAATGTAGGCCAACGCATGTCCGTTCGTATCGGTTACAATAGCATACGATGCCAAATAATCCAATTTGCCGATAGTTTCAGGAATAACACCGGGGCTACCTTCGAGCCCGAAAAAGACCTGAGGATTGAGGCGTTTGCCACATAACCCTGCCGAAAAAATGTACGGTCGTGTCGTGGCCATGAGTTGTCCGCCTGCATCGTAAATGTGTATATCGGTACGATATAATTTCGACAAATCTTGAATAAAGAAACTCAACTCGGCATCGTCGGGCAATTCGGGGGCATAACGCCAAAAGAATGGCTGTAATTGTGCTTCGATACAACGCATCTTATCGCGCAACATTTTCACCTGATCTGCTTTGTAACGATTGTAAATAAAAACCACCGAGGTGGTGAACGCCACCGTCAGAATCAGAATAACGAGTATAACAAACGCACGCACAATACGGGCTACAAAACTATTGCCAAACGAATAGCGTCGATGTGCGAACAAGCGCAACAAGTGCATCACCGTAACCAACAGCACATAAAACATGAACAAATATGTCCAAAAAAGCAAAAAAGCATACTGTGGCGCCGGATGTCGTTCGCTGACAATGATGTCGATACCGTGGTCGTAGCGATAGATATAGTGTGCATACTTATTCCAATAAACCACGTTTTTATTGCCAAAACGCGCCTCATCAAATTGATTGGGATAGACAAAGATACCGCCATTAAATACCTTTTTGCCATTCTCATATTTGGCCGTCGATAGCGACAAATGCCCCATCCAATTGTCGCGCGGTTGAAACAACGCATCGTAATCGCTCAAATCGTTAAGTTTGTACAGCACAACAAACAAGCGACACATTTCGTTCCGCGCCACTTCGAAATCGAATATACCGAGGAACTGATACGAATCGTTTTTCATGCAGTTGATATAGAAATGGTCGGTATAGGGTTGCAAGGTACCATCGGCAATTTGCGCGTCGTAACGATGAGCCGATGGCGACGGCAACGATACCATAAATACTTTCATGGTATAATTATTCATGCCGTTTTTCAAATATGACTTGAAATAGTTATCGTCCAAGTAACGCAACAATTTCGGCGACGACGATATGGCATGCCGCATAATACGCGGCAAAACCTTATCCTGCTGCAACAAACTGTCGATGTCAGTCAACAATTTTTGCGTGTAAATATCGAACGAGCTGTCGGCTCCCGTAGCAAAATTATCGGCCACCAACGCATATTTCGCGCATTTGATTTTAACATTATACGAATAAACCTCGACAGACACAAACAAGCAACACACAAACGTAATCAGCAACAATTGCCAATAGCGCAACGAACGTTTCACATGCACACGCAGCATATCGATGACGACACACATGGCAAAAAAGCCTATCAGTTCGGTATGTATCGGTTGGGCATCGTACAAATACGACAACGCAAACGCCACACATGTAGCCAACACATCGGCCACCAAAAACCATTGCCACGGCACGACATATTTGAACATGAAAACCATCTTGTCGCGCAACAACACAAACGAAAACAGCCAAACAAACATCAACAACACCGCCAATACCGAATACAACGATACCTGCGCAACACTATAGAACACCAGCTCCAAACTCGAGTTGTATATCAAATCATACAACTGCTTATAAACCAACACAAAAACAATAATCGATGCAGCATGTGCCAACACAAACGCCACACACACCTTCGCCGTCCACCGATGGAACACCGGCACTTTAACACGCGCATACAGTGTAAGTGCTGCCACACAACACACCGCACTCAACAAAGCCAAATGACCCAACGACGGCACTATACCGGACGCATAATAAATCGGCGAAAACAAATCGGCGGCAAACACACGCGTCGGTACACCCAATATAATACACAGCAACGTAATACCCACCAACACAAACAACGCCAACAAATAGTTACGCAACGTCCAAAACGAAGCACCAAACAGATAATCGAGCGAATAAAACAACAGCAACAACAACAAAAACGCCACCACATAGCACACCATCGACACCACCGACAATGACGACTTGTACGACACATGCTCATCTTGCGACAACGAAAACAAGTAAGTACCATCAGCAGCAAATACAGCCAAATCATCGTCGGCACGACCGGCCGTCAACGACACGGTATTATCCAACGCAAACCCCTCGGCGAAATAACTGCTGACAAAGCGACCGTCATTCAAATAATAACGATACTTGACCAAAATAAACGCCAAAATCGTATAATCCTCGACACGACACGCCTTTACCACGCAATAAGCATTGTTTGTATAACAAAAATCAGTGCCATCGACCGCCAACTTATAGGGCACCAGATTGCCAATATCTAAACTATTATCGCTCCAAAAAACAGGCTGCTCTCCCTTGTACACGTAATAAACTATATCGGGCGAAGCCACTTTGAACGACCGCTGTGGCGACCATCGACCGGCACGCACATCGTTGGCCAACAAATGCAACATCGAATCGGCATGCTGTTCCTTTTGCAACAATGTTTTTTGAAATTTATCGACCGGCACCTCCCATGTGTTGGACAGACGATACAGCACATCGAACAGCACTCCCACAAACAGACACAACGCAAACGCTGCAACTATAAACCAAAATTGTTTTTTACGTTTCATAATCAACTCTGTTTCAGCAAACTATCTTCGTGATGATACGGTTCGCCGGCCATAATGGTATGCGCCCGATACAACTGTTCGACAAACACAAGGCGTACCAATTGATGCGAATACGTCATTTTCGACAGCGACAGAAGCATATTCGCGCGCTCGTACATAGATTTCGAGAAGCCGTATGCACCTCCAATCACAAATACCAAGCGACGGAACGATGCCTGTTTGTGTTTTTCGATCCATGCAGCAAAATCCACCGAAGTCATCTGACGACCTTTGTCGTCGAGCAATACCACAAAATCGGTCGTTTCGATGTTTTTCAACAACAATTCGCCTTCCCGATCCCGTTGCTGCGCCACCGACAATGCTTTTGTATTTTTCAGACCGGGCACCTCTACCACCTCGAAAGGCGTATAAAAAGAGACACGTTTCACATAGTCGTTCAGCGCCTCGACCAAATAAGGCGCTACGGTTTTACCAATCCATACAAGTGCAATTTTCATACCGACCTGCAAATTTGCTCATTAAAAATAACATAAAAAATTAAAAATACAACAAAACAGGTCAATTCCGACCCTTTTCATTTGGTATTTTTATAAAAATAACGTATTTTTGCCACAAAATATGTTTGCAAATTTCGTTCTTTTTAAGCAAACTACCAACAAAATGCAACAAAAAAACATATTTGGCACAAAATTTGCAATCAGTTTGTGGTCTAATCTACAACAACGTTATTTCAAAACATCATGAAAAAGAACGCATTACTCATCACTGCATTGTTCTGTTTTCCGTGCATTTACGCCAGTGTCATCAACGACCTTATCCATTATTTCGGGCAAGGCGACACCCAGCACATAGCACAATATCTGAATAACAACGTCGAATTGGCCATTAAAAACACCGAAAACGTGTTTACACGCCAACAAACCCAAAACATTCTGGCCGATTTTTTCAAAAAAAATCCACCAACCACATTCACCGTCAGCCACCAAGGCGAACGCGAACACCAACAATTCGTCATTGGCACACTCGCCACAAAACAAGGCAATTATCGTGTCTATTTTTTAGTTAAAAACAACCTAATACAACAATTAAGAATCGAAGAATCAAATGATTGACAACTTGGATGAACTCATCAAACTGTGGTTTGCCGAAGATATTGGCGATGGCGACCACACCACCCTTTCGTGCATTCCGGCCGATGCTTGCGGCAAATCGCAACTCATCATCAAAGAGGCCGGCGTATTGGCCGGTGTCGAAGTAGCCAAACGTATATTCCACGCATTCGATGCCGACTTGAAACTCACGCAATATTTGCACGATGGCGACCGCGTCAAACCGGGCGATATAGCCTTTGTGGTTGAAGGACGCATACAATCGTTACTGCAAACCGAGCGTTTAATGCTGAACGTGATGCAACGCATGAGCGGCGTAGCTACACGCACAGCCGAATACGTCAAACTATTGGAAGGAACGCACACGCGTGTACTCGACACACGCAAAACGACTCCCGGCCTACGTCTGCTCGAAAAAGAGGCCGTCAAAATAGGTGGCGGTTGTAACCATCGCATAGGATTGTACGATATGATTTTGCTGAAAGACAATCACGTTGATTTTGCCGGCGGTATCGACAAAGCCATTGCACGCGCCAAAAATTATTGTAAAGATCGAGGCAAAAATCTGAAAATAGAAATCGAAGTACGCAACTTCGACGAACTAAACCAAGTGCTGACCGTTGGCGGGGTCGACCGCATTATGCTCGACAATTTCACGCCGGCCGATACGAAAAAAGCCGTTGCGTTGATTGACGGTCGATACGAAACCGAATCGTCGGGCGGCATCACTTTCGACACCCTGCGCACCTACGCCGAATGCGGTGTCGATTTCATTTCGGTGGGAGCATTGACTCATTCGGTGAAATCGCTCGATATGAGTTTCAAAGCAGTGAAATAATGGCATCAGAGGCATACAAGTGAGCGTACGAACTATTGTTTGTACGCTTTTTTCGCGCTGCTTCTAACAATTTGCAACTTTCCAACAAATTGATTATCAATAATATAAACATTCGTTTCGGTTATTTTCCAACTTTCGGCAAAAAAAGTACAACTTCCCGATTTTTTTTGTAACTTTGCAGTCCGAAAAATGTCCACAAACACAACAAAATAAAATTATGAACGTTGCATTAAAAAACACCGATGACGTAAACGCCATTGTAACCGTAACGGTTTGCAAAGACGATTACGCCGAAAAAGTTGAGAAAAAACTCAAAGAATATCGTCGCAAAGCCAACGTCCCGGGATTTCGTCCCGGCATGGTACCGATGGGACTTGTGAAAAAGATGTACGGCAAAGCCGTTACCGCCGAAGAAGTGAACGGCGTACTGTCGGATGCGCTTTACAACTACATCAAGGAACAAAATTTAGACATCTTGGGTGAGCCGTTACCCAACGAAACCGAGCAAAAACCCATCGATTTCGATTCGGACGAACCAATCGAATTTGTATTCGACATAGCCCTTGCGCCGGCATTCGACCTGCATTTAACCAAGAAGGACAAAATCGCTTACTACGACATCACCATTACCGACGAGATGATAGATAGTCAGGTGAAATCGTACTGCGGACGTTTCGGTTCGTACGAGCCGGCCGAAAATGTCGAAGAAAACGATGTTCTGAAAGGCGATGTAACGGAAGTGAACAACGAGGGAAACAAAATCGAAGATGTCATTCTGTCGCCGATGCACCTAAAAGATGCCGATCAGAAAGGATTATTCGTTGGCAAAAAAGTAGGCGAAGTCGTTACGTTCAACCCGCAAAAAGCGATGAACAACGCAGCCGAGATTGCATCGTTCCTGAAAACGACAAAAGAAGAAGCCGAAGCCGTAACCAGCGATTTCGCTTTCGAGATAAAACAGATAACCCGCTACAAAGAGGCGGCCATCGACCAAGCCTTATTCGACAAAGTATTCCCGAACGAAGGCATCAAAGACGAAGCAGCATTCCGTGCAAAAATCGGTGATGGTGTCAAAGAATCGTATGTAAACGACAGCGAATACAAATTCGGCTTGGATGCCAAAGAAGCGTTGGTGAAAAAGATGGACGGTTTGCAATTCCCCGAAGCATTTTTGAAACGCTGGGTATTGACCACCAACGAAAAAATGACAGCCGAAGAGGTTGATAAAAATTTCGATGCTATGCTGAAAGATCTGAAATGGTACATCATCAAGGATAAGATTGCCAAAGCCAACGATCTGAAAATAGAAGCCGCCGACATCGATGCTGAAGCACGAAAATTGGCAAAAATACAGTGGGCACAATATGGTATGCTGAATGTGCCGGAAGATATTTTGGCCAATTATGTGGCAGAAATGAAGAAACAAAAAGAGACATTGAAAAATCTTGCCGACAAAGCATTGGAGGAGAAAGTACTTGCCGCTATCAAAAGCCAAGTTAAATTGGACACTAAAGCCACGTCGTACGAGGATTTCAATAAAATGTTTGCTTAATAATTAAGGCTAAAACGTTATTCTATAGTCAGGCAGGTCCCTCGTTTTGCGAGGGACTTGTTGTATAACTTCCACACAAAAAGATGGCAAAAATCGTACTCAAAAACATGGAATTTTATGCGTATCACGGTTGCTATGCCGCGGAACGCAACATTGGCGGCACCTACCTTGTCAGCGTAACCATCGATACCGATTTAACAACCGCATGCCACAGCGATTCGGTATGCGATACTATCAATTACGAAACTGTATATCAAATAGTTAAGAAAGAGATGCAACAACCGTCAAATTTGATTGAACATGTTGCATACAGAATACGCGCAACGTTATTGGCCGAATTTGATGCAATCGATAGTGTTGTAGTAGAAATCAGTAAGTTGGCTCCCCCACTCGGTGGCAAAACAGAATGCGCCATGGTGATAATCGACTGACTATGCAGGAGCATTTATGTCCGTTGCACTATGAAGCGACAACCCACGCGCGGCAGCAATCGTCAACAGATACTCGCGCGCGGCATCGTGTTCGTTGGGTATAACGCCATCAAGTATGGCATCTTTGATTTGCGTTTTCAACTCGCCCACCAGCCCACACGGCTGTAAATCAAACAATTTCATAATTTCCAAGCCATCGATAGGCGGTTGAAAATTGCGGATGCGGTCTTTTTCCTCGATTTCGCGCAATTTTCGTCTGACAAGTTTGAAGTTTTGCGAGAATCGTTTGACTTTCTCCATATTGTTTGACGTGATATCGGATTCGCACAGCAACATCAATTTATCGATGTCGTCGCCTGCCTCGAACAAGAGTCGTCGCACGGCCGAATCGGTAACAACATCTTCGCTCAACACGATGGGACGCATGTGTAATAATACCATTTTTTGCACGAAACCGACAGTTTCGCCAAGCGGCAACTTCAGGCGTCGAAAGATGTGCGGCACCATTTTGCTACCCACAAAATTATGATTGCGAAATGTCCATCCTTGTTTATCGTCCCACTGTTTTGTTGCCGGTTTGGCAATATCGTGCAACAATGCCGCCCATCGCAGCCATAGGTCGTCACTCTTGAGCGCCACATTATCAAGCACTTTGAGCGTGTGCATAAAATTATCTTTATGTCCGCGTCCATTCCGTTCTTCTACGCCTTGCAAGGCTACCAATTCGGGGAAAATCAACGACAACAAACCTGTTTTGTTAAGCAGAAAGAAACCGATTGAGGGGCGTGCGGCACCCATGATTTTATTTAATTCGTCGGTAATGCGTTCTTGCGTGATTATTTCGATGCGTTTAGCGTTGCGTATGATAGCATCGAGCGTATCGGGCGCGATACGAAAATCGAGTTGTGTCGCAAAACGTATGGCGCGCATCATGCGCAAGGGATCGTCGCTGAAAGTGATGTCGGGGTCGTTGGGTGTACGCAGTATTTTTGCTTCCAAATCGGCCAAGCCGCCAAAGGGATCGACAAATTCGCCAAATCGGTCTTTATTGAGACACACGGCTAAAGCATTAATGGTAAAATCGCGTCGATTTTGGTCGTCTTCGAGTGTGCCATCTTCCACGATGGGATTGCGCGATTCGTGACGATACGATTCTTTGCGTGCACCGACAAATTCCAATTCGTATTTGCGGTTTTTGACTTGCGCAGTGCCGTAAGTGCGAAAAACTGAGAGATGTGCGTGAATCAGTTTTTTTGCAACGGCTTGTGCCATATCGATGCCGCTACCGACAACCACGAAATCCATATCTTTCGACGGACGTTTCAGGAGTAAATCACGCACATAGCCGCCTATCAAATAACATTCCATGCCAAGTTCGTCGGCCGTTTGACCTACGATTGAAAATATTTTGTCGTCGAGCGGTAATTGAATCATCTGCCAAATATTATTGCATTTGTTTGTAGAGCAATTCTTCGTAAGTAGTCTGTTGTTCCTGATAGATAACGCCCAACAACAAGGGATGATTGTCGCCATCAAAATAGTCTAAAGCTTTCTGTGCCAGCATTTTATTATGACTGTCATAAACAATTTGTTCGCCATCGATAGTAATGTGGTCGCCATCGTGTATAGTCAGATATTCGCGATTTTTATGTGCACCGTCGTTCCACACCACACAATTTGTGAGACATTCTATCACCGCAGTGCCTTTGTGCCGATAGGCTGCCGTGAACAAATCTTGCGTCAGTTTCAATTCTTTGTCGAGTGTGCGCGCAAAAAATGTACCTTTTGCTCCCAGCACCAATTCGCCCACATTGAATGGGCGCTCGATGGTGCCATACGGCGACGTTTTCGTAATTTGTCCCTGCGGCGTAGTTGGCGAATATTGGCCTTTGGTAAGACCGTAAATTTGGTTATTGAACATCACGATGTTAATATCGACATTGCGCCGCAACTCGTGTATAAAATGGTTACCACCGATGGCCGTACAATCGCCATCGCCGGTGAGTTGCCACACGCTGAGATCCGGACGAGCTATTTTCAGACCGCCGGCCACTGCACCTGCACGTCCATGAATCGTATTGAATCCCCAAGTTGATAGGTAATAAGGCGTGCGCGACGAACAGCCAATGCCGCTCACTACCGCTACATTACGAGGTTCTAAATCGAGTGCGGCAAACGTTTTTTTCAAGGCAGCTAATATGGCATAATCGCCGCAGCCTGCACAATATTTCACTTGTCGATTACTTGCAAAATCGGTTGCGTTCTTCATTGGAGTTGTTTTTTTAATTGATTGGCTATCAGTTCTGCATTGAGCGGTTCGCAGTTGAGGGTACAATAAGGCGTTACCTGTTTGATACCCGATTGGAGCAACAAATCGGCAAATTGGTGCATGCTTTGTTCGATGACAATGATGCGTTTACGTCGATTGAGTTCATCGATATTTTGCGGTAAAGGGGCTAAATGGTCAAAATGGACGGTAGCCACGTCAATGCCGTTACGACGCAGCAAAATGGCTATTTTTTCGATTTTACCTTTGGTCGAGCCCCAACCGCACAACACCGTATCGCCGGCACCATCGATGTGCATATCGGGGACAGCGATTTTTGCAATTTTTGCGACACGCACTTCGGTATTTTTAATATGATTTTGGGCATCGGCCGTGATGGTCAACGTCGATTTATCGACTTCGCTGCCACCAAGAATTTTGGTTGCTGCATCGCCCGGTGATGTCCACGACGGACTAACGGTAATAGATGACATCGGCTGTTGTAAATCGGTCATTTCAAGTCCATTACCGATATAAGCGTCCATCAGTAAGACAACAGGTGTCATATTTTCGACTGCGATTTTAACTGCTTCGTAGGCTTTGACATAGCAATCGGCCGGCGACATAGCAGCCAACACCGGCAACGGGCTATCGCCACTACGACCGTACAATGCGATATTCAAATCGCTCTGTTCGGTTTTGGTAGGCAAGCCGGTCGATGGGCCACCACGCATCACATCGACGATAACCAATGGTAACTCGGCCATGACAGCAAGATTGATGGCTTCACTTTTGAGACACATACCGGGACCACTGGTCGATGTAACACCTATCAACCCTCCAAACGAGGCTCCGACGGCCATCGAACAACCTGCAATCTCGTCCTCGGCTTGCACCGCAATGACACCATTTTTGCGTTGTTTTTCGAGTTCTATCAGAATATCGGTGGCCGGTGTAATGGGATACGAACCCAAAAACAATTTGCGAGAAACGGCGTCCGCCGCTTTCATCAATCCTCGACAGGCCGCCTGACAGCCCGACAGCAACGTCAATTTAGACGCATCGGACACTTCGGCAGTAGCGGTATGCACTACGGGATATTTGTCGATTTGCAGATTGGTGCAAAAATTGTAGGCTGCTTGCAACACGGCTGTATTAGTCTCAAGCACAATCTGTTTTTTGCCAAATTTGCAGTCAAGTTCGTTCTGTACCAGCGTTTCATCGACATCCAGATAGTAGCACAAGCAACCCAACAGATAGACATTGCGTGCTTTGGCGGCATCCAACACCGCACATTGCGCCGTAACAGGCAACGGCCACACGGTACTGCCCGACGACAGCGTAGCGAAAGGATTTTCCACGTCCATTTGTGCATTCGTCAAGCGACGCTCGTCGAACACAGATTCGTCATAAATAACAATGCCACCGGCACGTACACTCTGATAATTCGTCTTATACGATGCTGGATTCAGGCAAACCAGCACGTCGACGGCATCACCCGGCTCGCTCACACGGTCACCAAAATGCACCTGAAACGAACTCACGCCCGACAACGAATCCTTCGGAGCACGCATATCGGCCGGATAACTCGGATATGTAAACACCTGATAACCAATTCGCGACATGATATTCGAGAACATAGTCCCGACCAATTGCATACCGTCGCCCGAATCGCCGCAAAAGCGAATCACGACATCCTTATGTTCTGTCATTTGCATGCTGTTTGTGTAAAAAGTTACTTATTCCATTAATTTTCGGTAACGGATGCGACGCGGTTCTTCGTCGCCCAATCGTTGACGTTTATTTTCTTCGTATTCGCTGTACGATCCCTCAAAGAAAAATACCTGCGAATCGCCCTCGAATGCCAAAATATGCGTACAGATTCGGTCGAGAAACCAACGGTCGTGGCTGATGACTACGGCGCAACCTGCAAAATTGTTCAAACCTTCTTCCAAAGCACGCAGCGTATTCACGTCAATATCGTTGGTTGGTTCGTCGAGCAACAGCACGTTGGCTTCCGATTTCAGAGTCAGTGCCAGATGCAGACGGTTACGTTCACCACCCGATAAGACACCGCACAATTTTTCTTGGTCGGCTCCCGTAAAATTGAAACGACTCAAATAGGCCCGCGCATTGACCTCGCGCCCTGCCACACGAATAAACTCGGTGCCGCCACTCACCACTTGATAAATCGATTTTTGCGGATCGATGGATTTGTGCATCTGATCGACATAACCGATTTTTACCGTTTCGCCCACCTCGAACGTGCCACTATCAACAGTTTCCGTCCCCATTATCATACGAAACAGAGTCGTTTTGCCTGCACCATTCGGACCTATCACGCCCACAATGCCATTGGGTGGCAGTACAAAATTAAGGTGTTCGAACAACAATTTGTCGCCAAATGCTTTCGACACATCGACGGCATTTATCACTTTATTGCCCAAACGCGGTCCATTCGGGATAAAGATTTCCAATTTTTCTTCACGTTCCTTTTGGTCGGCATTGAGCAACGCGTCGTAGGCATTCAGACGCGCTTTACCTTTGGCATGACGTGCCGACGGTGCCATACGCACCCACTCCAATTCGCGTTCCAAAGTTTTGCGGCGTTTGCTGGCTTGTTTTTCTTCCATCTCCATACGTTTTGTTTTCTGCTCGAGCCAGCCGCTGTAATTGCCTTTCCACGGAATACCCTCGCCACGGTCAAGTTCGAGAATCCAACCCGCCACATGATCGAGAAAATAGCGATCGTGCGTTACACAGATAACAGTACCTTTGTATTGTTGCAAATGCTGTTCGAGCCAATCGATACTCTCAGCATCAAGGTGGTTCGTCGGTTCGTCGAGCAACAACACATCAGGTTCCTGCAACAACAATCGGCACAAAGCCACGCGACGACGCTCGCCACCCGAAAGATTACGCATGACGGCCGTTTCGTCGGGGCAACGCAACGCATCCATGGCACGTTCCAATTTGCTATCAAGATTCCACGCATCGTGTTGATCGAGCAACTCCTGCACTTCGGCCTGCCGTGCCAACAATTTATCGAAATCGGCATCGGGTTCGGCAAATGCAGCGTTTATCTGTTCAAATTCGTTCAGCAAATCCACTATCGGCTGAACGCCCTCTTGCACAATTTCTTTCACGGTTTTGTCTTCGTCAAATTTTGGATCTTGCTCCAAATAGCCCACCGTGTAGCCGGGCGAAAACACCACCTCGCCTTCATACGCTTTGTCGATGCCTGCAATTATTTTCATCAAGGTCGATTTTCCGGCGCCATTCAAACCTATAATACCGATTTTGGCGCCATAAAAAAACGACAAATAAATATCTTTCAGAATTTTACGTTGCGGTGGAATTGTCTTGCTGACTTTCACCATCGAAAAAATCACTTTGTTGTCATCCATATTTCAAAAATTTTGATTCGAGCGATTATCGTATAAGTTTGCAAAGATACGAAAAATTTCATTTCCGAACCTGCAGTATTGCAAAAAAGTGCGCGAATGTTGTAATACAGTAAACGAACTACCCTATTGATAATTGGAGTTGGAAGGCACTGCCACGAACAAAAAAATGCGTTTTTTTGCAGAATCATTTGCATACATCAATTATTATTCGTAACTTTGCAAACAACTTTAGAAATAAAATAGTAATTATTGTGAATTACACCATCAAACAAGAGCAGTTGGCACTATTTGCCAAAGCCCTCGGACATCCGGCTCGAATAGCCATCATGCAGTTTTTATCACAACGCAGCGAATGCTATTTCGGACATATAGAAGAAGAACTACCAATCGCAAAAGCAACTGTCAGTCAACACCTTACCGCTCTAAAAGAAGCAGGATTGATACAAGGCACCATTGAAGGTAACAAGGTGAGATACTGCATCAATCGGCAAAATTGGTTGCTGTGTCAGATGCTCTTTGAAGAATTCCTCGGGCAGACACTCGCAGCAAAGGCGCAGGACAATTGTTGCTCGTAGTTTTACAACACTAATTTTCGTATTCGCTCACGGAATGGTTTAACAATGCGTGTAGAGAAAGCATATTTAATCAAAGTTATTCGTATAACAACAAACAAAAACACTATTTATGAAAGAAATTATCATTTTAGGCACGGGGTGTGCAGGATGCAAGGCGCTATTCACCACTGTGGAGAAAGTGGTTCGCGAGAGCGGATTGGATGCTAATATCAGCAAACAGGAAAACATCATGGAGATAATGCGCTACAATGTACTCTCGCTCCCTGCCTTAGTCGTCGACGGACAAGTGGCAGCCACTGGCAGACTATCAGAAACAGAAGTAAAAAAAGTATTAGGCGTATGAAAAAGCAAATATATGTTTGGATAGCCCTATTCTTCACAACACTAATCGCTTGCGGCAGCAAGTCGGCACAGATGGGCGAACAAGTCGCACACAGTATGGCAGAGACGGATCGTGCACCGATAGAGATACTCTATTTCCATGGCAAGCAGCGTTGTGCCACATGCCGCGCGATAGAGCAGACGGTCGTAGAACTGACACAAGACGAGTTGCAAGTAGCGATAGCCGACGGGCTGGTGTATTACCGCGCAGTGGATATTACCGTCGAACCACAGTTGGCTGAACGCTACAAGGTAGCGTGGTCGTCGCTTATCATCGACTGCAACGATGAAGTAACAAATCTCACAGATCAAGCGTTTGCCTACGCCCGACAGCAACCCGACAAACTCAAAGAAGAGGTGTTGAAAGTATGCAATGGTTGCAAACAATATTAGACAACAGCACCACGCCTTTATTGACAGCATGCATGTTGGGCTTACTGACGGCAATTAGTCCCTGCCCGCTGGCGACCAACATCGCCGCGATTGGGTATATCGGCAAGCATGTGGACACCCCGCGGCGTGCGTTCCTGAGCGGTTTGCTCT
>JBJEJW010000030.1:0-18642 GCA_051878315.1 Paludibacteraceae bacterium | reverse complement strand
TTTTTTATTTTTGCGCACTGAAATTGCTTTATTGCGTGGTCTCCCCCTTTTCAAGGGGAGTGCCCGAAGGGCGTAGGGTTAAAAAAGCATACAACAAACAAACGCGGAGCAAGAAAAATTCCTCACTCCGCATTCCTACAATCTCTGTTCTCTATTCCGGACGCACGCAGTGCGTCCCTACAATATTATTTCACCACAACCTTGACGGCGGTGTCGGCTGTTTTGACAACGTAAACACCACTCAACGAGCCATTTAGGCGCGTTACGTCGCGGCCGAGTAGGTCGTAGATGCGGAACTCGCTTTCGCAAACGATGCGACCGTTTTGCGTATAGAGGTCTGCCAATGCAGCCGAAGTAATGGCTGTTGGCGTTTCCGGCGTTTTGGTGTCTGCGAACGAGTAGGGGTTCTCGTCGGCGTCGAAAGCGAGAATGGACATTGTAACATGGCAAATGTACACTTTCCCGTTTTCACCATCGACGGTAATGTTTATTTCATAAACCGGTTCGCCGAGCGAATCATCAATGCCAACACATTTGATTGTCATCGCCGCTTTGGTCAACTGAATGATGTCCACATCGCTGATGGTAAGGTCGCTATAACCCAAATCAATATTGACGCCATTGGAATAGTTACCCGCAATTTTATCTTTAGCAGGGGCTTCGATATCCAGCACTAACCATGGTATTTCTTCATCATAGTTCATGACACTGAACTGAAAAAAGTGTTGTTCGTCCGAACCATAATAATCGGCCTGCACATAGTCAATGGCTTCGGTGATGTCAACGGTATCGGCATCGTAGTTTACGGTTTTGAGGTGGGCGCGGAGATTGCCGGCGCACACAGTAGCACTTGTCAAACAGGCTACACAAAATAAAGTTAGTTTACGCATAATATAAATATTAAAAGTGATAAATCAAGTTTGTTTTAAGGAATAACTATTTTTACACGTTCATCGTTGATACAGATAATATAACTGCCTGATTTCAGTTCGACCATATAGTCCACAATATGATTTGCGACACAAAGCGTGCGCCCGATAATATCGTAAATGCGCATATTGATTGGTTCGTCGTTTTGAATATATACCATACGGCCTTGAACACTGACCATCGAGGACGCACTGCGGGTCGTGGTAACGGTTTTCTTAGCTTTTCGGAAAACGGCTGTTACGACACTACCGTTCGGCAGTTGCAGTGTAATCGGATTGTCGGTGCTGGCGATGCCCAATTCGGCATTGTACCAACGATAGAAGGTGTAACCTGTATTGGCAGTCGCCTGCAATTGAACCTCGTCGCCGCAATGGAAATAACCCGTTCCGACAACAGTGCCTGCATCGGCATTGGCAGCAGAGCCAACCACGATTTGTGCATCAATCGAACACAAAGTATCAAAATAAGCATAGAGAATTTGGTTTTTTGTAATGGTAATCCAACGCGGGTTGTCGGTATTGTCGTCGCTCCAACGCGCGAATTCAAACCCTTCGTTGGCGTCGGCTACGAGTTTTACCACCTTGCCGGCATCGTATTTACCGCCACCTGATACCAATCCTTTTTCGGTGTTTTCGCTCTGTACTTTCAATGTATATTGTGGTGTAACGTGAACGTTAAGCACCAATGTTACGATGCTGTCGCAGCCATTGACAGTTTTTAGCGAATCAACGTAAGTGCCTTTGGCAGTAAGTGTTTTGCCGGCAAATGTATAACTTTCGCCCTTCTCGATCGTAACTTGGAGATTGGTTTCGGCCGGTTGGCATACTGCGAACTCTGCCGTGTAGGAGGCATTGGTTGTTACAACCACTTCGCGCGGATTATCTTTATTGCCGTCGCTCCACTGAACAAAGTAGTAGCCGGCATTCGGCGTGGCTGTGAGTTCCACTTGAGTGCCGTAAGCATACGTGCCGGCACCTGTTACCGTGCCATTTTCTGCAGACGTAGTTATGGCAAATTGCTTGAGTGCAAATTCCGCAGTAAACGTACTGTCCTGACTAACAACCACTTGACGCGGATTATATTTATTACCATCGCTCCACTGCACGAAGTAGTAACCGGCGTTTGGTGTGGCTGTGAGTTCCACTTGGGTGCCGTAAGCATACGTGCCGGCGCCTGTTATCGTGCCGTTTTCGGCATCCGTAGTTATAGTGAACTGCTGCAATGCAAACTCCGCTGTAAACGTACTATCTTGAGTAACAACTACTTGTCGCGGATTGTCTTTGCTGCCATCGCTCCACTGCACGAAGTAGTAGCCGGCGTTTGGTGTGGCCGTGAGTTCCACTTGGGTGCCGTAGGCGTATGTGCCGGCGCCTGTTACTGCGCCATTTTCGGCTTCTGTGCTCACAGTAAACTGCTGCAACGCAAACTCTGCCGTAAACGTACTGTCCTGACTAACAACCACTTGACGCGGATTATCTTTATTACCGTCGCTCCACTGAACGAAGTAGTAGCCGGCGTTTGGTGTGGCCGTGAGTTCCACTTGGGTGCCGTAAGCATACGTGCCGGCGCCTGTTACTGTGCCGTTCTCAGCTGCTGTACTCACGGTAATTTGCTGCAAAGCGAACTCGGCCGTACACGTACTATTTTGATTGACAACCACTTGACGCGGATTGTCCTTGTTGCCATCGTTCCACTGCACGAAGTAGTAACCGACATTCGGCGTGGCCGTGAGTTCCACTTGGGTGCCGTAGGCGTATGTGCCGGCGCCTGTTACCGTGCCGTTCTCGGCCGAGGTGCTTACAGTGAATTGTTTGAGAGCGAATTCTGCCGTGTAGGAGGCATTGGTTGTTACAACCACTTGACGCGGATTGTCTTTGCTGCCATCGCTCCACTGCACGAAGTAGTAGCCGGCATTCGGCGTGGCCGTGAGTTCCACTTGGGTGCCGTAGGCGTATGTGCCGGCGCCTGTTACCGTGCCGTTCTCGGCTTCTGTGCTCACAGTAAACTGCGGAGAGGCAAATTCGGCAGTAAACGTACTGTTCTGTGTTACAACCACTTGGCGCGGATTGTCTTTGATACCATCGCTCCACTGAACGAAATAGTAGCCGGAGTTTGGTGTGGCTGTGAGCGTGATAGTTTCATCAATCGGATAAATGCCACCGCCGGTTACGCTGCCGCATGCATCGTTATTTGCCACGACATCTATTTTGACATTATCGCCGGAGAATAGCGCAGTCAGAGCCATGTCGCCATTTACCAAGATGGTTCTCGGGTTATCCTGTACACCATCGCTCCAACCAAGGAATTCGTAGCCTTGATAGGGATAAGCATGTATGGTGGCTGTCCAATCGGTGCAGGTGGGTTCTTTGACTATGACAACCGTGCCGTTTTTCTCGTTATTCGACTTGAAACTATAATTGAATCGGTCGGCTCCCGAAATATTGGAAAAAACATTCCAATAGTTCGATGCCTTATAGAGTTCTACACTGCCACACGGCACACGCACCATAGCCGTGGTCGATACACCCGCAAATGTAGTTTCTTCTATATCGGGTACGCGTTCTGCCGGACTGTTTATTTCTATGAGCCGTTTACAATTAGCAAAAGCACTGACTCCTATTGTTTTGCAACTATTCGATAGCGTTACTGCGCGCAATTCTGTACAATCTATGAACGCAGAATTTCCGATGCTCTCTACTGAATTAGGAATCGTTACCGAAGTCATGGTGCTGCAACCGGAAAACGCATAATTTTTAATATTTGCAACACCATCCGGTATCACTAAATCTTGAATTTTCACCTTGTTGATGTACAAGTTATGTGCATAAGTCGTTGGATTGGATTCCTGACTTTTAAATGTAATACCACACCATCCTGCTATGTCGCCGGTATAGTTAGTCGTTGTGAGTCCACTGCAACCACGGAACGCAGTACTACCGATGCTCGTTACAGAGTTACCGATGGTTACCTCTGTCAGGCTGCTGCAACCATAGAACGCATCTTCTCCGATGCTCGTTACAGAGTCACCTATGGTATATGTTTGAAACGTTTCAAATATATCTGATGCTTTAGTCGGTAAATTAGAATTATTGTAGATATACTTTAACTTAGAACACTGAACAAATTGCCAATATTTAGAATCTACTTGCTCAAAACTAATATGTGGCGCCAAAATAAATACAGAATCCAGACCGCTGCAACCACGGAACGCATACGCTCCGATGCTCGTTACGGAGTTCGGAATCGTTACCGACGTCAGGCTGCTGCAATCATGGAACGCAGACTCTCCGATGCTATCTATGGAGTTTGGAATTGTTATCGGAGTCAGTCTGCTGCAATTTTTGAACGCATACGCTCCGATGCTCGTTACAGAGTTCGGTATCGTTACCGAAGTCAGCTTCGACAGTCCGTAGCACAAGTATGCCGGAATATGTTCCACCTCGTCGCCAAACGTAAAGGAGGTAATTTGTGAAAGAAGATAAAATGGTGCATAGGAGTTACTATTATTATTAAAATCCGCACAATTTTTGGCATTCCACACCACTGAAGTCAGGCCACTGCAATTTTTGAACGCCTCCGTTCCTATGTTCGTCACAGAATTACCAATAGTTACCGAAGTCAGGCCGCTGCACCCATAGAACGCATAACTCCCGATGCTCGTTACAGAGTTAGGAATTGTTACAGATGTCAAACTGCTGCAATCATAAAATGCCTGACCGTCAATGCTTGTTATCGAGTTTGGTATGGTGATTGATGTTAGATCGCGGCAACCACGTAATGCTTGATAACCAATCTTCGTTACAGTGTAAGTTTTGCCGTTATAGGTTACGCTCTCGGGAATGACGAGATCGCCTATATACTCATTATAATTACTAAAAGCACCTCCTCTATATGTAACTTCGGCAGTTGCAGTATAAAAGTCGTAATAAATGCCATCGACTTCAGCGTCTTCGGCAAAGAGTGTACTTGCGCCCAATATAAGTGCGGTACACAGGGTAAAAATTTTGGTTTTCATCGGTTGTAAAGATTTTAGTTTTTAGGATTGTCAAAAGATTAACAGAAAAATTTGCTATCATGGAGATTGCTCCAAAAATCGCTCTGCAAAGAAAATAATTTTTTTCCGGAAACGATCGCTGTTTTTTGGTTCTTATTAGTCCTTTTTATGTAAACACCAATAATATTTCTAAAAAACACTGAAAATCAATTAGTTGCAATAATCGTATATTATCATATATGATAATATATTGCAAAGATAGTATAAATAGTGCAAAGTACAAAACGAAAGAGTGCAAAATAGTTTCAAAGTTTAAGGTTGTTGTTTGCGCAATTTACGTTTGAACCCCGCCCGTCGCTTCGCTCCTCGTCCCCTTGGGAAGGGAACATTGCTTTTTTTCTTCGCGCAAAAGTAGCTTCAGTGCGAAGATTTGCCCTTTTCAAGGGAAATGTCGCACAGCGACAAAGGGTTAAAAATAGTGCAAAAAAAGTTGGTGCGTGCTGAAATCTGTATTCCGAATGCAAAACAAAAAAAATATCTATTGTTTGCTATTTTCATAAAAAGGTGTAACATTGCTGCGGAAATACATTGTAAATCCGCAGTATAAATACAAAAATATAAAAAATAAACTTATGTATCAACGCATTTTGCACCTGCACGACTATGTGGAAGAGATGAGTATCTTTTTGTTTAGCGCCAGACAAACGGGCAAATCAACCATCCTTCGCAAACAGTTCCCATCGGCCATTTATATCGACTTGTTGGACTCCGAATTGTATGCGCGCTATTCGCGCAATCCGGCACTGATCTACGAGTATTATCACACGCAACCGGCAGAGACACTTATTATCATTGACGAGATACAATTGTATTAGGACCAAAAACACCGGTACGAATTAGTTCTTTTAAGGACAGTTACATAGTCCTCACTGCAAACATTGACAAAAATCAAAGCATCCACTTAACAACGTAGGGTAAAATAATAAAACACAGAGTAAAGAAAATACTTCTTTACTATTTATTGATTGTGAATTGTAGAGCGTAGTTGGCCATGTTGCCACTACTCACTGAAAGGTTGTTTGGCTATGTCGGTAAATGTGTCGAGTTGTTCCAAATGTGTTTCGAAGTGATTGCCAACTACTACCATATCGGCACCGGCGGCATAGGCATCGTGCAGTCTTTGCGGTGTGGTAATACCGCCTCCGACGATGAGTGGTATAGTCAGCGTCTGTTTAACGGCGCGTATAACGTTGGTCGGCACAGGGTGTAGAGCACCACTGCCTGCTTCGAGGTAGATGAGTTGTTTGCCGGCCTGTTCGCCACCCAAAGCGGTGGCCGTTATCAAATCGATATTGTCGGCAGCGATGGGTCGTGTGCCGCTGATGCGTTGTACGGCTGTTTCTTTGCCACCGTCGATGAGTATGTAGCCGGTCGGTATCGTTTCGAGGCGGGCGTTGCGTATGGCGTGTGCGGCTTTCACTTGTTGCCCGATGAGCCATTCGGCATTGCGTCCCGAAATGAGCGACAAGAGTAGCAGGGCGTCGGCGTTGGGTGCAAGTTGTAGTGCATTGCCGGGGAATAGCACGATGGGAATGTCGCAGTGTTGTCGCAGGTGGTCGATGGTGTCAGCCGTCGATTGTTGCAGTTGGCTGCCACCGACTAAAATCAAGTCGGGTTTGGCTTTGACGGCAGTTTGGGCTACGATGCGCAGGTGTTCGTTGCTGCATTTCTCGGGATCGATGAGCAAAGCAAATAATTTGCGTTGTTGTGCAACGGCTTGCGTTATCAGATGGTGTATGCCTGACACGGTGTTTGGGTGCTTTGGGCGTAAAGTTGTGCGATTATTTGACCGTCCATACCAATACAAATTCGGGATAGACGCGATAGGACATATCGAATTGCTCGGCGGCGGCTGTTTTGGTTTCTTGTGCGTGCATAGTGCCTTCCAAATAGGGCTTGAATGGCGCGATGTGGAAATCGGAGGTAAAGTCAATCTCGACTTGTTGCACAATTTTATAAAGTGCTTCTTTGGCGCTCCACATGAGTGCCAACTGCGTTTTGGCGGCGGCTTGGTCGATGTAGGCCAATTCGCTGTCCGATAGGAATTTGCTTTGTACGCGCACCACACGTTCTGCTATGCGTTCGATGTCGATGCCCAAACGTCGTGTCGGGTGCAGAATGATGGCGGCGTAGCGTCCCGTGTGTGTGATGCTTATTTCGTACGAATGATCGGTGAGGTAGGGCTTGCCTGACGGTTCGTAGGCGATGTTTTTTTTCTCGCCGAGTACTTGGTTGAGCATAACACGTACGGCCAAGTATTCCAAACGGCGTTTTTCGGCAGTAAATTGTGCTGTTTCGGCTATGACAAACGGGTCTAAATCCAGCAAGTCGAAAAGTTCGTCGACGGTTTCGGTGATTTCCCAGATGGCTAAAATAGCATCGTGTTCAACGGTTTCTTGTTTCAGTAACATGTCGTTTTTGTATTTTATGTGTCGTTATTTCCATTGCAGGGTTTCCATCAGGTGGCGTATGTCTTCGACAATGAAGGCATTTACCGGCGCGACGGAGTCGGCGTTGGGTATGTTGTTAAAATAGAGTGAACCGCGCACGAAATGTCGTAGGCTGTCCGTTACAAAAAATTGTGCGGCCGAAGCGGCGTTGCCTTCGATGGTGTACAGCACACCGTATGTGTGTCGGTCGGCATTTTCGAAATACTCTTCGGCAATGGCATCGGCGCGTATGGTGTGTTTGTAAACAAGGGTACGCGTATCTTCGACGACAGAACTCAACTTGTTTGTTTTCAGCGACTTGTAACTGCAATGTACGGTAGCGTTCCAAGTTGGATAATTGATGTTCATCCAATAGGGATTGTCGTCCAAAGGTACTACTTGGGCGTAGTCCGACAGGTCGAACGTGTAGGGCAGTCCGTCGTCGAACGTGTGGTAGGTTGCAGCCGGCAAGTCGATGCGGTAATAACCGTAGTCGAGTGCGCGTGGTTGTCGGCCGCAGGCGGTGGCGAATGCACCGACCACGATGACTACTATATATGCCAAGTGGTGTTTCATGCTTCGGGTGCTACAGGTGCGGTTATATGCAGTTTTACTTTCTGAATGCGTCGTTTGCCGAGTGCCGTTACTTCGAATGTGTAGCGGTCGTAGGTTATTTTTTCGCCTTTTTGCGGAAAATCGCCTTTCAATTCCAATAGCAATCCGGCTAAAGTGTCGGCCTCTTCGGCATAATGGCCGAAGGTGTCGTCGTCGATGTCGGTGGCTTTGAAAAAGTCGTTGAGTGGTATTTTGGCTTCGAACGAATAAGTGTTGTCGTCGATTTTGGTGTAGAGTTTCTCGTCCTCGTCGTATTCGTCGCTGATGTCGCCCACTACTTCTTCCAAAATATCTTCCATGGTTACCATACCGAGTGTGCCGCCAAATTCATCGACTACGATGGCCACATGTATTTTGTTTTTCTGAAATTCGCGCAGCAGATCGTCGATTTTTTTTGTTTCGGGTACGAAATATGCCGGCCGTATCAGTGTTTGCCATTTGAAAGTGTCGTTTTTGGTAAGGTGTGGCAACAAGTCTTTGATGTAGAGTATGCCACGTATGTTGTCCGGCGAATCTTGTACGACGGGGATGCGCGAATAACCATATTTTTCGACGGTTTTCAGCACTTGTTTGAAAGGTGTGTCGTTGTCGATGGTTACCATATCCAAACGCATGGTCATGACAGCGTCGACGTTGGTGCTACCAAAGTTGACAATGCCTTTCAGAATCTCTTTTTCATCGTCAAGTTCTTCGCTGGCTGTCAGGTCGATGGCTTCGTTCAGTTCGTCTATCGACAGATTGTCGTGTCGTTGTCGTGCCAAGTGGTTTAGCGATTTTGTGGGTTTGACGAGTAATACGGCAAACGGGCGACAGATTTTTGTCATCACCATAAATGGCCCCGAAGCGCGTCGTGCTGCTTTCACAGGGTTTTGTTGGGCGTACACTTTGGGCATTATTTCGCCAAACAGCAATAGCAGAAAGGTGATAATGATGGTTTGAACCAGAAATTCGAGCCAAGGTGCGAACACGAAGGCGTTATCTATCAGATAGGCGGTCAGTACGACGATGGCGACGTTTACAAAGTTGTTGGTTATCAGTATGGTAGCCAACAGATAGTCTGATTGCTGTTGTAGCGCGAATACACGTTTGTCGGCATCGGTATTGGCGGTTTCCATTTCGCTTTGGTGTTGTGGCGTCAGCGAGAAGAAAGCCACTTCGCTGCTCGATACAAATGCCGATATGCACAGCAGCACGATGATGATGATGAGTGTGATGAGGTTGTAAACCGAGAAAGGTTGTACCTGAATGGCGTCGAGCAATAAAAGGGGAATATCCATGTTTTGTTATTTTCGATAAAAGCAAGCGAAGACGAAAACCATGTTTGGAATTCATCTTCGCAAAATTACTGCTTTTTGCTGAATCGACAAAAAATCATGCGTTTTTTAGAACGGCAGGTCATCAGACGATTCGGCAGCACCGCCGTCGAACGGGGTGGCAGCGACAGCAGGTTCTTGCACCGTCATGGCCGAGGGGTCGTTTTGCGGGCGGTTTTCGCCGTTGTTGTCGGGTCGACGACCGAGCAATTGCAATGTGTCGGCATAAATTTCGGTGATGTAGCGTTTGTTGCCCGATTTGTCATCGTACGAACGGGTTTTCAACTTGCCTTCGATGAAAAGTTGGCTGCCTTTTTTGACATATTTTTCGCAAAATTCGGCCAAACCGCGCCATACTACAATGTTGTGCCATTCGGTACGGTCGGGGACTTCGGTGCCGTTGTTCATTTTGTAACCTTTTTCGGTGGTGGCAAGCGGGAAATTGGCAACTGCCACATTTTTATCCAAATAACGAACATCAGGGTCTTTACCCACGTTTCCAACGAGAATTACTTTGTTGACTGACATAATAAATTGAGTTAAGTGTGTAATAAATGATGCGTCAAAATTAGTGGTTATTTTTTTCCCTGCCAAATTTTTGTGTAAAAAAGTGCATTTTTTATCGTAATATTTATTGTTTATGTGGTTCGGTAACTTCAAAATAGGCCGTGTCAGGGGGCAGCCAGCACTATGGCGCGATAGGCGGCCGGCGATTTGCCCGTGTTTTTTTTGAAGAAACGTCCGAACGACGATTGATCGGCAAAATCCATGCGGTCGGCAATTTGCTGGATGGACAGATTGCGATTGGCAAGGTGATTTTTGGCTTCTTGCACAAGGGTGTCGTTTATCCAATACGAAACGGTTTGGTGCGAATAGGTTTTGACGGCTTGCGCAAGATAGTCGGGCGAGATGCACAATTTGTCGGCATAGAATGCCACCGTTTGTCGTTGTCCGTTAGTGTTGTGCAGCAGTTGCATGAAACGGGTGAATATCAGTGCATAGCCAGACGGGTTATCGTCCTCGCGAATCGGTATGGCGCGAATGATAATGTTGCCGATTTCCATAAAAAAGATTTTCAGTGTGTTTTCCACCATGCGACGATACCAAATGTGTTCTTTGCGCCCGATTGTAGCGATGAGGTTTTCGATGTGTCCGCACAAAAGTCGGCATTCGCGCTGGCTGATATGGTCGATGGGGAAATGCGTTTTGTGTACAGCGGCTTCGGGCGTGAGGTGTTTCCCTGTTTGGAACACTTCGTCGTAAAATTCCCTTTTTACCAGCAGATGGTAACCGCGGAACGTGTCCGAAAATGCGAATTGGCGCAGTGTGCGGAAACCGATAAGGTCTATCAGCGTATTGGCTCCAAGGTCGTATTCTGCAGTGTCCAGCGCAATGTGCGCTGTGCCCGCTATGGTAATGATGATGCTGATGGCGTTGATTTTCAGCGGAAGACCTGTGGGCGGAATAATGCCTTTGTTCAGTTTCGATCCGTCGAGACGAATGATTTCCAAACAATCTTCGTAGTTGCAGATGTGTAGATGTTTTTCGCGCAATAGGTGTAATCGACCGATTCCTATTTCTGTAAAGTTGTCCATCGATATGTTGTTTTGTTTGTTGCAAAATTACTGAAATAATTTGATATACAACATATTATAATGATATATTTTCCGCAAATTTTACAGAAAACCTGTATAATATATCCCGAATTGGGTATAAGGCTGTTGCTTTGTTTGCGTTTAATTTTGCGGTCGGAATATTTATTAGAGTCAAGACAATGAAAACGAAAATCAGAATTTTGTCAGGCTGTGTATTGTGCATGAGCCTGTCAGTTGCAGGGTGTGGTAATAGTCCGACAGCAAACGACGAGCAGACGGCGTATCGTGTGTTGTCGGTCGGTACAAGCGATGTTACGTTGCGGTCGGTCTATTCCGCTTCGGTGCGCGGTAAACAAGATGTGGAAATTCGGCCGCAAGTATCGGGATTGATTACCGCAGTGCATGTAACCGAAGGTCAGCGTGTATGTCAAGGTCAGCCGTTGTTTACGTTAGACCAGGTGGCTTATCGGGCTGCGCTGAAAACCGCGCAAGCCAACGTAGAAGTCGCTCAAGCTGAAGTGGAGATCGCAGCGTTGGCGTATGCGAGCAAACAGACGTTGCATGCGTGTGCTGTTGTGTCGGATTACGAGTTGAAGACTGCGCAGAGTACATTGACAAGTGCGCAGGCCAAATTGGCACAAGCGTCGGCCCAAATGGAGAATGCCGAGAACGACCTCTCGTACACGGTGGTCAAAAGTCCGGCCAATGGGGTTGTCGGTACGTTGCCTTATCGTGTCGGGGCATTGGTGGGACCGTCGATAGCGACACCGTTGACGAGTGTTTCGGACAATTCGGAGATGTATGTCTATTTTTCGTTGTCCGAAAATCAAATACTGACACTGACCGAAACATACGGTTCGTTAGACCAAGCGGTGGCGGCGATGCCGTCGTTGGGGCTGAAACTCGGCACCGGTCATCTCTATAAATACGCAGGACACGTGGAGAGCATCAGCGGTGTGATTGACCGCACGACCGGTTGCGTGAGTGTGCGTGCCGTATTCCCGAACGACGAGGGAATACTGCTCAGTGGTGCCACCGGCAGTGTTGTCTATCCTTACGAACTCAACGATGTTATTGCCATTCCGCAGGAGGCTACGTTCGAATTGCAGGACAAAAAGTTTGTGTACAAAGTGGTGAACGGCAAAGCCGAAGCGACGCAAATAGACGTTTATCCTGTCAACGACGGCACCACTTATGCGGTAATGTCGGGATTGAAATCCGGCGACGAGATTGTGGCCGAAGGTGTGGGCCTCATAAAAAATGGTGACAAACTGAAATTATTGCGAGAATAGGAGTTAATGCTATGAATATCAAAGTGTTTGTCGATCGTCCGATTTTGTCGGCGGTCATCTCGGTCGTCATCGTTTTGTTGGGATTCATCGGTTTGTCGTCGTTGCCAATCGAGCAATATCCTGACATCTCGACCCCAACGGTTCAGGTGGAAGCCACCTACACGGGCGCCAATGCCCGTACTATCCAGAAGAGTGTTATCATTCCGCTTGAGGAGAAAATCAACGGTGTGGAAAATATGATATACATGACTTCGGAAGCCGACAACAACGGCAATGCTACCATCAAAGTTTATTTCGCTCAAGGTACCGACCCCGATATGGCGACCGTCAATGTGCAGAACCGCGTGTCCGAAGCCAACGGCTTGTTGCCGGCCGATGTTACCAAAAGCGGCGTGAAAGTCAGTAAGCAGCAGAGTAGTCAGGTGATGATTTTCAATCTTTATAGCAGCGACGATCGGTTTGACGACTTGTTTCTGTGTAATTATTTGAATATCAATATTGTACCACGTATTTTGCGCATCAATGGCGTGGGCGGCGTGAATGTCATTGGCTCGGATTATGCCATTCGCGTGTGGCTGAATCCCGAAAAAATGGCACAATACAATCTTGTGCCGTCGGATATATCGGCAGCTGTCGGGGCGCAAAATCTTGAATCGCCGACCGGCAATTTCGGCGAAAGTTCCGACCATACGTTTCAATACGCCATGGCGTATCGCGGTCGCTACGAAACGCCCGAAGAGTTTGGCGAAATAGTGTTACGTGCTTTACCCGATGGCGAATTGCTTCGCCTGAAAGATGTGGCCGATTTGGAGTTGGGTGCCTTGGACTATTCGATGAGTGGCGAGGCCGACGGACATCCCGGCACAACCTGCATGATAACGCAAACGGCCGGTTCGAATGCTAGCGAAATAGTGGACGAAGTGGAGGCGTTGTTCGAGGAGTTGGAAGGCAGTTTGCCGCCCGGCGTGAAAATAAGCGTAACGCAAAACGTCAAAGATTTTCTCGACGCCTCTATCAAAAATGTGCTGAAAACGCTGTTCGAAGCCATGATTTTAGTGATTTTGGTGGTCTATGTTTTTCTGCAAAACGGCCGTCTGACGCTGATACCGACTATCAGTATGTTGGTGTCGATGTTGGGTACGTTTTTTGTGTTATCGCTTATGGGGTTCAGTATCAACCTGTTGACGCTTTTCGCTTTGGTGCTTTCCATCGGTACGGTGGTGGACAATGCCATCATCGTTGTGGAGGCGGTGCAGGCAAAACTCGATGGCGGTTATACATCGCCTTACAAGGCTACTATTGATGGCATGAACGGCATTACGACGGCGATTTTGGTCAGTACGCTGGTGTTTATGGCTGTGTTTGTGCCTGTTACGTTTATTAGCGGTACGTCCGGCAAATTTTTCCAACAATTCGGCATCACCATGGCAGTGGCGGTGGGATTGTCGGCGGTGAATGCCTTGACGTTGAGTCCGGCGCTGTGTGCGCTACTACTCAAACCTGCCGACGCTGCTGCACAACGCGGTTTCAGTTACCGTTTTCGTGCTGCGTTCAATACGGCTTTTGCGGCTGTGACTGACCGTTACGGCCATGGCGTGGCATTTTTGTTGCGCCACAAGGCTGTGGCTCTAACGATTCTCGCAGGCGCGTTGGTGTTGCTTGTCGTGTCGATGATTAACACCAAAACGGGGCTTGTTCCCGACGAAGACCAAGGCATGTTTTTCGTGAACGTAACGACGGCGCTGGGCAGTTCGCTTAACCATACCACTGTTATTATGGACGAGGTGGAAGCGGCCATCAAGGATATTCCGCAAATACAATCATACGCCAAAAACCCGGGATTCGGCATGGTGTCCGGCAAAGGTGCATCGTCGGGCGTGTTGATTGTGCGCCTGAAACCGTGGAACGAACGGACGGGCAAACACGAATCCGTCGATGATGTTATTGCGGAGGTTTATCGGCGCACGTCCCACATCAAAGATGCGAATGTGTTTGCTTACGCGCCGCCGATGGTCATCGGTTTTGGCATGACAAACGGCTTCGAATTGTATGCTCAAGATAAAAACGATGGCGATGTTACCGAATTTTACAATGTAACGCAGGATTTTGTAACAGCCTTGAACCGTCGTCCCGAAATCGGCATGGCTTATACTTCGTTCGATGTCAATTATCCGCAATATGCGGTAGAGGTCAATGCCGCCAAATGTGTCAGGGCGGGCATCAATCCCGACGAGGTGTTGTCGGTATTGTCGGGCTACTATGGCGGTATTTATGCGTCGGACATCAATCGTTTTTCGAAAGTGTATAGGGTGATGATTCAGGCGGCGCCGGTCTATCGCCTCGATACCGAATCGCTCAACAATGTGTTTGTGCGCACTGCGGGCGGCATGGCACCTATCGGACAATTTGTAACGATAACCAAGAGTTACGGTCCGCAAATTCTGAAACGTTTCAATATGTTTTCGTCTATTGCCATCAACGGTGCGCCGGCCGATGGTTATAGTTCTGGCGATGCCATTCGTGCCATCGAGGAAACTGCCGACCGCTATTTGCCGACCGGTTACGGCTATGAATTCGGCGGCATTACGCGCGAAGAGTCGGGCAGTACAAACAACACCGTCATCATTATGTTGCTTTGTATTGTGCTCGTATATCTCATATTGTCAGCGCTTTACGAAAGTTTTGTCATTCCGTTTGCCGTTATTTTGTCGGTGCCGGTAGGCTTGATGGGTAGTTTCTTTTTCACATGGATTTCGGGACTCGAAAACAATATCTACCTGCAAACGGGCGTGATTATGCTTATCGGTTTGTTGGCCAAAACGGCGATTCTTATCACCGAACTTGCGCAACGTTATCGTGCGACAGGGTCGAGCATACGCGATGCGGCGCTGCGTGCGGCCAAGGAACGTTTGCGTCCCATTTTGATGACGGCTCTTACGATGATTGTCGGGTTGTTGCCGCTGATTTTTTCGACGGGCGCCGGCGCCAACGGCAACATCTCGTTGGGTGTTGGTACAACGGCCGGCATGACTATCGGCACATTGGCTTTACTTTTCGTCACGCCGGTGCTGTTCTGCCTCATGCAACGCCTTCAGGAAAAAATCGAGTTGCATCGGAAATAGAATAAATATTCAGAAAATCAACAAGTTGCATTATGAAAACACGTTATATGACAATCCTTTTGGGTGTCGCTTTGGCGGTCAGTGGCTGCGGCATCTACGGCAAATATCAACGTCCGACCGATTTGCCTTTCGAGAATCTGTATCGCGACTCGGTCGCTGTGGGTGATACGGGTTCGCTGGCGCAACTCTCGTGGCGGGAATTGTTCACCGATTCGATTTTGTGCAGATGGATAGAATACGCATTGCAGCACAACAGCGATTTGCAAATTGCCCGTCTCAAAACCGACGAGGCTGCCGCGTCGCTCATTGCGGCGAAATTGGCTTATCTGCCGTCGGCGGAATTGTCGCCGCAGGGTACTGTGAACAGTTTCGATGGTGCCGAGGCCGCATTTACCTATTCCGTCGGCGGATCGGTTCGCTGGGAGATAGACATATTCGGCAGTTTGACCAATCAGAAAAGGCAGGTGCAAGCCAAACTCGCAGGGAGCGATGCCTATCGGCAAGCCGTTCAAACACAGTTGATTGCGACGATTGCCGACAACTACTATGCGCTGTTGATGCTCGACCGCCAACTTGCTATTGCCCGACAGACGGTTCAAACATGGGAACAGAGTTTGTCGGCGATGCAGGCGTTACAGGCGGCCGGCGAAACTACGGCGGCGGCTGTGGCTCAAACGCAAGCCGGCAAATTGAATGTGGAACAGTCGGTGTTGAAACTCGAACAACAAATTAGCGTTTTGGAAAATACGTTTTCGACGCTTGTGGGCATCACGCCACAAGCGATTTCGCGGGGTGCATACGCCGCTTTGCAACTGTCTGAACGGTGGTCGGTGGGCGTGCCGTTGGAAATGATTGCCCGCCGTCCCGATGTGCTGCAGGCGGAGTTTGAACTCGCGCAGGCTTTTTATGCCACCAATTATGCCCGTTCAAATTTCTATCCGAAACTGACACTCAACGGTTCGGCCGGTTGGACTAACAATGCCGGAACAGTTATTGTCAATCCGGCAGCGTGGCTGCTGAATGCTGTTGCGGGTTTGGTGCAGCCGCTGTTCAACAACGGTAAAAATGTGGCTAATCTGAAAGTTGCCAAGGCACAACAGCAAGAGGCGTTACTCGCATATCGACAGAAAATTTTGGATGCCGGCGCCGAGGTGAATAATGCGCTTGTCGGATGGCAGACCGCACTGAAAAACAAGGAGTTGGCACAGCAAAAAATCAAAGCGCTCGAAACGGCGGTACACAACACACAACTATTGATGCAACACGGCAATACCAACTATTTGGAGGTGCTGACAGCCATGCAAACGCTGTTGGATGCCCAACTTGACGAAGTGTCCGACCAATACGACGAAATTCAGAGTATCATCAGCCTATATCACGCCCTTGGCGGCGGTGCCGAATAGCATACGCCACGAAAATCCAAGAGCAGTTTCCGTAATGGGAAACTGCTCTTTTTGGTTGTGTGCCAAATGTGGCTGCATTTCGTCGATTTTGCTGACGAAAAACGCATTGTGAAAATACGAGTTTTCTCGTATTGTTTTTACAAAAAAATATACTTACCTTTGCAGCGAAATCACCTCCATACTCGGGCAGATGCAACCAAATAACGGACATACCATTTGTATAAACCGCTTTAATCAACTGATTATAAGTTGTTTATATAAACTTACCCCCCCCCGAAATTTAACATTTATTTATAGTTTTACTAAAATAACGACATGCGGATTTCCGTGTGTCGCGCGGTGGTGTATGGCATAATGAGAAGTGAGGCGTAGGGACGTGGCGTGTTGCGTCCGGGAAAGGATAAAGAACCAAGATTTTTACCCCTAAATCCCCTAAAGGGGACTTATAGCCCTCCTCGGAGGGTTGGGAGGTAGAAAAAATAACGAAAAATACGAAAACAACATTTTAATACTAACTAAAAATTTTACAATTATGAGAAAAATTACTTTTTTGCTTGCCGCTTTGATGTGCGGCGCAGTGGCTGCGAATGCCGAAGACTTCACGGTTAACGGCATCGTTTACACCATCAACAGCGACGGAGAAACCGTATCGGTGGGCACCAACACCGGCTGCACAATCGAAAACGTAGTGCTCCCTTCATCAGTCAATTACAATGACAAGGATTACAACGTAACAGCAGTTTCGAGCTCTGCATTCGACAACAACCAAACTATCAAGACTTTGAATATCAATGTGCCGATTATCAACCAGTCGGCATTTCGAAATACAACACTTGAATCTGTAACGTTTGGCGAGAACGTTAGCAGTTTAGGAATAGCTGCATTTGAGGCCACAAAACTGACAACGGTACACATTCCCGCCGGAATAAACGGCATGTCGACCTATAACGATCAGCCGTTTACTAATTGTCAAAGTATTACCGCCTTTACGGTAGCCGAAGATAATACAAACTACTGCGCTATCGACGGTGTGCTGTACAACAAGTACGCTACACGACTTATCGCCTTTCCATTAGCCAAAGAATTCGATGGCTTCCGTGAAACGGTTTCGGAAATCGGAATAGGTGCATTTAATTATTATAAAGGATTCGACACCTTGGTTATTCCCGAACGCATGGGCAAATGTTCTGCTGCATTCCACTATTCATCTGTCAAAACAGTGATTGCCGAGAATTCGGAACTCCATAACTCGTTTCAGAATTGCACTGGAATTGAGACCATTATACTCGGCAAAGGCTTCACGAAAGTCGGCGAATTGACTTTCAAGGGATGCACCTCATTGACCAAAATCATTTGCAAGAGCGAAACCATGCCAACATTAGGACAAACCAACACCAGCTCTTGGCCTTGTTTCGAGGGAATTGATCTGTCGTCAGTCAAGTTATATGTGCCTTGCGGTCAATCTGGCGACTACACAGCCGACGCCGACAAATGGGCTGATTTTACGGACATTACCGAGACGCTGTTTTACGAATTGCAAGTATCGTCGGCCAACGAGAGCCAAGGCACGGCGTCCGTCATCACCGACCCTGACTGCGACACCAACGCCCAGATCGAAGCCGTGCCGGCAAGTGGCTATCAGTTTGTGCAATGGAGCGACGGCATCAGCGAAAACCCGCGCACGCTGACTGTAGGGCAATACGCTGAAATTGAGCTGACTGCCGAATTTAAGTCGTCCACCCCCACCGCGCTGGAGGCAGTAACGGCATCGTTCGTCTATGCTGAATCCGGCCGCATCTATGGTGCCGAAGGTGCCCGCATCTACGACCTGCTTGGCCGCGACGTAACGCGTCTAAATGGCTCGTTGAGTGGTGTTTACGTTGTCAAAA
>JBJEJW010000029.1:0-18893 GCA_051878315.1 Paludibacteraceae bacterium | reverse complement strand
AGAAACAGATAAAGCGACAACAATTATCAACCATCGAGGCCGATTATTATTGAGGTCGTTGGCGCAACCGATAAATTATCAGGCTGATACCTATAACTATCAGCGGCAGACTGAGCCATTGTCCCATGTCGAGTGTCATGCTGCGCTCAAAAGGCGATTGTATCTCTTTCAGAAATTCGATGCAGAAACGGAATATGCCAATCGTCGTACATACAATACCGAGTGATATGCCGTCCGGTAATTGGCGTAATTTCTTTTGCATCAGCCACATGCAGCCGAATAAGGCCAAGTAGAACGCGGCTTCGTATAGTTGTGCCGGATGACGCGGTACGGCATCGTACAATGGGAAAACGAAAGCCCACGGTACTGTTGTCGGCGCACCTACGATTTCGCTGTTCATCAAATTACCCAAACGGATGAAAGTACCGGCCAGCGGTGTAGCGATGGCTAAAATGTCGGCTAACGGCCAGAAAGCGATTTTGTAATGTCGGCAAAAGAGCCATACGGCAATAGCTACGCCGGCACCACCACCATGACTCGCCAGTCCGTGATAACCCGAAAATACCCATCGACCGTCGGGATAGATGGTTATAGGCAACAACATCTCCAGCGGATGCGACAAATAATAAGCGGGTTCGTAAAACAAACAGTGCGCTAAACGCGCTCCGACAAATATGCCGACGAACAAGTAAATAAGCAGCGATTCGAATTGGCTTTGCGTGTAGCCGAGCGTTTTACAGCGATTGTAGGTGTACCAACCGCCGAGAAACAATCCGATGGCAAACAAAATGCCGTACCACCGGAATGTGATGCCGAACGCTTCGCCTATTTCGGGCGTGGCGTTCCATGTTACGAAAAGTAAGTTTGTTGTCATTTTACTCTGTGTCTATCGCAAATTTGTTTGGAATATCGTCAATGATGGCAAACAGATCGTCTTTGCTCTCGGCACGCAACATGGCGATGCGTGTTTGGCGAAAATGGTCGATGCCTTTGAATAGTGGCGTGCAGGCCAAATGACGGCGACTGTGTACGATACCGCGTCGCTCGTCGTTCAACCAAGCGATGCTGCGTTCGATGTGTTCTTTGATGATGGCGGCCTGAAAGGCGTACGATTTGGGCGGCAACGTTTCGCCGGTGGCCAAAAAGTGCTTCATTTCTTCAAAAATCCACGGTCGGCCGATGGCGCCGCGTCCTATCATTACGGCATCGACACCGTAGCGGTCGAAACATGCGCGGGCGCATTGCGGTGTCGTTACGTCGCCGTTGCCTATAATCGGGATGTGCATACGCGGATTGTTTTTCACCGCGCCTATCAGTGTCCAATCGGCATCGCCGGTGTACATCTGTGCGCGTGTGCGGCCGTGTATGGCTAAAGCCTGAATGCCGCAATCCTGCAACGCTTCGGCTAGTTCGACAATGATTTTCGAATTGTCGTCCCAACCGAGGCGTGTTTTGACTGTTACCGGAATCTTAACCGCTTTTACTACTTCGCGCGTGATGTCGAGCAGTTTCGGGATGTCGCGCAACATACCCGAACCGGCGCCTTTACCGGCTACTTTTTTAACGGGACAGCCGAAATTCAAATCAAGTATATCGGGATGCGCTTGTTCCACAATTTGGGCTGCTTCCACCATCGTGGGTACGTCGCGCCCGTAAATTTGTATGGCTACCGGACGTTCTTCGGGCAGAATGGTCAACTTCTGTTCGGTGCGTTTCACGCTGCGGACAAGGGCGTCGGCCGATACAAATTCGGTATAGACCAAATCGGCACCAAACCGCTTGCACAGCAAACGGAATGCCGGGTCGGTAACATCTTCCATCGGTGCCAAAAACAGCGGCTGATTCGCAAATTCTATGTCGGCAATTTTCACGCGATTCGACGTTTTATTTTTCGATGCAAAATTACTAAAAATTCTTTATTGCAAAATTGATAAAAAAACAGTAACTTTGCGTCGCCAAAAAATTGCGATGAAAAACATCGCGGTTTTGTTACGATATTTACTTTCAAAAACAACAATATGAAAACGATTAAACTGAAAAAAGGGTTGGACATAGCCATAGATGGCCGTGCCGAACTGCGTGTCGTTTCGATGCCGCAGCCGGAAGTGGTCAAGGTTGTCCCCGACGACTATCACGGTATTATACCGAAAGTGGCCGTTAAGGAAGGTGATGCCGTGAAAGTAGGCACAGTGCTTCTATTCGACAAAAACCGTCCGACGTTGAAAATCACGTCGCCCATCAGCGGTACGGTGATTGAAGTAGCGCGTGGCGAACGTCGCAAATTGCTCTATGTTGCTGTACAACGCGATGGCAAACAAACATGCGAGAAGTTAGAAAAAATCGATTTGAATGCCGAACGCAAACAGGTACTGACAGCAGTGTTGGATGCCGGTTTCGGCGCTCTCATTCGCCAACGTCCCTACGATGTAGTGGCTAATCCCGAAACGACACCGAAAGCCATATTTGTTTCTGCGTTTGATTCGGCACCGTTGGCGCCCGACTATAATTTTGTGTTGCAAGGCCGTGCCGCCGATGTGCAGGCAGGACTTTCCACATTGGCAAAACTCACCGATGGCAAAGTGTACTATTCGGTGGCTCCCAATACAGCGGTTGAGTTGCGCAATATGAAAGACGTTGAAATAAACGAATTTGCGGGAGCGCATCCTGCCGGAAATGTTGGTGTTCAAATAAACCGTCTGAATCCTGTGAACAAAGGCGAAACGGTTTGGACGATGAATGTGCAGGATGTGGCGTTGCTCGGACATTTCGCACGCACCGGCACGCTTGATATGGAACGCTTGGTTGCGGTTGCCGGTCCCGAAGTGGTGGAGCCTGCCTATGTGCGTACGTTGTCGGGAACGTCCATAGCGGCCATTGTTAACTGCGACTTGAGCCGAGGAATCAAGGTGCGCGTAATCAACGGCAATGTGCTGACAGGTACGCAAGCCGACGAAAATACCGTCTTAAGTCCGTTCGCCGGTGTCGTGAGCGCCATAGCCGAAGGCGACGAAGCTGACGAAATGTTCGGCTGGCTTTCGCCGCGTTTCCACAAATTCAGCAATAGCTTGAGTTATCCGTGGCGGCGATTGTTTGGATGTTTCAACATCCATTACGATTACGATGCCCGCATTTTGGGTGGTCGTCGCGCCATCATCATGAGTGGCGAATACGACAAAGTGTTCCCAATGGACATTCTGCCTGAACCATTGATTAAAGCCATGATTGCAAAAAATCTGGATAAAATGGAACAACTTGGGGCTTATGAAGTCGCGCCTGAAGATTTCGCTCTCTGCGAATTTGTCTGCACGTCGAAACTGGAACTCCAGAAAATCGTGCGCGAGGCGTTGGACTATATGCGTAAGGAACTCGAATAATTGGCAAAAGAAAAATTTTAAGATATGAATTTCGTAAAAAAACTTGTAGATAAAGTAAAGCCGACATTTTCCGAAGGTGGAAAGTTGGCGCCGCTGCACTCGCTGTTTGATGCGGTGGAAACATTCTTGTTTGTCCCGAACGAAACGGCCAAAAAAACCGGTGCACACATTCATGATGCCATCGATACGAAACGTACGATGATTACCGTGCTGATAGCGTTGATTCCGGCCATGTTGTTTGGTATGTGGAATGTGGGTTATCAACATTTTCTCGCCATTGGCGTTGAAGCCGGTTTTTGGACACAATTTGCCTTTGGTTTGCTGGCTGTGTTGCCCACTATTTTGGTATCGTATATCGTCGGATTGGGCATCGAGGTTATCATTGCGCAAATCAAAAAAGAGGAAGTGGCCGAAGGATTCTTCGTTACCGGTTTTCTGATTCCACTCATCGTGCCTATCGATACGCCGCTGTGGATGGTAGCCATTGCCACGGCGTTTGCTGTGATTTTCGCCAAAGAGGTATTTGGCGGTACGGGTTATAATATCTTCAATGTGGCACTCATCACGCGTGCATTCCTCTTCTTCGCTTATCCGACCAAAATGTCGGGCGACCAAGTGTTTGTACGTACCCGCGATGCTTTCTGGTGGGGTGCAGGTAACGCTGTCGATGGTTATTCGGGCGCAACGCCGCTTGGGCAACTTGCTACATCATCGACGAGCGATGTTGCTTTGCACGATATTTTGGGTAATCCGATAGGTTTTTGGGACGCATTCATCGGCTGGATTCCCGGCTCGGTGGGCGAAACATCGACTTTAGCCATTTTGCTGGGTGCTGTCGTGCTGATTGCGACCGGTGTGGCAAGTTGGAAAATCATGCTGTCCGTATTTGCCGGCGGTGCGCTCACGGCTTTGGCGTTCAATTTGTGGGGCCCCGACATCGCCATTGCACACCTGCCTTGGTACGAGCATTTGGTGTTGGGTGGCTTTGCGTTTGGTGCCGTATTCATGGCCACCGACCCTGTAACTGCGGCACGCACCGAAGTCGGTAAATGGATTTATGGTTTGCTGATTGGCGTTGTAGCCATTGTGGTGCGCGTGCTCAACCCCGGTTATCCCGAAGGTATGATGCTCGCCATCCTGCTGATGAACGTCTTCGGCTGCCTCATCGATTGGTGTGTCGTGCAATCCAACATCAAAAAACGCCTAAAACGCGCAACGAAATAGGAATTTTGTAATAACAACACAAATTCGCCTCAATAAGGATCGTACAAAGGATACAACCTTTACAATTTTGATGATTAAAAAGTTTCTGATAGGATTATTTATCGTGTTTTTGTGTACGGCTTGCTCTGAAGATTCTTTACAGACAGAGCAATCACGTTATTCGCAAATACATGCTAAATGTGCTTGGAATAATGATGATGACGGTCAAAATGAATTATATAATATTCAGTTTTGTGACACAAGTACATTAGAGCGTTTAAGACGCAATAATTCGGAAACTATTCTTGATTATAAATTTGCCCGCAAGCGTGCTTTTATTGAGTTTTTGCGCTCTTCTATGCTGTGGAATGGTGATATCCCTTATCGGGAAATCACGCTTATGCAGTTATTTGAAAGAAAGCCGCTAACCTTATCTATATCGAATAGGCCGGTAGTTGTGTATGATTATGAGGGTGTGCCATATTATTATGAATTTGCTATTACATGGGGAGAACAAGTTCTTACAATAATCACAGTATATGCGCGACCCATACACGAAGAGTTGATAGCTTATGTAGGAGCTGTGTCTTATGGTAATTATGATGTATGGTATGATAGATTTATAGGACAGTATCCTTCCGTTTATTATGGGAGCGTAGGTACGGGTGAATATTATAAACTGACGGCAGAAGGTGAACTAGAAATATCAAATTTTGATATACCAACTCATCCTTATGTTATAAATAACTTACAGAATTTAGCTAATATAATGGCAGAGGACGAACCGATGATGCTTGATGATTATAATGAGTATTTGGCAGATAATGAAGAAAATAATATTTCTCCAATACCTTTTAGTGTTGCATTGTCAAGAATTGAGGAGTATATTGATTCAAATATGAATTATTGGATGTATGAACAACAATATGATACTGATACAGCAGTATATTTCACCTTATCAGCATCCGATTATATGATCATCGAAAATAATCTAACTGCTATCCTAGAAACTTATAGTTATTTTATTCAAGAATATACCAATAATGAATTACGATTTACACGTTGGCGAGGTGATTGTGGACCCTCTGCAATGTGTTGGTTGTATAGAGGTAAATATTCTTATTATGGGAGTGTCTATATACCAATCTTTGGTAATCAACCTTCTTTGTTAGAATGTTTTCAGTATGATGCTACTTATTCTTATGCGTTTTATGAGTATAATGATTGTGATATGGTTGATTCTTATAGTCCACAATGTGATGGAGGTTTATATAAGTTATGGCACGATGAAACATTGTGGGAATCGAATCTCGGATGTCCATTAACACAATCTGGCATGAATATTGGGTTATCAATGCTGTAGGAGCAAGATGTCGAATGGTTTTTAATTGTTGTCCTATTAAATGGATACAAGATTATAATGAACCAATTATTATTTGTGATGGTGCGCACTATTGGGCAGGTATTGGTACAACATATAATAAAACTCAATCAGGAATGAAAAAAGATAAATTCTTTTTGGTTGCCGACAATGGGGCTTATATGAGATATCAGGGGTATTATCCTTATTGGAAGAAATATAATTGTTGGAATTTACATTATGGTTGGCGTGATGCAGAGTGATTTAAAATATTTAATATGGTTAGCTGGTACAGCACTTGTGTTGAGTGCTTGCGAACCGGAATGGCTCGAAACAGAAAATACTATCGTTTTAGATAGTGAAGGAGATGCGTTAAACGTATCGTATATCACGGAGTTTGATCGTGGTGGCGATGGCGTTGAACGGGATACCATGGTAGAAAATTCGCTTGCATCTGTAATTTTAGGTCGGGTATATCAACATACGGGAACACAAAAGAACGGTGATGATTATGCCGCATATTTTAGTGTTACACGTACATGTGGCGATAAACCTTTTTATGTCTATTATCATCCATATTTGTGGATCAATCAAAAATTTTATAAACAATGGGCAGATGCTCCATATCCACATTGTCAGATAAGAGACTCCATATTATCACAACAACCTGAAAAAATCTTAGTATTTGATGACAATCAAACACACGCTATAAAGGGAAGTGCTTTTGTAGCTCCAACTTTTACAAACATCAATATTACAATAAACGATTAAGTAGATACGGAATTGATACCGATTGTTTTGGATAACCATAGACAAAATATAATTGTTGGAATTTATATGATGCTTAGAAAACTAACTATGAGTAACAGAAATATCTATTTCATAGTAGTTGTTAGTTTGATGGTGCTGATTGTGTCGTCGTGTCATGTAGAATATCACGAGCGGTGTAATGCTATATATATTGATGCTGAAGGTGATACAATTGCTGTATCGTATTGGGATGCGCAAGACAAAGCCAAACACACTCTAACTTCTATGGTTGCCAAGGCAAATGCCTTTGGAGTTTATCCTACCATTATGACGGAACGCTACATAGATACAATAGGTATAAGAGAAAATCCATTATATCAAATTACGCTTAAACGTGTAGGTGGCGCTAAACCATATTATGTCTATTGTTCGTCATCCATAACAATCAATGATACGTTCTATAAAAGTTGGGAAACAGCCCCATATTCGGATACACAGATTAGGGACTCTTTGTTGGCACAATGCCCCAAAAACATTATAAATAGTATCGGGAGGCGATTTTTACTTTAGTTTGAATGGTTTAGTTGATAATAGTTACAGCATAACAATTGATGATTAACATTTGTAATGTTTTTAGTACGCAATGAACTGAAAAACATAATATTGAAAATTAGAAATTTTTAATCAAATATTTATGGCAACAAAAAAATTTAGATGTAAAGTCTGCGGATACATTCACGAGGGCAATGCCGCCCCCGATAAATGTCCCGTGTGTCAAGCGCCCGCATCGGAGTTTGAACCGGTGGGCGAGGACAAACCCGCGAAAAAAGGGTTGAACAAAAACAGCAATGCCTACATTCTGATTTTTACCACCGTGATAGTGGTGATAGTGGCTTTGCTGCTGTCGGTTACGTCGGGCGCACTGAAAGACCGTCAAAACGACAACGTCAAACTCGACACCAAAAAACAGATTCTCAGTTCGCTGCCTGCGGTCGATTTGACGCAGGGCGATGCCGCCGAAACGTATGCAAACACTATCGAGCACTATTATCTGCTCGATGCCGCCGGCATGGTGGTGCGCACGCTCGATCCTGTAATCGACTTCGATGTGAAAGCCGACGAAGGCCAACTGCCGCTCTATGTGGCCAAGGTCGATGGCGCCACGAAGTACATCATTCCGCTGCATGGTGCAGGATTGTGGGGAGCCATTTGGGGCTATATCGCACTCGACGACGACAAAAACACGGTGTATGGTGTCTATTTCTCGCATGCCAGCGAAACTCCGGGACTTGGCGCTAATATCGCCACACCGAAATTCCAACAGCAATTCGAGGGTAAACACATCATGCGCGACGGTGTTTTCGCATCAATTGGCGTGATGAAAGCTGGACAAACAGCCGACGATCAAGAACAGGTGGATGCCATTTCGGGCGGTACCATCACATCGAAAGGCGTAGAATCGATGTTGAAATCGTGCATCGGCGCATACGAACCGTTCTTGCGTCAAGCATCGGCCGAAGAAACTACTAACGAAGAATTTGGAGGAAAAGAGATATGAAAAACGAAAAACTGTTGAATACATTGCTTGGCCCGTTGAGCAAAAACAATCCGGTGGCCGTGCAGGTTTTGGGCATTTGCTCTGCGTTGGCTGTTACGGTGGAATTGAAACCGGCTATCGTCATGGGCTTATCGGTAACCATCATTGTGGCGTTGGCCAATGTGGTCATTTCGCTTATTCGCAACACCATTCCGAGTAGTGTGCGCATCATCGTGCAATTGGTAGTAGTGGCGGCGTTGGTAACCATCGTCAGCGAGTTTCTGAAAGCCTATGTTTACGATGTCAGTGTGCAGTTGTCGGTGTATATTGGTCTGATTATCACCAACTGTATCTTGATGGGACGACTCGAAGCGTTTGCCATGAGCAACAAACCGTGGGACTCGTTTCTCGACGGTCTGGGCAACGGCGTTGGTTATTCGCTGATACTGATTATAGTGGCATTCTTCCGCGAACTGCTTGGCAGCGGCACGTTGTTGGGCTATCAGGTTATTCCGCAATGCGTGTACGATGCCGGCTATGTGAACTGCGGCTTGATGATGATGCCGTCGATGGCGTTGATTCTGGTGGCGTGCGTCATCTGGGTACATCGTTCGGTGGATAAGGATTTACAGGAAAAATAAAGTCGCAATTTGGTTTGGAAAGCGCAACACGAATTGTCTGTGCAACACAACGCATGGTTTCATTTAGTATGACTGTTGTTTTTATTGCCTATGCTCTCAAAAAACAGGTAAACTAATATTATGAATAAGTTTTGTTATTGTGTCTGTGCTATTATAGTTTTTGTGTTGTGTTCGTGTAAAAAAGACATTAGTAGTTATGGTGTATATGTATATACCAAAAATTCGATGGTTGATATCATATATACGAATCATGGCATGATGACTGTCGAACGAATACAAGGTTGTTACATCAATACCAATATCAAAACAAATAGTGATAATAATGTTGTGTGCATTAAACGCATTGATAATTGTCGTGATACGATTGTAATATTCCCTGATGATGTGTTTTCTCATGAGATAGTGCTTGATGATATAAGTTGTGATATTAGGGAATTTTATCAAGTTGATATGGCAAATTATACTAATGCTTATGACACCATACAAAAGCAAGTACCAACGTTAATATTGATGCTGCCTGATGAAAATGAGAAATCATTTTCTTGTGTATTGAACTCTATCAAGTATTAGGTTTCTTAAAAAATAAATAATAAATAATAAAGAATATGGAACACGCTTTAAGTTTATTTGTTCGGTCCATTTTTGTGGACAACATGATTTTCGCCTACTTTCTGGGTATGTGCTCGTACCTGGCGGTGTCGAAAAATGTGAAAACGTCGCTCGGACTTGGTGTGGCGGTTACGTTTGTGCTGCTCATCACGTTGCCGGTGAACTACCTGCTCGAACGCTATGTGCTGAGTGCCGGCGCGCTGGCTTGGTTGGGCGACAGTTTTGCTACGCTCGATTTGAGTTACCTGAGTTTCATTCTCTTCATTGCGGTCATTGCGGCCATTGTGCAATTGGTTGAGATGATTGTCGAAAAATTTTCGCCGTCGCTCTATGCGTCGTTGGGCATTTTCTTGCCGCTGATTGCGGTGAACTGCGCCATCATGGGTTGCGCTTTGTTCATGCAGCAGCGCGTCGGCCTCGATGCTACCGACCCCAAAGCCCTCACGAGCATGTGGGATGTGTTGGCCTATGCGTTTGGCTCGGGTCTCGGTTGGATGTTGGCCATCGTGGGGTTGGCGGCTATTCGCGAAAAAATGGAGTACAGCAATGTGCCGGCGCCGTTGCGTGGCTTGGGTATTACGTTCATCACCGTCGGTTTGATGGCGATGGCATTCCTTTGCTTCAGCGGGCTGAAAATTTAAGATTCAATTCACAAACAAATATCAGAATATATGTTACTCGAAATTAATTCCACAGCAATACTCACTAGTTTGGTCGTCTTTTTGGCGGTTATCATTTTACTGGTCATTGTGTTGCTTATTGCCAAACGCTATTTGGTGGCGTCGGGCAATGTGAAAGTTACGCTCAACGGCGACAAAGAAATGGAAGTGACCTCGGGCAGTTCGTTGCTCAACGCAATGGCCAATGCCGGTGTATTTTTGCCTTCGGCGTGCGGCGGCAAAGGCTCGTGCGGACAATGTAAATGCCAAGTGCTCGAAGGTGGCGGCGAAATTTTACCGACCGAAACCGTGCACTTTTCGCGCAAACAGCAGAAAGACCATTGGCGTCTTGGTTGTCAGGTGAAAGTGAAAGGCGACCTCAGCATTAAAGTCCCGGAAAGCGTTCTCGGTGTGAAAGAATGGGAGTGCGAAGTTATCAGCAACCGCAACGTGGCTAGTTTCATCAAAGAGTTTAAGGTGAAACTGCCACCCGGCGAACACATGGACTTTGTACCGGGTTCGTATGCGCAAATCAAAATCCCTACTTACGACATCGACTACAACGATTTTGACCGTTCGCTCATTGGCGACTTATATGTGCCTGTGTGGGAAAAATTTGGTTTGTTTGGTCTGAAACAGAAGAATACCGAGCCTACCATTCGTGCCTATTCTATGGCTAACTATCCTGATGAGGGCGACATCATCACGCTGACCGTGCGTATCGCCACGCCGCCTTTCAAACCGAAAGAGCAGGGTCCCGGATTTATGGATGTGCCGTGCGGTATTGCGTCAACCTATATTTTCAGCCTGAAACCCGGCGATAAAGTAACGATGTCGGGACCTTATGGCGATTTCCATCCTGTATTCGACTCTAAACGCGAGATGATTTGGGTTGGTGGTGGTGCCGGTATGGCTCCGTTGCGTGCGCAAATCATGCACATGCTCAAAACGTTGCATACACGCGACCGCGAGATGCACTATTTTTACGGCGCACGCGCTATCGACGAAGTGTTCTTTATGGAGGATTTTCTCGAATTGGAAAAGGAATATCCGAATTTCCACTTCCATTTGGCGCTCGACCGTCCCGATCCCAAGGCCGATGCCATGGGCGTGAAATATACACCGGGATTCATTGCTCCCGTTATGGGCGATACTTATCTCAAACAGCATGATGCACCCGAAGATATCGAATATTATCTGTGCGGTCCGCCGATGATGGCCAAAACGGTATTGGATTTGCTCCACAGCCTCGGTGTCGAGGACGATATGATTCGTTTCGATAACTTTGGCGGATAAGAATCATTGAAGTAATAACAAGAAAGGCTATCCTACCCGAATGGGTCTGATAGCCTTTTTTGTGTGGGTGTCATCATTGTTACCACGCACCATGCGTACAGTCTTTGTGGGTGAAGTAGAGGTCGGTGGAATCGCCGTACCATGTGAAGCGGTAAATGTCGTATTTGGTTTCGGCCGGCGGAAAAGTGATAGGACCGTCCAATATAGCGAACGCACTATAATAGGTGTGTCCTTCTTCGAACTTGGTGTAGGTAGTACCTTCGCTGTTGCCGTTATTTTGGTGCGCCACCACGCCATAGGATATTATGTCCAACTTATAATCATAGTACGTTTGGAACGTTTGCACGAAGAACTCGCCCGGTACGCGACAATTCGTTTCGCGCAACACGATACTGTCGATTGTCATACCAACCCATGGCACGTCCGAAATAATTTCGCCCGTTGTATCTTTGGGATAGACGTAATCCCATTCGCCACGGACACGATATTGAAAATCCATTGTCAAAACCGATGTTTGTTTGGTTGTAATCGTTTTGAGAAATAGCTGTCCGAAAGGTTTATTGGAGTTGGGATCAACGCCGAAAGCAAAAATCCAATAGTCGGTATCGGGTTGCAGGAAACAGAATGTGCGATTGGTGGTCCCGTACTGCAACGAATGAGATGCGAAATCTGCCACAAAAGGTGTATGCTTATTCAACTCCCCATTGCGCCACTTCAGATAGTCCAAATAAGCACTATCCAACGCCAGCAACATAAAAGTCTTGGCTATTTCCTGCGGATTGACATTCTCTTGCGCCTGCTGGATACTAATCAGATAGAACGCCTCGCGATTGGTGCGGGATTCTACTTGCACGAAACCTGCAGAGATGTTTTGTACATCAATATCAATCACGATGTGTTTGGTGTAGGCTTTGGCGTTGGGGTCGCAACTGCATAAGCCTGCTGCGAACAATAGTAAACACAACACACATGTTGTAAAACGATATGATTTTTCTTTCGCCATACAAATTAACGTGTAATTATTCATTTTTTATCCGATAACGCTGTGTAACATTATCAGAAATTATAGTTGCCGTTTTCTTCTTTTTCTTCGTTGATGAGCAGTGTGCGTACATTCATAATAAACCGCAATAATCCGGCGACATGGTTGCCGTAGTGCCCGAAATTGTACTGTATATTCCCATACTGCCACTTACTTTTGGCAAGCGTAGCATTTACGTATGGTACTATATCATCGTCGATAGAATGGAAGATAAAAACAGGTGCCTCGGGTGTCCACGAGTAAGACAATATCGAATTGAGCGTGAGTGCCTTGTAGAGTTCGGATACCTCGTGACTGGTTCTGTCCATGCCGACAGAGGTTAACAATTCGTCTGTTATGTGCGTGTCTATCAGTTCATTAATTTGCGTAGTGGTGTATTTTTTGGTGTTTATCCACTCGTCAAGATTTTCGTAGATACGTAGTTGCAAAATGGTGGCTAAATCCAAATTCAGATTGTTGCCAACCACTACACCTTGTGTCATCAACGGTACGGCGCAGGGGTAGGACGCGTAGTTGGTTTCGATGAATTTGTCGTATGTCGCCTTTACATCGTATGGTCCGCCACCCGCAAATACGCGTCGAATTTTTACTTGGTCGGTAAAGCGTGTTTCTATCAGGTGTTGTACGCCCATCGTAACCGCGCCGCCTTGCGAATAGCCCATCAGGTATATGTCATCATGTTCGGGCGCCAAACCTGCTGCTTCCATGAAAGGTAATACTTGGAAATACATATCCAGCACATTGGTCGTCGTGGTTTCCATGACGAGATAAGGGTGTACTTTGTCGGCCGTGACACCGTAGCCGAGATAGTCGGGGATAATCAGCGCATAGCCCAGACTGACGAGCATTGCTTCCAGCGAGAAAGTTTGACTAGGTGCCTCCTCGTTGGCGGCTATCGTGTAGTGCGAAACAAGGATGTAACGTTTGAATTTTTTGTTTGCGGGCAGAATCACTTTGCCGGATAGCATAATGGGATTTTTCTTCGTATCTTCCGATAGATATACGCCTGCCAATTCGATGGCTTTTTGTCCATGTCCCCAATCAATTAGTTGTTGTACAACGGCATTCATGTTGGTGGACGATGCACGCATGGGCGCTTGAACGGAATCGTCGAGATTTTGCTGCATGGATGATTGCGCAAATAACTCTTGCTGCGCTTCGCTCCATTGGATATTGCCTAAATCGGTTGTTTTTTGCGATATTACGCGGAAAGCCCCTACGCCGCCATCTGTCGAGGTAAAATCTACCAGATCAACATTATCGTTGTAGCAACCGACAAGTAGTAATGGCAGCGACCAAATCAATATGTAAGTAAGTTTTTTCATAAGTAGCAATTAAACATTAGAAGCGTACTCCGATAGAGGCAGTGAAGATACGTGAGTCAAGCAGGTAAATTTCTTGCTTGTTGGCAATGGAGAACATGCCACCCAATTCTACGCTGCCGAATATATGCTCGTTGCCGACGCTTATGCCCAGTAGCGTCAGATTGAGTACGCCGGCACAGGCTGTTTCGCGACCTTTGTAGTCCACCTCTGTCCCTGTATTGATATTCAGTCCGTAACCCAGTGCAGAGTAAAGACGCACCAACTTTTTATCATAGTAGGTGAACCGCACCAACGGCATTATGGCGATATTGGCAAACCATGCGGTATAAAGTTGTTGCAACTCGTTGCCCGCAGCATTGCGTTCCACTTTGTCCCAATACACGCCGCCGTAGTCCACCATACCGCCCACACCGAACCAAAAATTTATGCGGTACAGATATTCGGCAAACCAATGTTGTGTATAGCGATAGTTTTTGGCATAAATATCGCCGTTTATATTCGGCAGTAGGTCGCGTTCGTGCCATATCAAGGTTTCAAACATCATATCGCCCCAGCCTATACGTAGCTCGTTATGCTGCTTGACGGGGGGATACACTTTCTTTTCCTTGTGCGGTTTAGCGGAATTTACTGCCGAATCTGTTTGTCCTATTGCAGGCATAGTGCACAACATGGCCGTCAGCAGCAATGCACCAGGCACAAAATGCAGAAATGATTTCATAATAATCGTTTTAATATGCCACGAAAGTACTATTTTTTCGGGAAACGTGCAAATTCTGTGTAATTTTTTTGTAACAACGTGTCGCAATAGTGTGGTGTTTTTGAGTGTGTTCCTGTGTAGGTGATATGGAGTTTTTTACTCATTTCTCGTCTTTTTTTGAATACTTGCTTAGCCTCTTTTGGACGAGATATAGGCACGCAAAAAGAGCGTGATGCTGTTTATCGCTTTTTTGGATGACTTACGTCAAAAAGTCCACGCGCAGCAATGGTCTGCTGGCCATGATCAAGCAGATGAAACTATACGCCCTCGCTTTCAAAAGCAAAGGATAATGTCAACACGATTTTTCTCTTGAAAAACAGCCTATTCGTCGGCGGATGGCAGGTGGTTCAATTCGTCAATGTAACCGAGTAATTCGTCTTTGCCGTAACCCGTTTCGGACGAGGTAATGAAAATAGGCGGCAACTCCTCCCACGTTTCGAAAAGTTTTTCCTTATAAGTCGCCACATTGGCCGTCAGGCGCCCGTGCGATAGTTTGTCGGCCTTGGTGAATACGATGGCAAACGGCACCTCGTTTTCGCCAAGCCACTGCATAAATTCCAAATCGATGCGTTGCGGTTCCAAACGCGCATCGACTAACACAAACAGATTAACCAACTCGGCGCGATTCAACACATATCCCTCAATCATGGCACGTAAACGCGCGCGTTGTTCTTTACCTGTTTGGGCATAACCATAACCCGGCAAATCGACCAAATACCAAGCGTTGTTTATCAGGAAATGATTGATAAGCAGTGTTTTACCAGGTTTTGACGATGTTTTGGCAAGTTCGCGTTTAGCCGTCAGGCGGTTGATGAGTGTGGATTTGCCTACATTAGAACGTCCGATAAACGCATATTCGGGCAACGACGACGACGGACAGTTGCGCCAATCGCTGTTCGATACTACAAATTTGGCAGACGAGATTACCATAATGACAAAACTTTTCGGCACAAAGATAAATGATACTGATATTCAGTTAGTTATAAATTTTAGGTACAAATAGTGCCCAAATGTATTATAACCTTACAAAGGTACATCTTTTTTTTAGAAATATCAAAACACAACCAATTTACAATTTATCAATTAGTTCCTTTATCTCGGGTGTAGTAGTAAATATAATAGGTTCATTATTGGAAACTTCAACATCGTGCTTTTCAACATAACCACGTTTTTTGCCTTTCGTTTTCAAAAAGAAAATTGTTGCGGTGGTGTTGCCATCTTTTATTTGCTGCATCAATGCACTTTCAACTGCATCAATAGTTTGCTCGTTTAACTCATCAACCCGATTTTTGAAATCGTCATCGCCCTTAATCCAATTATAAAATGTTTTGCGGTCTATACTTGTGGCGGCACATGCTCGCGAAATGTTACATAAATATTTTTCGTAATGCGACAAAAACAAATTCTTTTTTAGTTTGTTGATTTTTGTGGAACGTTTCATATTTTATAAAATTTAATTATTTTGTTACTTTATGCAAATATACAAAATTTTTCATTGCGTTCGCGTGATTGTGTTGTAATTCTCCGTAATTGTATAATTTGGGTGTGTTTGTATATATTCGTATGCTGCATGTACTGCAAGTTTATAATTGGACGGTTCAAAATTGTCCGTTATTTTGTAAGTTTTACCATTTCCCAAATTGTTCAAGCCATTAAACAAGCGATTTATTTGTGATATGTTTGTTTCGTAATCCATACCATAATAACATTGATTTTGATTTTGTGGTTTGTAGCAACGCAAATCGACACAATCAGCTGACAAATATTTTTTCAAATCTGTTTTTATCAATAAATCGGCAATATCAATGCCGTCTTTGAGTTCCTGTTCGGTGGCGTGTGTTTCAACGTAATTATTTATCGTTATAGTTTTACATATATTGTTCAAATGCTTTTGTGCTTTTTGTTCCCAATCATGATATTTTTGAGCATCGGGGAATAAAACAACATTTTTATTGTATAATGCTTTGCATCTATCGGGCGAAATACCGCCACACCCACCTGTTGCCAACCAAATATAATTGGTCATTATCACGCTACATAAAATAGCCGTTTTTTCGCTTTCTACAAGTACAATTTGTTTATTTGGGTTATCATTTATCAAATGTTCGCCAAATAAGCATTGTTGCAGTGTGAAATTCTTGTATTTTGTATGCACCCAATCAATTTTTGCATGGTCGCCGTTTTTGTCGCGGTGTCCATCTGTTTGATATAACATTTTTTTACCGGTACGCACATTATTATTTGTGTCTATTTGCCAAAATATTGTGTAGCCGTCTTTTGCTGTTCCTATTTTATAGGCATCAACGGCACGCATGGCACATTCACGCCCAACAACCGAAACTAACCATTGTACAAATATATTTTTGTCGTAACATTTTAATGTTTGCAATAATACATCATAATCAATGTATGATGGTAATTTTGGCGGCTCGGGTGTTGGCTGCGGCCTTTCAACATGTGGCGCAATGTAGGTGTTGTTTTCAAAATAATCTTTGGGTGTATAGTGATAACCGCAACTATTTTCGCGGTCGCACCGACCAACATTTGTTGCAATGGGTTGGTTTGTGGCACTATCAACATACAAAACAAACCTTTTGTGGCCACACTGCGGGCAAATATATTTTTTGCTGCTCCTATCTAATTCATATTTATATTGTTGCATACGAAAACTATTTTGTAATTGTAAGGGTTTACAATAAATCGTTGTAAATAAGCGTTTTAAGTTCAAAAAAGGCACTTACAAACACTTACAACGCATCTTGTATTTTTAGTTATTTTTCTTGTAGTTCAACATTCTGCTTATATAATAATCACTCATACCACATGCATGCGAAACGGCCATTTTGTTGGCATTCGGGAATAACTCAAAAAACGATTGTATAATTTCGTTGTTTGTTTTTTTGTCTGTCTGCTTGGGTTGCTGCAACAAATTGCGTACATTTTGTGCGCTATTTATAAAATATTCCACGCATTCAATGGCGTAATTAACGTGTTGTAACGTGATGGCGGGTGCATTGTTGGCTATTGCCGAAATAAGCGTCAAGCGTTCAAGCGTTTTTTTTGACTTGCCTAAATATGTACGCAAATAATCGTTGTTTGCATCGGCGTTGTTTATGCTGTCGGTTAGTTTGTTTTCATAATCAATTAAACGCCCCCGTGCAGCATCATCGCAGTGCAAAATGGTGTCTGTTTTATCTTGGTAAATTCTTTGTATATACCTATCCCATTCTTTTTTTATTTCGTCCGAAATTATTGTATCGCTATGATATTGCGCACGCTCATTTGGTAGATATACAAACAAAAAACGGTGCAAAAAACCATTGTCGGTATTGTCCGCGAAAATTTGGGCAAACACTCTCGGCTGTGTTGTGCCTATTATATTCATAAATGGTGCCTGTATGCGTGTTGTTTCATCGCCTATGCGGTTAATTGTAAAATCCGAATTATCGTAAATTGATAATAAATGCGCCAATTCGCCGCCACTACTTTTTTTATTGTATCGATTGATATGGCCATAAAATGTTGCTAATTCATCGCTGTACAACAATAATCCGTTGCTATATTGTAACACTTTGTTACGTGCTTCGGGTGTGGTGTCGCTTATTATTATTTGATTGTATGGTTGTTGTTTGTCGCCGTTTTTCCATGTGTTATATTCACTTGTATCAATATCATTTAAGGGCTGCAACATTTCTTTTATGGGTGTGCTTTTGTTTGAGCCGCTTGGAGCAACTACACAAAACCACACACATGGCGTGTTTGTAAAATTATCAAATTTTATGCGTTTGCGCTTGCCTGCTGCGGTCGAAATGGCACACAAGACCGCCGCCGTTACAATATCGCGGTTGGCTTGTAATCCGTTGGTATAGTTTTCAATGATACGTTGCACGTTGTCGGGCAGTCCCCAAATAGGCAGTTGCGGCGTGCGACATATTATTTTGGCGTTGGCAATACTGCTTTCAATATTATCAATCAAAGATTGGGGGCTTTCTGCTTGCACATTACAAAAACTTGTTGTATCTTTGCAATGTTCAATTTGAGTGGCGGCATTAACTATTGCGGTAGTTAGTGTCGCATTTGTTGTTGTGTGTTTCATAACAAATTAAAATTTTTTGTGTAACATTTTGTTAGCATTGGCCAACAATTCGGCGCGTGTTGCTTGGCGGCCGCTATTTAACCATTTATCAATTTCGACCTTATTAAACCGCAAACGTTTGCCGTTTTTATTATATGGTATTGTGCGTTGGCTCACCCACCCATATATTGTGGCGGCGGCGGGGTGTTCGGGCAGATAGTCTTGTAAATCCTGCAAGTCAAACCACACATTTTGTGTTTCGGTG
>JBJEJW010000028.1:0-3959 GCA_051878315.1 Paludibacteraceae bacterium | reverse complement strand
AAAAATCGTCTTGAGCCACAGCCGTCGTGTCCAAATTCGATAGGTAGATACCCGAGGTCTGCGCCTCCTTGCGGCCGCACGATGCAGCCACCATTGCTGATACAATCATCATTGCATAAACTACTTTTTTCATTATAAAAATCAATTTTTGTTTTGTGGCGGCAAAGTAACAACTTTTTTTTTGAATAGCAAAATATTTTTATTGTTTTTCGATAAAAAATCGACGAAATTCTTCGTCCGCGAGCGGCAAACCGCCACACAACGCCGGTTCGATTTGCCATTTCGGGCAAAAAATCGTACTTTTGCACCGCAAACAACACATCAGCACAATGAGCAAAAACAAACTGAAAAAATTCGCCGAAATGGAGACATTCGCGCACGTTTTCCAACTGTCGTACAACGAATTGGCCGCCGGCGCCACGTTCGACCTCAAAGGCCGATGGCACGAACGCTTTTTCGGCAACACGCACCCCATTGTGCTCGAACTCGGCTGTGGTCGCGGCGAATACACTGTCGGATTGGCCGAACGTTTTCCCGACAAAAATTTCATCGGCATCGACATCAAAGGCGCGCGCATGTGGACAGGCGCCAAACAGGCGCAGGAACGCGCCCTGCACAACGTCGCCTTCGTGCGCACAGGCATCAACGCCATCAACCACTTTTTCGCACCGGGCGAAGTGGCCGAAATTTGGATAACATTCCCCGACCCGCAAATGAAAAAAGTGGGTAAACGGCTGGTTTCCACCGACTTCCTGCACCTCTACGAACAGATACTCGCGCCCGACGGTCGCATCAACCTCAAAACCGACAGCCAATTTCTGTTCACCTACGCCTGCGCCGTGGCCGAAGTCAACCATCTGCCGATATTTGTCCGCACCGACAACGTGTATGCCACACATGCCGACGACACGGTGCTCACCATCAAAACCTACTACGAAACCCAATGGCTCGCGCGCGGCATCACCATCAAATTTTTGCAATTCGGCCTCGCCCACACAGCCGCTTGGCAAGAACCCGATATTGATATTCCGTTCGACGAATATCGCAGTTATGGGCGTCAAAAACGCTCAGAATTGACGGCCGGAAAATGACATTTTGAAAGAAAAACAGTGTTAAAACTTATAATTCGTTGATTATCAGCATAATAAAATTTGAAAAATAATTCAATAAAAATGGTATAATTATAAAATAAATGTTTACCTTTGCACTTGAATTTACAAAAATTTTTGTTTAACCAAATTAAATCTCTTTAAAGATGAAAAAATTAGTTCTTTTCATGGCTGCCGCTGTTGCTGTTGCTTTCGCATCTTGCGGTGCCAAAGAAGCTGCTGCCGAAGAAGAAGCTGCTCCGGTCGTTGAAGAAGTTGTAGTTGAAGAAGTTGCTGCTCCTGCCGACTCTGTTGTAGTTGAAGAAGTTGCTGCTGAAGAAGCTCCGGCTGAAGTTGTTGCTGAATAATTTTTAGTTTACAACGCAAGAATGGTCTATTTTTTACAAAATAGGCCTTTTTTGTTTCTAAAAAAAGACGTATTTTTGCAACCAAATAAACAACCTTTTCATCAAAACCGAAAAAACAGATGATACGCATAGCCATTTCGTCGGACGAGAGCCAGAAAAACGAGAGTCTGCGCCTGCTTGAGCGCATGGGCATACACTTGCTATCCACACATACCGGCACACGCAACCAATCGGCCAATTTTCCCGCCGAATTTTTGTTCGTTCCCGAAACAGACATACCGGCCCTCACCGCTAACGGATTGGTCGATTTGTCCGTTGTAGGACAGCATCTGATTGACGAAACACAAGCCAACATCGACATTTTGCGCGAGTTGAACATCGGACATCGCAAATTAGCCATCGTGGCGGCACTCGATAACAAAAAAATTCCCGACAATCTGAACGGTTACACCATCGTTACGGCATTGCCGAATATATTGGCCAAACATATAAAAAATCGGGGACTGCGTGCCAAGATTTTCGCCACTAACTCGGGGCGTTCGTTGGTGCAATCCGGATTGGCCGATTTGCATTTCGACTGCATCGCACCAAACGAGAACCTGGCCAACAACGGCTTGCGTCTGTTCGAAAATGTAGCCGACTGCAAACTTGTGCTGGCCGCCTATAAACAATTGTCGCCACTGAACAAAACGTTTGTCGATGAATTGCTGTTCCGTTTCGATGCCACACACGATGCCCAATCGAAAAAATTGGTGTCGATGCACGTTTTGAACGAAAATTGCAGCGATATACTCGAACTGCTGCCAAGCCTGCAACAACCGCTCGTATTGCCCATCGACGACAACACCAGCATGTTGCAAACGGTGATGGACGAAATTCGTTTTTGGGACATCGTCGAGAAGCTAAAAGAATTGCACGCCACCAACATTGTGCTGACGCCTATCGGACAAATCATACACTAAAAAAACGTCATTTATAAACCTTTTAATAACAAAATCTTATGCAAACAATCGAAAATTTCAATTTTGCCGGTAAAAAGGCAATCGTTCGCGTGGACTTCAATGTGCCGCTGGACGAAAACGGTAAAATCACCGATGACACCCGCATCCGTGGTGCCCTGCCCACTTTGAAAAAAATTTTGGCCGACGGCGGTGCCGTCATCATCATGAGCCACATGGGCAAACCAAAAGGCAAACCGGCCGCCAAATACTCGTTGAGCCAAATTGTTGAACCGGTAGCCGAAAAACTCGGCGTGGCTGTACAATTCGCTCCCGACTGCGCCAAAGCCGCCGAGGCTGCTGCCGCACTGAAACCGGGCGAAGTACTGATGCTCGAGAACCTGCGTTTCTACGCCGAAGAAGAGGGCAAACCCGTCGGCATCGAAAAAGACGACCCCGCCTACGAAGCCGCAAAAAAAGAGATGAAAGCCAAACAAAAAGAGTTTGCAAAAACATTGGCCGGTTACGCCGACTGCTATGTGAACGACGCTTTCGGAACGGCACACCGCAAACACGCTTCGACAGCCGTCATCGCCGACTACTTCGACGCCGACAACAAAATGCTCGGTTACCTGATGGAAAAAGAGGTGCAAGCCGTCGATAATATTCTGAGCAACATTAAACGTCCGTTTGTAGCCATCATGGGCGGTTCGAAAGTATCGACCAAAATCGGCATCATCGAAAACCTGCTCGGCAAGGTGGACAAACTCATTCTCTGCGGCGGCATGACCTATACCTTCGCCAAAGCGCATGGCGGCGAAATAGGCACGTCAATTGTCGAAATGGACAAACTCGACGTAGCACTCGGCGTAGAAGAATTGGCCAAGAAAAACGGCGTACAGTTGGTTCTCGGTAGCGACTGCGTAGCCACCGATGGCCTCGACTTCGGCACCATGACAGTGAAACCCGGTTCGCAAATAATTAACTGCCCGGCCAATACCGTACCGGCCGGTTTGGAAGGTGTAGATGCCGGCCCCGAAAGCCGTAAAGCATTCGCCGAAGCCATCAAAGGCGCCAAAACTATTCTGTGGAACGGTCCTGCAGGCGTATTCGAATGCGACGATTTCTGCGACGGTTCGCGTGCCATTGGCGAAGCTATCGCCCAAGCAACCAAGGAGGGAGCCTTCTCGCTCATTGGAGGCGGCGACTCGGTAGCCTGCGTCAACAAATTCGGATTAGCAGATCAAGTGTCGTACATTTCGACCGGCGGTGGCGCACTGCTCGAAGCCATCGAAGGCAAAGTTCTGCCCGGCGTAGCCGCTATCAAAGGCGAATAAGCATAACACCCGATAGCATAAGCAAGAACGCAGGTTAACCTGCGTTCTTTTTTATGTAGTATCTCCACATATTACAAACTAATAGGGTGAAACATTTTGCGCCCCTATTATTCTCGGCTTTTACCAAACAACGAGGAGCAAAGAAAATCCTTCTTCACTCCTCGTTACTACTGTCTGTGTTCCGATATTATCTGACCACGATTTTAACGGCGGTGTCGGTGGTTTTAA
>JBJEJW010000027.1:0-19899 GCA_051878315.1 Paludibacteraceae bacterium | reverse complement strand
CTACCAGGGTATCTAATCCTGTTCGATACCCACGCTTTCGTGCCTCAGCGTCAGTTACGTATTGGTAAGCTGCCTTCGCAATCGGTGTTCTGTGTCATATCTAAGCATTTCACCGCTACACAACACATTCCGCCTACCTCACTCGCACTCAAGACAACCAGTTTCAACGGCTCGGTATGGTTAAGCCACACAATTTTACCGCTGACTTGATCGCCCGCCTACGCACCCTTTAAACCCAATAAATCCGGATAACGCTCGCATCCTCCGTATTACCGCGGCTGCTGGCACGGAGTTAGCCGATGCTTATTCTTATGGTACATACAAACACGGACACGTCCATGACTTTATTCCCATAAAAAAGAAGTTTACGAACCATAGATCCTTCTTCCTTCACGCGACTTGGCTGGTTCAGACTCTCGTCCATTGACCAATATTCCTCACTGCTGCCTCCCGTAGGAGTTTGGACCGTGTCTCAGTTCCAATGTGGGGGACCTTCCTCTCAGAACCCCTATCCATCGTCGGCTTGGTAGGCCGTTACCCCTCCAACTACCTAATGGAACGCATGCCCATCCGTCAGCAGCTCTCGCCTTTAACAAATATCCCCATGCGGGACCCCTGTTTCATGGAGTATTAGACCGACTTTCGCCGGATTATCCCCCTCTGACGGGCAGGTTGCATACGCGTTACTCACCCGTGCGCCGGTCGCCATCAAACTTAGCAAGCTAAGTCCATGCTGCCCCTCGACTTGCATGTGTTAAGCCTGTCGCTAGCGTTCATCCTGAGCCAGGATCAAACTCTTCATTGTACTATAAAATATTTCGTAAGTCAAATCCTGCCTGTATAAACTCTTTATCTATTGCGTCTCTTTTTATCGACGGTACCCGATCCCTACTCTCGTAGAAATCTTTTATCTTGTACTACATCTATCTTGTCCATTCTCTCAAAGATCTCTCGTTACTCCCAAAAATAAAACTCTCTTTTTATTCCCGAAAGCGGATGCAAAGGTACTGCCTTTTTCGTTACAAACAAAACTTTTTACAAACTTTTTTATAAAAAAATCACTTCAAACTCATTATCAGATATTTACAATAACAACATTTACACTCAAAAAAACAAAAATACACAACTTAATATGCTACATAACATGGTTTAAAACAACTACACAACAAAAAAATATACACAATACTACTTCGCATCCCAAAAAACACAACAAAAAAACGCAAAACAACAACACACTATACTGACAACAAAAAATAACTTACACCATATTATATAATAAACACACTAAAATTAGTGTGTGCTCTCCTCCAAACTCTCTTATAAGGGGGCTTGTTGTTCCGCATAAGTCCTTTTTAAAGAATTTAGAAATAAACTTTACATTAATTTTGGGGGCCTGATCCGTAACAATGTCGTGACTATACGCTCTCGTTGCTCACTATTTTTGGGGATAGATAGCGAAAACGCGCAATCAAAAAATTACCTTATTATGGGTATTGCGTAGGTGCTCGTATGATTCTAATTTTGCTCATGAAAAAAACGAGCAAATAATATAATGAAAAAATCAGTTGTTTTTACCCTTATTTTATGTTTATTGCTTCCATCAGTATCAGCTGACGAAACAGTATCGCGTGCCGAATACGAGGCGTTGTTGCAGCGGCTCGAACGACTTGAACGGTTGGAAGTGGATGCTACTACGGGTGCATCGCCGAAATCGGAGCCCAAAGACACCACAACTAACGAACCCGACAAGAAAAAACAAGAGGAATTTCGTATGACAGTCGGCGGTTATGGCGAGGCCGTTTATACGCGCAATTTCTTCAGCGACAATTATTTGCGCTATACGCAACCCGAAAAATATGCAAACGGCAGCCACGGACGTTTCGATTTGCCACATGTGGTGTTTTATTTGGGTTTTTATTTCGGTAAAGGCTGGAGCATGGGTACTGAAATCGAATTTGAACACGGAGGTCTCGAAGCTGCGGTCGAAATAGAAGAAGAGGAAGCCGGCGAATACGAAACGGAAATAGAACGCGGCGGCGAAGTGGCGTTGGAGCAATTTTGGATTCAGAAGAGTTTCTGTCCGGCGGCCAACATCCGTTTGGGACACATCATCGTGCCTGTGGGCGGCACCAACCAACATCACATGCCGACGGAGTTTTTCGGCGTGTATCGTCCCGAGGGCGAAAATACGATAATGCCTTGTACGTGGCACGAAACAGGTATTTCGTTTTGGGGCGAACATAACAAATGGCGTTACGAATTTCTGTTTTTGCCGGGGCTTGATTCCGACCGTTTCGGGCGCAAAAATTGGATTCAAGACGGTGCCGGCTCGCCCTACGAGTTCAAAATAGCCAATGTGTATGCAGGCGCATTCCGTGTCGATAACGAATCGGTTGACGGATTGCGTTTGTCGTTAAGCGGCTATGTGGGCAACTCGTTTTGCAACACCTTGAGTACCAACGAAAACAGCAAATACCAAGATGTAAAAGGCACGGTAATTATCGGTGCTTTCGATTTCAAATACGACAACCATAACGTGATTGTACGCGGTGCGTTCGACTACGGTCATCTGACCGATTCGCGTTTGATAACGGCTTACAACATGAGCATGCGCAAAGATTCGCCGTCGCCCAGACAAGCCGTGGCAAGCGATGCTATTGCGGCTGGCATCGAAGCCGGATATGATTTTTTTTCGCTTAATCCCAAATTGAAGCAGGCGGAGCAAAAATTTTATCTCTTTGCGCGTTATGATTACTACGATTCGATGTTTCGTGTCGATGGTGTAACGGATTATGCGTGGTGCGGTCGTCAGCGTGTGGCCGTTGGCATCAATTATTATCCGCTGAAAGATATTGCACTGAAAGCCGAATATGCTTACGGTATTTTACCGTCGCCATACAACCCTGAGCCTTCGTTTTCGGTCGGAATTACCTATTCGGGGTTGTTCAGCATTTCAAAAACGTATGCGACAAAATAAAAATATCAATAATAAATCACTAAAAACAGAACAATTATGAAAGGTAAAATCAAAACTACTTGTTACGGACTTTGTGCCGTATTATTGGGCATCGGTTTGCAGGCTTGCAAAAACGAGACACCTGTGGACGATATGCTGACGCCCAAAGAAGAGGCTTTTAAGAACGCGGTGGTGCCGTATGTACAAAACACGGTACGCCCAACGTATGCCGCAATGGCGGATGCAGCCGTCGATATGGCAGCCAAATGCGTTGTCATGCAGACCAAGTTTGCATCGGGCAACCTGACAACAGCCGATGTGGAAGCGGCCGGACAAGCGTGGAACGAAGCACGTAAATATTGGGAAAAATCGGAAGCATTTCTGTACGGCCCGGCCAACAACCACAATATCGACCCGCATATCGATTCGTGGCCGCTCGACAAAACCGCTCTCGATAATACGCTTGCCAAAATACGCAACGGCGAAGCATGGAGCATCGAAACTATGGGATACGGTTTGCTAGGTTTTCATTCCGTAGAGTATATGTTGTTTGAGTTGGTCAACAACGATACACAATCGCAGGCACGCAGCATCAGTAAATTTGCAGCCGAAGAGTTGGAGTATTTGGTAGCGGTGGCCGAAGATTTGCGCAATCAATGCGTATTGCTCGAAGCGTGCTGGTCGGGCATGAACAACATTACGGCGGCGAAACGCCAAATACTCGAAGATGCCGAACTCGACTACAACGAAAACTACGGTGATATGATGATTAACGCCGGTCAGGCTGGTTCTATTTACAAAACTTACCAAGAGACAGCCGAAGAGATTATTCAAGGTTGCATCGACATCGCCGACGAGGTGGGCAAAACCAAAATCGGGCGTCCTGTCAACGGCTCAAGCGAAGACGACCGCAACTACATCGAGTCGCCTTACAGCCTGAATTCCATAGTCGATTTTGAAGACAATATGCACTCCATCGAAAATTCCTATTTCGGCACGCAAGTGGGCGACGCCTCATTGTCCGATTACATCAAAAGCGTAAATCCTACGCTCGATGCAATCGTGCGCAGTCTGCTTACCGAATCGATAAACACCATTAAAGCCATACCCGAACCATTTGCCAAAAATGCGCAAAACGAGAATGCCCAAAAGGCTGTAACGTTGGTCGGTACCGATTTGGTTGATGCATTGGAAGATGTGATGGCCGAATTGAGCAAATAAAAATAATCAGTAAACAAACAAATTGAAATATGAATCGTAAAATCTTCTTTATTTTCGGTCTTACGGGGGCTTTGTGCCTGACTGCTTGTCGGCAAGAAGACCCGATAGATGATGACATGAGTAATGTCGATGTCAATCCCGAATGGTATTATACGGGCGGCAAATTGGGTACTGCCTATCTGACCACATCGAATGCGCTGGAACAGCCGACGCCTGCAGTCGAAAATGCGGGATTGTATCAATCGTTCAAAAACGGCGAAGCCTTGTTCGAGAAGCCGTTCATGAGTACACACAGCGGCACGCGCCACGGTTTGGGACCGGTGTATGTGCGCGAATCGTGTATGCACTGCCACCCCGGATACGGACACGGCATGCGTGTACCCGAAGGTAGTTTCAATACGAACGACATCGGCAACGGCTGTTTGCTGGTGGTGTACAATACCGCCACCGAAGGTTATGTTACATGGTTGGCAGGAATGCCGCAAAGTCATGCGGCTGCACCGTTCAAAGCACCGCTTGACGAAAGCAAAATCATGGTATCGTATCGCACAGCCGTTGATGGTTGGGGCAATCGTTTCGACGATGGCGAAACGTACGAATTGCAATATCCTGTGGTCGAAATGCCCAAAGAGGCGGTGTATGTCTATCGTCAGGGATACGATATTGCCGAAGATTATGGCGTAAAATTGGAAAGCACCATCGGCATTTACGGTACGGGATTGCTCGATGCCATTCCCGACGATTCGCTCAAAGCCGAATGGGCAAAACAGGAACGCGACGGCTATATGAAAAACGGATTGAACACAGCGTTTTTCGTAGGTGGCGATTGGACTGCCAATCAGTATAAAAACACCATTCAAGGCGACGGAACACTCTATCCGCGTCGCTATACCTACGCATTGAGTCGCGGTCCGTTGCAGGATGCTGCCGGCGCAAACGCTATTTGGAACATCACCAACGTAACGCGTAGCGACCGTCGTTATCATTATCTCGACCTGAACGGTACGATTTATGCCACATACGCCTCCAAAGACCCCGAAGTGCAAGCAGACTTCGACGATTACATTGCACAGATTTATCCCGACGAAAAACCGGCTTGGTGGGTAAACGACGATGTCGAGCAAAATATTTATAATTATCTGACAGCCAAAGATTTGCCTGTCGAAATGAGCGACGAAGAATACACCGACCTGATGGTGTGGCATCGTGGATTGGCTGTGCCGGCTGCACGCAATGTGAACGATGCCGACGTATTGCGCGGTCGAGAGTTGTTCAGCGAAATAGGTTGTGCTTATTGCCATCGTCCGAGTTGGACAACGGGCAGCGACGAAATTCGCGATCCTGCTAAGTTTTTTGTCGGCAACGAATTGCCGCGTTATCCAAACCAAAAGATTTGGCCTTATACCGATATGGTACAACACAAACTGCACATGGAAAGCGACATCCGCACAGGTTGGTGCCGCACCACGCCGCTGTGGGGACGCGGTTTGCACCAAAAGGTAACCGGCTCGCCTACATCCGACCGTTTGCACGACTGCCGCGCACGCACGGTACTCGAAGCCATCATGTGGCATGGTTATTCGTCGGAAAGCGATGCCTATGAAACGATAGAAAAATTTCGCAAGTTGGAGAAAAAAGATCGTGATGCCATCTGCAAATTTATTGATGCTATTTAGCGACGGCAGATTCCGTATTGTCGTATGACAAGCGGAATCTGTTTTTTTTATTTATCGACAAAAACAAGATGAATTATAGCGGAATTATTGTCGGATTGGCTTCGTTTTTGATTATCGGGATATTTCACCCGATAGTAGTCAAAGCCGAATATTATTGGTCGAAACGTTGTTGGTGGTTTTTTGTGGCGATAGGCATGGCATTTTGCGCATTGTCGCTATCGGTTGCCGACGATGTGCTTTCGACGCTGTTGGGCGTAGTGGCATTTTCGTCGTTTTGGTCGGTAAAGGAGTTATTCGAACAAGAAAAACGCGTGAAAAAGGGGTGGTTCCCTAAAAATCCGAAACGCAAATGTTGAAAAAAATCACATTTTCGCTCTGCGGTCTCATTCTGCTGGTGCTGGTGGCCGCTACCGTGGTCGAACAGTTTTACGGCACAGCGTTTGCGGTCAAATATTTTTATACGTCGCCTGCCACAATAGTCTTGTGGGCGGCGGCTGTGTGTTGTTCTGTGGCGTATCTGTTGCAACGAAACGTACAAAAAAATGTCATCACGTTGTTGCTGCACTTGTCGTTTGTCGTTATTTTGGCAGGCGCTCTGACGACACACCTATTCGGGCAACACGGCACGTTGCATTTGCGCCTTGACGATGCGGGTGAAACGCGATTTCAGGAAAAAACGACCACGGAACAGCCGCTCCCGTTTACAGTGTCGTTGGCCGATTTTCACTTGGAATACTATGCCGGCACACGTTCGCCAATGGACTTCGTGAGTCGGCTGAAAATTGTTGATGGAACGGACACCGTATTTGGAAACGTGTCAATGAACAAGGTGTTTACTTATCGGCATTATCGTTTTTATCAATCGACTTATGATTCCGACCGCTGCGGCGCAACATTCGCCGTGAATCATGACCCGTGCGGCATCGCGATTACTTACGTCGGTTATGCGCTGTTGTTGTTTTGCATGGTGGCCTTTTTCTTTCAGAAAAACACACGGTTCAGGCGTTTGCTGAAACGGAGTGCGGCTGTGGTAGTGTTCGGGGCAATGTCTGTCGTGTGTGCCGATGCGGCTCCGCAAACAGTGTCGCCGTCGCTGGCAGCTAAATTTGGCGATTTGTACGTTTATTACAACGAACGCGTGTGTCCGTTGCAGACGTTAGCCAACGATTTTTGCGTGAAACTCTACGGAAAAAATAGTTATCAGGGACTTTCTGCCGAACAAGTGCTTGTCGGATGGCTTTTTTATTACGACGATTGGAAAACCGAACCGATGATTAAAATCAAAGGCGACAAAGTGCGTTGCGAGCTCGGTATCGACGGAAAATATGCATGCTTGAACGATTTTGTAGACCATCGTGGTTACAAATTGGCCGATGCGTTACAGCTGTCTGACGATAGAAATGTGCGCTCGGCCGACGAGAAATTCAATTTGGTCGCAATGGTTTGCACAGGCAGTTTGCTCAAAATTTATCCTGCGCCTGCGGAGAATGGAATTGTGTGGTATTCGTGGACGGATAATTTGCCGGCCGAGATGTCGCTCGAAAATTGGCAGATGATGAAAGGTAGCATGTCGTATGTCGCCCGACAGATTGCACACGGACAAAATCGCGCGGCTGCCGACGGAATCGGACGGATTCGGGATTATCAGGTAACGGTGGCCGGTGCTGACCATTTACCGACAGATGTGCGTTTCGCTGCCGAGCAACTCTACAATCGTTTACAACCGACCAAGCCGTTGGCCATTGTTTGTCTGCTGGTCGGCATTGCGTTGTTCGCCTTCTATGTCTATCGGTTTAGCATTGGTCAGCCAGTTGGAAAGTCTGTGCAGCGCATAGCGGTCGGCATGGTGGCAGTCGTTTTTTTGTTTCTGACGGCGTGGCTGTGTTTGCGAGGCTATGTGAGCGGACATTGGCCGTTGACCAATGGTTTTGAGACCATGCAGTGTTTGGCTTGGGCAGGTTTGTTGCTGACGCTGTTGTTGCAGCGCAAATTCCCGTTGTCGCTTCCTTTCGGATTGCTGTTGTGTGCGCTGTCGCTCATGGTATCGCTCATGGGCGAAGCCAATCCGCAAATAACCAATTTGATGCCGGTACTCTCGTCGCCATTGCTCAGCGTGCATGTAATGGTAATTATGTTCGCTTATGCTTTGTTGGCATTTGTTATGCTCAATGGGATTACGGCGGTCATTATTTACGCTTGTGGCAAAAACACACAGCAACAAATTGAACGTTTGCAGGTGGTCAGTCAGTTATTGCTTTATCCTGCCGTATTTTGTTTGGCGATGGGCATTTTTGTCGGCGCCGTGTGGGCGAATGTCTCTTGGGGACGTTATTGGGGTTGGGACCCGAAAGAGGTATGGGCATTGATTACGATGCTGGTTTACGCCACCGCGTTGCATGCCGATTCGCTGCCATGGTTTCGCCGACCGCTCTTTTTCCATCTGTTTACCATCGTTGCGTTTTTTTGCGTGCTGTTTACTTATTTCGGCGTCAATTTTGTGCTTGGCGGCCTACACGGCTATGCGTAACGGGTGTCAAAACCGATAGCCGACACCTACATAGCCTTTTTGTGGCAAAGCGTATGAATGTGTGTGCGGGTAGTTGAGTATGTCGGTCAGGGCACATTGGTAGCCGACGTTGATTTGCAGCCCGAACCAAAATTCGTAGCCTACCGTAATGCCCAATCCTGAATAGTTGTCGGCCAGCACCATCCGTTCCTCTCCTGTCAGCTCATCGGACGAATAGATGCGTCGAAACGGATCGGTGCGCTCTGCCGACGAGTCGCCGTACATCAGCCCGCGGAATACAAACGTACTGAACGGTCCGCCGCCGAATTGCACGGCACCGCGTTTGCCGAACTCATAACGTCCGAGCAGATATATAGGCATATTCATACCGAAAATCCACATTTCATCTTTAATCGTACCATTGAGCAAAAACAAATGTTCCGCACCCAGCAGCAAATTTACTTGTACTACCAAATGTTTCGTGCAGTTGAAGTCGATAAATCCTCCAACCTCGCCCGATACGCGCGGTGCGGCTTTTAGTCCGTCAATCACGTCGCGTAGCAACATGCCGCTCAGTGTAGCATTCAGTTTGAAACCACCGGTTACAACTTTTCGCACCTGCTCCGTACTATCGTTTGGGATAAACACACGCGCCTGCATCCCTACACTTATCAGTGCCAACAATAGGCATATACTAAATCGTTTCATGGTTGTTTGTTGTTATGTCTGTTGTATTTTTGTTCGCGTTTTTTACAATGTGAATCGGAATGTAAAGCGTATGCCGTTCTTTTTCCAGCCGCTCAGTCCGTCATTGTAGTTTAGGCGGCGCACATAGTCGATGCGCAGAAACTTAAAAATGTTTTCCACGCCCGCCGTGAGTTCCATATACGGTACTTTACCCATCGGGCTGCAACCGTCGGGCAGCACATAGAGTCCCTCGCCTGCGATGAGCGGATTATTTTTCGCCGATAGTCCGCCGTATATTCCACTGAAAGAGATGACCTCTCGCAGTTTGAGTTTGTTCCACCCAGGTATGCGATTAAATATCCAGCCTTTCAAATAGTAGGTTATGTACCACGCCACATAACTATCCATTGCAAACTCCATGGGTTTCATCATATTGAATGTGTTTGGCGTCATGAACAGCGATTGGTTGCTGTTGGGGATATATAGTTTCGGGAATGGCACTTTATTCCATACGATGCCGGTCTGTATCTTTGCGTCGATGTGTCCGAAAGAAGATAGCCAAAAACGTTTTTCGGCGGAAATCTCCGTGTAATTGTACAACCTTTCGAAATCGAATACGCCTATCTTGTGCCGCAGACTTATTACGGGAGCATCTTTTGCGAGATTAAACACCGACTCTTTGCCCATACGGTTTTTGTGCATCGGCTGCCCGGGCGTGAAACGCAACTCCGCTGTGAGGTTCACGTCGTGAAACATCTTGACGGGTTCGGTCGTGCCGTCGGCAAGGATACGCTCGTAGCGCAGCGACCCTGCCGCCTCATTGTTCTGATATTGCGCACTAATATCTATCGCCAGCCTATTTTCCCACTCTTTTTCATAGCGCAGACGCGCGGTATAGACATACTGCATCGCCGTAGGCACCGAGCCTGTCGGTATCGACATGATGATGTTGTCGCGATCGAACAGCGTATATGCTTGTCCCGGCACTTCTATGTCGTACTGACTGCTGAGGTACAACGCATGCCGTAGCGATTCGTAGGGATGATACTCTTTTTTGTTGAACGAATAGATAAATGTGGCGTTGTGTTTTACGCGCAGGTCGCTGCAGCCGAATGCCAAATAACTACTCAAAAAACAATGATTACTCAGGTTGGCGGTGGTCATGCCTCCTACACGCAGACGTACGCCCTCCACTTTGTTGTAACTAATAAAGTTCCATATCGGGCCGAAGTCAAACTTGCTGTCCGCAAAATCCTTGCTTGTGGGAATATGTTCCGCTGCAAACACATCTACCATGCGTACGATGCCTTGGAATTTTTTCACACCGCGCAACTCTTTGACGAGCGAGTCCATAATCGACTCTTTTTGTGTGAGCGGCACGGGACGTATATGCGTCCACTCCTGTTTGCTGTACGTCATAGCGCTGTCCAGCATCACCGATTTGTCTTTCATGCCTACAAAAAGCGAGTCGGGAATCTCCTCTGTAAAATCGTATTTATCGAAAACTCGGCGATTGTGTGCATAGAGTTGGCGCATTTTTTTGAAAATATAAAATCGCGAATAAGTATTGATTTCTTCAGGCGCCCACATACCATTCTCCAACTGCTGAAACGACTGCTCGATGCTCAAATCGCTGACGAAATTCATATTGATATGTGGTGGCACGTTAATGCTGTATTTCTTCAACGCGTATGTCGAGTCGCAAACGATGTACAAATGTCCCGTAAATCCGAAACTCTCCGAATTGACCGGTACAAATGCGAGGTCGATACACTGTGTATCGTCCACCATCAGCGTGTCCTGAATGTAATAGTGATAAAAACTGACCGCCAATGCCGACGACAAGGGCGACACAAAGCGATTGAGCATCACCTCGATGTTATCATCGAAGATGTCCACGCGCGTGAACATGGCATCAATGTTTCCGTCCAATCCGTTTCTGGCTAAAAGTTTTTCGATTCCTTGAACGCGTTTGGCTTTCACCACTTGTCGTTCTTGATGTGGTTTACGCTGATGATAGCGGTCGCTCAACGTTTCGCGAATTGAGATAGTCAGCACGGGATTGTTGTTGAACTGCGCCGTATCGACATAATGCTCTATAAAATCGAAATTGCGCCAAAACTTGCTTTTCTGAAAGTCAAAATCGAATTGGTCTAACGCCATGATCAACTTCTCATATTCCTCCACCTTGTAGCGGTCGGCGGATTCCAAACGGTTGTCTTGCTTGTGTGCAATCACGTTTTTTATCAAATCGACGGCCGGATTATCTTTTCGGCTGTATTTCTCGCGCCATTTGGGCGTAGGCGTCACCACAATTTCATGCAATCCGTACACATCGGGCTCCATACGCAAGGTGTAATTGTCTTGAAAATGCCCCGAGCGTAAATTGATGACTGTCGGTTTGTAACCTACCATCAAGGCCTGAACTGTAACATATCCTTCGGTATTGCTGAGAGAAAAATGTCCCTCTATGTCGGAAGTCGTGCCTATCTGTGAACCGAGGAACAGTATCTGCACAAAAGGAAGTGTATCGCCTGTTTGGGCATCAATCGTTACACCTGCGAGCCCGGTGATGTGTGCCGAATCGGCCAATAATGGTGCGCAACAAAGACAGCTTAAAACGATGCATATTATTCGTTTTCTCATGATGTAGAATTTTGCATGCAAAAGTACGTCGGTACACTCTCATAAAAAAGGGTGTATTTTCGCATATTTTGGTATAAACTTCCGATTTTTACCAGACTAAGTGGTTGTTTTTGCTCGTAATTTGGTATTTTTAGAATATTTTTTTGTTGTTCGACAAAAAAAAATATTACTTTTGCATGAAGATTTTTGAATTATGCAGATATTTTCAAGAAAGACATCGCAAGCCTTGAACCCCGGTTGGATACGTTGGTTGGCAAACGCACAGATAAACAATTTTGATAACGAGGTGATTCTTATCGAATGTCCGTCGTGCGATTTGAAAACGAATATACCTTGTACATTGGATTACAATCTGATTATTGTGATTGATGAGGGTCGTTTGCGCCTGCGTATCGATATGCAGGAGTATGAGGTTGGCTCACACGATTGCTTGTTTGTATTTCCAGAACAAGTATTTGAATTTCAATCTTATACGCCGAACTATCGAACACATTGCATTTTAATGTCAACCGATTTTGTCTCGCGGCTCAATGTCGAAAACGGTTTTTGGATTCATCAACAAGTTTGCAATAACCCTCATCTGTTTCTGAACGCACCGGCCTACAATGCCTTGATCACTTGCTACAAAATGCTTAAAGGCATTATCGCACAAACCGACAATCCGCATCGCGCAGCCATGTTGCACCATCTCATCAAATGCTATTACTACGGATTAGGATACTATTTGCATCAACTTGAAGAAGCTCCGAAACCCTCACGCAATGTGGAGTTAACCAATCGTTTCATGAAATTGTTGCAAATACATGTACGTGAACAACACAACGTGGCTTTCTATGCCGACTTGTTGCACTTGTCGCCCAAATACCTGTCGGCGTGTGTCAAATCGGTTATCGGCTATTCGGCTATGCAGTGTATAGAGCAAACATTGTTGCGGCACGCCCAAGCGTTGTTGATACAAACCGATATGACGATAGCGCAAATAACCCAAGAACTGCATTTCTTTGACCAATCCGCTTTTGGCAAATATTTTCGCAATCATCTCGGCATCAGCCCCAAACAATGGCGCGCCAAATACAAACTTTGACACGATACGCTCAAGAACCGTTTTTCTGCATATAAAAAAAAAGCCTCCCTATCGCAGGCAGGCTTGAAAAGTGGGAATAGCGCACAATTATTCCGTGCAAAACGGCGAAATAGTCAGAAATACGAAAGGAACGGTCAATATGCAATGACAACTTTATCGATTTCCTTGCCCGATTTACTCGTTTGCATCACGGTAATCATGCGACCATTACGATTAGGAATTTCGAACACGCCACGCACTTCATGCGTATGACCGCCGACAATCAAATCAATATCGGTACTATTGACGGCAACCAATGAATCGGAGATAGAACCTGGTTCGGCAAAACCCAAATGCGATAACGCAATAACAAAATCACATTGTTCGTCGTGGCGCAACACGGCCGCATACCGATTGGCCGCTTCTATCGGGTCGGTATAGCGCACACCGCCAAAATTGTCGGCAAGAATCAATCCTTGCGGATCGACACCCAAACCGAGTACACCCACGCGCAAGCCTTGTTTGTCGAAAACGACATACGGCTGTGTCAGGCCGTCGAGCGATGTACCCGACACGTCGTAATTACAGCAGATGTACGGAAATTGTGCTTGGCGTACACGGGCAGCCAACGTGTCGATACCTTTGTCGAACTCATGATTGCCAAACGTGGTCGCTTCGTACCCCATCAAATTATATGCTTCGATTTCGAGACGACCGTCGAACATGTTGAAATAGGGTGTACCTTGAAAAATATCGCCGGCATCGAGCAGCAACACATTATTGTTAACACGACGCACGCTATCGATGAAGTGTTTGCGTGCAGCATAACCGCCCATACCGTCGGCACAAGGTTCCACTTGGCTGTGCGTATCGTTACTGCACAACACTACAAGTTGACGCGGCTGGTTGTTGCAAGCGGTCAAGCCCAATGCCACGCATAGGGCAACTATCGGGAATAACTTATTTTTCGACATGGATTTGATGTTTTAGGTTTGCATGAATGATATGTCCGGCCTCGGTTTCGCGACGTATATAGTTCGTCAACGCATCGCGCAACATGGTGCCGAGTCCTTCGATGTGCGTATAATCGGCCAATGGCTCGAGGTGGTCGCTACCGTACGACAAATAATCGGTAGTGATGATGCGATAGATACGTTCATCATCAATCGGGCATCCACCGACTGATACATTTTCGGCTTTGCCGTTACGAATGGTCAACGTCATGCCGGTTTCCACCTCGCCTCCTTTGGCTGCGATGGCATCGGCTAAGCGACGCATATCGGCACCTTTCAGTTCGATGAATACCAATGCGTTGTCGAATGGCATGATTTGCAACACATGACCGACCGTAACAGCACCTTGCGGCAGGTCGTTACGCAAACCGCCAAAATTGGTAATAGCCATATCGGTCGGTTTGAGTGCATTACCAAACGCCAGCATGGCATCGGATACAAACGCGTTGAGCAGTCCCTCGGGCAACTCGGCACGCATCAGTTGATCGGATTCGCCGATAACGACGTTCATCTCTACCGCTTGCGCTGTCTTATAAGGCGCAATCAGTTGCAACATAGCCGAATCGGCAACAACGCTATCGGCTGTTATCGGCACCAATTCGGCAGATACGATTTCGGGATTGGCACGCCGACAAGCTCCCAAGAGCGCGACGGCCGCAATCATTAAAAGTATTTTTCTCATTGTTTTTTTGTTTTTTATGTGCGCAAAAATACAAAAAAACGCGACACAAAACAAACATTTTGTCCCGAAAGTTTTTTTTGAAACGGAATTTTGCAAATTAAATTTTTTATTGTACTTTTGCAAATTGAACAGTTCAATAGTTTTTGCACAATCATGAAGAGATCCATTTTATTTACAGCCATTTGCAGCGTCGTGTGCGCAGTGTATGGCCAAAAAAACGCTGATTTCCAAGCATATATCGACAAATATGCCGAATTGGCCATTAAAGAACAGGAGCGACATGACATTCCGGCCAGCATCACTATGGCGCAGGCATTGCTCGAATCGCAAGCAGGTAGCGGCCGTTTAGCCGTCGAAGGGAATAATCACTTCGGCATCAAGTGTGCCGGCGATTGGGACGGCGCCACCATCTATCACGACGACGACCGTTTGGGCGAATGTTTCCGCAAATACAAAAAAGTCATCGACTCGTACGAAGACCATTCGCAATTTTTGAAACGCCAACGCTACGCTTTTCTATTCCAATACGATGTGAAAGATTACAAATCGTGGGCTTACGGATTGAGTCGCGCCGGCTATGCCACCGACCCTGAATATCCGGCCAAACTTATCCGCATCATCGAAACTTACAATTTGAACGATTTGGTGGACAAAGCCCCGAAAAAGGAGAAAAACTTCTACGAAGACGAGCCCAACTATGAGCAGTTGTGGGGATATATCGAGATTGAAAATAACGGTGTGCGTTGCGTACGTGTCATCACGCCCGACAAGATAGACAATGTAGCCAAAGCATTCAACATCCCAATTAAGAAGTTATTGTACTACAACGACTTGATGGACAATATGACTATGCTCCACGCACAAGACTACGTTTATCTGTGGGTAAAAAAGAACCACGCCGACCCGCGTTACGAAACACACAAAGTGGCTGTTGGTGAATCGATGCACGACATTTCGCAACTCTACGGCATCAAACTGAAAAAACTATACAAACTGAACAACTTATCTTACGGAACACCTGCCAAAGTCGGCATGGTATTGCGCCTGCAATAATACGAGCCACAAACCGGACGCTCGCCACCCGAATCACATTCAAAACTGACGACGCTGTGAAAAAATTGCTACTCTCATTCTTACTTGTGTGTTGCAGCCTTTCGGCAACAGCGCAACTTACCGAACAGAGCCGCATCAGCCTCATCACCTGCGACCCGGGCGAATTAGTTTACGAAAGATTTGGCCACACAGCACTGCGCATCTGCGACAGCACACAACACATCGACTTGATTTTTCACTACGGCGTATTTGATTTCGACACCGAATTTTTCATCCCTAAATTTATCAAAGGCGCCACCGACTACGCCATTGGGTTGTGTGGCACGAACTATTTTATCGACAATTATGCTCAACGCGGATCAGCAGTCAACGAGCAAGTGCTGACACTGACTTTGCCTCAACGACAGCAACTTCTTGACGCACTCGTCGAAAATTACAGACCCGAAAATCGTTTGTATCGTTACAACTTTGTATTCGACAACTGCGCTACACGCCCCTACCACATGTTGCTGCATGTAATCGACGCGCCACTGCTCTGCACCTATTCTACCGATGCCACTTATCGCGACATCATACACGAATGCATCGGATGGCATAATTGGACAGCGTTCGGCATTGCGTTGATTTTGGGCGCCGAAGCCGACCAATCTGCCGGCAACGACGGCGCCATCGGATTCCCGTTTTGTTTGCGCGACGAACTTGATGCCACTTGGCTACAGACTGCACCCGACACAATTGTGCCGTTGGTCGCCGCACGCCACACCTTGGTTGACAACCCGCCGATTCCCATCGAAAATACGCCATGGCCATTCAGCCCGACAGCCATTTTTGCCGTACTACTCATAGCCGGAGCGTTGCTCACTTGGTACGACCTGAAACGCCACCGCACCTCGCTGTGGTTCGATGTGCCACTCTTCGGTATTGTCGGTATTGCGGGTATCGTCATCGGTTATCTGATGTTTTTCTCAATGCACCCACTCGTACACGCCAATTGGAATCTGCTGTGGGCCAATCCGTTATGGCTTGTATTTGCCATAATTGCGCCGTTACGTCGAGGCGTGTCAGCCAAACGCCACATAGCCGGCTGCATGGCACTGCTGACCGGCATAGGACTGATAATGCAATGGTGCGTGCCACAAACGTTTCACCCGGCCAATTTGTTCATCATCGTTCTACTGCTACTGCGCTTAATACCCTATTTATTACGACATAAAACTAACCTTAAAAATAACTAACGACATGAAACGATTTTTCAATTCAGCACTTTGCGTATTTGCAACGCTCGTTTGCAGTTGCAACACCCAACCCACCTACACCTCCGTTGATGAATATCCCGTGTACGAAGGCTGCGATTTAGGAGCGACTTTTACGCCGTCGCGCACAAGTTTTCGCACATGGTCGCCGGGAGCGGAACAGGTTCGGCTGCATATTTACGCCGACGCTACAAGTGACCAACCGTTAGCCACTTACGATATGCGTCGCGCCAAACAGGGCACATGGACATATAATGTACAGCAAAATCTCGAAGGCAAATTCTACACCTTCCAAATCTTTCAGAATGGACAATGGTACGACGAAACACCCGGCATTTGGGCCAAAGCCGTCGGTGTCAACGGCGACCGTGCCGCCATCATCGATTTTCAGAAAACCAATCCTGAGAATTGGGGAAACGATCAACGTCCCGCCATGGCACATTTCACCGATGCCGTCATTTACGAAGTCCACATGCGCGACTTCACCATCGACAGCACTTCTGGCAGTCATTTCCCCGGAAAATTTTTAGGTCTGTCGGAAAGCGGCACCACCTCGCCGCAAGGTCAGTCAACCGGGCTCGACCATCTGAAAGAATTGGGTATCACGCATGTTCAGATTTTGCCATCGTACGATTACGCCTCGATTGACGAAACGAAACTCGACTCCAATTTCTATAATTGGGGCTACGACCCTGAAAATTACAACGTCCCCGAAGGCGGTTATTCCACCAATCCCTACGACCCCGCAACACGCATCCGCGAAATGAAGCAAATGATACAAACGCTTCACGCCAACGGCATACGCGTAATTATGGACGTAGTGTACAACCACACGTTTGTAGGCTACGATTCGCACCTTAATCAGTTAGTCCCCAACTATTTCTATCGTTTCTACGAAGACGGTTCGTGGGGCAACTCGTCGGGTTGCGGCAACGAAACCGCTTCCGAGCGTCCGATGATGCGACAATTCATCGTCGAATCCGTCAAATATTGGGCTACGGAATACCACATCGACGGTTTCCGTTTTGACCTGATGGGCATACACGACATCGAAACAGTCAACGCTATACGCACTGCGCTCGACCAAATCGACCCGACCATCAGTATGCACGGCGAAGGCTGGGCAGCAGGCGGTTCGCCTTTGGCCGAAGATGTGCGTGCCCTGAAACAAAGCGCACCGCAGTTTTACCCGACAGCCGTATTCAGCGACGACATTCGCGACGCATTGCGCGGCAACTGGATGGACGGCAACAAAGGCGGATTCCTTGTAGGGAACGGCTACGAAGAAAGCATTAAATTCGGTATCGTGGGTGCCACCGCACATCCGCAAGTCGATTTAACACAAATCATTCACAGCCAAACAGCCTACGCCACCACGCCGGCACAAGCCATCAATTATGTGTCGTGCCACGACGACCCATGCGTGGTCGATAAACTGAAAGCCACTATCCCGAACATCAAAGAGCAAGAGTTGCTGGCCATGGACAAATTGGCGCAAACCATTGTATTCACGTCGCAAGGCGTACCGTTCATGTATGCCGGCGAAGAGGTCTTCCGCGACAAAAAAGGCGTACACAACAGTTACATTTCGCCCGACAGCATCAACGCCATCGATTGGAGTCGCAAGGCGAAATATCGCGACCTGTTCGACTACTACAAAAATCTGATTGCGCTGCGCAAGGCCCATCCGGCGTTCCGCATGACCTCGGCCGAGATGGTAGCAAAACATCTGACTTTCGACACAAAAACGCCAAAAAATGTCGTAGCATACACCCTGAATAATAATGCCAACGGCGACTCGTGGCGAACGATTCTTGTCGTCTTCAACGGCAACCGCAAACCGACGACCTACACGCTGCCTACCGGCACATGGACTGCAGTATGCCGTAACGGTAAAATTGACGAAAACGGGTTAGGACAAGTATCGAAACAACTGAAAATAGGTGCTTCGGAAGCAGCCATTCTGTTTCAATAAAACCTATTTGCGCAGAAAAACGATTGAATATTTTGCGGAAACAAAAAAAAATTGTACCTTTGCACCACTTTTCTACGGAGAGATGGGAGAGTGGTTTATTCCAGCGGTCTTGAAAACCGCCGTACTGAGAGGTACCGGGGGTTCGAATCCCTCTCTCTCCGCCACGAAAGGCTGCCTAACGCATGGTTAGACAGCCTTTTTTTGTTGATTAAAAAATTCTGAATTGCGAATTGGAAGGCGTAAAGACGCATCGAACCGGCCTACCGTGATAAGGTGCGCCCGATGGACAATTTCGATTGATATAAACGTAGGGACGCGGCACGCCACGTCCCTACTGTCTATGTTCTAAAATCTATGCTCTATGTTCCGGACGCACGCAGTGCGTCCCTACAACATTACTTTACAACTACCTTAACGGCAGCCTCGCCAACTTTAACCACATACACGCCATGCAACGAACCGTTCAAGCGCGTTACGTCGCGACCGAGCAAATCGTAGATGCGGCACTCGCCTGCGCATACAATGCGACCATCGACGGCATAGATTTGCGGTGATGCAACGGCATCGAGTGCGGTGGTTGTACCAAACCTTGTAATCGTCAAATCATAACTGCCAGGTTCAGCACTTACCGCCACATAATAGGTGGTTCCTGCGGTCAACTCATAGGTAGGCGAGTTTGTAATGTCCTTGTAATCATCTGCAGTCATTGTCGTATTAACATACAGATTGCCTGCTGTCATCGTACCACTAAACTGATACGTTCCGCTTTCCGTTGGCGTAAACTCGTACCATATAAGCGGGCTGCTTGATGCGGTAATTTGTTGAGTACCTTCTATCAGAGTACCATAAGTATTGGTATAAACTTCGTTTCTGTAATAGACCGGAATACCATCAAGCACAGGATATTCGTCATAGTTCAGCCTCTGCCCCCATACCTGTGTGCCGAAGGCTTTGCCTTCGTTGAGCAGGTAAGTCACCTCGCCGCTCTTAAACTCGTCTGTGGTCTTGACCTCTGCCGAGCCAGCCACATCCGCACCATTTATACCGCCAGTGGCTGTGCCGCTAATGTAATAGCAGTTCCCGATGGTTCCAGAATTAGATCCGCACACGCCACCGACATTAGAAGATCCGCTGACAGCACCCGTGTTATAGCAGTTAGTGATGGTGG
>JBJEJW010000026.1:0-20236 GCA_051878315.1 Paludibacteraceae bacterium | reverse complement strand
GGTAAACCGTTAGCCGATATTTTTGGTAAACCGATGATTCAACATGTGTACGAACGCGCTGCACAAGTCTTTGATACGGTGGTGGTGGCCACCGACGACGACCGCATTTTTCAGGCTGTAACGCAGTTCGGTGGGCGTGGCGTTATGACGGCCGACACGCATCGTACCGGCACCGACCGCTGCTTCGAAGCCTATACGAAACTCGACGAACCGTTCGATGTTGTTGTAAATATTCAGGGCGACGAACCCTTTATCGCCCTCGAACAAATGGAATTGTTGAAACATTGTTTTTTGGCGAATGATGTGCAAATTGCGACGTTGGTCAAACCATTCGCACCCGACACCACATGGAACGAACTGCAAAATCCAAACACCCCGAAAGTCCTTGTCGATGCGAACTCCAATGCCATCTGTTTCAGCCGTTCGGTAGTGCCTTATCTGCGCGGCGTGCAACCTGACCAATGGGCTGCACGGCACACCTTTTATAAACACATAGGCATTTATGCCTATCGCACCGATGTGCTCGAACGTATCACGCACATGTCGCAAGGTATATTGGAACAGTGCGAATCGTTGGAACAACTACGCTGGCTCGAAAACGGATTACGCATCAAAGTCGCCGTAACGACCGCCGAAAATTATTCGGTTGATACCCCCGACGACCTGCAAAAAATCAGGCAATTACATCGGCATATACACTGAAAATTATATACATTATGGCAAAGTACAAACGCATCTTGCTTAAATTGAGCGGCGAATCGCTCATGGGAAACAAACAGTATGGTATTGACGAACAACGCCTAAACGAATATGCGGTGCAAATAGCCGACATCGTACGGCAAGGTGTACAAGTGGGGATCGTAATCGGCGGTGGCAATATTTTTCGCGGCCTGAGCGGTGCCGCCAAAGGGTTCGATCGCGTCAAAGGCGATCAAATGGGTATGCTTGCCACGGTCATCAATAGCCTTGCACTCAGCTCTGCTCTTGAGCAGCGCGGCATCAAAGCACGCGTGCTTACAGCCGTGCGCATGGAACCAATCGGCGAATTTTATAGCAAAACCAAAGCCGTCGAAACGCTCGAACGCGGTGAAGTGGCCATTTTCGCAGGCGGCACGGGCAATCCCTATTTCACAACCGATACCGGTGCGTCGTTGCGCGGCATCGAAATCGAAGCCGATGTCATGTTAAAAGGCACACGCGTCGATGGTATTTACACCGCCGACCCTGAAAAAGACCCGACTGCTGTCAAATTCAACGAAATATCGTTCGACGAAATCTATATGCGCGGCCTCAAAGTAATGGATCTCACGGCCACTACCATGTGCAAAGAAAATAATCTCCCCATTGTTGTCTTCGATATGGATACAACGGGCAATCTGGCAAAAGTTATTGCCGGCGAAAACATCGGGACACTTGTATATAAATAAATAGGTGTATTACATCGAGAAGTGTTAAATTTTGTTGTTTATTTTTATAGATTTTTTTGTGATTTGTTATATACACATTACAAGATTTTGTGCTAACTTTACACCGCGAAAATTAATATTTTTGACGAATAAGGGCTGTTTTAACATTAAATTTTACACCGAATTGTTAAATCGCAGATAGAATTAACTTAAATTACTAACCTTAAATACTAAAACGAATGAAAATTAAAGCATTTATGCGGCGATTTGTACCCACGCTGGCCATGCTGATATGCACGGCGGGCGCATTCGCACAAATCACGGTAAGCGGCATTGTAAAAGATGCTACGGGAGAACCCGTTATTGGTGGTAGTATCGTCGAAATGGGCACTACCAATGGTACGGTAACCGACTTTGATGGTAATTTTGAACTGCAAGTGGCCGAGGGTGCACAACTGCAAATCAGTTACATCGGTTTTCAAACACAGGAAGTAGCGGCCAAAGCCGGCGCACCGATGGTTATTGTGCTGCAAGAAGACGCGTTCGCACTTGGCGAAGTGGTGGCTATCGGTTACGGTTCGCAGAAGAAAAAAGAGATCACCGGTTCGGTGGCCTCACTGAAAGCCGAAGACTTCAACGCCGGTGTTAAAACCAACCCCGTTGGTCTGTTGCAAGGTAAAGTGGCCGGTCTGAACATCAGCCGCACCACCAGCGACCCGACATCCACAGGCTATAATATCCAAATTCGTGGTTTCTCGACTTTGGGACAAGGTACAGGCTCGTCGCCGTTGTACATTGTCGATGGTGTTCCGACGAGTAATATCGATAATATCGCTCCTGATGAAATCGCTTCAATGGATGTGCTGAAAGACGGTTCCGCAGCGGCTATCTATGGTACGCGTGGTACTAATGGCGTAATTTTGATTACGACTAAACGTGGTGAAAGTTTTAGTGATAAAGTAGAAACACAATTAGAGTATTCCGGCTATGTGAATGCATCATGGATTAACTCGCGCGTAGGCATGGCTGATGCGGAGCAATTCCGATCGTTGGCGACTGCCACGGGTGGTAAATTGTCCGGCATTGATCATGGTGCCACTACTGACTGGACTGCCGCTTTGGCGCGTGATGTGGCTATTACTCATAATCATAATGTAGCTATTGCCGGATCGCATCGCAATTTTAATTATCGTGCTTCACTTAATTATAAAGATGCACAAGGTATTGCCAAAAATAATGGCCGTAATGAAATCGTAGCAAAATTGGCCGCTGACCAAAAATGCTTAAATGGTTGGTTGAAATTGCAATATGATTTTTCATACATGCATTATCGTAACGATTATTCGGCTGCTGACTTTACGATGGCTTCTCAATTGAATCCTACGATGCCTATTTATAATGAGGACGGGTCGTATTATGTACCGGGAAACTCCGGACAATATAACCCCGTAGAGTGGCTCAATGCTCGTGAAAGTTATCAAGATGGCAATTATTTCCGCGGTTCCGTCAAAGCGACGATTGATATTAAAGCAGTACCGGGATTGAAAGTAAATGCGTTTGCCGCTATTGAAGAAGGGGATAATCGTCAGTATTCGTATAATAATCAGATTACTGACCCTAACAAGGCCGAAGCAAGCGATTGGGCTTACCGTCAGTTTGATATGAGTTTGAATCAGTTGTATGAAGCAACCATAGACTATGCCGGTAGTTGGAATGGACATAATTTGGTGGCTGTTGCCGGTTTTTCGTATCAACATTTTATGGATGATGGTATGAATGCTTCGAATAAAGGTTTTGTGATGCCGTCTATCAAATACTACTCAATCGGAGAGGGTGATGCATCTAAAGATTATTTGACAGTGGCTTCTTGGCGTAATTCTCATGCTTTAGCTGCTGCTTTTGCGCGTGTGAATTATAATTACGATGATAAGTACTTGATATCCGCATCGTTGCGTGCCGAGGGTTCGAGCCGTTTCGGCGCAAATAATAAATGGGGCTATTTCCCTGCCGTAAGCGCAGGATGGCGCATTAAAGGCGAAGATTTTATGTCAGCTGCTGATTGGTGTAATGAATTGAAACTGCGTCTTGGCTTTGGTGTTACAGGTAATAACGTTGGACAAAGTCTGATGTCTGTAGCCTTGCTTTCGAAGTCTGATGTGTTTGACTATGATGGTAAACCAACTGCTACTTATACCGTTACACAAAATGTGAATCCCGATCTTAAATGGGAGAAAAAATATGAGTATAACATTGGTATAGATTATGGATTCTTGGATAATCGTTTGACGGGTAGTTTGGAAGGATACGTTCGTAATACAAAAGATTTGTTGTGGTACTATGAAGTGCCTACGCCACCTTATCAATATACAACATTATTGGCTAATGCCGGCGAAATGTTGTCGTATGGTGTTGAATTGGCAATTACAGGTGTACCGGTACAGACTAAAGACTGGACTTGGACAAGCAGTTTGACTTTGGCTTGGAACCAAAACAAAATTACAAAATTGTCTGACCCAGATAAAGGCTTTAACTACACAGAATCGCCACAAGGTAACCTCTATGGCAATAAATTCAATGGTTCAGACTCATATACTCAAATTCTTAAAGAAGGCGGTATAGTAGGTCAATGGTATGGCTATAAGTTCTTGGGTTACAATGATAAAGGCGAATGGATGTATGAAGACCAATATGGTGGAGCTACTTCTAAACCAACGACTGCAGATAAACAATTTTTGGGTTCTGCACAACCTGCTGTAACATACGGTTGGAACAATACTATTCGTTGGCGCGACCTTGATATTACCATATTCCTCCGTGGCGTAATTGGTAATAAAATATTGAATGCCAGCCGATTCATGTATACACCTGATGGCACAGATAAACAAACCAACTATAATTTCTTTGCCAAAGATGTACTCTCCGGCGAAGGCCCCGTTAAAAATGGTGGCGCTGTATTTGCCGATTATAATCATTTCTCGGATTATTGGTTGGAAGATGGTTCGTATTTGAAGTGCGATAATATTACGATAGGATATACCTTTAAGTTCCAAGAAAATAAATATATTCGTTCGTTGCGTTTGTATGTAACGGGACAGAATCTCTTTACCGCTACATCTTATTCCGGTTTAGATCCGGAGGTAAATACCTCTTGCATTGACTATCCGGGTGTAGATATTAATAATTTCTATCCAAAGACAGCTTCTTTCCTCTTTGGTCTTAATTTGAATTTACTCTAACGCTCAAAATCTAATGAATATGAAAAATATAGTTAAATATGCACTAATGGGCGTCTTAATGCCGGTAGTATTTGCCTCTTGTGAAATGCTTGAAGAGGAAAACTTCGGAAAACCAACAACAGACGCTATGCTTCAAAACGAAGCAAATGTGGTTTCGCTTGTCGGTCAGGCATACGCCGACCTTCGATTCATGCACGACCACTGGGGATATTGGGGTGTAAATACGCTGGTTTCGGACGAAGGTATTGCCCCAATACGTAAAGGTGGCGACTGGAATGATGGTGGATATTGGAAAAACTTGAATACACACACTTGGAATGCATACGGCGAAGCTTTCAAAAATATTTGGAACTGCACGGTAGCCGGTTCGGTGTTGTGTAACAATTTGCTACAAACCCTATATATGAATGAAGACAATATGTCGCCGGAGGTGTATGGTAAGTTTGTAGGCGAATTGGAAACGCTACGTTCGTATTATTATTACTTGTTGTTCGACTCGTTTGGACGCATTCCGTATATGGAAGATTATTCGGATCGTAACGAAGCCCTATTAGAACCGCATGTAGTATGGGCACACCTTGTATCGACACTTGAACGCAATGCCCCCAATATGGCTGTGGTAAGCGATGCCACGCGTACACAGTATGCCGGCCGTTGCACACAAGGCTTTGCGTACGCACTTTTGGCACGCCTGTATTTGAATGCCGAATCGTTTGGATGTACGCCTGAAAATGTAATGGCAGCTGAACGTACTTGTGATGTACATAATGGTAAAAAAGGTTCGAAACCATTGGAAGAAGTCGGCATCAACATTACCTCTACACAAGATTTTTATACGAATGCTATTCGTTGTGCTAATAAGGTAATCGAATCCGGTGCTTACGAGATTGAACCAAACTACTTTACCAATTACAAGATTGACAACGCCGGCAGCCGTGAAAATATTTTCACGATTGTGGAAGATGGCTTGACTGCAACTTATCCTGAACGTGATCAATATGCGTGCAAAAATAAACTGCGCATTGAATTCTTGTCGTTGCATTATGGTTTTCAAAAACGTTTCGGTATGCAGTTGGACTGCTGGAATGGTTTCTGCGCTCGTCCGAATTTTATGACTATATTCAACGACCACGATGTGCGTGGCGCCGGTTACGAAGGCAAGGGTACAATGGATACCAAACAATGGGGTTGGTATTTAGGCCCGCTCTGCGATGCCAATGGCAACGTAATGTTGGATACGGATGGCGAACCTATTGACATCCATGTGGAGATTGAATCGCTGGATGCTGCCGATAGACGCGATGGCGCACGTATGTATAAGTACGAACTCGACAAAGAGGGCAAGTATAAATACATGGAAAACGATTTCGTGCTGTTCCGCTATGCCGATATTCTGATTATGAAAAAAGAAGCTGTGCTGCGTGGTGGTATAGACAATATGCCGGGTATCGAAGATGCCGGTATTCAGGTAATCAAAAAACGTACATTTGCTTATTCGGCAGATCCGATAGCTGCGTTTGACGCCGCTTATCCTGATGCGTTTACTGTGCTGTCAACCGACCTTACCGATGGCATTTTGGCCGAACGCGGTCGTGAATTTACTTGGGAAAATGTGCGCCGCCGCGACTTGATTCGCTTCGGACAATTTGAAAATATCCAATATGTATCGAACAAAGCGGAAACACGTCGGTGGTTCCCAATTCCTTACAGCGTACTGCAAAAGGCTGTTATTGACCCCGAAACAGGTACAAAATTGTGGACACAAAACCCGGGATATTAACCTATAACCAAAAAGAGGCGCGGGTGCAACGTTTTGTGCCGCCCGTGCATCTTTAAATAAAGACAGAAACATTTTTTAATTACTTTATTTTTTTAACTTTTAAATTTTTATTATTATGAAAACTGTAAAATTTTTCGCAGTAGTTTTGGCTGCTGCAGCTGTTTCTCTCACAGCGTGCAAAAAAGATGACTCCAAAGGTCCGGATTTGGATGCACTGCCCAATGGCTTCTATGTAGCCGAACAGGGTGCCGACCTTGCTGAAGTAAATGCTATGGAACAAGGCATCAATGAGGTTGATCAAAGCGCACGTCAAGGTATGTATGAAAAATACATTATCCTCGAAGCCGGCAAAAAGTATGAATTTGTCAACAAAAAAGGTGATGTAAGAGATCATTATGGTGTTGAAAATCTTGACTATGGTGACAGCCTTATTGTAACCGACAACAAAGACATCGCAGGTTACAAAGGTTCGTTGGTTGTGGATAAAACCGTAGAAGTTACAGAAACCAACTTGTATCACATCGTACTTGACTTTGATGAAGATGGTAGCCTCGCCGATGTAGGTGGCGCACAATGCATCATTGTTCCCGTAGAATGGGGTGTACGTGGTGCTATGAATAGTTGGGGCTTTACTGCTGCAACCAAAAATGGTAACGCTTACGAACTCAAAGGATTAGAGTGCAGTACCAAAGGTGAATTCAAGTGGGCTCATAACAACTGCTGGAAAATCAACTTGGATATTGCCAACCTTGTAAAAGCCAACACTAACTTGGGTAATGACGCTGCTACCGATGGTGAGGAATTTGTCGGTTTGAAAGTCGGTGGAGCCAACTTTGCTATTGAACGTGCCGTTTACGACCTTGTACTGACTTATGTAGGACCTGCTGCAACAATTGCTGAAAGTTTTGAAATGACTATGACAAAGACTGGTGATTTGGAAACTTTGGATCCTTCTAAATTTGCTTATTCGTTCATTGGTACCGTTAATGGTAATTGGGATAAAGATACCGATCTTGCTTTCGTAAGCAATGATGGCGATCACTATGTATTTGAGGCTAAAGGTCTTGAATTCGCTGCCGGAGAGTTTAAGATCCGTCGCGACCACGATTGGGCTGTAAGCTTTGGTACTAAAAATATGACTATTAGCGGCATTGAATTCTCTGGTGATGGCAACGTTACTATCGCAGCTCCTTTCAAGGGCTCTGCTAAATTTGAGTATGATTGGGATGGCTCGACAGAGACGAATGTTACACTGACATTTACTGCAGAATAAATATAATTTGCAATAGTTTTTTTGACTGCCCGACTCAATGTCGGGCAGTCTTTTTTTTATTTCATTCCACGCACCGGCCAGCAGTGCGAACGTAAAAAACTTTACAGTTTTCAAAAATATTATTTAAAACTAATTGATTGTTAGTTGTTTATGATTGTTTGGAGTACTATAGAGGTGTCGTCGGGTAACAGAAAAACCGTTTTTCGCGCAGTTGTCGGGAGGGTTTTTTATTCGAGTAATTTATTGAGTAGGTCGATGGCTGCATCTTTTTTCTTGTCCACGATTTTTGCGTAAATCTGTGTGGTTTTTATATCGGTGTGTCCTAAAAGCTTGCTGGTGGTATAAATGTCGGCACCGAGTGTGAGCAGTGTAGTGGCGAAAGTATGTCGGGCTGTGTGGAATGTTACTTTTTTATCGATATGGGCACGTTCTGTCCATTGTTTCAGATGCCGATTGATGGTGGGAGCAGCCGGCAGTTGAAAAACATGCGGATTCGTATCGTGGCGTGTGGGTAACCATTGTAATGCAGCATCCGACAGTTTGATGTAGATGGGAATTTTTGTTTTTTGCATGACTAATTCGAGGCTGATTTTGTCGCCATTTTTTACCACTTGTTGCCAAGTGAGGGCTTTGATGTCGGAGATACGCAGACCGCAGAAACAACTGAAAAGGAAAGCATTTTTGATTTCGGGTGTTGTGCAGGGAATGTTGGCTAAAGTGCGAATTTCGTCGATGGTGAGATATGTTTTCGGTTGTTCGTGTTCTTTTGGTTTATCGTCGCTGTCGATTTGCGTAAATGGATTGACGGTGAGTAAACCTTTGCGTACGGCAGTGTTTAGCGCGCAATTGAAACGACGATAGTAGTTTTTGCAAGTAACTTCGGCTAATGGTTGTCGGCGTTTGGTTTTGCTGTTTGGTACGTTTTGCAGAAAATCCAAGAAACCGCTGCAAAAGTTTTTGTCAATGTCACATAGGCGTGTGTGAGCCCCTTGATATTGAACGAGTAGTTTACTAAGGTATTTGTACTGACGGTCGGTCTTTTTCTGCTTTTTTAAGTCGCTTTCTATCAGAGTATTGATCCATTCTGTTAATAACATCTGATCGGGCGGTGTCAATAGGCGTGTTCCTAATTGCATGATGCTCCATTCGATGGTTTTGCAGGCTCTGAGTACATGCGCCGTTTGCAGTGCCTCGTTATTGTGCTGACGGTCGTATGGTGTGTGTTCCGGCAACAGATAAAGACCGAGAAATTCGTAGGCGCGTTGTCCTTGACGATAATAATCTAAATACAGACTTTGATTCCCGTTTGATAACTGCTTGGTTCTGAGTTTGATAGGCTCGTTTTGTAATTGTTTTTTGTGATTTCTCATAACTATGTTTTTGTTTGTTACACTGCAAAAATAGTGGTTTTTGGGTAACAAACGGTTACTTCGATTTTTGAAGCATATTTCTTTAAAGAATCACAATAACGGATTTTGTTGTACGCATATAAGTTGGGGAACGTGTAAAAGTTTTCAGTCAGATTTTATTATAGTGTTGAAATTATGAATGAGAATTGTATTTCTCAGTCTTAATTATCGGGATGTGTTGTATCTGTCTCGCTTAATAGGGGAATGTTTTGGCAACAACCTGCGTAATGACGTCATAGAATTGTATCCTTAATAATTGGGGATAAGTAGTGGTGGCGCGGGTGCAAATTGTTGACAAAATCGTTTCGGTATGTGCGGAAAAAAACGTACTTTTGCAAGCGAATGGCCGTATTTGTTGTAGGCTGTCAACAATAATAAAAAATATGAGTATGACTGTAGGTATTCCAAAAGGTACGCGCGATTTTTCGCCGCAGGAGATGGCGAAACGCAATTATATTTTTGATACAATCAGGAGCGTGTTTCGCCGTTACGGTTTTCGGCAAATAGAAACACCGTCGCTCGAAAACCTATCGACCTTGATGGGTAAGTACGGCGAAGAAGGCGACAAGTTGCTGTTTAAGGTGTTGAATTCTGGCGATTTCGCGGCACGGCTGTCCGATGAGGAACTATTGGCCCGCAATAGTGCAAAATTGACGCCGAAGATAGCGGAAAAAGGGTTACGTTACGACTTGACGGTACCGTTTGCACGCTATGTTGTGCAACATCGCGACGAGTTGGTGTTCCCGTTCAAACGTTACCAGATTCAGCCGGTGTGGCGCGCCGACCGTCCGCAAAAAGGACGTTATCGCGAGTTTTACCAATGCGATGCCGATGTGGTTGGGAGCGATTCGCTGCTGTACGAGGCCGAACTTATCGAGATGATTGACGAGGCTTTCAAGGCGTTCAAAATCCCGGTAACTGTGAAGTTGAACAATCGTAAAATTTTAGCCGGTATAGCCGAGATGGTGGGCGCAGCCGATTACATTGTCGATATTACGGTAGCCATCGACAAGATGGACAAAATCGGATTGGACAATGTGAATGCCGAATTGCTATCGAAGGGCATTGCAGCCGAAGCCGTGACAAAGTTGCAGCCGATATTGTTGCTCGAAGGTACGAACGCTGAAAAGTTGGCGGCGCTGAAACGCATTCTGTCGCAGTCGGAAACGGGCATGAAAGGCATTGCCGAATTGGAAGAGGTGCTGGGCTATGTGCAGGCAGCGGCATTGCAGAACTGTGTTGAACTCGATTTGACGCTGGCGCGCGGTCTGAACTATTATACCGGCGCGATTTTGGAGGTGAAAGCCGTCGGCGTGGAGATGGGCAGTATTGCCGGTGGCGGTCGCTATGATAATCTGACAGGCATTTTCGGATTGCCGGGCGTTTCGGGCGTTGGTTTCTCGTTTGGTGCCGATCGCATTTACGATGTGTTGAACCAACTCAATTTGTTCCCCGAAACCTTGTTGGCGGGTGTGCAATTGCTGTTTGTCGCATTCGACGATAAGGCCTTGAATTATTGTGTGCCGCTGTTGCGTCGTGTGCGTTGTGCCGGCATCGCGGCGGAAGCGTATCCGACACCGGCCAAAATGAAAAAACAGATGGCGTATGCCAATGCCAATGCTGTGCCATTTGTGGCCATAGTGGGCGACAGCGAGATGGAAGCGGGCAAAGTAATGCTCAAAAATATGGTGTCGGGCGAACAAACTCTGATGACCATAGAAGATGTTATAGAACATTTGAAATAATCAGCAACTTGTAAAAAAGAGTGTATGAGAAAACTGACAACTGCGGAAATAGCACAACTGCAAGCCAATCATTGCACAGCTGACGATTGGAACAATATAGAAGTAGCCGAAGGCTTTACGCCGGCGTTTGTGTCCGAAATCGAATTTTCGGGGCGTATTCGTTTGGGGCGTTTCGACAAAACATTTACGTTGGCCGGCGGCGTTCCCACCCATTCGGGATTGTACAAAGCGCGTTTGCACAACGTTATTGTCGATGACGATGTCTGTGTGCGCGAAATCCATAATTACATAGCCAATTATCACATAGGCGAAGGCACTTACATCGAAAACACGAACGTGATAGTAGTCGAAGGCGAAACAACGTTTGGCAATGGCGTGCGTGTGCCGGTGATGAACGAGGGTGGTGGTCGCGAGATACCGATTTTCGACGGATTGTCGGCACATTTGGCTTATATTTTGGCGTTGTATCGCCATAATCATGCCGTGATTGACCATCTACAAAAACGTATCGACGACTATGCCGATGCCCAAAAATCGACGATGGGCGAAATAGGCAAACATGTGCGCATCGTGAATTGCGGTTTGCTGAAAAATGTACGCATCGGCGATTATGCCACGCTTGGCGGTACCTCAAAACTGAAAAACGGTAGCGTAAACAGCAATGTCGAAGCACCTGTTCAATTAGGCTCTGGCGTAAAATGTACGGATTTTATCATTTCGTCGGGTGTGAAGATTTCGGATTCGACGTTGGTGTCGTGTTGTTTCGTGGGGCAGGGGTGCATTATGGATAAACACTATTCGGCGCTCGATTCGTTGTTTTTTGCTAACTGTCAAGGCATGCACGGCGAAGCGACGGCCATTTTTGCCGGTCCTTACACGGTGTCGCACCACAAATCGAGTTTGCTGATAGCCGGCATGTTCTCGTTTCTGAACGCCGGTTCGGGGTCGAACCAAAGTAATCACATGTACAAATTGGGGCCGATACATCAAGGCGTGGTCGAGCGCGGTGCCAAAACCACAAGCGACTCCTATTTGTTGTGGCCTGCCCGCATCGGCGCATTTACACTGGTGATGGGACGCCATACCAAACATTGCGATACGTCGGCTTTGCCTTTCTCGTATTTGATAGAAAATGCCACGGAAAGTTATCTTGTTCCTGCCGTTAACTTGCGAAGTGTAGGCACGGTACGCGATGCCCAAAAGTGGCCGAAACGCGATGCTCGCCGCGACAGTCACAAACTCGATCAAATAAACTTCAATCTGTTGAGCCCATACACCATACAAAAAATGATGCATGGCATCGAGGTTCTCGAAAATCTGCAAAAAGAGTGCGGCGAAATCACGTCGGAATACGCTTATCAGAATTGCCGGATACGTAATTCGTCGTTGCGTAATGGCATAGCATTATATAAAACGGCGATTGTGAAATTTCTCGGCAATTCGTTGATTAGTCGATTGCAAGCGGGCGAATACACGACGATGGACGAAATACGCAAACGGCTGCAACCCACATCGCCTGCAGGACTTGGCGAATGGTGCGATTTGTCGGGCTTGATAGCCCCGCAAACCGAAGTGAATCGTTTGATGGCTGACATTGCAGCCGACAACATGTCATTGGACGATATTCAGCGACGTTTTGAAACTTGGCATCGCGATTACTACGAATACGAATGGACATGGGCGTGCGATAAATTGTTGCAACATTGGGGCAAAGAGATAAAAGAAGTTACGGTTGACGATTTGGTGCAGTTGGTCGAGGAGTGGAAAGAGGCGGTTGTGTCGTTGGATAAGATGTTGTACGACGATGCCAAAAAAGAGTTCAACCTGATGGCCAAAATCGGGTTCGGCGTCGATGGCGACGACCGTCAGAAAGTGCAGGATTTTGAGTCGGTGCGCGGTCGCTTCGACAGCAATCCGTTTGTGTGCGAAGTGTTGAACCACATCGAACGCAAATCGCGTTTGGGCGATGAGGTTGTAGCAAAATTGCAGCGCGTAAAGGCTTGATGCAGATGTATTTACAGCGCTTGTCGATATTGAACTATCGCAACATTGCCGAGTGTGAGTTGCAGTTTTCGCCCAAAATCAACTGTTTTTTGGGACGCAACGGCATGGGCAAAACCAATTTGTTGGACGTTGTTTATTATTTGTCGTTTTGCAAAAGTCATCTGAATCCGCTTGATGCACAAGTCATCAAACACGATGCCGATTTTTTTATGATTCAAGGCACCTTCGAACGCAACGGCATCGACGAAGTGGTGTCGTGTGCCGTGAAACGTCGTGCCAAAAAACGTTTCAGACGCAATCAGAAAGAGTACGAACGCTTGTCGGATCATATCGGTTTCGTGCCGGTAGTGCTGGTGTCGCCGGCCGATTTGGACTTGGTGAACGAGGGTAGCGATGCGCGTCGTCGATTTTTGGATACAGTCATTGCACAATACGACAAACCCTATCTGTCGGCACTGATTCGTTATAACGAGGCGCTGCAAAATCGAAATGCCCTGCTGAAACGCGAGGTGCCTGCCGACGACGAGATGCTGGACATCTACGAAGAGCAGATGGCCGCCGAAGCGACTTATATTTGTGCCAAACGCGCCGATTTTATCACGGAATTTGTGCCGTTGTTTCAAGAATTTTATCGAGCCATTGCCGGCGCCGACGAGCGTGTCGGTTTGGAATACACATCGCATGCGCAACGGGGCGATTTGCGTCAGTTGCTGCGCGAAGTACGCACCCGCGACTTGGCGTTGGGCTACACCACACGCGGCGCACACAAAGACGATTTGATTTTCACGCTGGACGAATTCCCTATGAAACGCACAGGCTCGCAAGGACAGGTCAAGACGTATATTGTGGCGTTGAAATTGGCGCAATTCGTTTTTTTGAAAAAAATATGCCAAGTAACTCCGGTGTTGCTGTTGGACGATATTTTCGACAAACTCGATGCCGACCGCGTTACACGCATCATGCAGTTGGTGGCCGGCGACGGGTTCGGTCAAATTTTCATTACCGATACGAACAGAGAGCATTTGGACGACATTTTGTCGCAAATCGATGGCGACAGCCGCTTGTTTGAGGTGTCGGATGGGAAGGTGGTAAACCATACGATGCAGTAGATGTCTGTTGATGCTTATGTTCGAAACTATAACTCTGCTGTAGGTAGATTCACTTCTGTCGATCCTCTTGCTGAACAATATTATAGCATTTCGCCTTACGCGTATTGTAAAAATAACTCTGTAAACCGCATAGACCCTAACGGGCTGGACGATTATAGATATGATGATAAAACAGGGGATTTTCATCTAATGAAGCAAACTGATGATAAAACGGATAGAGTGTTAGGATACCACTTAAACAAAGAGACAGGAGAATACGAACAAAATACCAAATGGTATCAGACTAAAACACGAATGGAGATGGTTGAAAAAGGTATTTTAAGCGATGGCGTTAATTTTATGATCAACAATAACGTTATTGCTGTAGGTGGAGAAGGACAAGCCTCTGTAGATGGTGTAGAAGCATTCGTTGTAAACTTGTCAGATATGGTTGGAAAAGAAATCGGTGGCGCATATTTTTCAAAAGATGGTATAGGTTCAACAACACATATTTCCATAGGAAGATATAAGAATAACGGCTACAAAATAACCAAGGGAGGATATGGTCATACATTATGGAATAAATTATACCCTAATTCAAAATTGGAAAACAGTTTAACAGGTTTCTTCCATACACATCCGAGTGGAGCAAATATCAGTGTTTCAGACAGGACAAAACCATCTCAACAAGACAAAACTAGTCGGGATGAGGCTCTTAAAATTATGCCAAATTTACAATTTTATATTCTTACACACCCTATAAATTACGGCGATAAATTTCCACTTAAAATCCCTTATACAACATGGCCATAATAATAAAGTGCGTTCATTATGAAAACTAAAACGATAATAGTCTTATCTCTGTTTTTGTTAATATGTGGTTGTTCTTCTACAAAGAAAATAGTAATGACAACAGATGAAAATTTGCAAGAAGTGGTGATAAAGATAGCTATTCAAGATTTTTCAACCAAATGTAATTTGTTTAAGAAAGATTCTGTTTTTAGCGTTTTTTTTCATGATAGCGTGTTTAGTAAACCAACTTTAATACCAGTTACTAATGGAGAATATAAAGATGGACGAACTCACCAATGGAAAAAAGGAAACTTAATTGACGGAATAGTAAGTGTAGAAATTGGGAGTAATGATGGTTATCAATTATATTATTCAGAACAAACGAAAAGTAAATTACCAACAAGATATATAATAAAAGATGGTAAGCTATTTTATTGGTGGGATAAAAATAATATCGTTACTGAAGAAATAATAGCAGTATTGTGGAGATATAATATGTTGCAAACATATAGTATAATCCCTGACTTTTCCATTGATGATAGTCAAAAAGGCGCACATTATTACTTTTGTAAGAACGATTTATTTAAATACAATAGAGTCGTTACAAATATTGGGCTTGAACATTACAAACCGCCCAAATTAACATGCAACTAAAGAAACAACCCTTATAGTTCAACGGAACAAATGGTGGCTTAGGAATACGAAAGTGAACAGGATGTTTGCTGATGATTCACAATGGAATTTTTAATAATGTAATGCATGGAGTCTAAAAGAAGTTCAGTTCGAGTAACACGAACGGAACTTCAACTAGTGCCTTTATAAGGCGTAATAAGTCCTGTACCTATTATCAGAAAATAACAATGAGATAATATGAGAACATATATCATTATGGGTTTAATTTCCTTGTATGTATTGATGTGTTGTGCTTGTGGAAGCAAGAACACTAATCAGACAGAGCACGTTTTCTAACAATCAGATACTTTGCAGTTAATTATGCATACGGACAATAATTTTGCAACAGTGTTTCTACATGTTGAATTTGCAGAAAAAGTAGAGGTGTTTGATAGTCCTAACGGAGAAATAATGACATCTGTTCAAAATAATATATCTGAAGAAGATTACGTGATGTTTGATTTATTGCACAAACCAGATAATATGTATTATGTAATAGCTTATAGTGGGCTTACAGACAGGGTCTTAGCAATTGGTTGGATTCCTCAAAATACTAATATAGGGATTTATTCGGCTGCTTATGGAGACTTACATTTAAATGCCATTTACTAGAAAGCGAGTTATTATTACTGAAAAAGTTTATAACCCTAGTATATCTGAATTCTTGATTTTGATGGCAGATGGTTAAAAGTAAGAGTTAAAATAGATGATAAGTTTTATATTGGCTGGTTGCCTCCTGAAATGCAATGTGCAAACCCATATACAACTTGTAGTTAATAATAGTTGTTGTATTAGAAAAACGTGTTACCTGTGTCGCTCAAACCTAAACACACTTGACCATTGAAGGTAAAAAAGCAGGATTAGACTCTCGTAATGTAAAACAATTTGAATTTAAAAACTCTAAAGGAGAAAACGTTACTATTAGACAAGATAAATCCACGACCTATCCTGATGGTGGAAGTCAGCCCAATCATTACAATGCAGGGAAAGAAAAAAAGTTAGATCAACATCATAATTATTAAAACTTAAAAAGAGATGATAGAAATAAATAAAATAAAAGAAATCTATAAAGGGCATTATCAAGTTATTCTAAATTTTCCAAGTTCAAATGATTTATTAAAAATTTTAGATACATCTTATAAATATGTATGGAATATTGAACATATTGAAAATTCAATAGAATGGGAAAAATATGATTATTATCTATACAATAAACGGATAAAATCCCACTCTATTTTTGCTAGAAATATAGAAATGGAATATTTAATGGAAACGTCAGATTTTTTGCAATTCATTCCTAATATTCATCAAACGATTAAAATTATACAAACGAATGCCATTCCTCCTGATTACCTAAACATCAAACAATTAACTGGTAAAAGAAAGTATGATTTATTACAAAACAAGATTGATTATTTGTTTGAATTAGAAATGCCAGGCGCAGTAGATTTTGCTCCAATCATAAGTCCAAATATTAAATTTTTGGAAAATATTATAAGAAAATTTAGTTAGTATTGTTATGTGTGTTGCTTATTGTACAATTATATTAAATATATCTACTCGTTCTCCTGACACAAATTTACAGACCTTCGGATATGGTTTTTGCGAAACATTCAGCATTTAGTTATGAAGATTTGTATAGCGATAAATATGGTGCTGATTTTGGTGCTAACTATTTTGATTCTAACCGTGAACCAACGTTTGGAGAACAATTGGAGAGTTATTTTAATAGTGTTTTAAAAGCAACTAAACCTCAAAACGCCCAATTTACATTACCACTTGAAGACATACAAGAAAATAAGTAGGACAAATGGTTCGTCTTTCCCTGTTATACTGATAAAAATCCATAAATATGAAAAGATATAATGGGTTATTGATTCTTATTCCTGTTTTACTTATTTTGTTTTTGATATGGTACAAGATCTTATACTATGGATACAATATGGAAGAGAAGGGAAATAAAATAATTGGTAAAATAGAGTGTTATATAAAACAAAATGGAACCCCTCCAGATTCTTTATTGGAAGTTGGAATCAATGATTGTGATGATTTTTATCCTTTTTATTATGAAAAAAGGATGTTGCAATTTTATCTTAGCATTTGCCATAACAATAGGGGAATCAAAAATATTTTATTCAGATAGTCGCAGATGGGAATATGGTTATAGAGAAATAATTGATAGTAGTTATTGAAAATATTTTTTATAAATTGAATTACAATATGCACGATTGGCTGACAGACATAGCGAATAGTCAATTTACGGAGCACATTGTGTACAACGGCAGTGCGTCTGCCAACGCGTACTACAATGGCAACATAGCGCAAACTATGGTGCAACACGATGCTGTGCCGGTGTGTACCAACTACACCTATGACGAGGTAAACCGCCTGACATTGGCACAAAATGCCGACCATGCCACGCTGCGGGAGGCATTTGCCTACGACAAGATGGGCAATGTGTTAGAGTTGCGACGCGACAGCATCGACCACTTATCCCTAACGTATAGCGGCAACCAATTGATACAAGTAAGCGATGCGCATGGTAACTGCATGCACGCCACGGAGTATCGCGATTTAGAAACCGCCATGCCCCAAGAGATGGCATACGATGCCAATGGCAACCTGCAGTATGATTTGGATCGCCGGATTTCTGCCATTCACTATAATTTACTAAATTTGCCGGAGCTGATTTGTTTTATGGACGGACGTAAAATAGTGAACCTATACGATGCCGCGGGGCGCAAACATGGCACCGGGTACTATGTGCAAGATGACAGCCTGCCGGCGTACTCCACTTGGTACGACGGCCACTACGAACGAACGGACTACGCCGATACACTTGTGCCGAGCCTCTGCCGTGTGCACCACGCCGAAGGCTATGTGAGCAGTGGCCGCGAAGCAGCCACACCGCCCGTTATCCACTACTACCACCGCGACCACTTGGGCAACACCTGCGCTGTGTGGAATGCCACGGCCGACAGTGTAGTGCAGCGTACGCTGTACTATGCAAGCGGCATGCCCATGGCGGGCAGCACCGGGCAGCCGTACCAGCCCTACAAGTATAATGGCAAAGAGTTTGTAACCGAGTATGGTTATGATGAATACGACAGCCAAGCCCGCTGGTATTATCCGGCGGTTATGCGCACCACTACCATAGACCCATTGGCCGAAAAATATTATGCCACAAGCCCTTACGTGTGGTGTGCGAATAATCCGGTGATAAGTGTTGATCCACTGGGGTTAGCTCCAATTTATGCGCCAGACGGGACTTTTTTAGGAACAGATAATTCAGGATTACAAGGCATGGCATTAATTATGGAGAAGGCTTCTTTTACGCAAGGCATGTCGAATGAAGAGGCAATGAAATACAATTTGGGATTAGCAGGTTTGGAGAATCAGACTGCTATCGATAGATATACTTCACATTTTGATGGATTATCTTCAAGACCCGATTATGATGGCGTTATTACAGATGCAGAGGCCCGAGACTGGTGGAAACATGGTAATGGACAAAGTCTTTTTGTTGATCAATCACAATTGGATTTAACTCCTATTACAACACAAGATTTTAGAAATAATGCAAAAATTACTCATAATTATTTCTTTGATATAACTTCTGATAAAAATATAGGTAGAGTATATGGAACGTTGACATTATCATTAAAAGATGTTGAAACAGGAGAAGTTAAAGTAGGGAATCCTAATAATTCCTATATTGATACGTATGATTTTAATAGCGGTGGAAGTATAGCTCGAAATATCGCTACCTGGATAGCTCAAAAAATATTAGGGAAAGGTACCCCATTCTCAATTTATGGTTGGGGACTCAATCCGACCGTAGAAGTAAAAAAATAAATTATGAAGAATCATAAATGGTTGAAAAATTCCAAGACAATATTTTGTGTAATTTTGGTTATTGGGATGATATTATTGTTTTATTCTTTAACAATCCCCAAATACACTGATGAAAATAAATATAATGTATTAATTGCGATGTATTATCAAGAAACAATCACAAAAGACGCTTATAATCAAGAAATATCGCAAATAACAACTTCTAAGAGTTTTATTATGGACATTGCAAATGGTATTATTTCTTTTTCATTATTTGGTATTTTGTTATTGCATATATTGAGAATAAATGAGTGGAAAGATTGTAAGAAAATCAAAACTCAAAATAGGTTTACAACATTTGTTTTGTCAAATGTTGCTTGGATACTGCTAATACCAAGTACATTTTTCTACTATTATTTTCGTGCTGTTAGAGATGATTATCCACCCTTCGCGGATACTATATCTATTCCTATTATACAACAAATAGTTTTTATTTTGTTTATGCTTGCTCCGTTGAACTTATTTTTGTTGGTGAGCTTACATAAATCTGAACTGCCGACGAGATTACTAATGCGCCCCCTATTTTATAAACGATCAATGATTTTATGGGAGGTGTTTTATCATATTTTCTTATTAGTTGATATAATGTGCTTGATTTTGTTCATTGTTGACGGAGATCACATGTCTATTCTAATCAGTATGTTTTTTATTTATATAATACTTTCATTAAGAGCAGGGAAGTTGAATTATTTAAATAAGTTATATTGCTGTCACAAAAAAACATGAACAATATAATAGTCAGTTTATTTTTGCTATCATAAATATTCAGGTAGTATGGTCTTAACTCATCACTAGTACCTACAAATATTAAATTAGAAACTCCAATAACAATACTTGTAGAACAAACCAAAAACAATTATAATGGAAGAAAAAAATAAAATATTATCATTAGTGTCCCGTTAAAATTGGGACGAAGTTAAATTTAATCAAACAGTCC
>JBJEJW010000025.1:0-71918 GCA_051878315.1 Paludibacteraceae bacterium | reverse complement strand
AAGGACAACTATCGTTTGAAGAAACCCCAACGCAAACCACGATGCCCGACCTTGGTTTCAAGGTCTTCCGTTTGTCGGATAGTAATTTCAAGGAGTGGCGTGAAATCCATGGCACTGACCAAGAGCAGTGGAAACAGCAGACGATAGACTTCCTGAATCCCGTGGCGGAGAATGCGACAACGGACAATATGGTGTACGAACTTCTGCTCAAAAACGGCAAGAACCTCAATAGCATCATTCGCCACGAACAAGGTTGCTACAATATCAATTCCGGCGAACTGATACTGCTTCTCGAATCGGCAAATCAAGCCGCAATAGACTATGCTTTATCATCGCACCCGCAGAAAGTAATCGCCCTCGACAGCCTTTTCGAAGGCAACGACCAACTAAAAACCAACACCGCCCTCCAATTCCGCGACGCCGGTATTAACTTCAAAACGATATAAAGAGATTAGGATATGACATTACAACAAATATATAATAAACTTGAATTAACCGATGAAAAAGGTTGCCTGATTAGGTTATCTGATGAGAATTGGGCGAATAAAGTATCTTTTCCTAGTCGCATCATGCGTTTATTGAAAAAGAATAATTTATTGAGAACCATGGATGCTTTCTTTTGTTTTGATAATAAACCTCTTATATTATTCTTTGATAGTCCAAAAGATAAGAAAGCTCTTCATCAAGCAATTTGGAATTTCAATGAGTCTCCAATTGCTATTATCATAGACAATGGTGTGGTCGAGATTTTTAATGGGTTTGCAATAGACGAAAATACAAAATTATTACGATTGTTAGGTGGAGCTGAACAATTAAATGATTTTACCTACTTTGAGTTGGTTACAGGTAAAACTTGGGGAAAATACCATGATGAGATAAATCACAGAAATCGAGTGGATTATCGTTTGTTAGATAATATTGAAACGGCACAAAGATTATTAAAAGAGCAAGGGGTTAGGCAGTCGACAGCAAATGCCTTACTTGGTAAAATTATCTTTTTTAGGTATTTGATAGATCGAAAAGTAAGTTTGCATTATCAAGACAAAGATCAGTGGAGTAATGATGATTTGTGCAATTGTTTGAGAAATATCACGGATTTCAAAGCCTTCGTACAATATATTGAAAACAAGGATACAGGTTTCAATGGCGAAATGTTTTGTATAGAAGAAAGTGAGTTCGCAAAGGTTAATCAGAATGCATTACATATTCTGATACGCTTATTGCAGAGTGAAGAATTGTCAACAGGTCAAAGGTCATTATTTGATATGTATGATTTTTCAATTTTGCCCATTGAATTTATTAGTAATGTGTACGAGAAATTTATAGGAAAGGAGAATCAAAAAAAGAAAGGGGCATATTACACACCTACATTTTTAGTTGATTATATCGTTTCTGAAACGGTGGGTAAAAAAATAGAAAAATCAAATGAATATAATTGTAAAGTTTTAGATCCAGCTTGTGGCTCTGGTATTTTCTTAGTAGAATCATTGCGTAGAATGATAGAAAAATATATTTCTATGCACCAAATAACAAGTACTAATACACTTGAATTTAAAGAGGCATTAAAGCAAATTGTAAAAGACAATATTTTTGGAATTGATAAGGATTATAGTGCAATCCAAGTTGCAATCTTTTCTGTGTATTTAACCCTACTAGATTATCAATCCCCAGCAGATATAGGAAATTTCAAGTTCCCTAATTTAATAGGTACAAATTTTATTTGTAGTGATGTGTTTGATGTTTGTAATGATAAACTAAGAATTTTCGAAGAGAGAAAGTATGAGTTTGATTTTGTTATAGGAAATCCACCATGGAAAAGAGGAGGCGTAGAAAAAAAATCTCATTGTGAGAAATATTTAGAAACAAAAGGATATTTAAACAAATTGCGAAATAGGGAATTGGCACAAGCATTTGTTTTTCGATCGTTGGATTTTACTTGTTCCAAGACTCAATGTGCTTTAGTGCTTGTTAGCAAAATACTTTATAATATTGGGGGCAAAGAGTTTCGTAGTTATCTTCTGGATAACGTATTTATTAACCAAGTTTTTGAATTGGCACCGGTTCGCAAAGAGGTGTTCAATAGGTCTAATGATCCTGCTATTGCTCCACCATGTATTTTGTTTTATCAAAATGCAGAGGGGAAAGCAACAGATGATAATATAATCACACATATGGCGTTGAAACCAAGTCGTTTTTTTTCGTTATTTAAAATTTTTAGTTTGTCAAGGTGTGATATTCAAAGGGTTCAACAAGATAGGTTGAAACAATATGATTGGCTTTGGAAAGTATTGGTTTATGGCTCGTATTTGGATTTTGTATTTGTAAAAAGAATAAAAGAAAAACCCACGATAGATGATGTGATAAAAGCGAATCATTTTATTCGAAAACAGGGAGTTAAAGAAAGGGATAATAATAGAGCAATAGATACGTCTGTATTGGTTGGATTAAATTATATTACAACAAGAGGCTTAAGAAAATATTATGCAAATACTTCTGGCGACAAATGGCGATTAGCGAAAGTCGGTTACATATATAGGGATAAGAAACAGAAGGTAGTTACAGATTTGTACAAAGCCCCTATTCTCTTAGTAACGGGTGGTACTACTATTGATTTGCATGCTGTTTCTGCTATAAGTTATTCTGACGGAGTATTTAAAAGTTCATTAACGGGAATAAGGGGCGTTGGAGATAGCCATATTTCTATATTGCGTAACATGTTGGGAACGCTTAATTCTTCATTATTTGCATATTACAATCTTTTGACGTTTAGTTCATCTGGAATAGAAAGAGAAGAAACACATGATACAGAAAAATTGAATACTCCTTATTGTGAAGGAATAGACAAAATGGTAGAGGTTATAGAAAATCATACCGCAGAGTTTTATGGCTCTGTAATAAGGGATGTTAAAAAAGAGCAACAAATAGATAAGAAAATAAAGGAGTTAGATACTCACATTTACGAATTATTTCATTGTTCTGATATTGAGCGCGACATTATAGACTATGCATTACAGATCTCGATTCCATTAGCGGTCAAATCGAAAGGGTATGAACGTGTATTTGATGCAATATGCCCTAATGATAAGATATTGGAGGAATATGCGTTAGTGTTTATAAATCATTTTGCAAGAAGTTTCAATGGAAAAGGAAAACGCTTTGTCGTGGAAATTCATTACTCAACTGCGATTATTGGAATGTTTTTTAAGGTAATTAATAAAGATGAATTTATAGAAGAAATCACTATATTGCAAGGGGAGAATTTTTTATCGTCTGTAATGGCTACATTATCATCAGAAAAGGTAACGGACGATTTGTTTGTGCAAAAAGATATTCGAGGCTTTGATAGAGAGTGCTTTTATATATTCAAACCCAATGAGAAACGTTTGTGGCATAGAGCAGTTGCTCATTTGGATGTGAACGAATTTGATGATGCAATGCTAAAAGTGGGGAGGGATAAATGATGAGTACGAATTCTAATTTGAATGCCTCCATTTTTGCTTATTCGCAATTACGAAAAGATGCATATTTTGAAGTTATTCTGGCGAGATGTGTTGATGTTTATAACACAATTATTGGTTGTGGGATTCAATTATCAAATGATGAGAATGTAATACGAGATAAATTTTTAGATTATTTGCAAAATCTGAACTTTAAAATAAAATATGAGTTGAAAAATTTGAAATTTGATGCGGAAACGAGAGAAAATATGGGTAGGGCAGACCTTCGAGTTCTGCCTATAAAGGATGAATATATAAATGATGACGCTTACTATGTAATAGAGTGTAAACGGCTGGATGTGAAAAATACTTTGGGGACAACAGGACTAAATGCAGAATATATAAAAAATGGTATTTGCCGATTTGTAACCGATTATTATACTGCGTATTATGGTTGTAATGCAATGTTTGGTTTTGTCGTTGAAAAAATGGACATCAATGAAAATATTGGAAATATTAATATGTTGCTTCCTAATAACTATACTAATCAGCAAGGAGATATAGTCAATGCAAAAACTATACAACCGCTCACGCATATAAATCTCGCTAATGGATATCTATATTCATATATTTCTAAACATGGTTGTGTCTCTAATAAGGAATTAGTATTGTACCATCTAATGTTTGATTTTTCACAGAATATTCAGTAATGAAACTCACCTTTGAATCCAATCTTTCTTATCAGCAGGAGGCTATTCAGTCTGTTGTCGGGCTTTTCGAGGGGCAGAATGCGGATGATTCGGGCTATTCGTATACTCTCAACGAAGCGGACGTGTTCTGTTCGATTGACGGAATAGCCAACAGGCTGATGTTGTCCGAATCGCAGATACTGGAAAACCTGAAAAAGAGACAATCCGACAACGGATTGCCCGTATCGGACACATTGGATGGCATGCACTTCTCTGTGGAGATGGAGACGGGAACGGGTAAGACCTATGTGTATCTGCGCACCATCTACGAACTCAACCGCAAGTATGGATTCAAGAAGTTTGTGATTGTGGTTCCCTCCATTGCCATTCGCGAAGGTGTATTGAAGAACCTGCAAATAACCCACGAACATTTTCAGTCCATATACGACAATATCCCTATCCGTTATTATGTGTATGACAGCGGTCGGATTTCTTCGTTGCGCGGGTTTGCCACCGGCGACAATATAGAGATACTGGTCATCAACATCGATGCTTTCGCCAAAGACGAGAACATCATCAACCGCCCGAATGACAAACTAAACGGGCAAGAGCCTATCCGTTTCATACAGTCAGTCAATCCGATTGTCATCGTGGACGAGCCGCAGAATATGGAGTCGGAGAAACGGGCTGCCGCCATACGGAATCTGAATCCGCTCTGCACACTCCGCTATTCTGCCACGCACAGGAATAAATACAATCTTGTTTACAGTCTCAATCCCGTCAAAGCCTATGACCTCGGATTAGTCAAGCAGATAGAAGTGGATTCCGTGTTGGAAGAAAACTCGTTGAACGGTGCTTTTGTGGCATTGGAAAGCATCACGCCCGCCAAAACCAAAGTGACGGCAAAATTGACCATAGACCGGAACACCAAAGACGGAGTGCGAAAACAAACGGTTTCTGTCAAGACGGGCGATGATTTGTACCACTTATCGAATGAGCGGGAGATATACCGCAACGGGTATATTGTGGAAGAGATAGACGCCTCCAACGGTTGTGTGGTATTCAGCAATGGGGAAACACTATATGTCGGGGAGCGCCACGATGATTTGAATGACGATGTGATGCGTTTCCAGATGCGCCGCACGATAGAGGAACATCTGCGCAAAGAATTACGGTTGAACAAGCAGGGGATTAAGGTATTATCGTTGTTCTTTATCGACCGTGTGGCGAATTACCGCTTTTATGATGAACAAGGCAATATGGTAGCGGGCAAGTTCGCCAAGTGGTTTGAGGAAATATATTCGGAACTGATAGCGCAACCTCAATTTCAGTCACTGAATATCTTTCCGATAGAGCAGATTCACAACGGCTATTTCTCGCAGGACAAGAAAGGACGTGTGAAAGATACCAATGGCGAAACGCAAGCAGACAATGATACCTACAATCTCATTATGCGCGACAAAGAAAAGTTGCTGGACATGAACAATCCGTTGCGGTTTGTCTTCTCGCATACGGCTCTTCGTGAGGGATGGGACAATCCGAATGTGTTCCAGATTTGTACGCTCAATGAAACCAAATCGGAGATGAAGAAACGCCAAGAGATAGGGCGTGGCTTGCGTCTGGCGGTCAATCAGGACGGTGTGCGCGTTCGGGATAAGAATATTAACAGACTGACCGTTATTGCCAACGAATCGTACAACGATTTCGCCAAAGCACTGCAAACGGAATTGCATGATGACTGCGGGGTTGATTTTACCGGACGTATCAAACCCAAACGGGACCGCAAACCCGTCAAGTATCGTAAGGGATTTGAAGCCGATCCGCTGTTCTTGGAGATTTGGGATAGGATAAAGGCAAAAACCACGTATCGGGTCAATTACAGTACTGCCGATTTGATTCGCAATGCCGCTAAAGCCGTACGGGAGATACCGCGTATAGTTGCGCCAACTATTCGTGCGGTGAAAACAGAAGTCGCGCTTACAGATGAGGGAGTGAGTACAAATTATAAAGGCGAAAAGGTTGCAAAAGGGGTAGCCGATTATATTATTCCCGATTTCTTGGGCTATATCCAAAATCGCACGGAACTGACGCGTTCGACCATCTGGGCAATTTTGGAGCAATCCGGCAGGCTGGATGATATTTCTACCAATCCGCAGTTGTTTATGGATTCGGCTGTTTCCGCCATTCGCCGCGTGCTGTACGATATGATGATAGACGGGATAGAATACCACCGCATAGGTTCCTCGGAATATGAGATGCACCTTTTCACGGACAATGAGTTGGATATTTATCTGAATGATTTTACTCACAAAGTGAGCAAGTCGGAAAAAACGATTTATGAAGAGTATGTGCCGTTGGATTCTGCTGTGGAAAATCAATTTGCCAAGGATTGTGAAACAAGCGAGCAGGTAAAGTTCTATTTCAAACTGCCGGAGTGGTTCAAGATTCCAACGCCGATTGGTAGTTATAACCCGGATTGGGCTGTTGTATTCGAGAACGAAAAGCGCATCTATTTTGTGGCAGAAACGAAAGATACGGGTACACCTCGGGTAGATTTAAGCAAATTACGTCAGACGGAACTAATGAAAATACATTGCGGAGAGGTACATTTCAAACAATTTGAGGATATTCAATATAGGGTGGTAAATAAAATAAGCGATTTAATCTAACCTATAAAATATATGTCTAAACTTTTATGAACATTTTCGATATAAACAACATTGTTTTCACGGCGTGGGGATACGGCGTGTGTTGGCTCGAACTGATTGGATTCATCACGGGATTTATTGCCATCTATTTGGCCGGCCGAAGCAATGTGCTGACTTTTTGGATTGGATTGCTAAATTGTGCGGCGTTTTTGGCATTGTTTTGGCAACAACATCTCTATTCGATGATGTTGCTGCAAGTGATTTTTGCCATCATCAACATTTACGGCATTGTACGCTGGACGCTTCCAAAACATACGCAACACGAGGAGTTACGCATCAGCAGACTATCGCCACAGGCTTTGGTCGGTGTTTTGCTGTTCATCGTGTTCGGCAGTATTGCATGGTATAGCGCCATCGGCACTATGGCGCAACGCTTTCCCGACATCTTCAGCGAACCGCAGTACCCGTTTGTCGATGCCATGCTGCTGGTGTCGAACGTGGTAGGACAATGGCTGTTGGCACGCAAGAAAATCGAGAATTGGTATCTGTGGGTGTTGGCCGATGTTACCGCCTGCATATTGTGGCTTGTCATGGGATTGTACCTCACAGCCATTTTGTATATTCTCTACTTAATCATCACCTACAATGCATTACGCGAATGGCATCGCCAAATGCGTGCCGACACAACCGCTAAACCGAATCGCAAACTTTAACGACACAAAAATACGATTATGCTTGAAATAAAAAATTTGCACGCGACCATTGCCGGCAAAGAGATTCTCAAAGGACTTGACTTGACGGTACGTCCCGGCGAAGTACATGCCATCATGGGACCGAACGGAGCCGGCAAATCAACGCTATCATCAGTACTGACAGGCAATCCGGCCTATATTGTTACCGAAGGTTCCGTTACCTTTTACGGCAAAAACCTGTTGGAGATGGCACCAGAAATCCGTTCGCGCGAAGGCATTTTCATGAGTTTCCAATATCCGGTGGAAATCCCCGGCGTGAGCATGGTCAATTTTATGCGCGCAGCCGTCAACGAACACCGTAAATACAACGGACAAGAGCCCATGTCGGCGTCGGAATTTCTGAAGTTGATGCGTGCCAAAAAAGAATTGTTGGAACTCGATAGCAAATTGGCCAATCGATCGGTAAACGAAGGGTTTTCGGGCGGCGAAAAAAAACGTAACGAAATATTCCAAATGGCAATGCTCGAACCGCGTTTGTCGATTCTTGACGAAACCGATTCTGGCCTCGACATCGACGCGTTACGTATCGTGGCACATGGTGTCAATACGCTGAAAAACAACGATAACGCCTCCATCGTAATCACGCACTACCAGCGTCTGCTCGACTATATCGTACCCGACTTTGTGCATGTACTCTACAACGGCCGCATCGTAAAAACCGGCACCAAAGAATTGGCTTTGGAGTTGGAAGAAAAAGGCTACGATTGGATTAAGAAAGAATTTGAGGAATGAACCGCGAACAACAATACATCGACTTATACGAACAAACGGCAGAAATGTTGAAAGCGCATTCGGCGACACAACTCAACCTGCGCCGCGACGAAGCATTCGTACAATTCAAACAACATGGATTCCCTACCAACAAGGACGAAGCCTACCTTTATTGTCCGTTGCTGCCCGCACTCGACACCGACTACGGATTCGACATCAATCATCTGACTGTACCGACCGGTGGCGCCGATCTGTTTCGTTGCGATGTACCCGGCATTCGAGCACACAATTTCTACATCGTCAACGACCAACTGCAACCTACGCACACGGCCTTACCCGACGGAGTAATATTGTGCAAGTTGAGCGAAGCCTGCATACGTCATGCCGACATTGTGGCGCAACACCTCGATCGGCAAACCGGCTGCTGCGACGACGGTTTCACGCTCTTCAATCGCACTTTTGCGCAAGACGGTTATTTCTTGTTTGTGCCAGAAAACACCACACTCGATTTGCCCATTCAAATTGTCAATATGTTGTTTGCGCAAACTTGTCTGATGACACACACGCACAACCTGATAGTATTGGCTGCCGGCGCACGACTTGATATGCTTGTATGCGACCACACCACAACCGGTATCAACTTTTTTGCCAATCGTCTGACAGAAATCGTCGTTGGCCCAAATGCTTGTTTGAACTACTACACACTCGAGAGTACCGGCACCGACACCAATGGCAACGAACAAATTTTTGTCGAACAAGCCGCCGGATCGCAAACGGTAATAAACCTTGTAGCACTACACAACGGTCGCTCACGTCGCTACATCGACATCAATCTGAACGGCGAACAAGCCGCCACATGGCTCGGCGGCATTGTCATCGGCGACAACAGACAACAAACCGACATCACTACAACCATACGCCACAATGTGCCGCGTTGCAACAGCCAAGAATTGTTCAAATACATACTCGACGGTGAATCCGAAGGCGCATTCGCAGGTCGTATCTTGGTCGAAAAAAACGCGCAACACACCGAAGCCTACCAAACCAACCGCAACATCTGTCTGACCAAACAAGCACGCATGCACGCAAAACCGCAATTGGAAATATATGCCGACGACGTGAAATGCGGACACGGTGCCACTACCGGTCAAATCGACGAAAACGCTCTCTTTTACATGCGCACACGCGGTATCGGCGAAGATGAGGCTCGCATGTTGCTACTATTGGCATTCGCAGCCGATGTGTTGGACAAAATAACCGTAGAAGCCGTACGCGACCGTCTGCGCCTGATGGTAGAACAACGCCTGCGTGGCAGCGAATCGAAATGCAAAACCTGTAAAATGTGCTAACCAACAACATTATGAGCCTCGACATCAACCGGATACGTACCGATTTCCCCATTCTGGCGGAAAAAATTTATGGGAAACCGCTCGTTTATTTCGACAATGCCGCCACTACGCAAAAACCGCGATGCGTACTCGACAAAATAGTCGATGTGTATGCCACGCAAAACGCCAACATACACCGCGGTATACACTATTTGAGCCAAAAAGCGACCTTGGCGCACGAGTCGGCACGACAAACCGTCGCTACATTCATCGGCGCACCCGATGCCAACGAAATTATTTTCACGCGCGGTACCACCGAAAGCATCAACCTGCTGGCGACCGTTTTCACCGAACAATTTTGCCAACCGAACGACGAAATTGTCATTACTCAGATGGAACACCACGCCAACATCGTACCGTGGCAAATGGCCGCCGAACGCCACCATTTGCGCCTGCGTGTGGCCCCCATTGACGAACATGGCGACTTGCGACTCGACGAACTCGAAAAACTGCTGAACAACCGTACCCGTTTGGTGGCTGTGGCACATGTGTCAAACGTTTTGGGTACTATCAATCCCGTGAAAAAAATCATCGAAATGGCACACGCACACGGCGCAAAAGTGCTGGTGGATGGTGCACAAGCCGTCGCCCACGTACCGGTCGATGTGGTTGATTTCGATGCAGACTTTTACGCCTTTTCGGGACACAAAGTCTATGGTCCGACAGGCATCGGCGTACTATACGGCAAAACGGCATTGCTCAACGAACTGCCACCCTACCAAGGCGGTGGCGAAATGATACGAAACGTAACATTCGACAAAACCACCTACAACGAATTGCCGTACAAATTCGAGGCCGGCACGCCCGATTTTGTCGGTTCGGTGGCATTGGCCGAAGCGTTAAACTATATGGACAGCATCGGGAAACAGGCAATTTTTGCATACGAAGACGAATTGTTGCGCTACGCCGAAAAACGTTTGCGCGAAATTCCACACATGCGCATTTTTGGTACATCGGCTGCCAAAAGCGGTGCTATATCGTTCCTTGTGGGCAATGTCCACCCTTACGATTTAGGTATGCTGCTCGACAAAACAGGCATCGCCGTGCGTACCGGACACCATTGCGCACAACCACTCATCGACCTGCTCGGTATTCCCGGCACAGTCAGAGCATCGTTTGCACTCTACAACACAAAAGATGAAATAGACTATTTCGTCGAGCAACTGCAACGTTGCCTGACCATATTACAATAATCAGCACAAAGTGGATTATGGACGAATCGAACAAATATGTTGATGTAGAAGCCTTGTTGGGACCGCGACTGCTGAAGAAAATTCCGCGTTTCGCAATCAATTATCTCAAAAAAATAGTCCATCAGGACGACCTTAACGCCGCCATCAAAGCAAATCCCGATGTGATAGGCACCGATTTCCTGCGCGTAGCGCTCGATACACTCGACATACACGCCAATGTGCGCGGCATCGAAAATCTGCCTCACGACGGCTTGTACATTTTCGCCTGCAATCACCCACTCGGCGGTCCCGAAGCACTCATCATTGGCGACGTCATAAGCCAACACTACGGCGCGAACTTGAAGTTCATCGTCAATAGTCTGCTTACCGAAATGAAACCGCTGGCACCACTTTTTCTGCCCGTAAAAATTGGCGGCAAACAAACACGCGCAATCAGCGAACAGATGAAACAACTATTCGCTTCCGACAACCAAATATGTATATTCCCGGCCGGTATCTGCGCGCGCAAAATCAACGGACAAGTTACCGAAATGCCGTGGAAAAAAATGTTCATTGGTCGCGCGCGCAAATCGCATCGCGACATCATTCCCGTACACTGCACCGGCGAAAATTCGCGCCGATTTTATCTGTTGGCTAAAATCGGTCAACTATTGCACCTCAAATTCAACATTGCCATGCTCTATTTGGTGGACGAACTCTACAAAAAGCAGCATCAAACATTCACCGTTACTTTCGGCAAACCAATTCCATGGCAAAGTCTCGACAAAACGAAAACCGACATCGAATGGGCAGCCGACATACGACAAAACGTTATGAATTTGGCCCCACAATCAGAACAAACACCCTAAAAACAATATAAAAATGCAAGAAATAATTCCACCTGTCGATGTGGCTTTGATAAAAGCCGAATTGACACCCGACACATTCTTACGCACAACCAACAAAGCAGGAAACGAAATTTACATCGTCAATGCACACAATGCACCGAATACCATGCGCGAAATCGGTCGTTTGCGCGAGATAGCATTTCGCAATGCAAGCGGTGGCACCGGCAAAGATACCGACATCGACCAATACGACACCATGGACGAACCATGCCAACAACTCATCGTCTGGAATCCTGACGAAAACGAAATCATCGGCGGCTACCGTTTCATTCTTGGCGAAAATGTACGCTACAACGCCGACGGACAACCCGCCATAGCGACAGCGCACTTGTTCCGTTTTTCCGATACATTTATCGAACAATATATGCCGAACGTGCTCGAACTTGGTCGGTCGTTTGTGAGCGTCGGTTACCAATCGACACACGCCGGTGCCAAAAGTCTCTACGCACTCGACAATCTTTGGGACGGCCTTGGCGCACTCACCGTCAAATATCCGCAAATCAAATATTTTTTAGGCAAAGTAACCATCTATCCGTCGTTCGGCTACGAAGGTCGCGATATGATATTGTACTTTTTGCAAAAACATTTCGGCGACAAACAACATCTTCTTACGCCAATCCATCCATTGCAGTTGATCACCCAAAAAGAGGCGCTTCAAACTCTGTTTACCAACATGTTTATCAAAGACGACTATCGCATTCTGAATCAAAAAATTCACGATATGGGACTCAGCATACCGCCTTTGGTCAACGCTTATATGAAATTGTCGAGTACGATGAAAGTGTTTGGAACCACCATCAACGACGAATTTGGCGATGTCGTTGACACCGGCATTTTGGTCACTGTGGCCGACATCTACGAAGAGAAACGCGAACGCCACATCGAAACCTACATCGACCAACTCGAAGATGCCATACAGTCGAAAGTCAAAGTAAACTAATCATGGTTGTGTGGATTGTCATCGGCATAGTAGGCTTGGCCGCCATCGGGTGGCTGATAATAGCCGTTCGGCGCACCAAACCCGAACACGAATCGGTACCCACCGACATCCCTGCCGACTGCTGCGGCGCACATGCCGTGTGCGAACGCGACAGCCTGCTTACCAAAACCGATAAAATCATCTATTTCGACGACGAAGAATTGGACGTTTTGGCACACCGACCGGTCGAAGATTTTTCGGCACGAGAATTGCAGCAGTTAGACGACGTCTTTTACACCTTGCGCGAACAAGACGTAGCCGGTTGGTTGCGCTCGTTACAACTGCGCGATATAGCCTTACCCGACTATTTGCGCGATGCCGCATTGCTCATCGTAGCCGAACGTCGCCCGACACCACACAATGCACAAGCAACTATTTAGACTCAATCTAAATAAAAAAGACAAAAATGGTAACCATCGAGATAGACAATACATCAGGATTCTGCTTCGGCGTGGTGAACGCCATCAAAAAGGCCGAAGAAGAACTGCAAACCGAGCAACGACTCTGTTGCCTCGGCGACATCGTGCACAACGAGCAGGAAATGCGGCGTCTGTCCGACAAAGGATTGGTCGCGATAGACCATGCGCAACTGCAACAGTTGCACGGCTGCAAAGTGTTGTTTCGCGCCCATGGCGAACCGCCCGAAACTTACAACATCGCACGACGTAACGACATACAGATAGTGGACGCTTCGTGTCCGGTAGTGCTGGCGTTGCAAAAAAAAATCCGCACGGCGTACACGGAATTCCCCGAAGCCCAAATCGTCATATACGGCAAACGCGGACACGCCGAAGTGAACGGCCTTGTGGGACAAACCAACGGACACGCCATCGTCGTGGAACATGCCGACGAAATAGACACGCTCGATTTCGGGCGCGACATCATACTATTCTCGCAAACCACGCAATCCGTCGCCAAATTCAACAATTTGGTCGAAACCATACGTCGGCGCATGCGCAACGGAGCACAATTCAAATTCTTCGACACAATTTGTCGCCAAGTGGCCAATCGTATTCCGAATATTCGTAACTTTGCAAGCAGATTCGACATGGTGTTGTTTGTGAGCGGCGCCAAAAGTTCGAACGGCAAAGTGCTGTTTAGCGAATGTATCGCCGTCAATCCGCGCAGTTATTTCATATCGACGGCCGACGACATCGACCCCGACACTTTGCACCATGTTGCTTCCATAGGCATCTGCGGTGCCACATCGACCCCGAAATGGCTGATGGAAGAAATTGCCGAAAAATTAAATAAATTACTAAACAACTGATAATCAATAACTTTTATACACGAAACATTATGTACAAACTTAATTGCATCGGTATTTTGACATCGGGAGGCGACGCTCCCGGCATGAATGCTGCCATACGCTCAGTAACACGTGCCGCCATATTCAATCACATTCGCGTGAAAGCCATCTATCGCGGCTACAAAGGCTTGATAACGGGCGAAATCAAAGAATTTCACACCGAAGACGTGAGCAACATCATACAACGTGGCGGCACCATTCTGAAAACGGCTCGTTGTCAGGAATTTACCACACCCGAAGGCCGCAAAATAGCCTACGACACCATGGTGCGCGAAGAGATTGACGCACTTGTCGTAATCGGTGGTGATGGCACTTTCACCGGCGCACGTATCTTTGCACAAGAATACAATGTGCCAATCGTCGGACTACCCGGCACCATCGACAACGACCTATGCGGCACCGACAGCACCATCGGCTACGACACGGCACTCAACACCATCGTCGAAGCGGTGGACAAAATACGCGACACGGCCAATTCGCACGAACGCCTCTTCTTTGTCGAAGTAATGGGACGCGACGCCGGTTTTCTCGCTCTGAACAGCGCACTCGCATCCGGTGCCGAAGCCGCCATCATTCCCGAAGAACAAACCAACGAGGAACAACTCGAAGGACTTATCAAAAACGGTTTCCGTAAATCGAAAAACAGCAGCATCGTCATCGTGGCCGAAGGTGGCGGCGGCGCAACGGCACTTGCAGAACGCATGAAACGCGACTATCCGACATTCGATGCGCGCGTAACCATTCTCGGACATCTGCAGCGCGGCGGAACTCCCACAGCCTACGACCGTATCATCGCCAGCCGAATGGGCGTGGCCGCAATCGATGCACTACTCGACGAACAACGCAGCGTCATGGTAGGCATCGTACACGACGAAGTGGTACTTGTACCATTCACCAAAGCCATCAAAGACGATAAACCGATTAACAAATCGAAAATCGGTGTTTTACAAATTCTTTCCATCTGACAAACGTATGAAAACACAACGGTACCTTTGTTTCATTTTGTGTGTTGCCATCGGCTTGACTACAGCCTGCACCACCGACGAGAGCACAACGACACTATCATCGGATGCCACATTGAGCATGTTCTATCTGTCGCACGACAGCCTGCCGACACTCAAAAAGATAACGTTCACTATCGACAACGACAGCAACGTCATCTACAACATCGATTCGTTGCCCTATCTGACACCGCTACACGAACTGACGCCTACCATATATGGCAACACGCTGAAACAGATCGTGATAAACGACACGACGACATACACAGGCACCGATACCATCGATTTCACAAAACCGGTTACAATCACTACACTTGCCACCGACGGCGAATCGACACGCACTTACATTGTGCGCGTATGTACTCACCAAATCGACCCCGATTTATATAATTGGCAAGGCATAAACTCCGAAATAGTCGCCGATCAGACGATTGTGCAACAGAAAACCGTCATGTACAACAACCGATTGTGCTATTTTGTAAAAAATACCACCGAAATCACGTTGTTTACAAGCACCGACGGCAAACAATGGACACGCCAAACCATCAACGGCCTGCCTGCAACCACCAACTTGGACGGCATCGTTGCCACCGATAGTTGCCTATTAGTCATCGACGGTAACACGCTCTACCAAGCAACCACACCAACAACGTGGAACGCGCGTGCAACCGATCTTCCCGTATCACGTTTGGCATTTGCTATGAATAATCAACTATTCGCCATCGGACAAACAAGCGATACACGCTATATGTTTGCGTCGCCCGATTTGCTGATGTGGAACAATTTGGGCAGTCTGCCGAGCAATTTCCCCGACAGCGACTTTGCCGTATGCGTCGATACAGAACCATCGGGAAAGTATCGTGCCTTTGTTGTAGGTGGTCGAAAAACCGATGGCTCTATACTCGGCACAGTATGGAGCAGTGCCGACGGTAGTTATTGGGCCAATTTGGCAGCCTCCAAAGAGTGGTTCGCTCCACGATATGGCGCTGCAGTCGTACAATATGCCGACGAACTGTTGCTGATAGGCGGTGCCGACAACAATGGGCCATGCGCCGACAAACAATGGTATTCGCCTGATTTTGGTCTGACATGGGACACCATGCCTGCCAAAAACATGCTACCCGATTTGTGGTTGGCACGCTACGGACACTCCATCATTGTCGATAGCGACAGCTATATCTACATCGTGGGCGGACAAACCGCCACGACCGTGTTGAGCGACGTATGGAAAGGGCGCAAAAACAGCGAAGCACCCGGATTCGTGAACTAACGTGGAACGCCACCTGCCACACATACCGCCACACGCGCCACTGACAGGGGCTGTAACCCTGCCTGCCTCGAAAAGTATCAGTAACCGTGCACTGATAATCGACGCATTGAGCGGACAAATATGCTCTTGTGTCAACATCGCTCGTTGCAACGATACAGATGCGTTGCAACGCGCTTTGCACTCCGATTCCGACACGATAGATATCGGTGCCGCCGGCACAGCCATGCGTTTTCTGACCGCGTTTTTTGCCACGCGACAAGGCCGCACCGTTACACTCACCGGTTCGGCACGCATGCTGCAACGTCCCATCGGGCCGCTGGTCGATGCGCTGCGTACACTCGGAGCCGATATTACATACGCCGGCCAAGACGGTTTCCCGCCACTACGTATCACAGGCAAAAAATTGCATGGAGGTACACTCACGCCCCACTTTGGGCAAAGTAGTCAATACTTTTCGGCTTTAATGATGGTAGCGCCATATATCGAAGGTGGTTTGACACTCCACCTGACAGGTGCAAAAACATCGTGGCCATACGTCGAACTGACGGCAAACATGATGCAACTCTTCGGAGCGCAAGTAGCCTTATCGCCCACCGCCATCACCATTGGTGAAGGAGCGTACACCGCCACACACTTCACGGTCGAGAACGATTGGTCGGCCGCATCGTATTGGTACGAACTATTAGCCATAGCCAAACGCGGACGAATTGTTTTACCCCAACTGCAACAAAATTCATGGCAAGGCGACTCCAATATTGCGACAATGTTCCGACAGTTTGGTGTTGACACCCGATTTGTCGGTCAAAATGTAGAAATTGCTTACACCGGCGGCACGTTACCAACGCATTTCGCTTACAATTTCGACAACATGCCCGACATGGCACAGACGTTTGTTGTGCTGTGCTGTGCGTTGGGCATCAACTTTACTTTTACCGGTCTGCACACCCTGCGCATCAAAGAAACCGACCGCATAGCCGCCCTTGCAGCCGAACTGCGCAAATGCGGATTTGTGCTTACGGCCGGCACCGACAGCCTTGCGTGTGACGGCACCCGCTGCACCGCCGACCCGCTGCCGCGCATCGCCACCTACAACGACCACCGTATGGCCATGGCTTTTGCGCCGACAGCTGCACTGATGCCGATAGTCATCGAGCACCCCGACGTCGTGAGCAAATCGTACCCCGACTTCTGGCACGCCTGGGAGCAAGTGACAAAATAAAAATGGCGCACCTCTCGAATCAAAAAAATCTTGCATATTTTTGACTTAACCCATAAAATATGCAATTATTTTTATATCTTTGTAGGCAGAAGACTTACATTATGCTTCAATGTGGGTGTTTCAAGAATTGACATCTAAACAAGAGTATATGGATTATCTTGTTTGTAAATTGCGAACAATGAAACATGTAAACAAGACATTTGATTTTAAAATAGTCGATGGCAGAATGCACTCCAAGGCACTTGTCGTTGACAAGTCTGTAGGCTTTGTTGTGGACTTCAACGATCAAGGTAAAGTGAAGATGATCAATATTACCGCACCTGAATTTTTCTGATATTTAACAACATAAATCTATAGACCATGTTCAACTTATTCAAAAAGCGGCCTAAGTTCAAAGTCCTTCCCGATATTGGGCATTCATACGTGATGACAGAAAATGGCGAGCCTATGCCGACCTATTACCGCCCAAACAGCGGATTGTTCTGCAACACACCGCTTTCAGAAGATGACGCAGTGTATTTCCTCAATATCCGCCGACCAATCGTGATGGATGTGGAGAATGTGGCACCGATTGAAATCCCTTCGGATTTGCCAAAAGAATGTGATGGCATAATCTTTAAAAATTTTGGCAGATACAAAATCACGGCTTTTTACGTTAAAGATAAAAACAGTCAGAGTATGAGGTTTTAAAAGAACAAGTATGAATACTTTTTTCTAAAGAAATATGAATTTTGTTGATGGTCATAGAAGAGTTTTTATTCCCTATAAAGGATATATGATTGTATTGAAAGATGGAACTATGGTTAAGGACCCATTAACAAAGACTGACGAAGGACCATTTGAAATTGTCATTGATACGCTTTCACATGGTAATTGGCATAATTTGTACAATCTTATTGATAATACAGGAATGAATATTCTCCCAAAAGGAGTTCGGAAAATTACGTATTATTCCGTTGGCTATTATTTGGCCGAGGACAACAACGAGGATGAGCTAATAAACAGAGGAGATGTAAAAGGTGGATTTAGACTGAATAATTTTCGTCAGACATTTTGGATTATTGATGATAATGGAAACGTTTATTTTGACAATGAAGAAAACAAAGAACTTTTTTCAAGCATAAGGAAATTAAGTAACTTAACTTTTGTAGGGCGTTTCTTGGTTGATCGATTTGTTATTAAAGATGGAATAATAATTGATGATTCAAGCGACCCAAACGAATCGGAATATTCTTCTGCAATGTGGGCGGATTATGGCATTTGGGGAATGAATGTTGTAAATAAAGATGGACACAAGCATTATTTTTTTGGCGAAGGAAATGAAGTCATAAATTATGTCCATGAAGTTCTCATAAGCCATCGTGGAACCATATTCTTAGAAAAGAATGGCGTTTGGTATCTGAGATGGCTTAGCGGTCGCATGAAAGAATGTTTTTATGATTTATAAATAAGCAGCAATGCCCGATAAAATAATCATCAAAAACCAACAAGGCCAACAGGTCGAAGCGACGGCTCCCGTCATTATTTCGGCGAGTCGCAGCACCGATATACCTGCATTTTATGCGAAATGGTTTTTCAACCGCTTGGCTAAAGGATATTGTGCTTGGTACAATCCATTCAACCACCAGCAGAAAATGTATATTTCTTTTAAGAACTGCAAGGTAGTCGTTTTCTGGACAAAAAATCCCAAGCCTATTCTTCCATATCTGCATGAGTTGGACAAGAGAGGCATTCACTATTATTTTCAATTTACCCTGAATGATTATGTGAAAGAGGGCTTTGAACCAAATGTTCCTTCTGTTGACGAGCGTATTGAAACGTTTAAACAATTATCTAAAATGATTGGCAGAGAGAGAGTCATTTGGCGGTTCGACCCTCTCATCATTGCGCCAAACATTACTCCTCGCGATTTGCTAACCCGCATTTGGCACATTGGTAACAAACTGAAAGGTTACACAGATAAACTTGTTTTCAGTTTCATTGACGTGAAAGCATACAGAAAAGTTCAGAATAATCTGGTTAAGGAAACTATGCTCTTTACAAAAGAGGACGTGGAAAATGCCGAGGCAAATCATGCTCAGAAAATTGAGATAGTTGAAGGACTTAAGAAAATTCGTGAGGCTTGGCACAAAGAAAGATGGAATGTTGAGATGGCAACCTGTGCCGAAGACATCGACCTCGCAGCATACGGTATTGAACACAATCGTTGTATTGATGGAGAATTGATGAAGCGCATATTCGCCGATGACGAGGAACTTGTATATTATCTCCATACATTGAAATGGCCTGAAAGGGATATTTTTGGCAATCTACCTCCTATTCCCAAAAAAACACCTAAAGTAAAAGATACAGGGCAACGCAAAGTGTGTGGATGTATGGTGAGCAAAGATATTGGTATGTACAACACTTGCCACCATTTTTGTGTGTATTGTTATGCAAATACGAACAAGGAATGTGTTTTAAATAACAAGGAGAAACATAGTGATGATAGTGAAAGTATCATAGAGTAATCTGTGTTGTAAACTTTCATATAATTCTGTGTTTCACTACAAGAAAATATCTTGATATAAGTAAATCTCAAAGGCCGAAGTATTTATTCAATACAAACCAAAAATTCAATGTTTTTTTGTAATTTTGCGCTTCGGAATGAACCCCAAAAAGCAACAACACTATGACACTCGACGAAAAGCAACAGGAGATAATCGACGCTTTCAGCGCGTTCGACGATTGGATGGATCGTTATCAATATCTTGTCGATTTGGGTAATGCGCTCGCTCCACTGCCCGAAGCCGACAAAACCGACCAAAATCTGATTGATGGTTGCCAAAGCCGTGTATGGCTCACAGCCGATTATGCCGACGGACACATCACGTTTCGCGGCGAGAGTGACGCTGTCATCGTCAAAGGCATTGTAGCGTTGCTCGTCGAGGTGCTGTCGGGTGCCACGCCCGACGAAATTTTGGCCTCCGATCTGCACTTTATCGACCAAATAGGACTGAAAGAACACTTGTCGCCCACGCGCAGCAATGGTCTGCTGGCCATGATCAAGCAGATGAAACTATACGCCCTCGCTTTCAAAAGCAAAGGATAACGTTGCCCCGGCTTGCTTTCCGACCTGAAAAACATAGGGACGCCGCGTGTGGCGTCCCTACAATCTATATTCTTGGCTCTATGTTCTCGGAACCGTTACGGTGTCGCGACTGCGACTTTCTTGCATTATTGATGCTGCGGACGCAGAAGGTCGTTTACCGTTTTCACGGGATTGAACGTTTCGATGGGCACTTCCACAAAAATAGTATTCCAATCGCTCATGGCACCATTCCATAATCCCGGCAATTCGAGGGCTTTCAGCTCGCGTCCGTCTTTCGATTTCGACGAGATAAAACCGGTGTTTTTATCTACATAATCGGGCAAATGAAATTTCTCGCCTTTATAATTTTTGATAGCGCATACTAAATCAACCGGATTGAAATGTGTGGCTTCGGCCATCACGGCTTTGTCTTGTATTTGCGAACTTTCAAGTATTTGTGGCGAAACGGTGCCGTCAGCATTTACCGTAAGGAACGGACCGCCACCCGGCTCACCCTCGTTGCGCACCATGCCGCACACACGCATCGGCCGATTCAATTTGCGGCGCAAATAGGCGATGAGTTCATCACGTGATAGTTGCGCCTGATTCGGATTGAAATTGTTCAGCCGCTTAGCGCAAAACTGTGCAATCACCGCCAATTTGGCATCACTGATAGCCTCGTTTTCGAGTTCGCGCAAATAGGCGAATGTCTGCCGTTGCAACGACACTAACAAACCTGCAATTATTTTTTTATAATCGACAGTTGGTCGTTTCAAGCGATCGGGCACTACATTGTCGATATTTTTGATAAATACGATATCGCCATCAATGTCATTCAGATTTTCGATGAGTGCACCATGACCGCCGGGACGAAACAGCAATTTGCCGTCGGCCGTACGGAAAGGCTGATTGTCGGCAGCCGCAGCAATGGTGTCTGTCGAAGGTTTTTGTTCCGAGAACGACACATCAAACTTGATACCGAAGCGGCGTTCGTATGTGGCCAGCGAGTCGGCCAAATGCTGCTCGAACAGCGCACGATGCTCTGTCGAAACCGTATAATGAACACACGCATGCCCGTTTACCGTGGCATAAAGTGCACCTTCGACCAAATGTTCCAAAAATGGTGTCCGCACTTCGTTCGGATAAAGATGAAATTTGAGCAATCCTTTGGGCAGTTGGCCATAGTTCAACCCTTTAGATTCGAGCAAGTTGGCCACAACATCTTTGTAACGTCCCTCTGCCACAAGTGCTTCGACGCCAATTCCTTCGTTTTTCAGACAAGCGGCATTCAAATCGGCAAAAAAGGCGAAATAAGGTAATCGCTCGAAAAATGTCTTTTCGAAATCGGTTTGCGGTTCATCGTTGTTACCGTTCAGAAATTCAAACAAATTTTTGAACATACGACTAGCCGCACCCGACGCCGGCACAAATTTTACAACACGTCCGTCGCCCGACAGATAAGAATCCCATGCTCGAATGGCAGCCTCTTCGTCGTCGGCCGACAAGCGCAATAAGCCATTGTCAACGGAAGCCGCTTGTTTAATTGTCAAATAAGGAAAGCACGTAACAAAACAGGCTAATTGACGCTCGACTGCCGCAGGATCAATACCTTTGGCTGCTAATTGTTGTAAATCTTTTTCGTCAAACATGATGGATGGTTTTTAAGAAATTGGTTATTGAAAACACAAATTTCGACATTTTTTGCCTGATTGCAAAATAATTGCGTATGTTATACAGCACAAAAAACGACCTTATGTCAAAGACAATAAGAATACCGTTTTATCAACGTTTGAGCCGCGCCAAATAGTCGATACCATAAACCGGCCAATAAGGCACTTTGCGCACACCGGTACGCACACGCGGAATATCCAACAACAAAAATGCGACAGTGGCCACAGCCGACAACCACAACACTATGCCGTAAATCTGTTTGAGAGTTACCGACATCATCGATTTCAGAAAAACCGTATCCACAAAATGAGAGGCAAACAAATGGTACGCATCAATGCGAGTGGGCACCAAATAGGCACCGTAACGCGACATATTATCGGCCAAAAGATGCGAAAACATATTGGTGTACAACGCATTGCCAGCCGCTCCGGCCAAATACATGTGCAAAATATTGAACACACATAACCCCATGAAAAAATGTTCCAAATCGGGGATTGACTCGTGCAACGACCACATCAGCGAAATCGACAGCACGGCACAAGCACAGCCACGCAGAATCACCGCAACACGATACTGCTCTATCGGCGCATTGACATCGATAAAAAAGTACATACACAACGCATACGCCAACAAACAGCCAAAACCAAGAGCAAATAACCGCCACACTTTCCACCTTTTATGTCCCAACCACAATAGCGTGATCAATACGCCGCCATACACACCAAGCAATGCCCACAGACCGTGTTCCGCTTTGGTATGTTCGGGCAAATCGACCACCTCGAAATAGAATATTTCTTCTAACGTATGTTCGGCTCCAAGCAAAATCTCGGCCACAGCCGTAACCAATAAAATGGGTATGACATTTTTGTAACGAAAGATTTGTAAATCGATATACGGTTTTCGACACGCACGTAGCCGCCACATAACTAATGCCGCCAACACAAGGGCGCACGCCAACACCAAGCGCCAACGCAAACTGTCGGACCACATCAGATAGTCGCCATACACGAACAAATAGCAAACCATAAGCATCAACACACTGATGAGCAGACCGGTCAAAAAATCGATACCGCGAAACGGAATGCGTTGCGGCATAGGACAAAACGGCCGACACAATAATAGTTGCGTCAATACCACAAACGCCATTGTGGCAATGGTCAGCACATGCATCATCTGCCACGACAGATGAAACGCCACCACAGCCGACAACCACGCACTACCTATAATAGCCGTCAATAAGATGATATGCAGAATCGGGAAAAACACACCAAAATCGCGTTTCGGCGTTATCCATAACTGTATATTGCTCATGCACTCGAACGTACCTTGTATTTTGGCCATACCGGCAACAAAACAGACAGGCAACAACACGGCCATATTAGTTGTCCGCATAGTCAGAAAATTGCAAACGGCTATCACAATGGCCGACACGCACAACAATTGTTGATTGGTAAAACGAAATTTAGTACGAAACAACAACGGGAAATAAACCGCCATACCGGCCAAACCTGCGTACAGCAACATCAACAAATCTTCAAGCATCAAATTGGTAGTACCACGCACAGCCGATACGGCGCCCAAATAGACACCGCCCGAAAACTGTATGCACACAACCGTCGCGATATACAGCCACGGCTGTATCGGTTTCGGCACAAACGGCCGAAACATCGGCATCGAAAATTCAGTATGCGACATCACACTCGACACTATAACCGGCACGCAACTTGTCCAACGCTTCAGGACTATTTCCATCAAGTGCAATACGCACCGGCAAGCGTTGCTCCACCTTTACGAAATTACCTGTGGCATTGTCGATCGGCAACAACGAAAAAGCACTGCCCGTTGCATCGCTCAATCGCTCGACAGTACCTATATACACTTCGTCGGGCACTGCATCGACACGAATAGTTACCGGCGACCCGACATGAATGTTAGATAATTGGCTTTCGCGATAATTCGCTTCGACCCACAAATCGCCGGCATCGACAATGCTCAACAAGGTTTGTCCGGGATTGACCAACTGTCCGACGTTAATGTCGCGTGCACCCACCACACCACTATGCGTAGCCAACACGCAACAATACGACAAATTCAGGCGTGCCAAATCGACCGCTGCCTGTGCTTGTTGCAACGCGGCTTCGGCTGCCGACAAATGATGTTCCTGCTCGACTGCCACATTAGCCTGCACGCTACGCGTTTGGCACAACTGCTCGTAACGCGCTTTTGCACCCAAATAGGCCGTATGCACTTGGTCGTATTGCTGTTGCGTTACAGCTTTGGCTTGCAGCAAATTGGCATAACGCTCGTCGTCGCGTTGCCACTTCTCCATATTGACACGCGCTTCATCAATCGAAGCATCGGTTACGCCCATATTCAACGTCGTAGTACGAATACTGCGCCCTGTGGCTTTGCTGTTTTGTTCGGCGCGCGCCAAATCGGATTGCGCTTGCGCCAACCGCAAACGGTATTCGGCATCTTCCAACACGACAAGCGTGTCGCCTTTGTTGACCGACTGGTAGGCTTCAAAACGAATCTCCTTGATAAAACCCTGCACACGCACATTTTGCGGCGCTATATGCCGACACACACGCGCATTATCGGTATATTCTACCCTACCGAAATGCACAAACTGCAACACCGCATACGCAACACCGCACACCAACAATACGACTATAACCGAATTGTAAATGTAAACTTTCAATTTTGAAACATTCATAATGTATGACTAAAATATTTGAGTTGATAATAATAGTAAAGCCAATCTATTTCGGCCGCAACCAATGCCATATCGGCCTGCAATTTTACGGTCGACGCATCCAACAAATCGGTCAACAACACCAAATCGTTACTATAACGACTCAGCATCGTATCATAATTGCGTGCCGCCAATTCCACCTGTTTGCGCTGTGTTTCTATTTCGATACCGGCCGTCAGCATACGACTATAAGCCGCATGAATGTCGTTATCGACACGTTCACGCGCCGCTTCGGCTTGCCATCGTGCCACATCGCATGTCGCTTTGGCTTTGCGCACGGCATGCCGATTTTGCCAAATGGAACTCAAATCATAATTGATTCCCAATCCGACAAACCAAGCATTGACATTAGCATCAACCGGGATTAAATCCGACGTGTAAGGCCCGAAAAGTTCGTCGCGCACCACCAGCGCCACCTTGGGCAACGATGCCGCACGTACCGCTTTAACCTGCTTATCGGCCACATCTACGGCCAACATCGCCTGCTGAATATTGATATTCGAATCGCCGGCACACGTTTGCCACATCGACTCGGGCAACGTAGCATCAAACGTGGTGAACGTAGCACGCAAAGCCTGCGTATCGGGCAACAATACGCAATCGGGACGATGCAACAAGGTCTGTAGTTGATGTCCAATAACATTTTCCGCCTCCGACAACTGTACGGCCGACAACTGCAACTGTTTGTATTTCAATTCGTAGCGAATCAAATCGTTCGCCAATACAACACCCTCCGACTCGCGCGCACGCATCAACTGTAACACTTGTGCCGTTTGTTCCAAATGTTGCGACACCACGCGCTGCCTATTAGCCAACCGAACAAGGTCAAGATAATAGCCAACCAATACAAAACGTATTTCCTGTCGATTTTTCGCCATGTCGAGTTCGGCAATACGCTCGTTCAATTTCGCCAGTTCGACACCGGCTTTCAATGCGCCACCCGCAAAAATCACTTGCGACGCTTCGAACACAAACGAATTGCCCCAATGTGGTGTCGGCTGCAAACCATTGTCAACGCTCTGTGCGCCCAAACCCGGCAGTATCACCGTAGTCGTACCTCGAGCCGAAAAATCGCGACCCATCAACACCGCATCGCCAATATAACTGCCACTGACACTCACACCTACATGCGGAAACAACTGTGACCGTGCCTGCAACACGCCTTCATTAGCCGCACACACCGCAGCTGCCGACAAACGCATCGTAACACATGTCGTATCGGCCAAAACAAACAAATCGGACAGCGACACGCGCACCGAATCCGACACAACTAAACTCTGAGTAAAACAAAGGTTGGTACACCATAGACACACCAACCCCAAAACGAAAAAACGCCTCTTGGTCATAGGTTAATCCTCAATAAAACAAAATACAATCACGGAATATTATAGGGGAAAACCCTTGCCTTTACCAAGGCGCAATACATCAAAAAGAACGATTTTCACAAAAATCGACCTGCAAAATTACAACTTTTTCCCAACCAACAACACTATACAAAGTAAATTTTTATATATTTTTAACATAACAGACCAACAAAATACTGTACCTTTGTACACATGAAACAACATCAGCCACTTGCACACAACCTGCTACCCGGCATACTCGAAGCCGGATGCGACGAAGCCGGTCGAGGCTGTTTGGCAGGGCCAGTCTTCGCAGCCGCCGTCATTTTGCCCGACGACTTCGAAAATCCGCTCCTCAACGACAGCAAGCAACTCACCGAACGACAGCGTAACTTATTACGCCCCATCATCGAGCGCGAAGCCGTGGCATGGGCCGTAGCACAAGTATCGCCACACGAAATCGACGAAATAAACATACTCGCTGCCTCCATTTTGGCCATGCATCGCGCCATCGACGCACTTGCCGTCGCACCACAACACCTCATCATCGACGGCAACCGTTTCAAACCCTACCGTAACATTCCGTACCGCACCATCGTCAAAGGCGACGGCAAATATCTATCCATCGCCGCAGCATCGGTGTTAGCCAAAACACATCGCGACGAATACATGTGTCGGCTGGCCAACGATTTCCCGCAATACGATTGGCAAGCCAACAAAGGTTACCCGACAGTCAAACACCGCGCAGCCATCGAACACTACGGCACAACACCACATCACCGCATCACTTTTCAACTGCTTGAACGACAACTAAAACTCGATTTCTGACATTTTTTGTCAACAAATAACAGCATTTTGTACTTTTTTTTGTTAAAAACAACCGCTACAACCACTTTTATAGCCTGAATCTCAAGAAAAAACACTATTTTTGCAGCAATTTTTCAAACATTCGTACGTTCTATTTGTGTGAAGTTGTCTATTTTATGCTCAAAAACAGTTTACACAAAACACTTACAATGTTGATTTTGTGCCTTGCAACATCGGTGGCGGCACAACGTAACCCCGACCTCGTAAAATATTATATCGAGTTCGGACTAAACGGCGGAGGAGCATTCTATTTAGGCGATGTTAACGCAGTGCCATTCACCAAAATAGGACCATCGTTTGGCGGTTTTTTGAAATATAAACATTCGGGGCATCACGAATTTGGTATCGAAATTAACGGCGGCTACGCCGGCATCGAACCAGTCGAAGGACAACGAACAAACACCGATTTCGTCGATGTAAGCGCACTATACACGTTCAATTTTTGGAACTATGGCGCACGCAAATACGAAGAGAACGCTTCGATAGTAACACCATACGTGTTTGCAGGAGTCGGGTTCACAGCCTACGACCTCGCGCACACACATTTTGCGGCAAACGTGCCGTTCGGATTGGGAGTCAAAGTAAAACTCGGACGACGCTGGAACATCGGCGCAGCATGGACTATGCACAAACTGCTCACCGACGATTTCGATAATATCGACGACCCCTACCATCTGAACGCCGGCGTGTTCAACAATCGCGATTGGTTCTCTACGTTTGGACTATACCTCTCGTGCGATTTCCTTGAAATATGCGCACCATGCCGAAAAATAACTAAAATAAAATCGAAACGATGAACGCAAAAACATATAAATCGCAAATCGACCGCAACAACCTGCCACAACACATCGCCATCATCATGGACGGCAACGGACGTTGGGCCAAAGAGCGCGGATACGATCGCTTGATCGGACACCAAAACGGCGTCGTTTCGGTACGAAAAATCACCGAAGCCGCCACCGAACTCGGCATCAAATACCTGACACTCTACACATTTTCCACCGAAAATTGGAACCGCCCGCAAGCCGAAGTCGATGCCTTGATGGGACTGCTGGTCGAAAACATTGTGAAAGAAACACCGACATTCCACCAAAACAACATCCGTCTGCTCGCCATAGGCGACCTCAAACGCATGCCGGTACCGGTAGCCGCACGCCTGCAACAATGTATCGACGAAACGGCCAAAAACACCGGACTATCGCTCGTATTGGCACTCAGTTACTCGGCACGCTGGGAACTGACCGACGCCATGCAACACATAGCACAACAAGTGAAAAACGGTACAATGCAACCCGACGACATAACCGAGCAAACCATATCGGCTGCACTCACTACCGCTCGCATCCCAGACCCCGATCTACTGATAAGAACTAGTGGCGAAGTGCGCATCAGCAACTTCTTGTTATGGCAAATCGCCTACAGCGAACTCTACTTCACACCGACACATTGGCCCGACTTCCGCGAAGAAGAATTGTATAAAGCCATAGTCGATTACCAACACCGCGAACGACGTTTCGGTAAAACCAGCGAACAGATAACCGGCAAATAATCAACTAAATGCGCAAAAACATCAAAACATATTGCCTGTTACTATCGTTGGCGACAACAGTCAACACGCTCGCACAACACACCGACAGCATTGCGCCCGCACTCGCGCAAATGCCCGACGACACCACGCGCATCAACATCGTCGAAAATACTATTCCCGAAGCCGCCAAACCCGTCATCGACTACGCTATGCCGGCCGAAGAACTCACCATTGCCGACATCAAAGTAACCGGTGCCGACACTTACGAAGATTTTATTATCATCGGATTTTCGGGATTGTCGAAAGGACAAAAAATCAAAATACCAGGCGCCGACATCACCAATGCCGTGAAACGTTTTTGGAAACAAGGCTATTTCTCCGACGTCAAAATTTTGGCCAACAAAATCGACGACGGACAAGTATGGCTCGAAATAGCCCTAAAACAACGACCACGCATATCGCGCGTCAACTACTACGGTCTGAAAAAATCGGAAGAAGAAGACGTTGAGCCAAAAACCGGACTTGCACGCGGCAACCAGATAACACCCGACCTGCTCGACCGCGCCAAAATAGCCATACAAAAAGAGATGGCCGGCAAAGGCTATTACAACGCCTCAGTCGTTATATACCAAAAACCGGACCCCACACAACCCGGCTCGGTCTTGCTCGATGTCAATGTCGATAAAAAAGATAAAGTACGCGTACACGAAATCTACGTCGAAGGCAACAACGCACTGTCACTCAACAAGATAGACCTCGCGATGAAAAAAACCAACCGACCGAAAAATCTACTCACGCTCTTCCGCAGCAAAAAATTCATCGCATCGGAATTTGAAAACGACAAATCGCTACTCATCGCAAAATACAACGAAATAGGTTATCGCGATGCCACCATCACCTACGACAGCGTGGCCAAATACGACGAAAACCATGTCGATGTGTACCTCACCATCGACGAGGGCAAAAAATACTACTTCCGCAACATCACTTGGGCAGGCAACACCGTTTACCCTAGCGAATACTTATCGCATGTGCTGAACATACGTCGTGGCGACATCTACAACCTGAAACAACTGAACAAACGCTTGAACGAAGACGACGATGCCGTAGCAAAACTCTATCAGGACAACGGCTATCTGTTCTTCAACCTCGACCCTGTCGAAATCAACATCGAAGGCGACAGCATCGACTACGAAATGCGTATATACGAAGGTAAACAGGCCACCATCAACAACATTACCATCACAGGCAACACGCGTTTGTACGAGCACGTTATACGTCGCGAACTGCGCATCAAACCGGGAAATCTTTACAGTCAATCAGACTTGATACGTACATTGCGCGAACTAGCGCAAATGAAACAATTCGACGAAGAAAAACTCTTCACCGGTGTCGATATACAACCAAATCCCGAAGACGGCACTGTCGACATCGGTCTCAACCTCGAAACAAAATCGAGCGACCAAATCGAATTTTCGGCCGGTTACGGACAATCGGGTGTTGTTTTCTCGTTAGCACTCAAATTCACCAACTTCGCCATCCAAAACCTCTTCAAAAAAGAGATGTACAAAATAGTGCCACAAGGCGAAGGCCAAACCTTGAGCATACGTGCACAAACCAACGGCATCTACTACCAAAACTACGGCATATCGTTCTACGAACCTTGGCTGGGCGGCAAACGACCGAACTCACTGTCGATAAGCGTCTATTACTCCATACAAACAGGCTACAGCAAACGATTCCGCGAAAACTATGCCAATCTGATTAATAGTTATTACAATAGTTATTACGGCAACAATTACTATTACAACAACGGCTACTACACGGGCGAATCGGAATACGACAAAAACGTATATCTGCGCACCCTCGGTGTTGCTGTCGGCATAGGCACGCGACTATCGTGGCCCGACGACTATTTCAGCCTTTACACCGAATTGTCGTACCAACGCTACCATCTGAAAGACTGGAACTACTCTTATCTGTTCGCCGGTTTGACCAACGCCGTGTCGAACAACCTATCCATCGGCATCACATGGTCGCGCAACTCCATATTCAACCCCATCTACACACGTCGCGGCTCGTCGTTCGCCCTATCGGTCAAAGCCACATTCCCCTACTCGCTGGTCGATGGCAAAGACTACAGCACCATGCCGCTCGAAGAGCAGGTACGCTGGCTCGAATACCACAAATGGAAATTCACTGCCAAAATGTTTACGCCACTCACCCACGACGAAAAACTCGTGCTGATGACACGCGCCGAATACGGTTTCTTGGGCTACTACAACAAACATAAACAGTCGCCCTTCGAAAAATTCACCCTCGGTGGCGACGGCATGTCGGGCTACACCACAGCAGGCACCGAAACCATCGGTTTACGCGGATACGAAAACCTGTCGCTCACACCGGTTGACAACAACGGTTACTACAACGGCAACCTATACACGCGTCTCACTATGGAACTACGCTACCCCATCTTGCTGAAAGGACAAACAAACATTTGGGCGTTGGCTTTCGTAGAGGCAGGTAACTGCTGGAGCGACTTCAAAAAATTCAACCCCTTCGACCTGAAACGTTCGGCGGGCGTTGGTCTCAGAGTCTATCTGCCCATGTTCGGCCTACTTGGCGTCGATTGGGGCTGGGGCTTCGACGACAAGGAACATGGCGGCAGCCAATTCCACTTCGTACTCGGACAAGAATTTTAACATTTGGCACACTTTTTGCAACAAAAACATTTATAAATAAACAAACCAAAAATTACACAAACATGAAAAAAATTGTCTTAACTTTAGCCTTCGCACTGATTGCCGCCACGGCCATCGATGCACAAAAATTTGCTTTGGTCGATATGGACTACATTCTGAAAGCCATACCTGCCTACGAAACCGCCAACGAACAACTCGACCAACTATCGAAGAAATGGCAAAAAGAGGTCGAAAACACATTGGCCGAAGTACAAACCATGTACAAAAATTACCAAACCGAACTCGTATTTCTGACTGACGACATGAAAGTGCAACGCGAAGAAGAAATCGTTGCCAAAGAAAAAGAAGCCAACGAACTGAAACGCAAGTATTTCGGCGTTGAAGGCGAACTTTACAAAAAACGCGAAAGTCTGATGAAACCTATTCACGAAGAGATTTTCACCGCTGTACAAAGCGTTGCCACCGAAAAAGGTTATCAACTCATCATCGACAAATCGTCGGACATGAGCTTGGTGTATGCAGCACCAAAAATCGATGTCAGCGATGAAGTACTCGAAAAACTTGGATATTCAAAATAAATTACTACCTTTGTAGCCGAAAAACAAACGCAATAAAAAAATTAAGAAAATGAAGAAAATTGCATTATTTTTTGCCGCACTATTGCCCATGATGGCTATGGCACAAGAGATTAAAATCGGATACGTCAGCACGCAAGAAGTGATGATGCTGATGCCCGAAATCAGCGACATCGAAAAACAAATGGCCGACTTTAACGAAAAAAATACCAAATATTTGCAGGATATGCAGGCCGAAATACAGACAAAAGCCAAAGCCTACGATGCCGAGAAAAACAACTTGTCGGATGCCATACGCGCCGCACGCGAAGAAGAGTTGTACAGCATGCAGGAACGTTTGCAAACCACTTATCAAACACTGCAACAAGAGGCTCAAGCCAAACAACAAACCCTGCTGAAACCCGTACAAGACAAACTGCGCGCCGCCATCGAAACGGTTGGACAAAAAAACAATTTTTTCCTGATTTTCGAATCGGAAGCAGGACTGCTTTACAAATCGCCCAAAGCCGTCGATGCCACGCCGCTCATCAAAAAAGAATTGGGCATACTCTAAATTTTGGGTGACAACACACACAAGAGGCTGCCAATGGTGGCCTCTTGTTCGAATAAATAGCCATGAACATCAAACATCTATTCTGCACCATAGTAACCATAGCAGCACTCGGTAGTGCTATTTACGCACAAGACACACTGCGCATCGGTTACATCGACTTCGACCAAACATTGGCCGCAATGGAAGCCTACAACGACGTGCAAACACAACTCGCACAACTCGCCAAAAACTACGACGACGAATATGCACGCATGGAAACAGAATACAACAACAAGGTAAAAGACTACATCGTAAACGGCAAAAACTTGAGCGAACCTATCAAATTGGCACGCCAAGCCGAAATCACCGAATACGAAGAACGTTTGGCTCTGTACCACAAACGCTACACCGACGACTTGGCAAAACAACGCCACGAACGCGAAAAACCAGTGCGCGAACAGCTGCAAGCAGCCATACGGCAAGCAGCCGATGCTCTGCACATAACACTTGTACTCGACAGCCGCACACCACTCTATGTGGCCGCACCATACATCGACTTGACGGAACCCGTGCAAGAGCTGCTTAAAACACCACGCAAATGATGAAAATAGGCATTTTCGACTCGGGATACGGCGGACTGACCATTCTGAACAAAATCCGCCAACGACTGCCACAATACGATTACATCTATTTGGGTGACAATGCACGCACGCCTTACGGCGCGCGTTCGTTCGAAATGGTGTACACCTATACGTTACAATGTGTCGAAAAACTATTCGAGCGCGACTGCCAAATAGTCATTTTGGCTTGCAACACGGCCTCGGCCAAAGCCTTACGCACCATTCAACAAAACGACTTGCCGCGCATTGCTCCCACACGACGCGTGTTGGGTGTCATCCGCCCGACCATCGAAAGCCTCGACCGCCTGACACACTCGCGCACCGTGGGACTTGTAGCCACCGAAGGCACCGTGCGTTCGGGCTCGTATCCGCTCGAAACAGCCAAACTATTTCCCGACATACACATCGTCAGCCGGGCGTGCCCCATGTGGGTACCGCTCATCGAAAACAACGAGCATAACTCCGATGGCGCCGATTATTTCGTCAAAAAATACCTCGACGACTTGTTTACGGCGAGTCCCGACATCGACACTCTGATACTCGGCTGCACGCATTACCCGCTGATGCTGGACAAAATACGTCAATATACGCCACAGAACGTAACCATCGTTACCCAAGGCGACATCGTGGCCGACAGCCTTGCCGACTATCTGCAGCGCCACCCCGAACAACGCACTCCGTGTTCGACCAACGGCACCTGCACCTACTTGACAACCGAATCGGCCGAAAAATTCAGTAATACGGCATCGACATTTCTGCATCAGCAGATTGTCGCCGAAAAAATCGTAATAAATGCATAAACCAACAGCCAACCCATGAAACTACAACTGAAAAATCCGCTCGTATTCTTCGATCTGGAAACCACAGGCACTAACATCGTAGCCGACCGCATTGTCGAAATATCGTATCTGAAAGTTTCGCCAAACGGTATGGAAGAAAGCAAAACCATGCGCATCAACCCCGAAATGCACATACCGGAACAAGCCACAGCCGTACATGGCATTACCGATGCCGATGTGGCCGATTGCCCCACATTCAAAACAGTTGCCAAAAACATAGCCAACGACATCGAAGGATGCGACTTGGCCGGATTCAATTCCAACCGTTTCGACATTCCGTTGCTGGCCGAAGAGTTTTTGCGCGCCGGTGTCGATATTGATTTGAAACGGCACAAATTTGTCGATGTGCAGGTGATTTTCCACAAAATGGAACAACGCACACTGAGCGCCGCCTACAAATTTTACTGCGACAAGAATTTGGAAGATGCCCACACCGCCGCCGCCGACACCGCCGCCACCTACGAGGTGCTACAGGCGCAACTCGACCGCTATCCCGCGCTGCAAAACGACATCGATTTTCTGTCGAAATTTACCTGCTTCAACCGCAATGTCGATTTTGTGGGCGCCATCGTTTACAACGACAAGGACGAAGAGGTATTCAACATAGGCAAATACAAAGGACAGCGCGTAGCCGATGTATTGCAACGCGACCCGGGTTACTACGGCTGGATGATGAATGCCGACTTTTCGCAATACACCAAAAAAGTGTTGACACAAATAAAATTGCGTAGCATAAAATAACAGACAGATTCACATACTTATTATTCGCGTTTAGAAAAAAGCCTGAGAAACTGATGTTGCCAATCCGAAATCGGATAATTAAAAAACACTCATTAAAGCCTAACAACTCTGCACACATCACACACACATCTTGTGTGGATGTTTTCCTTGTTATGTGTTTGTTTATTGTGTTTTAACCCTACGCAAGCCCCTAAAGGGCAGAGTTGTAAGCCCTCCTTCAGGAGGGTTTGGGAGGCTTAAGAATACCCGACCTTGGCGAGTGTGTCAAAAATCGAGTTGAGTGTGTCGAAATGCTAAATCACTGTTTGAGCGCAGCGAGTTTGATTTAGCCGACAAATTTTTGGCAACGCAGCCGCCATAGTCTTGACTTTTCTTTGCCTTTCGTTTCTTTTGATCAAGCAAAAGAAATGAAAGAAAACCCAACGCTCGTGCAAAGAAATGAACAAGCCTATTTGGTTACAAAAGACTTCTCACAACTGCCCCGCTTCGACTAAAATAATGATGCGCTCGATGATTTTGTCGTCGCGGCCGGTACCGAATTGCGATTTGAGATCGGCACCAAACAACTTGGCAAACATCTGGTAAAAACCGGCTGAAAAACTGCCCCGATACGCCCGAATCAAATCGTAGGAACTTGTCTGGCACTCGCGATCGACCAAACGAATGAGTAATTTGCCCTGATTGAGCGTCATGTGTGTAAACTCTTTGTAGTATTTTTTGTACGTCGTTTTCTCCCACTGACGCATATAACGGTCGCGCTCTTTCTTTGTGGGAATGCGCATCAGCGTATCGTTCACCTCTTGCACCAAGCCCCGTATCATTTTGGCATAAGGCAACACTTTTTTGACATCGCGCACGGTGCGCCAATAGAATTTTTCCTCACGTTTATTCTTAAACTTCATCGGCGGAAATGCGTACACCGGCGGTAGCAGCAATATAGTATCGCCATGCGACACAACGGCACGCATCAATGTGCCGGTCGGTGCGGTATCGGCAGCAGCCATCGCGGTGGGGCAAACGCACAAAACAGCACCAAAAACAATATACAAAAAACGTTTCAACATAACATTCGTCTGCGAAATTATAAATTTCTTTCCAACTATTTTGCTTTTAAGGGATTTTTATTTACTTTTGGAATTTATTTTCTTATCGCGGAAACATAACCTACGTTCTGTTAATGAAAGATTTTTCAAAAATCGTACCAATAGCCATTCTGACATTGGCAACAACCTTTGGTCGTGCCGAAACGACACCCGTAGCCACTATTGTGCCGGGTTCGTATGTGGCCGGCAACGCCTCGGTAGCATACACGGCCGAGTGGCAACCGTTTCAAAATCCGGCAGCCTTGGCCTGCGAAAAACAGTTTGGTCTGACACTGCTCTACGAAAATCGCTACATCACGGCCGAACTGTCGAATGCGGCGTTCAGTGCAGCATTTCCCACCAAATACATCAATGTGGGCGCGCAATTTTCGTATTTTGGTTACGCCGAATACAACGAAATGTTGGCCGCCATAACATTCGCACGCACATTCGGCGAAATTTTTCACGTCGGTGTGGAATGCGACTACTACGCCGTCTATCTGTCGCCAACCGAACGCTACCACAGTACCGCCACCGTACAAGTGGGATTGCAAGTACAGGTGTTGCCCAACCTCACTATTGGTTTCAATGTGTTCAACCCTATATTTTCAAAAGTCAAAACCAAACTGACCGAAAAACGTCTTCCGGCCGTGTTCAGCCTCGGCACCAACTATCGTATACACGACAAAGTGTCGTGGCTGGTGCAAATCGACAAAGAGGTGCAGTCGCCGATACGCTGGGCTACCGGATTTGAATACGCGCCATTCGATGTGTTCGATGTGCGTATCGGCTGTTATGGCAGCGACTATGTTGTACCTACACTCGGCGTGGGAGTCGGATTTGGTGGCTTCAAATTCCACCTGCATTGCGAATATCGCAATCCGCTGGGTGTTACCATGCTCGGTGTGTTGCAATACCGTTTCAAACAATGACTATGCGACGCATCGGCTTCATAATCAGTATTTTGATAGGCACCACTACCCTTTTCGCACAAGACGAAACGGCGGTCAATCGTGTCATCGAACAGATTTACGAATTTTTGATGGAAGACATCGACGACGAAGCCGCCATCGACTATAGCGACCTATACGACGACCTGACAACCCTCTACGAATCGCCCATCAACCTGAATACCGCCACGCCGGAAGAATTGACAAAAGTGCGTTTTCTGTCCGATATGCAAATCGAAAACCTGATGTACTACATCTACAAGGTCGGACAGATGAAAACCATCTACGAACTGCAATTGGTCGAAGGATTCGACCCGTTCAGCATACGGCTGCTGCTGCCGTTTGTGCGTGTGGCTGCACAAAACGACGAAACCGCGTGGAATTTCGGCGACGTAATGCGCAATAGCAAACACGAACTGACGGCACGTTTCGACGGCACGTTCGAAACACGGCAAGGATACACCGACGCCACACCCGAAACATTGGCCGACAATCCGAATGCACGCTACACCGGCGACCCATTCTACACCTCGCTGAAATACCGCTTGCGCAGTTCCGACAAATTGGAACTCGGATTCACCATGGAAAAAGACGCCGGCGAACAATGGTTCGGCGATTACAACAAAAAATTGTTCGATTCCTATTCGGGATTCATACAAGTGAATAAGTTGTGGAAATTTGCAACCATCGTCGTGGGCGACTACCGCGCCAATTTCGGCCAAGGACTCGTCATGCAACAGGATATGAACATGGGCAAAACCGCCATGGCCACCAACGTTACCACACGCACACACGGCCTCAAACGCCACTCGTCCACCGACGAATATAACTTTCTGCGCGGCATCGGCGCCACCGCACGTTTCAACGGCTGCGACATCACCGCCTTTTACTCGTTTCGCATGATGGATGCCGACACCGCCGGAGGCGCATTCGCATCGTTCAAAAAAGACGGCTACCACCGCACTCCCGCCGAATACGCCAAACAACGCAACGTAGCCATGCACATACTCGGCGGAAACGTTACCTACCGACACAAATTCTTCCGCATCGGCGCCACGGTCGTACAAGCATGGCTCAATCCGCCACTCGACTACGACCCGAAACCCTACCAACAATTCTATTTCCGCGGCGACAAACAATTTGCCGCAAGCATCGACTACCTGTTTGCTTGGCGCGGATTCAACTTTTTCGGCGAAACGGCCGTCGAAGGCAACGGCGCCGTTGCCACGCTCAACGGACTGACATTCGCACCGGCATCCACCATCAACTTTGTGCTGATGCACCGCTACTACGGCAAACACTACGACGTGCTGTTTGCCAACGCATTCGGCGAAAACAACACCCGCAACGAAAACGGATTTTACATCGGCACCGAAATAAAACCCGCACGACGCTGGAAACTATCGGCCTACGCCGACCTCTACAAAACACCGTGGGTTACCTACACCATGCCCAAACCGACACAAGGCTACGCCACGCTGCTGCAAGCCGACTTTATGCCCAACCGCAAACTGTCGATGTACGCCCGGCTGCGCTACCGCTACAAAGAATGCAAACTCGCCGATGCCTCCACCGAAGCCACCACACACCTCGACGAAAACCGCAAAATCAGTCTGCGCTATAATATGGTTTACACGGCACTCGGCTTCGACCTGAAAAGCACCATCGAATGGAATTGGATACGTACCGCCGACGAAATGCCCACACAAGGCTTTTTAATAGCGCAGGACGCCGCCTACACCTTCCGGACAATAGATTTAACGCTCAGCGCTAGATATGCTTATTTTGACGCCCAAAACTACGAAAATCGCTTTTCGCTCTACGAGCGCGACGTGCCGAGCGCCGGGTTCGCGCCTTCGATGTACGGCACAGGCAGCCGCTGGTACCTGAACATCGACTACGACATAGTGCGCGGCCTGAAACTGATGCTGCGCGTAGCGCAAACCTACTACACCGACGGCCGCACGCAAATCGGTTCCGGCCTCAACCAAATAAACGCCTGCCACAAAACCGATTTCCGCCTGTTCGTACAGTATAAATTCTGAAATTTTTTGTCTTTTTTCTATAACCCCACCCGAAAAAACTTTGCAGTTTTAGAACCCTTTGTCGCTGCGCGACATTTCCCTTAGAAAGGGCAAATCTTCGCACAAATGTTGTGCAGTGCATGCTCTCCCCTTTTTAAGGGGAGTACGGCGATAGCCGGGTAGGGTTATAAATAGTGCAAAGGGTTAAAAATAGTTTCAAAGTTTCAAGGTTTAAGAGTTTCAAGGTTGTTTTCTTGCGTTTGTTTCTACCTCCCAAACCCTCCTAAAGGAGGGCTATAAGTCCCCTTTAGGGGATTTAGGGGTAATAAAACAAAACGCGGAGCAAGAAAAACTCCGCATTCCTAATTCCTAATTCCTAATTGTAGGGACGCGGCGCGCCACGTCCCTACAATCTATGTTCTATCCGGACGCATTCGATGCGTCCCTACGGTCTATGTTCTTGGGTCTATATTCTATGTTCCAGACGCACGCAGTGCGTCCACACCCCCTTTAGGCCTGCCTGCCGGTAGGCAGGGGACTGGGGGGCTTGGCTTATTCTCCAAGAACAGGGCGGACGGACCGACCGTAGTAACGGCAGTTGTAGTCCCTCTCCACGTAGTCCGAGCCGAAGTCCACGCTCCACGCGCCGATCGGATCTTCCGGGCCGCTCGACGCGTGGAGCGAACTCGACCAATAAATGCCGTAGTAGAACGCGGCGTCCAAGTCATCACGGCCGCGATAGCCCGCCGCAGGGAGGAAGATGAAGTTGCCGTTGAAACCGGTTACAACGTCTCCTGCTATGCCTGTACCATTATAATCATCCGTCCATTTCCATGCACAATTTTCACACAATTCAGTCCACTCTTCGTCGGTGGGCATGCGCCACTTACTACCCCAATTAGCACGAGCGGCATCGTCTTCGGGATCGAGTACGGTTTTGTTATCTACGATGCCTACGTTAGGATTAGTGTTGTACTTGGTTAGTTTGAAATCCCACTGATCATATTCTGCATTGTATGTAGCAGTTGCCCATTTGTAGGTACTATGATTGTAAGTCGTTTTTGGTTCGGTTTCGCCCCAAGCGTAGTAGTTGCCATACTCTTCGGGTTTGGTGGCGCCTACGTTGCAGGTTGCCCACTTAGTACCGCTGGGCAAGCCAAGGTCCACCCACTCGTGACCATTCTCGATGCCCGTAGCACCGGCTTGGATGTTGTTGGTCCCATTATTAGGGTCGTTTTTCTCGCAGGCGGCAAACACAGCCGCCATGCAGCACGCGGCTGCAAAAAATTTCATCTGTTTCATACTTTCTATTTTTTTGAGTTAGTTATTTCAATTAATTCAAATAAATCCTTCCAATACTCGCGTTCATTCTTTAGGTGTTGCATCAATGGCAGACAATTATCAACATTTTCGAGACGATAGCCAAACTGATTACGGAAATTATCCTTGGTAATGACACCATTCTTCAATAATATATTAAGTACTTCGAGCGTACCCAAATAGTTGTACAATGCCATTCTATTTTCATTCAAATAATTCATAATTGAAGAATCTGAGTCAGTCGATGTGGTAGTTTCCAATAATTGATGTATTTCCCGGTGTTCCGGCCGATTTAACTGTTGCCGAATATCGAGCAACAATTTAACTTCGTTCACCTTGCAATTACCTCGGTATGCCATCAAGGCAACGACAGCCGTAAGCACGAGTATGGTTACTTCGAACAACCAGCTGTAGTGGCGAAACCTATACAGAAAAAACCACCACCCTTTAATACTGATGGTTAATGTGGTATTAGCCATCAAATTGATGAGTATGCAAAAAATGCTGACCGTCAACGCCACACCAAGAACGATAGCAAGGAAGAATACAAAATAGTACAAAAGATCCGCTAATGTTAATTTTTTGTTGAATATCATATTTGTAGAAGCGTTTATTATTCCATATTAGATTATTTGAATACCGGACGAACGGATAGACCGAAGACGCGGTAATCGTCGTCACTGTACACGCTGCCCGAGTCGAAGCCCACGCGCCACGCGCCGCCCGGGCAGCCCGCGTCGAGCGAACTCGACCAATAGATGCCGTCGAGGCCAGCGCGGCGCAAATCGTCGCAGTCGCGCCAGCCCGCCGCAGGGAGAAAAATGGAGTTGCCGTTGGTCATGCTGGTTACAACTCGTCCGGCGACGCCTGTACCATTGTAATCATCCGTCCATTTCCACGCACAGTTTTCACGCAGTTCCGTCCATTCAGCCAAGGTAGGTATACGCCACTTACCGCCCCAATTAGCACGAGCTGCATCGTCTTCGGGGTCGAGTATGGTTTTGTTATCTGCAAAACCATCTTTGCCATAATAACTATCCGTGCAGTACTTGGTCAGTTCAGCATCATCAGAACTATATTTATAAGTACTCCAATCGTAATAGTCTTTTGGTTCGGTTTCTCCCCAAGCATAGTAGTTGCCATACTCTTCGGGTTTAGTGGCACCTACGTTGCAAGTTGCCCATTTCAGACCGCTCGGCAAACCAAGGTCAACGTATGCGTGGCCATTCTTGGTGCCGGATGCAGACTCTACATCGTTTTTCTCGCAAGCAGCAAAGGCTGCTGCTACGCAGCACAAGGCTGCAAAAAATTTCAGATGTTTCATAATAAAAAAATTAGTGTTAATAAATAAGTTGTATGTTACCATTATTAAAAACACAAAAATATGCTTTTTCGCCGGCAACAGATGATTTTTTGTAGTGCCTCATCGGCCACAAAAGTGTGGCTGAATCGGCATCATTTTTTCAAAAAGGAAGAGTAAATTTGGAAGAAATCGACACCCAAAACCTTCGAAAGTGTCAACAATAATTCGGTGTCTAACGTTCGTTTTGCAAAAATTTTATAGACATTGCTCCTGTCGCAAGGCAGTTGTTGCGCCAGCCACGTAACTGTTCGTCCCTGCTTTTTCAGCGTTTGGCGAACTATTTGCCCAATGTGTGGGAGTTTTGAATCAGACATAAAAAAGGCGTAAACCGTTTTACTCATTTACGCAACCAAGGCATCGCCAAACGCCGTTTTACAAATAAATAAGTAGCAACAGCCCACGCCCACACGGGCATGGAACTTTGTTTACCGCTTTATTCTCTTGTAAAATTTTGGCGAATTTTAGGTTGCGAGAATAAAAACTACAAGTTCAAATAAATACTATTTCGCTTGCAAAATTACAAATAATATCCAAAACAAAAAAGGCCGGACTTATAGCCCGACCTTCTTTTAATGATTATCAATCAGTTATTTTACCAAAGCGGCAAATTCGGCATCTTCGGCAAAAGCCAAGAATTCGGCATCTTTAGCGGCTTTTTCTTTCCAAGCGCCGTCGGCTTCGATGGCTTTTTTCAAGTTGGCAACCACAGCAGCACGGTCGTTCTGACGAGCGGCAACCACAGCCAACAAATAATTGGTGCGGGCATTCGGTTTTTCAACGCCTTCGAGTACCGAGCGTGCGCCGGCATAATCTTTTGTCAGAATTTTAGCCAAAGCAGCATTGTTCACTTTTGCTGCGCCAAACAGTTCTACGGCTTTCTTGTAGTCGGCACGACGAATAGCCAATACACCGTTTACATGGTTCAGACTTTCGCCAACACCACCGGCATTACCGAAATATTCTTCGGCTTTGGCATTGTCGCCTTTCACAAGTGCTACCACACCGCAGTTATAGTTTACGGCAGCATTTTTGGCATTGAGTTCGAGCGCTTTGTCGAATGCACGACCGGCAGCCTCAACGTCGCCTTGTTCGTAGCGTACTACACCAAGGTTGTTAAATCCGCGATATTCGTCGGCATAGAGTTCGGTAACTTTCGTGTAGATTTCGGCTTTACGTTCCAAATCATTTGTCAGTGTAGCAGAGTAGAGCAGTTCTTCGAGCGACAAAGTGTCGGGGTTGGCTTTTGCCAACGAGTCGATTTCGGCATCCGAACGACCGATAACGTTGATAGCCAACGTCATTTTCGAACGACGAAGTTGCGGCAAAATTTCATCGGCAATGGCTTTGTAAGCAGCCGATAAGTTTTTGATTTCGGCTTCGCGTTGTTCGGGGTCGCTATACATGGCCAACACACGCAAGATAACCTCTTTGTCCTGAATGTTCGATTGTTCCATCAATGCTTGGAAACCTTCCCAGTCTTCGGCCGTAAATTTGCTGTCGATGGTAACGGTTGCTTTCAGTTTTTTCAACTCTTTGTTGATATATTTTTGCGATGCTTGGTCACGTTTTTCGGCCAATTTTTCGTTCAAATCCAAACCACCGTCAGGCGAAGCGTACGACGAAATTTCGAGACCTGTCATTTCGAGGTTGGCAGCTTTGTTGGCTTCGTCGATACGTTTTGTCAGAGCCACAACAGCATCGCTGCTGATTTCCGATTTACGTACTTCCGATTGTTGAATCAAGAATCGGATTTCGGCTTCTTGTTTCTCCTCGATGATGCGTTGGAAATTATCTTTTTCGATTTTTGTTTCCACTTCGCCGGCTTCTACAGCCACCAACAACGGAGTGATATTTACGCCGTCGGCCACTTTAATCGGGTCGATTGTGAACTCTTTTTTACCGAGTTTGCCGGTGATTTCGAGCCAAAGTTCCGAACTTTCCATTTCGGGATTGTAATCAAATTTGGCTACTTGTTTGTATTCGCCACCAACTTTGTATTTGATTACATCGTTGTTGTCTTTCACTTTTTCGCCTTGATAAGTTTTCGAATCGGCTCTCCATTCGGCAGACGAGATTTTCGATTTCAAAACCGGTGTAACGGTCATAACCATTTTCTTTTGGAAATACTTCACAGGATAAGTTCCATCGATGGTAACTTCCACTTTTCCGGCGTGCATTTCCAACGGATTTACAGATACGTTGATAGGATCAACAAATTCTTTCGGCGGTTTGCATGCAAACAATACCAATGCGGCCACAGCCACAGTCAACAGAATTGATTTTTTGTTCATAGTATAAAAAATTAAGTAGTTAAAATAATCACAATTTCTAAAAGGCAAAGTTACTAAAACTTTATTTTATAGGGTGTATTTTGTCGAAAAAAAATAAATTTCACTATGTCAAAAAATATAATCTGTTGATAACTAATTTGTTAAATATGACAACAATTCGATTTTTTCGCTGTATTTTTGCAGTATTGATTGCAAATTTTATGCCATTGCACCATTTTTTTAGCACTTTAACCGCCAAAAAAATCAATAACTTACTGAAAAATAGAGTAAGTTATCTACGAGCACGCATCACCAAAAATGCAAAAATCAGCGGCATGCCTGTAACGCTTTCGGTCGAACCGGCTGCCGTGTGTCAACTGCATTGCCCGGAATGTGTACTCGGTGCCGGACATCTGAAACGTAACACTAAATTCTTATCGTTCGACTTATACAAAAAAATCATCGACGAAACTGCCGATACGCTCTGTTATCTGATGCTCTATTTTCAAGGTGAACCATTTTTGGCTCCCGACATGTACGATATGATTGCCTATGCGCATCAAAAAAATATCTACACAGCAACATCGACCAATGCACAAAACATCGACGCAGCAGCAGCAATTCAAATTTGCCAATCGGGATTGAACAAAATTATTATTTCGCTTGACGGCATTACGCAAAACACTTATGCCAAATATCGCATCGGTGGCAACATCAACCGAGTATTCGATGCCATCAACCATATAAATAATGCAAAAAAAAGATTGCAAGTATCAACACCCGATATTGAATTACAATTCATCGTTTTTCGTCACAACGAACACGAAATTCCGCTTTTCAAACGCAAAGCCCAAACGTTAGGTGTGCAAAAAATAACGATTAAAACGGCACAAATTTACAATTACGCCAACAAACAAGCGCTTTTGCCGACATCGAAACGTTATAGTCGTTATATTATTAAAAATGGTGTAGTGCAACCAAAATACAAAACAGGCAATCATTGTTTGCGTCAGTGGCAGGGTGGAGTAGTAACAGCCAATGGTGCTTTTGTGCCATGTTGTTTCGATAAAAACGCCGATTTTTTATTTGGTAATGTTCATTCGGCCAATATAACAACACTATGGAACAGTGAGTCTGCTCGCCGTTTTCGTCAGCAAATTTTGCAGGCACGCCATCGCATTGCTGTTTGTATCGACTGCATCGAATGACAAAAGTAAATTTTGAACCATTTCATCGGATTTTTTTACAATAGAATATAGATTATATTGTTTATTTTTTAAAAAAGAAAATATAGTGATTATTATTGTCTGTTGAAATCGTTCATTACATTTTTATCAGATTGATTTTAAGCCGTTTCATCGGATTTTTTTACGTTTATAATTTTGTTCATAACTTTCGGTATTTTTTTAGTCAGTGTTGATTGTTATTTCGAAAAATCATATATCACATTTTTTTATTGAAATTTACAAGTATAAGTTTTCATTTTTTGTGAAAAACAAATAACAAGTTTTCAACCGTTTTTTCACTTTGCATGTTTCAAATAAAAAATGTAATTTTGTACATTATTTATTCGCGCTATGAATGTTGATTTTGATATCATTGTAATAGGTGCCGGTCATGCCGGTTGCGAGGCAGCATGTGCAGCAGCCAATATGGGTTCGCGCACGCTGCTGATTACGATGGATATGAACAAAATAGCTCAAATGAGTTGTAATCCGGCTGTTGGTGGAATAGCTAAAGGTCAGATAGTCAGGGAGATAGATGCTCTTGGTGGCTATATGGGTATAGTTACTGATGCAACGGCTGTTCAATTTCGTATGCTGAATCGTTCGAAAGGTCCGGCTATGTGGAGTCCGCGGTCGCAGAGCGATAGATTGAAATATATTGCTAAATGGCGCGAAATTATAGATGCCATTCCTAATCTGCACGTTTGGCAGGATTCGGTAGTTCGACTTAAATTCGATGGCGATAGAGTAGTGGGTTGTACAACTGCGATGCAAATGGATTTTACTGCCAAGTGTGTAGTGCTTACTGCAGGTACTTTTTTAGGTGGTTTGATGCACATAGGCAAAACACAAATTGCAGGCGGACGTATTGCCGAACCGGCGTCGTATGGAATAACCGAACAATTGAAAGAAAAGGGTTTTTCGACATCGCGTATGAAAACAGGTACGCCTGTTCGTTTGAATGGTAACACTATCGATTTTACAAAAATGTCAGAGCAGGTTGGTGAAAACGATTTTCATAAATTTTCATTTTTGCCGACAGCAACACCACGTCCATTGCATCAACGCAGTTGTTGGATTACGTTTACAAATGCCGAAACGCATGCCATTCTACGTAGCGGATTGAAAGATTCACCATTATATAATGGTCAGATCAAAAGTATAGGACCGCGGTATTGTCCGAGCATCGAAACGAAAATTGTAACTTTTGCCGATAAGGAGCAACATCAATTATTTTTGGAGCCGGAAGGTGAAACAACACAAGAATATTATTTGAATGGATTTTCGTCGTCGTTGCCGATAGATGTACAGTTTGCAGCGTTGAAAACTATTCCGGGTTTGGAACACGCCGAACCTTATCGACCTGGTTATGCTATCGAATATGATTTTTTTGAACCAACACAATTACATCATACTTTAGAAACAAAGTTGGTCAAAAATTTATTTTTTGCCGGACAGATAAATGGCACAACAGGATATGAAGAAGCTGCCGGTCAGGGTTTAATAGCCGGTATAAATGCTCATCTGAAATGTCATGGTACAGACGAATTTATATTACAACGTGATGAAGCTTATATTGGTGTATTGATTGACGATTTGGTTACCAAAGGCGTGGACGAACCTTACCGTATGTTTACTTCGCGTGCCGAATACCGTATTTTATTACGTCAAGATGATGCCGATAAACGTCTTACCGAAAAAGCGTATAATATTGGTTTAGCCTCGAAAGAGCGTTTTGAATTGATGCAAAGTAAATATGCTGCTGTCGATGATTTTATTGCCTATACGCAAAATACATTAGTTAAATGTTCCGATGTTAATGATTATTTGGAACAAAACAAAATTTCTCCGTTAAAACATTCTACCAAACTCTTCGATTTAATTTTGCGACCACAGCTAAATATTTCTGTTTTGGAAAATATTTTGCCCGAACTGCATGCAAAAGTTTTACAAATAGATCAACTCCGTCGCGAAGAAACTTTAGAATCAGCCGAAATACAAATAAAATATTCAGGTTATATTGATCGCGAAAAAGCCATTGCCGACAAACTGCATCGTCTTGAAGATATTAAAATAGAAGGTCGTTTTACATACGATACAATTTTATCACTCTCGACAGAAGCACGACAAAAGTTAACCAAAATCAACCCAAAAACCATTGGACAAGCAAGTCGTATTCCGGGAGTATCGCCAAACGATATTAATGTACTTTTGGTTTTACTTGGACGTTAATGTTCCACGTGGAACAAACTTGATAAAATAAATATTATTTACAATGTTCCATGTGGAACAATAAAAAACATCATTATGACAATAGAAGAAATTAAGCAGCACATTCGTACGGTGCCCGACTTCCCCACTAAGGGAATTTTATTTAAGGATTTGACAACGGCTTTCAAAAATGCCGATTGTATGAAATTTTTCGAAGATTCGATGTACGACCTTTATAAAGATAAAGGTATTACAAAAATTATAGGTATCGAATCGCGTGGATTTATTATGGCGCCAATTTTGGGTAACAAATTGGGTGTTGGATTTGTACCTGTGCGTAAAAAAGGTAAATTACCGGCCGAAACGGTTGAAGTATCGTATACCAAAGAATACGGAGTCGATACAATACAATTACACAAAGATGCACTCACGGCTGACGATGTAGTACTGATTCATGATGATTTGTTGGCAACAGGCGGAACCATGAGAGCCGCTTGCGAATTGGTGCGCAAGTTTGGTGTCAAAAAAATATATGTCAATTTTTTGGTAGAACTTGATTTTTTGAATGGACGTAATGTGTTTGATGAAGACATTCAAGTCGATTCGTTGATACACTATTAATATTGACAAAACAAATATATTTTGACTGCACATTTGCGTATGGAATCAACGCGTACACTTGACGCATATCTTGCTTATGTAAGTTGTTTGCTTTGAGTATTTTTGGCAGAGTTCACTTTCAAAAAAATAAATCAAAAATCGATTATTTACTTATTGAATGCTCTTGTGCCAACGTTTACCGAGTGGTAAAAACGTAATATTTATTTCATTCAATTAGCCTCGATTTGTTTCGAGGCTTTTTTCTGTATTATTTGTTTTCGATTTTTTTCGATGAAATCGTTGAATGTTAAATAATTTAATCATTTTTGTAATTCATTTCGTTGTGTCAAAAAATAAAAAAATGTATTTTTGCGACGTTAAATCAAAAACAAACGAATTATGTTTATATTGAACAGAATGTATTGCCGCACGTTTCAGGCGGCTTTCAAAGTGGCGATACCGTTTTTACCGTATCGAAATCCGAAAATAGTGCCATCGCTCAACGACGTGCCGAATGTGCTGAAACGAAAAAACATCGATTCCGTTATTATCATTACCGATGCAGGTATTCGTGCGCTGGGTCTTACCAAATCGCTTGAAGAAAAACTTGACGAATTTGGCATTCGGTACTGCATTTACGACCGCACGGTGGCTAACCCAACCATTTGGAATGTAGAAGAAGCACGCCAAATGTATTTGGATAACCAATGTCGGGCATTGATTGCTTTTGGCGGCGGTTCGTCGATGGATTGTGCCAAAGCAACCGGCGCACGCATCGTAAAACCGAAACAGAAAGTAAGCCAAATGAAAGGATTGTTACGTGTGTGGAAAAAACTGCCGACGCTTATCGCCGTGCCTACAACAGCCGGAACCGGTAGTGAAACTACATTGGCCGCCGTCATTACCGATAGCGAAAAACACCATAAATATCCGATCAACGACTTTTGCCTGATTCCGCATTATGCCGTTTTGGATTACCGTGTTACACTCGGTTTGCCTAAAAATCTGACGGCAACAACCGGTATGGATGCTTTGACACACGCCGTCGAAGCGTACATAGGCAACTCTACCACGCGCGAAACACGTGCCATGGCCGAAGAGGCCGTCGCTATGATTCACCAACATCTGAAAAATGCTTACGACGATGGATCGAATGCCGAAGCGCGCAACGCTATGTTACGTGCCGCCTATTGTGCCGGAGTGGCGTTTACCAAATCGTATGTAGGCTATGTTCATGCGGTAGCACATTCGTTAGGTGGACAATACGGCACGCCGCACGGTTTGGCCAATGCGGTGTTATTGCCGATTGTACTGAAAATGTACGGCAAAAGTTGTCAGCAAAAATTGGCTATGTTGGCGCGGCGGTCGGGAACAGTGTCGTGGGGACTTGAAGATGACGAAACAGCCAATCGCTTTATCGAATGGATTGAACAGATGAATGCCGCGATGAATATTCCGACCAAATTGTCCGGAATCAAAGAGGAGGATATTCCGCAAATGGCGCGTCATGCCAATCAAGAAGCCAATCCGCTCTATCCGGTACCGTTGCTGATGAGTCGGCGCGAATTGGAGAAAATTTATTATGCCGTAAAAGAAGATTAAAAACGCTAATAGTATGATTATCAAAGAATTAGTTGAAAAACAACGCCAATTTTTTCGTACAGGACAAACTTTTTCGTTGGCGTATCGCAAGCGTGCGCTCGACAATTTGAAACAGGCCGTTCTGAAATACGAAGACGAACTGAAAACCGCTTTGTACGCCGATTTAGGCAAGTCGGCAGCCGAAGCCTATATGTGCGAGATAGGCTTAACCTTGTCCGAAATAGGGTATGTGCGCAAGCACATGCGCCGTTGGAGCCGTAACAAACGCGTATGTACGTCGTTGGCCAATTTTCATGCCAAAAGTTTCACTGTGCAGGAACCTTATGGCGTGACATTGGTCATGTCGCCGTGGAATTATCCCGTTTTACTGACACTTGAACCGTTGGTTGGAGCGTTAGCGGCAGGCAACTGTTGCGTATTGAAACCTTCGGCCTATTCGCCCGAAACGTCGCGTGTATTATCGAAACTGATAAGCGAGATTTTTCCCGAAGAATACGTTGCTGTGGTGCAGGGCGGTCGACAGGAAAATCAAGATTTGTTGGAGCAGAAATTCGATTACATTTTTTTCACCGGCGGTGTGAATGTGGGCAAAACCGTGATGGCGAAAGCCGCCGCACACCTCACGCCCGTAACACTCGAATTGGGAGGGAAAAGTCCGTGTATTATCGATAAAACCGCCAATTTGCGACTTGCAGCGCGACGCATCGTTTTCGGCAAATATCTAAATTGTGGGCAAACCTGTGTTGCACCCGATTATATTTTGATTGACGAATCGGTAAAAGCGCGTTTCGTGCAAGCGGTCAAGGAGGAGATTGTGGCCATGTACGGCGACAATGCGCTCGACAATCCGGCCTACGGCAAAATCATCAACCGCAAACATTTCGACCGCATTTTAGGACTTATTCCCGATGAAAAGGTCGTTTTTGGCGGTCAAAGTCGTGCTGAAAGTTTGCAAATTGCACCAACAGTATTGGACAATGTAACACCCGACGATGCTGTGATGCAGGAAGAAATTTTTGGCCCGATAATGCCGATTTTATCGGTAAAATCGATGAATGAAGCCTATGATTTTGTAAAAGATCGTCCGCAGCCGTTGGCCTTATATATTTTTACGAACGATAAAAAGACGGAACGTCGTTTTTTGCGCGAAGTGCCATTCGGTGGCGGTTGCGTCAACGATACGATTATCCATTTGGCCTCGTCGAATATGGGCTTTGGCGGCGTGGGAAACAGCGGTATGGGCAGTTACCATGGCAAAAAAAGTTTCGAAACCTTCAGCCACGAAAAAAGCATCGTGAAAAAATACCAATGGATCGACCTGTCGATTCGTTATCAACCATACACCGCGCTGAAACAACGATTGGTACGCTTGTTCGTACACTAATCGATATAGTCGGTTTTTGGCTGATTTCATCGAAAAAAACGGAAAAGTCCCGATTGAAAAATCGGGCTTTTTTTATATGCCGATTTTTTGTACTTTTGCATAACTTAAAAAAACTCGAAATTACACACTATGAAGTTTCAAATTGAAGTGCGCAACTCCGACAAAGAGATGTTGACCCGGACTGTCGATTTGCGGGAGATTTGTGCCATTGTACCCGATGGCGCCAACAATTCCAAAACGGCGTTGCTGTATCTGTTGAATGACCCGACACCGATATCGACCAAGGAAAATTTCAAATACTATAAAAATTTCATCGACAGTCTGACAGCTACGGAAAATCGCTATTTGACGATGTGTGGCAAACGCTGTTTGATCAATCCAGACTATATCGAATCGTATGGTGAAAACGTCATTGTGTTTCGCAACAAACAGCAAATAACGGTGTCGAAAGAAACAGCCAAATTTTGTGCCGAACTGATAAACAAACCACAGAAAAACAGGCCGTTAGATCTGAATACTGCGTTGAAAAATATGCGCGAACAACGCCGAAAGCAGGAACTGCAAAAAGAGATGGCGCCGCTAATGGCTAAAATGTTTGCCGAAAAGAGCAAAGAGTTCCAAAAATATGTTCAAGACGTACTGAAAAAAAACGAAGATGCCAATGCCGGATTGTCTTGTTTGGTGCTTGTGGTGCTTTTTTTGCTTTTTCTGATTGCTTTGATTTTGCTCATCATTTTGATAAAGATTTGGTAAAAATGCCGATGAAATCGTCTGTTTTTTAACTTTTGGAAAAATTTGGTGGCTCGTTCATAAATCGGTCGTTTTTTTTCGAAAAACGGCTGATTTTTTTCTGTATGGCACACGATTTTTTCCGTGCGGCAGCACCGGTCAATTTTCGATTTGGAATTGTTGTAATTTTGCAAAGGGAACAATTCCCGATAAATTGATTGTTTAACTCTTAAATGCTTTAATTATGGCACAACCACAAAACGATCCGCACGGAGCAGGATGGCCATCGAAAACCGGAAAACCTTCCGGGGGAAACCGCGGCAACAACAATCCTCACCGCTAACCAAACACTATGCGGGCGCACCGGTTCTGACGAAATTTCGCTCAACATTTTTTGTAACGCCGGTGTGCTCGTTTGGTTTTTCTGAAAAAAAGTTGTATTTTTGCAGCGACATAGTAGCTGTCGGCGGACGGTTTCTTTTTGCAACGATTATTCTTGTCTGGTGAAACTTCGCAACTTTTATTGGTAACCGAGAATTAGTGCAATGTTTATGCTTATTGGCGTAAACTGTGCTTATATTTGGTTACAATGGTAAAGCGAAGACCACATCAGACAAATGAAGTGCGGTTTTCGCCTTTTTTATTGTGTAGATACTCTATTTTCATTATTTTTTTATTCATTTTTCAAAAACTTATTTTTATGAGAACATCAAAAATTTTTGTTGCAAGCGTTTGCCTATTGGCCGTATTGGCCTTGTTGCCGTCGTGTATGACTACGCGCACAAGTGTTGGCTCCTATCGTGAAACCACCGGCGACGAGTATGTTTACGCGAAAGGCAAACAATGTTATCTGTTTTGGGGCTTGGTTCCGCTCGGTCGTACGCGCGTGGCTACGCCGGCCGATGGTAATTGCGAAGTGCGCACGCGTTATGGTTTTTGGGACGCTTTTCTTTCGGTGATAACGTGCGGCATTTTCGAGATGCAGAGCATACGCGTGTATGCAAAACACCCGCAAAAAGTCGTTCCGGCCACCAATTCGCAACAGTCGTCAAAAGCCACTCCGGCTGCCGACAAGCAACAGCAGCGACAAACAGTGTTGCCGCCTGACGCCGAAGACTAAACTCTTCTGCTATCAATTTTTACCGATGAAAGCGTCGATTTTTGTATCGGCGTTTTTTTTGTGGATGGTCGTTTTTGCAAATAAGAAAAAATCGTTATTTTTGCACCAATGAACGACCAACTGAAACATAAAATTGCCGCTTTGCCCGACAGTCCGGGTGTCTATCAGTACTTTAACGACGAAGGAACAATCATTTATGTCGGTAAAGCCAAAAACCTGAAACGCCGTGTGTCGTCGTACTTCAACCGTGAACACGATTCGGTGAAGACAAATATGTTGGTTCGCCACATTGCCGATTTGAAATACATTGTGGTCAATTCGGAACACGAGGCGTTACTGCTCGAGAACAACCTCATCAAAAAGCATCAACCGCGCTACAACATTTTGCTCAAAGACGGCAAAACGTATCCGTGGCTCTGCATCACGCGCGAACCGTTTCCGCGGGTGTTCAAAACGCGTATTATTACAAAAAATGCCGATTATTTCGGACCATATAGTTCTGTGTGGACGCTTGACACATTGCTCGAACTGATTCGCGAAATTTATCTTGTGCGCACATGTCGTCTGCCACTTGACGAACACAATGTTGCCACCGGAAAATTCAAGGTGTGTCTTGAATATCACATTAAAAATTGCATGGGTGTGTGCGAAGGATTGCAGTCATCGGCGGAATACCGAAAAAATATCGATGAAATCAAGGAAATTGCGCGCGGCAATAGTCATACCGTTACTGATTACTTGTTGGAGCAGATGCGTGCTTTGGCTGTCGAACAACGTTTCGAGGAGGCGCAAGTGCTGAAATTGAAATATGATGCCATTGTCAAATATCAAGCCAAAACCGTGATAACAACCACACACGATGATAACCTTGACGTTTATGCGTACGACGAGGACGACAATGCTGCTTACGTCAATGTGCTGAAAATCGTAAAAGGCTCTATTATTCAAGGACTTACAATCGAATACCAAAAAAAAATGGACGAGCCGAAAGAGGAGTTGTTGGCATTGGGTATTTTGGAATTGCGCGAACGGTTGCATAGCGATTCACGGACGTTGGTAGTACCTTTTTTGCCCGATGAAATGGGCGAAAATTTAGATTTCGTGGTGCCGCAACGTGGCGATAAAAAGAAACTACTTGATTTGGCGGCGCAGAATGTGCGGCAGTACAAAGTGGACAAATACAAACAGGCCGAAAAACTCAATCCCGACCAACGTGCCATGCGCTTGATGAAAGAGATTCAAACGGCACTGCATTTGCCAAAATTGCCCGAAACAATCGAGTGTTTCGACAACTCGAATATGGCCGGAACGGATGCCGTGTCGGCGTGTGTAGTGTTTCGTAAGTGTAAACCCTCGAAAAAGGATTACCGCAAATATATTCTGAAATCGGCCGAAGGCAACGACGACTACGGTGCCATGCAGGAAGTGGTACGCCGACGTTATGCGCGCATGGTCGAAGAGGGCGTGCCGTTGCCTGACCTTATTATCACCGACGGCGGCAAAGGACAAATGGAGGTGGTGCGCCGTGTAGTGGAGGACGACTTGCATCTGTCAATTCCTATTGCGGGGTTGGCCAAGGACGATCGCCACCGTACGCACGAATTGCTATACGGATTTCCGCAACAGGTGGTGGGTTTGAAACCGACCGATGTCTTGTTTCGTTTTCTTGCGTCGGTGCAGGACGAAGTGCATCGGTTTGCTATCACTTTCCACCGCGACAAGCGTAGCAAGCGACAAACGGCTTCGGAACTTGATGACATTGTCGGCATCGGTGAAAAGACCAAAAATGACCTGATTCGGCATTTCAAGAGCCTGAAACGCGCTAAAATGGCAGATTTCGACGAACTTGCTGCCGTGGTCGGAAAGTCCAAAGCATCAATACTTTACGCTCATTTTCACCCCGATTTCATCGCATGAGAATCGTTTTTTTGCGACGGAGTGGCCACTTATACAGCTCTGAATGTTAATAAATGTTTCTTTTTTGCGCCTTATTGAGTCGGATATGGATTTTTACCGATGAAATGGCGCAAAATTAACATGTTCGTTTGAGATGGTGTTCACTGCGCGATGAATGTCAACGGAATGTCAACGCGGTGTTCCCAGCACCGTTCGCTATGTTCGTCGCCAGGGAAAAATCGTACTTGCATTTCGGCCGTACACAGCGAATCGATGAGTGCAACCATGTTGTCGAAATAGGGTGTGTAGTCAGCATCGACAGTTTGGTCGCCGCAGTCGAGGTAGAGACGGCGTGTGTGGTCGAGTTGCAGATTGTTGGTCAAATAGATTTTTAGGGCGTCGTACAAACCGCCGTGTTCGTCGGGGTTGTTGATGTGTGTCGAAAGGCATGCGGCTGCCCCGAAAAGATCGGGATATTCAACCATGGCGGCCAACGATATGAGGCCACCCATGCTCGAACCCATTATCGATGTGGCTGTCGGTGTCGGGTCGGTGGCGAATTGGCGGTCGATGGTAGGTTTCAGCGTGTGTGTGATGAAGGCCAAATAGGTTTCGCCACGGTAAGGGCCGCCGCTCAGTTGGTCTAATGTGCGACGCGTGGTATTGTTGCGCACCAAATTCATCAGTTTTTGTGGCATCAGGTCGCCTATGCGGGTAGCATCGTTGCTGTGTATGCCCACGATGATGGTTGGTGGAATGGTCTTTTGGTCGATGAGCCGTTGTGTGGTCGAATCCATGTTCCACGATTGGTGATTCCATGTGGCGTTGGCATCGAACAGGTTTTGGCCGTCGTGCATATACACGACGTGGTGGCGTGTGCGGGTGTCGTAATCGTTTGGAGTCCAAATGTCGATGGTTACAGTGTCGGCCATTTCGGGCGAAAAGAGGCGCATTTCGTACAGTCGGCCATCCGACACATGGCGTGGCGATTCGGACAACGGAGGCGTATTGGAACATGCTGTCAAGGGGATAATCAAAGCCGTAGCGGCAAAAAAATAGCATTTCAAGTTTTTCATGGCACTATTTTTGTAAATCTTTATAATGGCAAAGGTACAATTTTTTCTGAAACCGACAAAAATTGATTAACTTTGCAGTGTAAAATCATTTGGCGGATATGCAGATATTGTCGTTGGAGCAACATATTGATTGTGAAACGGTTGCAACTATAGGTTTTTTTGATGGCGTGCATTTGGGTCATCGTTTTTTGTTGGACGAACTGACACGTCGTGCGAAGCAAACGCATTGTGCGTCGTTGGTGGTGTCGTTTGCCGATTCGCCGGCGCGTGCATTGCATCCGATGTCTGATGTAGGGTTGTTGACTACGCCCGTCGAGAAAGTGCAACTTTTTGATCAGGCCGGCATCGATTATTGCCTGATACTCAATTTTGACACCTATTTAGCCCGCTTGAAAGCTGCCGAATTTCTGACGTTAATCAAAAATAGATGCGGTGTGCGGCGATTGTTGTTGGGTTACGACCATCATTTTGGCAGCGATCGGTTGCGCTCTTTTTCCGATTATCGGTCGGTGGCCGAAAAGGTCGGTGTAACGTTGGAACGCGAAACGTCGTTTGCGGTCGATGGCACTGTTGTCGGGTCGCGTATCATTCGGGATTGCTTGACTGCCGGTCGGGTGGGCGAGGCCAACAAATTGCTTGGGTATGCCTATACAATCACCGGCCGTGTGGCGCACGGACGGGCTCTCGGGCGTACCATCGGTTTCCCGACGGCAAATCTGACGGTTTCGCCACGAAAATTGCTCCCGAAAAATGGTGTTTATGTCGTCGATGTACTTGTGAGCGGTCTGATTTATAAAGGATTATTAAACATCGGGACACGACCGACCGTAGAGGGTGACGAGCGTACGGTCGAAGTGCATATTATTGATTTTGTCGGCAATATATACGACCAACAAGTAACTTTGAAATTGCAAAATTTTCTGCGCGCCGAACAAAAATTCGATTCACTCGACGAGTTGAAACATCAGATTGAAAACGACAAATCGCATTTGCAACGGTAGTGAAGTATTGGAACGCCATATTGTGTATCGGTGTGGCGGCAGTGATGTGTGCTTGTGCCGCTCGCAAATCGGTTATAGTTCCGGAGCCGCATGTGATGTCGGCGGTCGATACATCGCGTGTGTCGGTGTTTGCGCCCGAAGCGTTGTACGTCATAACGCGTGAATACGAGTTGCATGTACCGCCGACGCAAACCTTGGCGGACTATATGGACGAACGTCTGATGCAGTTGTATCCGAACGAGGCTTATCGCGGCGTTTCGTCCAAATTGTTCGGTTTGCAGTCGATGTTCGACTTCACATTTCAGCAATCGCTGTCAACAAACAAAGAACTTGTTGGAAATCAGCCGGTTGATACGTTACACAAATTTGTATCATTGGCCGACGAAGAAGCCTTTTTGAATTTATTGCCGGCTGAAAAGGCACGTTTTGAATGGCTCAATACCTTGGCGCAAGATGTGTCGTTGACTGCATTGTCGCAATTGGTTTTGGATTCGGCGATTTGTGATTCGCTCGGCATTTTGCCCGGTACTTCGTGGCTCGACGATGAAAATCTGTTGGCCGGCGTGTTGTTGCCGCAGGGCGCTTATTTGTTCTACCGTGTGCTGCAAAGCAAATCGCGCGCCGAACTTTGGGCGCAGCGACATTACGGCGATAGGTCTAAAGACGGGAAAAAAGGTGATGCTTTCAAACATTTATTGGTGAATGTATTGTTGAGGCGTTATGTTACAGAGGCGGCAACCACACTCATCATGGATGCTTTTTGGGAAACGCGCGGAGCGAATGCACCTTGCGACAAATACATGGATTTACACAATAACTATACAGGCCGACACGTTCATTATCACGATTTTGTGCGCGACACACCAAACGATTGGGAAACGTGGGCGCGACGCGTTCTGCTCTTTGTCGAAGACGACGACAATGCCGCTTTTTGCCCGTGGGACAAAACCATGCCGACCATATCGGTGCGCGAGAGCGAAAAAACAGTGGATGCCGCAAAATATATTTATTGGAACAAAGATGCCGAATGAACCAAACGTTTTTGTTAAACGAGAAATTGAGGACATTTGTTTTATTCCAAGCACAAAAAAAATCTATGAAAAAGTACATGACATAATTTTTTTTATTACTTTTGCAGTCATAAAGAATGTAATAACTAACCATTTAATTCTTAATAACGATGAAACAGAAATTTTTTGGTGTGCTATTGATAGCCGCCTCTCTTTGCGTCGCGTGCGATGCCGACACCGACCCGAAACAAGACAACAGCGCCGAACAACCGGCTACGCCCGAACAACCCGAACAATCCGATACCGTCGAAATAATGTCTTCGCAGCAATATCTGCGTGCGGCGACTATTTTCAACAATGCTTTCGACGAGAGTGGTGCTGCACTGCGACAAGTATCGTTGGCTGCGGCCGCACCGGCACGCACAGCGTCAGCCGAAGAATCCGCAGGCAGCCCAAAAGTTACATGGGTGTGCGACAACGGCGACAATAACTTCCCCGTAACCGTAACGGTGGATTACGGCGAAACGAACGTGGTGGGCATCGACGGCCGCCAGCATCGTGGTAAAATGATTGTAAAAGCCACAGGAGCATACGCCGAACAGGGAACAAAACTCGATGTCGATTTCGAAGGTTGGTATGTCGATAACATAAAGGTGGAAGCCGATATGACCGTGGAAAACAACGGGCGCGATTCGGAAGGACACTGCCAATTTGAGGTCGATGTGTTCGGAGGCCAACTGACCGCCAACGACACGACCGTGTTTGAATATGCCGAAGGTTCGCTGCGCACATGGATTGAGGGCGAGAACGAACCCGATTTGACCAAACACACCTATTCCATTGTCGGCATACAAGAGGGCATAACCTCCGATGGCTACGAATATAGTATCGAGTGCGCCGACGACCCGATGGTGGTGAACGTAGGAACACTGTTCCCGTTGAGCGGTACGCTCAACGTGTCGGTGCCGACATCGTCGCTCGAGACGTTGTTCCCCGACTATGCCGATTTGTTGAAAATAATCTATCCCGAAACATTTGAATTTCAACTTGTTTTCGTGGGCGACAATAAGGCAAAAACCGTCTTCACCTTCACCAATCCCGGAACGGGCGAACTTCAAACTATCGAATCGGAACCATACGATTTGACAGCGACAGTCGAATAACGATTTTCGCATCGAAATATATACCAAAAAGCCGCCTTTCGGGCGGCTTTTTGGTTATACGATGATGTTGTGATGCGGAATTTTTTGCCAATCGAACAGTGGCAGCAGTTCGCGTGGCGCAATGGGTTCTTCTTTGTCGATGAGGTGCGCCAAAAACGCCAATTTACCGACAATTTCTTCGGCGGTGTAGTGTTTGCGCAACTCGCCCAAATCGAGGCTCTTGTCGCGTTTGCAGAGCCGATCGCCCGACGCGGAGCAGAGTAGCGGCAGATGATAGAATTGCGGCACATCGAACCCGAGAAGTCGGTAGAGGTATATCTGTTGAGGCGTGGAGGCCAGCAGGTCGTTGCCGCGCACCACTTGGTTGATGTGCATCAGTGCATCGTCCACCACGACGGCCAGTTGGTAGGCAAAACCGCCGTCGGCGCGGCGCACCACGAAATCGCCGCAAATTTGTTGCAGATTGTGGCTTTGCGTGCCATAGTGTCCGTCCGCGAAATTTATCGATTGATTCGGCACTTTTAGGCGATACGATGGTGTGCGTTGTGCTGTTTTTTGTGCTATTTCGGCGGCTGTCAGGTGGCGGCAGGTGCCGGCATAGACGCCATGGTGGTCGGTGGCGTGCGGTGCTTGTGCGGCGAGAATGTCGGCACGGCGACAAAAGCACGGATAAACCAATCTTTGCTGTTCCAACAAACGGAAATAGTGCGTATAGAGTTCGGTGCGTTCGCTCTGCCGATAGCCGGGTGTGTCGCCGCCTTCGTCCCATGGCAGACCGAGCCAGCGCAGATCGTCTTCTATCTGTGCGGCGTAGGCCGGCTTGCTGCGTTGCGGGTCGAGGTCTTCGATGCGCAAAATCCACGCGCCGTCTTGCGCTTTGACCGACAGCCACGATAGCAACGCTGTGTACACGTTGCCCAAGTGCATACGTCCCGTAGGCGACGGAGCAAAACGTCCGCGTATGGGTGTTGATGTTGTCGGTTTCATATAGCAAAAGTAGTAAAAAAATAGGTGTATTGTAAAATAATTCAAAGATTTTATTTACCTTTGCATCTGAAATATACGGCACATTACCTTTCTTCGAACATTTTATGGTGTGGTAATTGGTTGATAATCATCACAATGGCAAATTTATTGGTTAATAGTTCGTGGTGATAATCGAGAACTTGGGAAAAAAAGACTCATCTTAAACCTGAAACTTTTATAAGCATTTAATATACTAACTAAAAAAATTAACAATTATGAAAAAAGTTACCTTTTTGATTGCCGCTTTGATTTGTGGAGCATGGTGCGCTACAGCGCAAAACACCTCCGACGGCCATGAATACGTTGACCTTGGTTTGCCGAGTGGTGTGCGGTGGGCTACCTGCAACGTGGGCGCCACTGCGCCCGAAGGCTACGGCAACTATTATGCTTGGGGCGAAACCGAAACAAAAGATTACTATTATTGGGATAACTACGCCATGGGTAGTGGCAGTATTCTTAGCGATGTGAAGCTGACCAAGTACTGCAACGACGCTTCGTGTGGGCAGGACAACTTTACAGACACCAAAACCGTGCTCGACCCCGAAGACGACGCTGCCCGTGCCAACTGGGGTGGCAAATGGCGTATGCCTACCGATGCCGAATGGACAGAGTTGCGCGACAACTGCGAATGGGCGTGGACTGATAACTATAACGGCACAGGCGTAGCAGGACGAATCGTAACCAGCAAAACTAACAGCAACTCCATCTTTCTCCCTGCGGCTGGCTATCGCAATGCCAAGACGACCTTGAACTTAGCGGGCACCAACGGCGAATATTGGGCGAGTTCGCTTGAGACGGACTACTCGAAAAACGCGTGGGAAGTGTCGTTCTACGCGAGCGCGGTGGGCAGGTACAGCCAATATCGTTGCTACGGTTTATCCGTCCGTCCTGTAGTGGACAAGAGCGGCAGCACTACGGCATTGCAGCCGGCCACAGCCGCGGTAAATATGTACACGCAAGCCGGCCGCATCGTTTGCGAGGGCGAGTTTCGCATCTACGATCTGCTCGGTCGCGACGTAACGCGACTAAATGGCTCATTGTGTGGTGTTTATGTGGTGAAAACTGCCGACACCGCCGTTAAGGTAGTTGTAAAATAATGTAGTAGGGCGCATCGAATGCGTCCGCATAGAATATAGAACTACCCCTAAATCTCCTAAAGGGGACTTGAAAGCCCCCCTTCAGGAGGGCTTGGGAGGTAGAACAAAGATTTAAGAACATAGATTTTTAACCCTACGCCCTTCGGGTACTCCCCTTGCAAAGGGGAGACCACGCACTAAGTAACTTCAGCGCGAAGAAAAAAGCAATGTCCCCTTTTTAAGGGGACGAGAAAAAACGAAGTTTTTGCGGGCGGGGTTCCAACGTAAACTACATAAACAACCTTAAACTCTTAAACTTTTAAACTTTTGACAACCATGAAAAAATCTACATTCCTGATGGCCGCTTTGCTGTACGGCGCATGGTGCTGTACGGCGCAAAACACCGAAAATGGTTACGAATACGTTGACCTTGGTTTGAGCGTAAAATGGGCAACCTGCAACGTAGGCGCCACCACGCCCGAAGAGTACGGCGATTACTATGCTTGGGGCGAAACCGCGCCAAAAGAAACTTACGCTTGGAGTACCTATTTTGATACGACTGATGACGGCAGTACCTTTACAAAATACACCACCGATGGCAAAATAGTGCTTGACCTCGAAGACGATGCTGCCGCAACTAATTGGGGTGGCAATTGGCGCATGCCAACTGATGCCGAATGGACGGAATTGCGCGATAGTTGCACGCGGACTTGGACAACTTTGAACGGCGTGCAAGGCTACGAACTAAAGAGCAAAACCAATGGTAACTCCATTTTTCTCCCTGTGACCGGTTATCGCAGTAATGATATCTTGAGTTATGAGGGCAGTTGTGGTGTCTATTGGTCAGGTACGCTCGATACAAGTTCTCCGGCCAACGCATGGGGCATAGGTTTCATTCAGGGCTATTTGGAAAGATTAGGCAGTAATCGCTATTATGGTAGGGCGGTGCGACCTGTTTACGAAGTTGCAGTTACTGCACTTGCTGTAGTCGAGATGCCTGTTGTTTATGCCGAATCCGGCCGCATCGTTTGCGAGGGCGAGTTCCGCATCTACGACCTGCTCGGCCGCGATGTAACGCGCCTAAACGGTTCGTTGTGTGGTGTTTATGTTGTAAAAAACGCCGACACCGCCGTTAAGGTAGTAGTAAAATAATGTAGTAGAGCGCATCGAATGCGTCCGCATAGAATATAGAACCAAGATTTTTACCCCTAAATCCCAAGCCCTCCTTTAGGAGGATTTGGGAGGTAGAACAAAGATTTAAGAACATAGATTTTTAGATTTTTAACCCTACGCCCTTCGGGCACTCCCCTTGCAAAGAGGAGACCACGCACTAAGTAACTTCAGCGCGAAGAAAACAGCAATGTCCCCTTTTTAAGGGGACGAGGAGCGCAGCGACGGGTGGGGTTCTTTAAGTGGACGAGAAAAAACAAAGTTTTTTCGGGTGGGGTTCAAACATTTAGTAATGAGAAATGAGTAGTGAGTAGTAGCGATAAAGGGTTCTAAACTACGCAAAATACGAAAACTACGAAAATTTACGCAAACAACATTTAAACATTAAACGACAATGAGGTACAAAATTTTATTGTTGATGTGGCTGCCGGCGCTGTTCGGCCTGCGTGCAGCCACTGTGCCGGCCGTCATTGCGGTGTCGGCCGATGGCGCGGAAACGCACTACGAACTTGCCTCGGTGCAACGCATCGTGTTCGATGCCGGCGGCATGACCTTGAAAACCGAATCCGGCGACGTGAACGGCGTACGCTGCGTGCTTTTCGGCACGATGGAGCAGCAGCCCACCGCCCTTGCCGAAGCGGGCGAAACCACGATTTACGCCTACCCGAACCCTGTGCAGAACTATCTGCGCATCGAAGGCGCTGCGGCCGATGCCACCTGCACCGTGTACGACCTGCAAGGGCGCGCCCTGCTGCACAGCGCAGCACAATACATTGATGTAACCGCTTTACAACAAGGTAGTTACTTATTGAAAATCAACAACCAAATCATCAAATTTATTAAAAAGTAAACAACTATGAAAAAACTGATTCTTTTTGCATGCGCTCTGTGCATGAGCGTATGCGCCATGGCACAAAGCGAATTTTATGTGTATAAAACCGACGGCAGCAGCGTAAAATTTACCATTGCCGATGTGGACAGCATCTCGTTCACCGCACCGGCCGACCCTGCCAACCCTGCCAACGGCCACGAATACGTTGACCTTGGCTTGAGCGTAAAATGGGCGACTTGCAACGTGGGTGCCACTGCGCCCGAAGAGTATGGCAATCATTACGCTTGGGGCGAAACCACCATCAAAACCACTTACTCTTGGGATACCTACACGCTGACTACAGATGGCGGCAGTACCTTTACCAAGTATAACACCACCGACGGCAAAACCACGCTTGAGCCCGAAGACGACGCTGCTACTGTAAACTGGGGCGGCACATGGCGTATGCCTACCAACGAAGAATGGCAAGAACTGAAAAACAACTGCACGTGGACGTGGGTTGAAAACTTTAATGGTAGCGGCAAGAACGGCTACAAAGTGGAAGGCGCTAATGGCAACTCCATTTTTCTTCCTGCGGCGGGCTATTACATCGATGGTAAGAGCATCGGCGACGTAGGCAGTGCCTGCAGTTATTGGTCGAGTTCGCTCTACACTTCCAACACTAACGCATGGATGGAACTCTGCTATTCTTCGAGCGATATCAACAACATAGGTGCCCCACGCTATTATGGACAATCCGTACGTGCGGTATGCGAATAGAGTCAAGAGCATAGATTTTAGAACATAGATTGTAGGGACGTGGCGCGCCGCGTCCCTACGTTTTTTTTATCCTACGCCCTTAAACTTTGCGCTTTCCCATTTTGCCCTTTGCACTATTTTTAACCCTACCCGGCTATCGCCGTACTCCCCTTATAAAGGGGAGAGCACGCGATAAAGCAATTTCAGCACAAAAACATGTCCCCTTCCCAAGGGGACGAGAAAAAACGAAGTTTTTGCGGGCGGGGTTCCAAACAACGCAACTCACCTTAAACTGTGGCACTTTTTGAGCTACAATTTACGCTCCTTAATGTGCTTCGAGCCAATTCTGACCGATGCCGATATCCACTTTGAGCGGTACGGTCAGTCGGAAAGCGTTTTCCATTTCGGTTTTCACGATACTTTTTACCTGTTCGATTTCGTTGTTCGGCACGTTGAAGTTCAATTCGTCGTGTACTTGCAGAATCATCTCTGTTTTCAGCCCTTCGTCGGCCAGCCGTTTGGCTATGCGCACCATCGCTATTTTGATGATATCGGCTGCGGTGCCTTGTATGGGTGCGTTTACGGCGTTGCGTTCGGCGAATTTGCGCACTACGGCATTGCGCGATGTGATGTCGGGCAGAAAGCGTTTGCGGTGTAGCAGAGTTTCGACGTAGCCGTTTTGTCGCGCCGTTTCGTGTGTTTGTTCGATGTAGTTTTTTATTTCGGGGAAAGTTTCGAAATAACCGTCGATGAGTTTTTGTGCTTCGCCGCGCGGTATTTGCAATCGTTCGCTCAGACCGAACCCTGAAATGCCGTAGATAATGCCGAAATTGGCCGTTTTGGCTTTGCGTCTCATCTCCGGCGTTACGTTTTCGATTGGCACTTTGAAAATGTTGGCCGCTGTTGCCGCATGGATGTCGTAGTCGTTTTCGAACGCGGCTACCATCCGTTTGTCGCCGCTGAGGTGTGCCATGATGCGCAGTTCCACTTGCGAGTAGTCGGCGCTCAGGAACACGCAACCCGGTTCGGCGATGAAAGCCTTGCGTATTTCGCGGCCTTGTTCGTCGCGCACTGGTATGTTTTGCAGATTCGGATTGCTCGAACTCAGGCGGCCGGTGGCGGTTACTGTTTGGTTGAACGAGGTATGTATTTTGCCGGTGGTCGGGTTGATGAGTTTCGGCAATGCGTCGATGTATGTGCTGAGCAGTTTTTTCAGGCCTCGGTATTCGAGTATTTTACCGATTATTTCGTGTTTTCCGCGCAACGATTCCAATGTTTCTTCGTCGGTAACGTATTGTCCGTTTTTCGTTTTTCGTGCTTTGTCGGCTATTTTCAATTTGTCGAACAGCAGTTCGCCAATCTGTTTCGGCGACGAGATATTGATTTCCTCACCGGCTATTTGCCGGATTTCGCGTTCCAGTTTTTGCATCCGGCCTGTTAGTATTTCCGATGATTGCGCCAGCGCAAAATCGTCGATTAAAACGCCGTTTTCTTCCATCTGTGCCAATACGCGCACCAGCGGCATTTCGATGTCGTAGAAAAGTTGTTCGAGATGGTTCTCGGCAATTGTTTTTTCAAGTGCTTCTTTCAGTTGCAGCGTAATGTCGGCATCTTCGGCTGCGTATTCCGCTATTTTTTCGAGCGGCACTTGGCGCATATTCAATTGGTTTTTGCCTTTAAGGCCGATTAGTTCTTCGATGTGTATGGTGCGGTAGTTGAGCAAAATTTCGGCCAAATAGTCCATACCGTGTCGCAGTTCGGGGTTGAGCAGGTAGTGCGCAATCATCGTGTCGAACAGTTTGCCTTTGACGGTGATGCCATAGTGGTGCAACACGAGGATGTCAAATTTCAGGTTTTGACCGATTTTACCGCAATTTTCGTCCTCGAAGACGGGTTTGAAACGCGACAACAGTCGTTCGGCTTCGGCGCGGTTGGCCGGTACGGGCACGTAGTAGGCTTCGTGTGCGTTCACCGCAAACGACATGCCGACTAATTCGGCCTCGAACACGTTTATCGATGTGGTTTCGGTATCGAAACAAAAAGCGTTTTGTCCCGATAAAATTCCGATTAAATCGTCGATTTCGGCTTCGGTTTGTGTTATTTTGTAGTGGTGTGCCGTGGTGGCTGCCGAATTCAGATGGGAGTTTTCGACCGATGTGGTAACAATAGGTGCGTTTTCGGCGGTTTCATCGGCAAAAAGCGAACCTTGGACAGTAGGTTTTGTTATCGTTTTTGCCGACGTTTCTGCTCCCGATAATTTATTGAGGTGCGCACGGAACTCCAATTCGGTGAATAGCGCTGTCAGGGCGGCTTTGTCCGGCTCTTCACGGCGCAAGGCCGTTTCGTCGAACGCCACAGGCACATCGGTTTTGATGGTGGCCAAAAAGCGCGAAAAGACGATTTTATCGCGATTTTCTTCGATTTTTGTTTTCAGGGCGCCTTTCAGTTGTGCCGTGTTGGCCAGCAGATTGTCTATGTCGCCGAACTCTTGCAGCAGTTTTGTGGCGGTTTTTTCGCCCACGCCCGGGCAACCGGGAATGTTGTCGCTTGTATCGCCCATCAGACCGAGCAGGTCGATGACTTGCGATACGTTTTGCAAATCCCATTTGGCCAGCACTTCGGGCACGCCGAGTTTGTCGTAACCTTTGCCGTCGAAGCGTGGTTTGTAGATGAACACGCGGTCGGTAACGAGTTGTCCGTAGTCCTTGTCCGACGTGAGCATCAACACTTCGAAATCGCCCGTTTCATCGGCCATTTTTGCCAATGTGCCGACCACATCGTCGGCCTCGTAGCCATCGACTTGCACTACGGGAATGCGGTACGCTTCGACTATCTGTTTGATGATCGGAACGGCTGTGCGTATGTCTTCGGGTGTGGCTTGGCGTTGTGCCTTGTAGGCTTCGTAGGCCTCGTGCCGAAAGGTTTTGCCGCCCGGGTCGAACACCACGGCAACGTGTGTGGGTTGTTCGCGTTTCAGCACATCGTCGAGTGTATTGACAAATCCGAGAATGGCGCCGGTGTTCAGCCCTTTGGAATTGACGCGCGGATTTTTGATGAATGCGTAGTAGGCGCGATAGATTTGCGAGTAGGCATCGATGAGAAGCAGTCGTTTCATGGTGGTGTGTAAAAAAATCAAGTCGATTGCAAAGATACACATTTTCGGGCGATTGTCCAAATGCCTTTGGCTCTTGCGTAGTTTTCAATGTCTTCTTCCATCTGCTCGTTCGATTCATCTCGTGCTATGCGAGCCTTGCACGCCACTCCAAATCCATCACATCATCATACGCCTTCAAACCACTCTTCACACGAGCCTCATTCAAATGAGTAAACACCCTATGCAAACTAATATAACCATTAGACCACGACTCAACAACACGCATCAACATACCATTTATACCGCGACCCAACAACTCCTCACCAAGCGAACCACTTATATCAACCTGCGTATCACCACTGCCCCTACGAAGCCAACGCTTACCTTCACGCAACATATCCTTAAAAACAGAACTAATACCACGCGACGCATCACCTGCACTAACACCCGTCGCAGGACTCATCGAAAAACGTACATCTAAATCATCAACACGCGACGCACCAACGTTATCCGCAAACCTATTATTACGTTCATCTTCTGTAACATCACGATTAGATTTTTCTCCCTCAACGCTTGGATTCTCAAAATCTTTTACTATCTTTGCAACCAAATCAAGGTCTTTTTTGTCTATTTCCTGCTGATAATTATATGACGCTGAGGAGAGCCAATTAAGACCTTTTGTTTTGTCTGCATATACAAGAGTATTGTTGTGAGCAATAGGCAACACTATGTTAGCAACATCACGACCATGAATAGAACGAATATCATTCACTTCAAGCACACTTCCGCCGTCTTGAATTGTTTTATTCATTTCAATGGCTACACAAACATTCTTCCCATTTCTGTCCTTTATTTCAGTCAATATACCCAAAGCATCATCACTTCGCTTAAATATAAATATAGGTTCTGAAATCATTTGAGGAAGATTTCTCAAAGAACTTGCATCTACATTGTGTTTAGTTTGACTTGACTTGGTTATGATACGAGGACGCATAACTATTGGCAAATCTGGTAAAAACAGATTCATAGCACCTTGTGGATTACCTAATTGGAAAATAAAGTTTGCTTTTGTGCCAAAATTTATATATTCATCTAACTGTTCGTTGAACTGCTTATTTGCCGTCTCAATGTTACTGTTTTTTACTTCATCGCCAAGACCACCATCACCAATCAAATCCGAAAGCATGCTATCGCAAAACTCATCAACATGATACTGCGCCAACCTGTTTTTGCCAAGCAAACCACTACCCGAAAACCAATCTATCACACGCTCCCACATCTCACGCAAACCATCAACAACTCGCTTATACACAGATACCGAATCCCAATCACCCATCTCTGCCGAACGCTCCAACTCACGCTGCAACCTCGCAGAACCACGCTTGCCGCTATACGTCGCTATAACCTCACTCGCAATCTCATCATCTCCACGCTTACCACTACGATACAGAAAAGAATAAAGACAAACCAATAAGATCATATTGATTTGTCTTTATTGTACGTTTACCGCAACACCATTGATGCGTTTTAGTATGGTTTGTTTAGATATGCTCTGACTTTTCTGACTATGCTTGTGTCGAAGTCAAGAAATGGTGTCGTACAGCTGATAATATTGGAACCGCTATTACAGTAAAACGTGTAATGTCCGGCAGCAAACATGTATGGAAGTATAAAATTAATGTTCGATCTTTGAACATTGGTGGTGGCACGCATTTCCCATATCGGTGTATCCGGATTTGATATTTTGTAACCCCACAAATGGAAAGTGTGTTCGTAGTAAGTTTCCACTTTATCGACAAATTGGTACTGGTTGATGTTGCCTTGACTATTCTGGTTGTTGTTGAATGCGTGTCCGCTTGCTATCTGTTCGCGTACCCGATTGGTAACGTCGTAGGGTTCCGAAACGTCAAATTCGTAAAAAATGACATAATCGGCCTGTGTTACATTTTTAGTCATTTCGTAGCCATTTGTTTCTAATGTTCGTGCCAGCAATGTGCGATAATTACCGTTGTAAATGGCATCAGTTATTTGATGTGATTTTGCGGCTTGAATGTAAATCCGGGTTTTGCGTGCGACGTTGTTCTCCATCATTTGTTTTGGAATACTGCCGTTTGCATCAAGTCCGATTACCACTGCCATTGCTGTTGTTGCTGCAGTTAAGAGCATAAGTACGGATGAAAGAATTTTTTTGTACATAATTTTTTACAATTAGCCTATACATTGCGAGGTTTTAATAAGTGAATAAAAAACGGAGTTGTTTTTGTTATTATGCGTTGTATCGTTGTCGTTGGCATAGTGTGTATTTTTTGAGTAGTTGTTCGGGTGTGTATTCGTAGATGTATCTGTCGTCGCGTACTATTTTCCCGTTGATTAGTTTGCAGTATTTGTATCTGATGGTTTTGCGTGGTACGTCTTTGACGACGATTATGATATGTGCGAATGGTTCTTGGTATGTGTTTCCTTTTATATATTTTTTATCTACGAGTATGTCGTTGTATTCGAGTAGGTCGAATAAGTAGTTGTTGAGTAGTGTTTTTGCTATTCGGATGGCGATGTAGGTGGTGATGGCCGCTGTGGCGATTGCTGTGATGATGATTGTGTGTGTCATAATTGTAAAATTTTTATGGTTAGACATTCAATTTCGATTACAAATATACGGCGCGACAAAACTCTCTACGCGCACGCGCACGCGCGAAGAAGTGCCAAAAATGGCGATTTCATCGGTAAAAAAACGGAAAAAGTTCGTACTGCAGTACGAACTTTTTATGTACAAAAAATCAGGGGAACAACTATTTTTTCAGCGCAAATTTCGCAAATCGGCACCGCAGGCAGTCGTGCGTGTCGCAGTAGCCGCGTTTTAGTTGTATCAGGGCTTGCGTGTCGAATGCATTGGCAGCCGCAATGCCGCATGCCGCAAAACCGGCGACAATGTGATTGTGCTCGGCAGGCAAGGTGTTCAACAGGTCGATGGCACGTTGTTGCAACTGCTCGTCGTGGCGATATTTGCCGTAGCAAAACAGAAACGGCGCCACGCTATTTATCAGCAGAGCGTCTGTCGAGGTGCGCGACAATTTTTTGGAGCGTGCGGCCGTTGGCTCGCCGAAACGATAGTGTGTCGTCCAATAGTCGCTCGGCTCGCAGGCAAACAGCAGGCGGAGTTGGTCGTTGTCGTCGGTTTCGATAATCTGCGAAAACAGGTTGTGCGATTTGACGATAAGATTGGCAAATTGTGCTAAACGTATGGTTGGAAAATTCGACGGACGCAGACGCAGAAATTTCCACAGCGACGCATCAATCGGTTTAAGTGCGAATTTTGCTCGCAAAAAACGATATTCGCATTGTAAACGAGTGTAGTAAGCATCGTCTTTTTCGGTTTCGAGCATGCCGGCTTGGCCAAACAGCAGGGCTTCTATCTGCAATGGGTCGTTGCGGTGTTTGCCGAGTATGGCGTTTGGCAGCGACTTGGCCAGCAATTCAAACGGCAGCGCGTTGGTCGAAAACCCGAAGTTGCGCGCCACGGTAATGTAGAACGCTTCCTCCCAATTATTCACGTTTTGTTGCAGCAGTTTGTCGATGGCTGCGGTTTTTTGTTCCAAGCGTTCGGTTGCGAGGCGGTCGAGCCATGCGTGCTGCTCCATGGTCGGAATGTCGTGCAGCGCATCGGCACAGGCCACAAATTTATGTGGTGTCATTAAGCGGTTGTATGCTTCGACGAGTTGCGGGCGAAATTGCAAAACCACTTGCGGCAATAGTTGTCCGTCGGGACGTGTGATGTCGGTGTCGGCATCGAGTACGACATGCAGTATCACCGAATTATAAGCCGGGTTATGGTTGTGCTCGTGGCGCAACCAATCGCTCGCTTGCCGATGAAATTCCACGTTGCCCGCCCATAGTGTGTCGCCTATGCGTATTTTGGCATTGAACACGTCGGGGCCGGCGTCGGTGTTGCGTTGGCCGGTGTCGATTATTTCCACACGGCGACCGTCGGTAGTAGTTTGTTCCGGCGCAAATAGTTTCCGAAACCAAACATAATGCAAAAATTGTTCGTTGAGCATAGCAGATGGTGGCATAAACAACAAAATTTTCTCACAACTAAGCCTACAAAAGTAGCGATTTTTTTTATAAAGTAACGTGTTTTTGATACAAAAATCAGTTTTTCAATAAAAAAATATCGAAAAACGATAAAAAAAATTTGTTCGTTTCAAAAAAATGTTGTTACTTTGCAGTCAAAAATAAATTGAATCGTAATGAAACGCCTGAAATTTCTTTGTTCGCTCTTGCTGATATGCTTCTTTGTGGCATTGTTTCAAGATGTGGTTATGTCGGCGTTGCAAGGTTTCAATTTGGGCTACAACATGGCCGGCTACGAAATCGAAAACGCCTTGCAATCCGAGACTTTTACAAGTGTATCCCTTGAACCAAAATACAACGAGATAGTGCCGGCCGACGTCAATCAAAAAGATGGTTCGCCTTTGCTCATCGTGCCGCAAAAAGCCTCGTTGGTGGTGTTTCGGCCGGCCGGCGATACCGATTCGCCCACGTCGTGGAACGACATTGCTTTGGATCTGTTTCATTTGTTCGTGTCGTTGGCAATATGTGGAGGTTTCGTCTTTTTGCTGGTAGTGGTTGTCAAAATCATCGTATCGTTTCATCGCTCGCAGATTTTCGACGAGCGCAACATCCGTCGTTTCCGCATCATCGGCATCGGGTTTCTTGTGCTGGCGTTGCTCGGTACCATATATAACGGCATGGAATTGTTTTTCGTCAATCGCGCCATCGAGTTGGTCGATTACGACATTTCGGCACGTTTCATCGATTGGGACGATTTGATTATCGGCCTCATCATTTTGCTGATGAACGAAGTGCTGCAAATAGCCACGCAAATGAAAAACGAACACGATTTAACCATCTAAAAACGAAGCAAGTATGCCGATAATTGTTAATTTGGATGTGGTGATGGCCAAGCGAAAAATTTCGCTCAACGAGTTGTCGGAAAAAGTAGATGTAACGCCTGCCAACCTGTCGATTCTGAAAACAGGTAAGGCCAAAGCGGTACGCTTTTCGACTTTGGAAGCGTTGTGCGAAACGCTGCGCTGTCAGCCGGGCGACATACTCGCCTACGAGAAAAACAAAAACGACGACTCAAACTCAAACAACGAAATATTTTTAATAAATTTCACTCCTGTCCCGTAAAAGTGGATAAGTTGGTCTTTGAAATAATTGAAATAC
>JBJEJW010000024.1:0-21045 GCA_051878315.1 Paludibacteraceae bacterium | reverse complement strand
AACAATGCTATTTTCTTGATTATGTTCATAATTTTACTTTTTATTAAGTTTGAATTCTTATTCATTGTTCTATTGCGATTATTTGTATTTCATAGCTACCACAAAACGCAAAGAGCCTTCCGCCGGTGCCCTTGTCTGACACCTGCGGAAGGCTCTGTATGATGAATTATGTGATTCTGAAAAGATTACGACAGAGTCAACACTACCCCCCCCCTAATACGTTGTGATTCAGCGGATTAAGTTTTCTGTCAAGTATGTATGCCGTGGGGGTCATATAAGCGTTGCTCTATAAAATTTGTGTGCTGCAAAGGTACAAATTTATTTTGAAACGCACAAAGCAAAACAGACTGAAAATTATATGTTTACAATTTCACACGCGTCTGCACATGGAGTATACCGGCAATCTCCTTTTGACAACCAATGTGGATATATCGCAAATAGCCTATTCATCGGGATTTAACAGTTATCCCCATTTCTGCACCCAATTCAAGAGCGCAATGCGGATGTCGCCAACGGCATATCGGAACAAGTCGGCTATCTAACATAGAGAGGCCGTTGCGTGTGAAATAGCGTTCCATTCCCTCGCGATAGAGAAAGTGATCCGTTTTCGGATTGTCGTTTATCTCCTATCTCCACCCCATGAACATTTTCACGGTTTCGGCATCGTGGTGGTCGAAGAAAAGGCTTTTGCCTGCATCAAGGTTCTTTATCTGCGACATTTCCTCGTTCGACAACTCAAAATCAAATACATTGAGATTCTCTCTCATTCGCTCTATGTGCGTCGATTTCGGAATGACAATCACACCACGCTGTATCAGCCAGCGCAGAGCCACTTGTGCTACGCTTTTACCATGTTTCCTGCCTATTTCAAACAACACAGGATTATGGAAGAAATCATTCCGACCTTCGGCGAACGGACCCCACGACATAATCCGAGTTCCATACTCATTCATAATGCCCTGAGCTTCGATTTGCTGATTGAATACATGTGTTTCCACTTGATTTATAGCGGGGATGACATCGACGTTTTCAGCAAAATCAATATAATGGTCGGGGTAAAAGTTGGAGACGCCTATGGCTCTTACCTTGCCGGCTCGATATGCGTCCTGCAATGCGCGATAGGCACTGTATCTGTCGCCAAAAGGCTGATGAAGCAACATCAGGTCAATGTAGTCGGTCTGTAATCTGTTCAGGCTCTCTTCTATCGAGTCTTTGGCTCTCTGATAGCTGTAATTGGAAAACCATACTTTGCTCACTATGAACAGTTCTTCACGCGGTATGCCGCTTTTCTTTACCGCCGCACCAACGCCTTCTTCATTGTGATACGCCTGTGCCGTGTCTATCATTCTGTAACCTACATTCAAAGCATCGGTTACACATCTTTCACATTCCTCCGGCGACACTTGATATACGCCATATCCGATAATCGGCATCTCTATGCCGTTGTTTAACTTGATTTTCATGGTGCTACTTGTTTTTATCATATTTATTTCAGTTTATCCCTCAAAGATTGTGCCTCGCTTCTGTTTGTTGCCATACCTTCGTAAGAGAAGCCATACATGCCGGCAAAGCGGCTCATGGTATATTCCCCGTCGTCAATCATCATCTGGGTGGGAGCCGCTCCCTGATAGATGAAGAACAGGCGTTTGCCTTTGAACGCTCCGTCGGGCAGATAACCGTAGAAACGTTCCATCAGCGTGCGCACCGAGGCACAGATGTTATGCCAATAGACAGGGCTGCCCATTACGATAATATCCGCCTCCCTCATCTTTGCTATAACCTCGTCAAGTTGGTCGCCATCCAGCGTCTGTCCATAGAAATTCAGGCGATAGTCGTTGAGGTTGAGAGTTTCATACTGTCTGCCTTCGAGCAATACTTTTGCCAATGCGGCAGTATTTCCGTCGCGGTTCGGGCTTCCGTTTACAAAAAGAATCTTTTCCATTTGTGTGTCATCTGTTATTTGTTCGTTATTATTTTTACAACTTGCGCTAAATTGTAGAAAAAGAACAGCAACAACAAGCATGATGGTGCTTTTTAACTTGTTTTGTTTCATCTTACAACTATTTTAAAGACCGTTTTATAAAATCGGCAATATCATTCCAAGGAATAAAATTCCTTTCGCCGCCGTCATAAAGGTCGCAGTGCGTGGCATTCGGAACGATAAGCAACCGTTTGTTATCTGCATATTTGCCGCTCGTCAGTTTCTGATAGGCTTCTTCGCCAAAATAGCGGCTGTGTGCTTTCTCGCCATGCACTATAAGTACGGGCGTACGCACTTCCGAGGCTGCTATCCACAAGTCCTGATTCAGTCTCATCAGTGTAGAGGTGATATTCCAGCCCATGTTTGAATTGAGCGAACGAGGATGATAACCCCTTGCCTCTGACTTATAATAGGCCACATATTGTTTCAAAAACTCGGGAGCATCGGCTGCGGGCGTATCGGGGAGTCCGCCTTGAGGCAGTATCTCTCCTTTGCGGAACTCCTTGGTGCGTTGTTCAGCCAACTGTTTTTTCAGTTGATAGCGAGCCTCTTCGTCCATGCTGTCGAAATATCCTTGTTGTGTTACACGCGTCAGATTGTATAAGGTAACGGCAACGGTTGCCTTGATGCGTGGGTCGAGGGCCGCCGCATTCAGCGCGATGCCGCCCCAGCCGCAAATACCGAGAATGCCGATACGCTCGCTGTCCACGTCCTGACGGCAAGAGAGATAATCCACGGCCGCGCAAAAATCTTCGGTGTTGATGTCCATGGAAGAGGAATAGCGCGGTTCGCCACCGCTCTCACCCGTAAACGAAGGGTCGAAAGCGATGGTCAGGAAACCCTCTTCCGCCAAACGTTGTGCATAAAGTCCGCTTGCTTGTTCTTTTACGGCGCCGAATGGACCGCTGACTGCCAATGCCGGCAGGTTTCCGCTTTCGCCCTGCGGCCGATAAAGGTCGGCGACAAGTGTGATGCCGAAACGATTTACGAAGGTAACTTTCTCGTGCATTATCTTCTCACTTTCTGGAAAGGTCTTGTCCCACTCCCCACTCATTGCAACATTGTTTCCCATTTTACTCATGTTTTGTGCTGTCACTGTTGATAACGCGACCAGCAGTTGCGCAGCGATTAAATATTTCAGTTTCATAACGTTAAAAATTTTCTTTCCCGAGTGCAAAATTACCATGAAAACACTGAGGAGACGCTACCTGAATTATGGGAAGAATTACCATTTTTGTGGAAGATGGCACGAAAAAACATAGGGGCGAAAAAATTTTTCGCCCCTACTGTCTATGTTATAAAATCTGTGTTCCGATATTATCTGACCACGATTTTAACGGCGGTGTCGGTGGTTTTAACCACATACACGCCATGCAACGAACCGTTCAAGCGCGTTACGTCGCGACCGAGCAAATCGTAGATGCGGCACTCGCCTGCGCATACAAGGCGACCATCGACGGCATAGATTTGCGGTGATGCAACGGCATCGAGCGCGGTGGTGGTACCAAGTTTTGTAATCGTCAAACCGTAACTACCAGGTTCAGCACTTACAGCCACATAATAGGTTGTTTCTGCGGTCAACTCATAGGTAGGCTCACTTGTAATGTCCTTGTCATCATCATCTTCAGTCTTTGTTGTATTAACATACAGATTGCCTGCTGTCATCGTACCACTAAACTGATACGTTCCGGTTGCGGTGGGCGTAAACTCGTACCATATAAGCGGAGCGCTCACTTCGAATTCATTTGAGCCGACTTTAAGCATTGTATCTAACTTTTTAATCGTCAAGTCGTAAGTGCCCGGATTATAACTTATTGCCACATAATAGGTTGTTCCTGCGGTCAACTCATAGGCGGGAGCATACGGAATGTACGTGGACTCATCTTCAGCCTTTGTTGTATTAACATACAGGTATCCGGCTTCCAATGCGGAACTGCTAAACTGATACGTCCCGCTTTCCGTCGGCGTAAACTCATACCATAATATTCCGGAGGTAGACACCATTACGTTCTTATTATCACCAAGCACAAGCGTGGTGGATAAGTTTGCAATCGTCAAGTCGTACTCACCAAGAGCGCAACTAAAATAAACATAATAAGTGGTTTCTGCGCTTAACGAATAGATAGGAGCGCTTGACATACCTTGCATGCCATTTATTGTCTTTTCCGTATTGACACAGATACCTCCATTTATCGTAGTACTGCTAAATTGATAGATTCCGTTAACAGCAGGTGTAAACTCGTACCATGTAGCATCCGGCTCTGTAATATAGACGGTATTCTTGCCAACTTTCAATGATGCCTCAAATTTTTTAATGGTCAATTCAGCCTCTGGGGTTGGCGCACCGGGGATACATACATAGTACGTTGTCCCTACCACCAATTCTTTAGCGACGTATGGTGAGGCTGCTGCTGCTACACTTATATCCTCGCGTACCAAAACTGCAGGAGCAGCAACAAATAAATAGGTTCCGTCAGCCAATGGTGTAAACTCGTACCACACATAGGGGCTGCTCGATGCGGTAATTGTGTGCGTACCTTCTGTCAAAGTGCCATAAGTATTGGTATAAATTTCGTTTCTGTAATAGACCGGAATACCGCCAAGAACAGGATAATCCTGCTCGCCTGTACCGGAGAGTGTTTGCCCCCATACGCCGTCTGACGATGAGCCGTTGAGCAGATAGCATACCTCGCCGCTCTTGAACTCGTCTGTGGTCTTGCCCGTGACATTATTTTCATTAACAGTGCCATCTACATTGTTTCCGACAGCTTTTCCTGTATATTTCTCGCTGTCATAATAGCAGTTAGTGATGGTGGCTTCCGCTGTTCCACCACCCGAATAAGCACGATTATATCCGCATACGCCACCGACATTACTACTTCCGCTGACTGAGCCTGTGTTATAGCAGTTGGTGATGGTGGCTTTCGCTGTTCCAGCAGACGATTCAGCATAATTCCGTCCGCACACGCCGCCGACATTACTACTTCCGCTGACTGAACCGCTGACTGAGCCTGTGTTATAGCAGCTAGTGATGGTGGCTTCCGCTGTTCCACCATTCGAAAAAGCCTCATTATATCCGCACACGCCGCCGACATTACTACCACTTCCGCTGGCTGAGCCTGTGTTATGGCAGTTAGTGATGGTGGCTGTCGCTTCCGCTGTTCCACTTTCCGAATAAGCATAATTCTGTCCGCACACGCCGCCGACATAACCAGTTCCGCTGACTGAGCCTGTGTTATGGCAGTTAGTGATGGTGGCTTCCGCTGTTCCACCATACGATTCAGCATAATTCCGTCCGCACACGCCGCCGACATTACCAGTTCCGCTGACTGAGCCAGCGTTATAGCAGTTAGTGATGGTGGCTTTCGCTTCCGCTGTTCCAACAACCGAATAAGCATGATTCCGTCCGCACACGCCGCCGACCTCAAGACTTCCGCTGACTGAGCCTGTGTTATAGCAGTTGGTGATGGTGGCTGTCGATGTTCCACCACTCGAATAAACATATCCGCATACGCCGCCGACATAAGAACTTCCCTTAAAATAGGAATCAACAACACCTACATTCTTTATTGTGCCGCTATATACATATCCGAACAAGCCGACATAGTCAGTACTCGTATTATTGAAATACAATCCGCTGACGGTCTTGCCGTTTCCGTCGAATGTGCCGGCGTATGGGTTGTCTTTGTTTCCGATTGGCGTCCAGATTTTAACCTCATAGCCATCTTTCACTGTTCCGTCTGCATTCAGATTTGCGAGCAAATTGCTGTTCACCTCAATATCCGTCGTGAGCTTTGCGCAGGCGGCTTTGTTTTGGGTTACATCACCTGTACACACGCTTGCATCACCATTCACAAGCCCTGCAAACCAATAAAGCTCTTCAGCAGTGCCAATCTCATAAGGACTATCCGCTTTCCCATCGCCATTAGTAGGCTGTGAAGGAGTAATCGTGCCTTGCGCCCACGCTGTGGAGGGCATCACCATTGTCGCCACGAACATTAGCGTCGCAGCGAGCCATCTGAATTGTGTAAATTTCTTTTTCATTATTATAAAAATTTAATTTTTAATAAAATCCGCTGCAAAGGTAGTAAAAATAATGCAAAGTGCAAAGTGGAAGAGTGCAAAAAAGCCCCCCCAACCCCCTAAAGGGGGAGTAGGGACGCATCGCATGCGTCCGCATAGATAAGGTTAAGGGTTATTTGCGTTGTTTGCGCAGTTTACGTTTGAACCCCGCCCGTCGCTTTGCTCCTCGTCCCCTTGAAAAGGGGACATTGCTTTTTTTCTTCGCGCAAAAGTAGCTTCAGTGCGAAGATTTGCCCTTTTCAAGGGAAATGTCGCGCAGCGACAAAGGGTTAAAATATAGTGCAAAATGCAAAACGAATGAGTGCAAAAAAATGCCCCCGACACCCGCTATCTATCAAACTTTTTTTGTAACTTTGCGACGTGGGATATATCAATCGTGAAACCATGGAAAAAGAGACAATAATTGCCGAAATCAACCGGTTGCGCCACGACAAAAATGCCGTCATCATGGCACATTATTATCAAACCGGCGACATTCAGGACATAGCCGATGTGGTGGGCGATAGTTTGGCGCTGGCACAATGGGCGACCAAAACAACCGCCGACATTTTAGTGGTATGCGGCGTCCATTTCATGGGCGAAACGGCCAAAATACTTTCGCCCGACAAAAAAGTGCTGGTGCCCGACCTCAACGCCGGTTGCTCGCTGGCCGACAGTTGCAATGCCGACGAATTCGCCGAATTTGTCAACGCGCACCCCGACCACACCGTCATCTCGTATGTCAACACCACTGCCGCCGTCAAAGCACTGACCGACGTGGTCGTTACGTCAAGTAATGCACAAAAAATTGTCGAACAATTTCCCAAAGATGCCAAACTCATCTTCGGTCCCGACCGCAACCTCGGCAGTTACATCAACAAAGTAACCGGACGCAATATGCTACTGTGGAACGGCGCCTGCCACGTACACGAACAATTTTCGGTGGAACGCTTGGTTGAACTGAAACAGGCCTACCCGCATGCCAAAGTGCTGGCACACCCCGAATGCAAAAACGTGGTTCTGACTTTGGCCGATGTTATCGGCTCGACACAAAAATTACTCGATTACGCCACACACAGCGACGAATCCGAATTTTTAGTAGCCACCGAAAGCGGCATTCTGCACGAGATGCAAAAACGCTGCCCGCACAAAACGTTCATTCCCGTGCCACCTATCGATAGCACTTGCGGCTGCAACAACTGCAACTTCATGCGCTTGAACACGTTAGAAAAAATCTACAACTGTCTGCTGCACGAAACACCCGAAATCACCATCGACAGCGACATCTGCGACAAGGCCGTTCGCCCGATACTCAAAATGTTGGAAATGAGCAAATAACACACCCTTCGGGGAGATAAAAAATAACGCCACAGACTTCGCTGCACGCGGTAAAGTGACTGTGGCGTTTTATATTTGGGTGCAATTATGCGCCGTTTCGCAATTACGAATGCTTTTCGTACTTGGCCAACTGCGCCGATATGACCTCAACAACACGCTGACGAATCTCATTGACCGACAAGCCTGCCGGATAAATCGTCGGCAGAAAATCGACCGAAATTTTGGCAAACGGACGTGGCAATTTCACAGTTTTGAACACAGCGCGGTCGGCACCGGCAATAGCCACAGGCACCACCGGCACGTTCAACTCGGTACTCAAAATAGCGAAACTATCTTTGAAAGCCAACAATTTACCATCTTTCGAGCGCGTCCCTTCGGGGAAAATAATGATATTTTTACCCTCCTGCAACACCATGGCCATCTGCTGCAACGATTCGCGCACATTCTTGTTGATGTCCATCACTATCACGTTATTTTTACGCGCCATAAACGTCAGAAACTTCGTGCGCAGATGTTTCGCCTTGGCAAAGAAGAAGGTGTTTTTCACAAATTTGCTCTGCAATTTCGACGTGATGAAATAGCCGTCGAGCATGCTACGATGGTTGGCAACAATGATACACGGCTGCTCCGACAATTCGACACCGCCGTGTTTCTTCAAATTGTAAAACGTGTGCATCATCACTTTGACACTGCGACTGCAAAACGCCTGAATAAATCCTGCGCGTGGCACCACTACCCTACGCACTTTGCTGGTCAGAATTTCTTTCCAAGTGACGTTAGCGCCGGCCGTGATGTCCTGCTCATTCTGCTCGATGTAGGCACTCAACTTGGCCAACGTGCTCAGGTTGTCCAACTGCGCTTCGTTCATGCTGATGCCAAACGACGTCTCGATAAACGTCAGCAATGCCACTTTGCCCAACGAATCCATCGCCAAATCGATTTCAAAATCGTCGTTGGCGCCGGCATTACATTTCAATTCCTTGTCGATGTAAGCCTTCAGCATCAAGTAGATTTCGCTCTGCGGCGCATCCGATTCGTCGGTTGTGCGCTTGTGGGTCGTAGCAAGTTCGGGCAGTTTGAAACGCTGCAACTTCATTAAACGCGTCTTGGGCAACTCGCCCGACACGATATGAATGTTTTTGATGCGTTTGTAAGTGGCCACCGTTTGGTTGAACTTGGCTATCTCCTCGCGCAAAATCGTTTCCATATTTTCCACCGATTTATCACGCAACTCTGACAATTCGGGCACGACAACACATTGTAATGCGCTGTCTTTCAAGAAAATACCTATTTCCTTAATGAGATTGGTATGCTGTAACACAGCGTGTTCCAATTCTTCGGGATTGATATTTTTTCCATTCGGCGTTACAATAATTTCTTTGATGCGACCGGTCAATTTCAGCCCTTTCGTAGGCGACAATTCGCCCGTATCGCCCGTATGCAGCCAACCATCGCGAATGATGTCGGCCGTTTCCTGCGGACGATTATAGTAGCCCTGCATCACATTGTCACCCTTGACGCACACCTCGCCATTCTCGGCAATGCGCACTTCCACCCCCGGCACAGGCTCGCCGGCATAGCCCACTTGTACATTCCATGGGCGCGTAAAGGTTATCATCGGTGCGGTTTCGGTCATGCCGTAACCTTCCAACACCGTGAAACCCAATGTTTTGAATATTGAGCCAATGTCGGGTGGCAATGCAGCGCCGCCACTCACCAAATAGTCGATATGGCCACCAAATTTTTTGTGAACTTTGCCAAACAGCATACACGAGAAACCTTTGGAGCCGATGGCTTTGGCCAAGCCAAACAACGCACGCGTTACAAACGAGCGTTTGATTATGTCCATGATGCCTTTCGACAATAGTTCGTACAAACGCGGTACACCGATAACTATGTTGATTTTACCTTCGTTCAACGTTTTGACAATGCTTTCGGCATTCAATCCTTCGGCTATGTACACCGTTTCGCCCACATAGAGCGGCGCCACCAACGATCCCAACAACGGGAATATATGGTGCAACGGCAGCAAAATCATCGTATTGCGTTCCGACGTAAAAATTTTGACCGACTGCGACACCGAATTGATGTTGAACATCACATTATTATACGACAACATCACCCCTTTGGGCGAGCCCGTCGTACCCGATGTATAGATGATGAGCATCGTTTGCGACATATCGTCGAACACAATCTCATCAACAGCCTCCGATGCCACACCCGACACGTCGATGTCCTCTTCGGTCAATACAGAACAGGCGACACCGGCCATACTCAAAGCCTCATCAACCAAGGCACGTTTAGCCGTCGTCGTAAAAATCAAATCCGGTTTACAATCGCCTACAATGTAGGCTAATTCGCCGGCTGTCGATTGCACATCGACCGGCACCGTAATGGCACCCGTGCGCACACTACCATAAAACGCAAAAATCCATTCGGCCGAATTATCGGCAAAAACAATAGCCATACGCGGTTGTCCGACTGCAGCAGCAAAATGCCGCGCATAACACGCCGAATATTGCAATAGTTGGACATACGAGAATTGACGGCCGCGGTGTACCACCGCCGTTTTATCTTGTTTGCCTATCAAAATCATACTTCATTCTTTTTAATTTGACTTCGTCGCGACAAATACAGCATCGCCACGACATTTCCGTAATCTCTAAAAACGATACAAAGGTCGGCATTTTTTACCGAACAGCGCAAAATTAACAGTTAAAAATAGTTACTGCAATAAAAAATGTATAAAAAAATCTATATACTACGCTGCGCCACGAATAAGGTTACTGCCGCGTGAATCCATAAATGTGATGAATATGCAAAATGCCTATAATCGGTGCGTTAGGCTCATTTCTTTCGACCACGGCAAGTGTGGTAATTTTATACTTATCCATCAGTTCGAGCGCATCGTTGACCAACGCATCGGCCTCAATTTTTTTGCAGCCCCGACTCATAAAATCGGCAGCCGTCAATGTTTGCAAATTGTCGAAGCGCTGCGCTGCACGCCGAATATCGCCATCGGTAATAATGCCGGTTACGACGCCTTGCGCATCGGTTACCATCGTTATGCCCAACTTTTTCAGGCTCACTTCGGCAATCACATCTTTGAACAACGTTTGTTCACGAACCATCGGCACTACGTCAGTCATGCAATCTTTGACTTGCGTGAGCATACGCCGCCCCAATGCGCCACCGGGATGATAAAGCGCAAAATTTTCGGGTTTGAAGTTGCGTTTCTCCATCAGACACACGGTCAGAGCATCGCCCATAACAAGTGCGGCGGTAGTCGATGTGGTCGGTGCAAGACCGATTTTGCAGGCTTCGTGTTCGACGTGAATATCGAGCACAAAATCGCTCTGTTGTGCCAACGACGAATGTTTATCGCCTGTCATGGCCACTATCGGACAATGCATTTTTTTGAGGTTATGCACCACGTTCAGTATCTCGTCAGATTCGCCACTATTCGATATAGCAATGACAACATCGCCGCGCGACACCATGCCCAAATCGCCATGCAACGCCTCGGCCGCATTGATGAAAATGGCTTGTGTGCCTGTCGAAGCCAGCGAAGCGGCTATTTTCTTACCGATAATACCCGTTTTGCCAATGCCGGTCAGCACCACTTTACCCTGATGGTTGTATATCAAATTGACGACGTGACACATTTCGTTGCCAATGCGGTCGCCAACGCGACTTATTTCGGCCATTTCGATGCGAAAGACCTCTTTGCTACGTGCTATTATATCCACGATTTTGTCGTTAACAGATTGATTTATAATTGTTTCGTTACTTCATCTATGGCTTTGGCGTGTTCCAAAATAGGACGTATCGTATCAAGACGCAATTGGTTTGCGGCATCCGACCAAGCCCTATCGGGGTCGGGATGTACTTCGGCAAACACCGCATCGACACCAACCGCCAAAGCGGCATTCATCAGATACGGAGCCATAGCGCGATTGCCGCCGGTCGAGGAACCGTTGCCGCCGGGTTTCTGCACCGAGTGCGTAGCATCGAACACCACAGGATAACCCAACGCACGCATTTCGACCAAAGCAGTCATATCAACCACTAAATTGTTGTAACCAAACGATGTACCACGTTCGCACAACATGATGTTGCGATTGTTTTTCGATTCGAGTTTGGCAACCACTTGTTTCATGTCCCACGGTGCCATAAATTGTGCTTTTTTCACATTGACGATTTTGCCGGTTTGCGCTGCTGCAAGCAGTAAATCGGTTTGTCGTGCAAGAAATGCTGGTATTTGCAGCACATCGACGACCTGCGCCACGGGCGTACATTGCCAACACTCGTGTACATCGGTAACAAGCGGCAAATCGAGTTCGTTGTGCACTTTTTGCAAGATACGCAAACCTTCGTCGATGCCGACTCCGCGAGGCGAGTCGCACGCCGTGCGATTCGCCTTATCGAACGAAGCCTTGAATATCAAATTGATATTCAAATCGTTACAGATATTTTTCAGCACTTCGGCTGTGTGCATCACCATCGTTTCGTTCTCGATGACACAAGGTCCGGCTATCAACACAAATGGTCGGCCGCCACCGATTGTAAAGCGATTGTTGACAATTATTTCATTCATGGTTGTTCGTTTCATTCGCCCACCACGATGATTTATTTGCGTGCGCACCATGCTTCAATCCAATCGACCTGCATCATGCCTTCGCCACCTTTTTGATTTTGTGCGATAAATGCGCTCAACATCGGGAACAGCGGTTCGGTAGGTACGCCTTCGGTCGTGCGGAACACCTCTATATTATTGATACGCCAAATCAGTTCCTTGGCAGTCCATTCCAGCGAATAGATATAATATTCGTTGAGTTTCAGACCGGTAATGCGTGTTGATGTATATTTCTTCTCGAACTTGGTTGCCCAATGCGTTCCTACTTCGATTGCTTTGCCATCGCACACCGCGATGTTGATGTGTGGAAGTATATGTTCGCCCGTCAACCAAAACGCCTGCGTCAATCCTTTACCTTCGAAACGGATTTTGGCGCGGAAATAGCCCTCTTTTTGGCAAACGCCTTTCGTGCCATGAATCACGTCGGAGGTGTACTCAAATTGATGATTGACAAAACCGCGCACTTTGTCCCACGCCAACGCCAATTTGCGTTCTTTGCGCGTATAAATGCTCAACTCGCCACCATATACGCTGACATTATCACCATTATTATTGGCTTGTTGCTCGTTGGTGAACGAATGATTTCCCACAAATTTGTCGCCCGGATAGTTGAATCCGCTCTCCCAACGCGATGCGTTCAGTGAATTCCACTCGAAACTATCGTAAAACGTTTGCTGATAAAGACGCAGACGAGCGAATTTAGAGCCATCGGTGTGTTCGTAGAATTTTATATCCTCGTTCGCCGCCAATTCATTGAAACGTCTTTCGAGTGCCGCTTCGTCGGTTTTGTCCCAGCGGCACGGGTCGCTCCAAAAGGCATTTGCGGCTTGGAATTCGGGCGTTATCACTTTTTCGCGCAGCGATTCGAGTTCTTTGATGACATACGAATTATGAAAACGCATATAGTTTTTGTACTCATTGGACCGTTCGAATTTCTTCAAACGCTGCAAATCGGGATTTTTCTTCACTTCGTTCGACTTGCTCAACAGCATGTATTCCGGTTTCTTGCGGAACTCCAGATACTCGGCCAGCAAGGGATTTTTCAAAGTTTCGTAATACAAAGCGATTTTGCGGTTGTTGTTCAATTTCTCGAACTTACGCATATCGCGATATTCCTGCGTATCCTTGTACTTGCGATTGACAAGCACCCGTTTTTTCTCTTTGAAATCGGCCGATTTCACTTTATCGAACAATTCGCGATACTCCGCCAACTCTTTCGACTCTTCGATGCTGACATAACGTCTGAAATCAGCATTCAAAACTGCAAATTGAGCCTCCATTTTGGCCGTGCTTTGCATTTGTCCTAAAATTCTTTTCCAAAAAAGATTCATAAATGTTGTATATTTTAAGGTTAGAAAAAATTTAATATAACGTTATCGTTCCATATTAACCAAATCCGTTCAAACAACAAGATGGTTAGATTTCGTAATCGATTGTTTTTATCTTATTGGTTGTCAGCATGTGTAGCGGCAAACGCTGCGAGCCACTCTACTGCCTCGGCGGCCGAATTGTACACAAAAAAGCCCGATGTGCGCGACACATAGCCTACGTTTTCGGTCGTCATGCGGCGAATCTGTTGTTTGATGCCGGCATAAAAATCGTCGGTATTGACCAACACCAATGGTTTATCATGATAGCCCACCATGCCCGATGCCAACACATCGAATAGTTCGTCGTAGGTACCAAAACCGCCGGGCAACACCACAAACACGTCGGACAACTCTTTCATCATCTCTTTACGTTCGCTCATGTCAGCCACTTCGAACAACTGCGTCGGCAACGTGCTTCGGCGTCCTTTTTCGACAATCAATTCCGGCACCACACCTATGATTTCGCCCTGTTGTTCGGCAACCGTTTCGGCCACAGCATCCATCAGTCCGCCGGTGGCACCGCCATACACAAGCGTATGTCCGTTGGCCGCGATAAAACGTCCTATCGCACGCGCCTCCTCTTTGAAAATATCACTCGCACCATCGCTCGATGCGCAAAACACACAAATATTCATACGCTCCTATTTTTATCGGTACACATGCACGTTGTGCACGATGATTTTTTTCGTATAACACCGTGTCGATTAAATCTCGCCACGCCGGATTTTATCGTGCATGGCAGCAGCGGCTTTACGTCCGTCGCCCATGGCCAAAATGACCGTCGCACCGCCGCGCACAATATCGCCACCGGCAAAAATGGTCGGGATAGAACTCTGCATGGCTTCGCCATCGACCACGATGGTGCCTTTGGACGACACCTCCAAGCCCTGAACCGAACGCGGCACCAAAGGATTGGGCGACACGCCCACGCTGACAATCACCTCATCAACATCAATCCACTCCTGCGCACCTTCAATAGGCACCGGACGACGACGTCCCGAAGCATCGGGCTCGCCCAAAGCCATTTTTTGCAGCAACATGCCCGTAACACGACCATGGTCGTCACCACGATACTCGATGGGATTATGCAACGTCAGAAACTCGACACCCTCGGCCTTGGCATGATGCACCTCTTCGAGACGCGCCGGCATCTCTTCTTCACTGCGGCGATAAACAATCATGGCGCGTTCGGCACCCAAACGACGTGCCGTGCGTACCGAATCCATTGCCGTATTACCGCCGCCGATGACCGCCACACGTTTACCTTTAAGTACCGGCGTATCCGTATCAGGACGAGCAGCACCCATCAAGTTGACACGCGTAAGGTATTCGTTGGACGACATGATACCGATAAGATTTTCGCCTTTGATGCCCATAAAATTGGGCAGACCGGCACCGCTCGCTACAAACATCGCACGAAATCCTTCGTTTTTCAAATCGTCAAACGTGATGGTTTTTCCCACGATGCAGTCTTTTACGAACTTAACACCCATTTTCTCCAAATTGCCTATTTCGACATCGACGATTTTGTTCGGCAAACGAAACTCCGGAATGCCATATTTCAGCACGCCACCAATCTCGTGCAGTGCTTCAAACACTGTAACATCGTAACCGAATTTTGCCATATCGCCGGCAAACGACAACCCGGCCGGCCCCGACCCCACAACGGCAATTTTAATGCCATTTGAGGCAGCAACTTCCGGCAAAGCCATGCAACCGCTCTCGCGTTCATAGTCGGCAGCGAAGCGTTCCAAATAGCCAATGGCCACCGCCTGATGTTTCATTTTCAAGTGAATACACTTCGATTCGCATTGTTTTTCTTGTGGACATACGCGTCCGCAAACGGCAGGCAGAGCCGAAGTTTGTTTCAACACCTTGGCGGCTTGTAGAAATTCGCCCCGTTCGATATTTTTGATGAATCCGGGAATATCGATGCCGACGGGACAACCGGTAACACATTGCGGATTTTGGCAGTCGAGGCAACGTGTGGCTTCGAGTACCGCTTGTTCGGCTGTCAGCCCTTGATTGACCTCTTCGCTGTTGCGACTGCGATAATCGCCGGGCAGTTCGCTCATTTTGACGCGTTCGATAGCGGCGCGTTCCTTCGGATTTTTCGTTTTGCGCAAGGCTTCGCGCCAAGCGGCATTTCTATTTTGTTCTTCCATGTTTCGGACTTTCATTTTTGTTCCAACAAATGTTCTTTTGCTTCCTGTTCCTCGGCACGATAAGCACCAAGGCGCATCATCATCTCGTCGAAATCGACTTGATGCGCATCAAATTCGGGACCATCGACACACACAAATTTTGTTTGTCCGCCGACAGTTACACGACATGCGCCGCACATGCCCGTACCATCTACCATTATCGTATTGAGCGACGCGATGGTCGGCACATCATATTTTTTCGTCAACAACGCCACGAATTTCATCATGATAGCCGGTCCGATTGTAACACACATATCAACTTTTTCGCGTTGAATGACGGATTCGACTCCTTGCGTAACCAATCCTTTTTGACCATACGATCCGTCGTCGGTCATCACTATGACTTCGTCGGAGAATTGGCGCATCTGTTCTTCGAGAATGACCAATTCTTTGGTACGCGCGGCCAGCACGGTTATCACGCGATTACCGGCTCGTTTCAACGCTTCGGCAATCGGCAGCATCGGAGCAGTGCCCACACCGCCGCAGGCGCAAACCACAGTGCCGAATTTCTCGATATGCGTAGCCTTGCCCAACGGTCCGACTACGTCGGTTACTTCGTCACCCACGTTGAGACTGCACAATTTGGTGGACGAAACACCCATCTTCTGCACTACTAAAGTGATGGTACCGCGTTGAACATCGGCACCGGCAATAGTCAGCGGGATACGTTCACCCTGTTCGCCCACACGCACTATGACAAAATGGCCGGCTTTACGCGCTTTGGCTATCAGCGGGGCTTCTATTTCCAAACGCAAAACATTCGGCGAAAAATAAGATTTATCAACAATGTTATACATGATTTTTTAGCATTTTTATCAAACTACAAAGATAACGATTTTTCTGCAAAGATAAAAATTTATTATTTTTTTTAGTGCAAAAAAACAAAAAAAAACGGAACTTTTACCGTTCAAAGTCCCGTAACAATCTGATTAACAACACAATCAGCAATTACTAATGCGCCCATCGCGCATGTGAACGATGCGGTCGCTCATGGCGGCAAGTTCGTCGTCGTGCGTTACGATGAGAATGGTTTGTCCAAATTGGTCGCGTAAGTCGAAAAAAAGTTTATGCAATTCGGTTCGATTGACACTATCAAGACTGCCACTTGGTTCGTCGGCCAGCAACACATCCGGCCGGTTGACCAGCGCACGCGCCACCGCCACACGTTGTTTCTCGCCACCCGACAATTCGGCAGGTTTGTGTTTGGCGCGTTCCGTAAGATTCAAGTAATCAAGTAGTTCCATAGCTTGTTTTTCGGCAGTGCGAAATGTTTCGCCCGCAATCAGTGCCGGCATCATCACATTTTCGCAAGCGGTAAATTCGGGCAAGAGTTGATGGAATTGAAATACAAAACCAATGTGCCGATTGCGGAAATCGGACAACGCATCACCCTTCAGCCCCAACACATCCGTCCCTGCTATTTCGATAGTTCCTCCATCGGGACGGTCGAGTGTACCAAGCAGTTGCAACAATGTAGTTTTTCCGGCACCGCTCGGCCCCATTATCGAAACAATTTCGTGCGGTGCCACCTGCAAATCGACACCTTGCAACACTTGTAAACTGCCGAATGATTTGGTGATGTTGTTTGCTATTATCATATTTAAAAATTTTGAAATTCAAAAACTTGATTACAATGAAGTTTCACCCGTGAGCGCGCGAATAACGTGTGAAGCCAAAAAACAGCCGAACACCGCCGGCATATACGACACCGTGCCAACACTTGAACGTTTATTTTGTTCATTTTCAATCACTTCGATACGTTCATCCGATACGATTTCGGGAGAATAAACTACCGTAATACCTTTGCGAACGCCCAAACGATGCAGATATTTGCGTACCATGTGCGCCAATTTGCAATAATTCGACTTAGATATGTCGCATATTTTGACCTGCATAGGGTCGAGTTTTCCACCCGAACCCATACTCGATACAGTAGGAATACCCGCCTTAAAAGCCTCGTGCAACAAAAATACTTTCGGGCTGAGCGTATCGATGGCATCGACCAAAAAATCGTAATGCGCGGCCTGCAATAATTGCATTGTACGTTCGTCGCGCAGAAATTCGTTGTACAAATGCAATCTGACATGCGGATTGATGTCGCGCAAACGTGTTGCCAAAACGTCCGTTTTGTACAAACCAACGGTCGAATGCAAAGCCACTAATTGCCGATTGATATTGGTTTCGTCCACCACATCGGCATCTACCAACGACAATTCACCTACGCCGGCGCGACATAACATTTCGGCCGCATACGCTCCCACACCGCCAAGCCCGACCACCAACACATGCGCCGCATGAAGCCGTGCCATTTTATCGACACCAAACATCAGTTGTGTACGCTCTTCCCACATAAACACATTGCATTTTGTTCCTATCAACTATGGTTCTGCAAAAGTACAGAAAAATCGGCAAAGCCGATAACACACATTGTCCACGATGTCGTTAATAAATAATCAAACCGGCCACTGCCGCCAGCACTATCATTATGATTGGATTGATTTTCAGAAATTTAGTAGCAACGAATGCCACTGCAAAAATCAGCCAACTGACATAATCGGCACAATGTTCGCCAAAATTTTCCTCGTTCATCAACAACAAAGCCGCTGCCGCAATCAGGCCTACAACCACCGGTCGCAAGCCCCGCAACGCGCCCTCGACATAAACATTATTTTTGAACTTCGCCAACATTTTGGCCACTATCAGCATAATGATAAACGACGGCAACACCACCGCCACTGTAGCCACCAACGACCCCAACACGCCGCCGGTAGCCAAATAGCCAGCATAAGTAGCGCAATTGATGCCGATGGGACCGGGCGTCATTTGCGACACGGCCACCATATTGGCAAACTCCGCCGACGACACCCAATGATAATGTTCCACCAATTCAAACTGAATGAGAGGCAACATGGCTGCCCCACCGCCAAAACCGAACAAACCGATTTTGAAAAACGCATAAAAAAGTTGCAAATAGACCATAATCTTCAACTCTGTTTGTCGGGCGATTTATCCGAACGGTTGTTCTTATTGCGGCGCTGTTCCACTGCAGCCCAAACGACACCAGCAGCCCCCGCCACAAAAATAATCCACACAGGCGACACTCCGAAATACCAAATCAGCACAGCCGACACCACCGCAATCCAAACTGTTTTCCAATTCAATTTAGCCGCTTTGGCAAGATTAAATACCGGCACGGCAATCAACGCCACCACAGCCGGACGCACTGCCCGAAACATTTTGGCCAACACGGGCGAATCCTGAAATTCGGTCAAGCACATAGCAAACAACAACACCAACACAAACGACGGCAACGCCGACCCCAACGCACTGACCAACGCGCCCGTTTTCCCTCGCGCCCGATTACCAACCAGCACAGCAATATTCATCGCTAAAATGCCCGGCGCCGACTGTGCCACAACCAACATATCGAGGAAATCGTCCGGCGTAATCCAACCACGCCGATTGACCACCTCGCGCTCGATGAGCGGAATCATGGCATAACCGCCACCAATCGTAAACGCACCAATTTTGGTAAACGTCCAGAATAATTGTCCCAACGTCGCTTTCATTGTTTTTGCTTGCATCGCTCAACCCGACTGCAAAATTACGCATTTTTTGGCAAATTGTTGATAAGTTTTTGCACCAATCGTACCGCTATATTCGTTTTTTTTTGTACTTTTGTTTGTTTTATGCGACACCCTTTTATATAGGGGTTGATTAACAGAACAAATAAATTTGAAAAATATGTCTGAAGAACAAAAACAAGGAAACGAATCGAACTACGGTGCAAGTAGCATTCAGGTGCTCGAGGGGCTCGAAGCTGTGCGCAAACGTCCGGCCATGTACATTGGCGACATCAGCGAAAAAGGATTACATCACTTGGTGTACGAAACGGTCGATAACTCCATCGACGAGGCACTGGCCGGCTATTGCACGCACATCGAAGTTACCATCAACGAAGACAACTCCATCACCGTTCAGGACAATGGGCGTGGTATTCCCGTCGATATGCACGAGAAAGAGCACAAATCGGCCTTGGAGGTAGTAATGACCGTACTGCATGCCGGCGGCAAATTCAACAAAGATAGTTACAAAGTGTCAGGCGGTCTGCACGGTGTAGGCGTTTCGTGCGTCAATGCCCTATCGACACACATGACCTCACAAGTATTCCGCGACGGCAAAATATACCAACAAGAATACGAATGCGGCACTCCGCTGTATCCCGTCAAAGTGGTAGGCGAAACCCACCTGCGCGGCACACGCCAACAATTTTGGCCCGACAGCAGCATTTTCACCACCACTATCTACAAATACGAGATTTTAGCCAACCGCATGCGCGAATTGGCATTTCTGAACGCCGGCATCACTATCATCCTGCGTGATATGCGACCCGACGAAGAAGGCAAGACCAAAGAAGTGACGTTTTTCTCGAAAGAAGGCGTGCGCGAATTTGTACGTTACATTGACCAAAGCCGTCGCCACTTGTTCGACGATGTCATCTACCTGAACACCGAGAAACAAGGGATTCCGATAGAGTTGGCCATCATGTACAACGACGGCTATAGCGAAAACATTCACTCGTACGTCAACAACATCAACACCATCGAAGGCGGCACACATTTGGCAGGATTCCGCATAGCGTTGACACGCACACTGAAAAAATATGCCGACGACAATTGTAAAAAAGAACTCGAAAAACTCGAAAAAAACAATATCGAAATTGCCGGCGAAGATTTTCGCGAAGGTCTCACCGCCGTGTTGTCCATCAAAGTGGCCGAACCGCAATTTGAAGGTCAAACCAAAACGAAACTTGGCAACAGCGAAGTGATGGGCGCTGTACAACAAGCCGTCGGCGAAGCCCTGACCAACTATTTGGAAGAGCACCCCACCGAAGCCAAAACCATCGTATCGAAAGTTATATTGGCCGCCACAGCGCGCGTAGCATCGCGCAAAGCCCGCGAAAGCGTATTGCGCAAATCGTCGTTTGGTGGCGGACTGCCCAACAAACTTGCCGACTGTTCGAGCAAAGACCCGGCCGTAAGCGAGTTGTTCCTCGTCGAAGGCGATTCGGCAGGCGGTTCAGCGAAAAGCGGTCGCGACCGCATGTTCCAAGCCATTTTGCCGCTGCGAGGCAAAATCCTGAACGTCGAAAAAGCCATGTTCCACAAAGCATTCGAGAGCAAAGAAATACGAAACATCTACACCGCTCTCGGCGTAACAATCGGCACCGAAGAAGACAGCAAAGCACTGAACATCGAGAAATTACGCTACCACAAAATCATCATCATGACCGATGCCGATGTCGATGGCGCACACATCGCCACACTGATTTTGACTTTCTTCTTCCGCTATATGAAGGAACTTATCGAGCAAGGCTACATCTACATCGCCACACCGCCACTCTATTTGTGCAAAAAAGGCAAAATAGCACAATATTGCTGGACAGAAGAGCAA
>JBJEJW010000023.1:0-73039 GCA_051878315.1 Paludibacteraceae bacterium | reverse complement strand
TGTATTTCAATTATTTCAAAGACCAACTTATCCACTTTTACGGGACAGGAGTGATGTGGTTAGAAAAAAAGTTCCTGTAAAAAGCATTGCAAAAAATGTACCACACTATGCTCGGTCATTTTTGTCGTACATAAAAATGTTTGTATGTTGTTTTTTTTTGCGTGCGACCATTTTGCGGTTTACGAAAAAAATCGTACTTTTGCAAGATTAAACGTATTTATTACGAATGGCTTTACGGGGTTTTCTCAAATCGTTGCAAATGCGTTTGCATCTGTTTATGCAACCGCTGATCGGTGTGCTGTGGACGATGCTCAAGGTAACAAATGTGTTGTGTGCCTTGTGCGTGGTAGGCGTTGTGGTTTACGGTTTCGGTTTTCAGCAAGAGGCGCGCATGGCAGAGGTGTTAACGCCGTTTAAGTGGTTCTATTTTCTGTCGTTGGCCGAGTTTTTGGTATTGGTGGTGGGCGATGTGTTTGGTACGCGTCCGTCGCGAGTGTGGTACTTGAAGTTGGCGGCATCGTTGTTGCTGTTGTTTGTCGGTATTTCGTGGTTGTTGCCACAATCGGTGATAGAACAATTCGTGGTGTTCGAATGGGCGAATAATGACTATTTGTTGTTTGCCTTGGTGTCGGCTCAGGCGATTATCAATTTATCGGTATTTGTTACGCGATCGTTGCATTCTCGTCTTAATCCTACATGGATTTTTGTTGGTAGTTTTATTTTGCTCATTCTTATTGGTTCGGGGTTGCTGATGTTGCCTCGTTCGACGACGCATTCAATCCGTTTTATCGATGCTTTGTTTACGGCGGTCAGTGCGGTATGTGTTACCGGTTTGACGACGGTCGATGTGTCATCTACATTTACCATCATGGGACAGACCATTATTGCCATTCTGATTCAGTTGGGCGGTATCGGCATTATGACGTTCACAAGTTTTTTCGGGTTGTTTTTTGCCGGTCGACATTTGGGACAAAATAAAATGCTGATAAAAGATTTGGTGGATCCGGAGAAAGGTATCGGTCAGATATTCAAGACATTGTGGTATATTATTTTGGTAACGTTTGTGTTGGAGAGTGTGGGCGCTTATCTGATATTTGTGAGCATTTATGGGCAGTCGTGGCACGATGTGGCTTTCGCTGTTTTTCATGCAATATCGGCGTTTTGCAATGCGGGATTTTCGATTGCACCCGAAGGATTGATGCATGTCTCGTTTCGCGACAATTATCTGTTGCATCTGGTTATTGCCACGTTGGTGGTGCTGGGCGGTTTGGGTTTCCCCATTATATTCAATCTTAGCAAATGGGTGTTGCATGAGTGCAGAAATTTGTTTCGCCGTATGTTTGGCAAGAAAAAACGCCCGTTGTATATACCGCATTTGCTGACGTCCAACACATTGATAGTGCTGACGGTTACGTTGATGTTATTGTTGGGCGGCACGGCGATTTTTTACGCGACAGAGTATAATAATCTGCTGGCTGACAAATCGTTTGGCGGCAAATTGGTAACGGCCTTTTTTATGTCGGTTACGCCGCGTACAGCCGGTTTCAATACGTTCGATGTGGCGCAAATGATGCCGCTGACGGTGTTGTGGATGATAGTGTTCATGTGGATAGGTGCTTCGCCTATGTCAACCGGTGGCGGTGTTAAAACGACTACTATCGGTATAGCGTTGCTGAATGTGTGGCACACGCTGCGTGGACGCGACCATATCGAGATTCGTCATCGACGCATCGCCGAAACCACTGTCAATAGGGCGTTTATCATCATTTTTGTGTCTTTGTTCGTGATTGTAATCGGTATGATGTGTCTGGCGTGGTTCGAGCCTGCGGTGCCGTTGGTGGATTTGTTGTTCGAAGTGGTATCGGCTTTCAGTACGGTAGGGCTATCGATGAATCTGACGCCGAAATTATGCGATGCCAGTCATGTTGTGCTCATTGTGTTGATGTTCGTAGGGCGTGTTGGGTTGATAAGCATTATGTCGTGTTTCATCAAGCCGAAGCGTCATTTGGATTATCAATATCCGAGCGAATCGATTCCGATAAATTAGTAGTGTAATTATAAAAAGCAATCAGAATATGACGTATGTAATAGTTGGTTTAGGTAATTTTGGCGTAGCGTTAGCCGAACGTCTGACGGCACTTGGTCATGAAGTGGTGGGTGTCGATTCGAATATGAATTTGGTGGAGGAATACAAAAACACCATCGGTTCGACTATTTGTATCAATCTGGCAGATGCCGCCTCGTTGCAGATGCTACCGTTGGCCGATGCTGACGAAGTGATTGTAACGTTGGGCGAACATGTTGGCAATTCTGTGCTGGTGGTGGCATTGCTCAAACAGCATGGCGTGAAACGGTTGGTAGCGCGCGCCGGCAATCGTTTGCATCGTACGATATTGGAGGCTATCGGTGTCGATGAAGTGATTATGCCCGAAAGTTATGCTGCCGAATTGTTTTCTATCTCGTCCGAAGTCGAAGAGGTGAAAGGTGCATACATTGCCACCGAAACACATCAGTTGGTAGAATTGGAAGTACCCGATATATTGGTGTCGCAAACTCTGGATCAAGCCAATCTGACCGAAACGTTCGGACTCGATTTGGTGGGCGTAAAACGTCGTTTTACCAAAAAAAGTTTGTTTGGCAAGGACGAATTTTATTACGAGATGGTCGATGCGAAAGCGGAGAATTTTCGGTTTGCGGCCAACGACCGCATGTTGCTGTTTGGCAATGTTACGGCTTTGCAAAAGATAAAAAAACAATTGTATTGATACTGACGTTGTGGATACGATGCTGTTGGACGATACCTATTTTATGCGTAAAGCGTTGGATGAGGCGCAGTTGGCATTTGAAATGGATGAAATCCCCGTTGGAGCGGTTGTCGTGTGCCGTAATCGGATTATTGCGCGTGCACACAATCTGACCGAACAGTTGTGCGATGTAACCGCTCATGCCGAGATGCAGGTAATAACGGCCGCGGCTAATAATCTTGGCGGTAAATACCTGACAGACTGCACGTTGTATGTGACGCTCGAACCTTGCGTGATGTGTGCCGGTGCTATTGGCTGGGCGCAAATAGGTCGTGTGGTATTTGGCGCTACCGACGATAAACGCGGTTATCGGCAATTTGCACCGCAAGCGTTGCATCCGAAAACAGAAGTAACTGCCGGCGTGTTGGCCGACGCTTGTAGCGCGTTGTTACGCAATTTTTTTACAAAAAAACGCAAGGCATAAGGCAATAAAAAGGTCAGAGCGCAGTCTTATATTAAGAGATAGTGATTTTTTTATGAGTAAACAAAAAGTAAAAAACGGTTTTTGGCAGAGTTTGAAACGCGTGTTCACCGACGAACGCACCTGTTTTGCAATAGGTATTGTTATCGTGGTGATGACTGTTTATGTGTTATTGGCGATGGTATCGTTTTTCTTTACGGGTGCAGACGATTATAGCATTATAGCGTCCGATAATGTTGTGCCCGAGGATATTACGAATTGGACTGGTTATAGCGGGGCACTCATTGCCGACTATTTGATAAATCGTTGGTTTGGTGTGGCATCGTTTGTTCTATTGTGGTGCTTGTTGGTCGTAGGTTTGCGTTTGATGCGAGTCAAAATTGTGGCTTTATGGAAAGCGTTTCTCGGCTCGGCCTTTCTGACGGTATGGCTGTCGTTGTTGTTTGATGTCGCTTTTGGTAAATTGTGCCAAAATATCTATTTGGTGCCGGGCGGCGCGCATGGTGTATGGTTGGATAAATGGCTGAATGGTGCTATCGGATTTACAGGCACATTGCTACTACTGATAGGAACAGGTCTATTGTTTGCCATTTTCGCATTTAGTTCGACAATACCATTTTTGCGTCGCTGTTTCGCTAAAAAAGAAAAACCGACAGATACGCCACAAACCGAAGCGGTCGAAAATCCCATCGACGACACGCAGGAACCAACCAATGATACACTTGTCGATGATGTATCTTGCGACACACCGGACAGCGTTGTGGTGGAGTTGGTGCCTGCCGACGACGAGAATGATGCTAACAATGATAATGCGACAGACATCGAATCGGTATCGCCTGAAACTGAACCGATATCGGACGAAACCGCCATCGAAACGGTCGATACAACCGACACCGACGATGCTGTTGACGAAGTGTACGATCCGCTGGTCGCACAAGGCCCTTACGACCCAACTGCCGATTTGGACGACTACAAATATCCGACACTCGATTTATTGAAAGACTATGGTACGCAGACCGAAACCGTAACCAGAGAGGAACAAGTTTCCAACCAACAACGTATCATTACCACGCTCAAACAATTCGGTATCGGCATTCAAAAAATTTATGAAACGATTGGGCCTACCATCACTCTTTACGAAATAGTACCCGAAGCCGGCGTTCGTATCAACAAAGTGCGTAACCTCGAGGCCGACATCATGCTGTCGTTGGCGGCGACGGGGATTCGTATCATTGCTCCTATCCCCGGCAAAGGCACTATCGGTATAGAAGTACCAAACAGCCATCCGCGCATTGTATCGATGCATGCTACCATCGCTTCAAAAAAATTCCAAGAATCGACTTACGAATTGCCGGTGGCGTTGGGGCGTACCATTACGAACGAGGTGTTTATGTTTGACTTGACTAAAATGCCGCATCTATTGGTGGCCGGCGCTACCGGTCAAGGCAAATCGGTCGGTTTGAATGCCATTATCACGTCGCTACTTTATAAAAAACATCCAGCACAATTGAAATTTGTACTGGTTGACCCTAAAAAGGTGGAATTTAATATTTATGCTGACATCGAAAAACACTTTTTGGCCAAGTTGCCCGAAGCCGACGAACCTGTTATAACCGATGTCGATGAAGTGAAGCAAACACTCAATTCCATCTGTAAAGAGATGGATCAGCGTTACGATTTGTTGAAAATTGCGCATGTCAGAAATATCAAAGAGTACAACGAAAAATTTATCAATCGCCGTCTGAATCCTGACAAAGGTCATCGTTTTTTACCTTATATTGTAGTCATCATCGACGAGTTTGGCGATTTGATAATGACTGCCGGCAAAGAGGTCGAAATGCCGATTGCACGTATAGCACAGTTGGCACGTGCCGTTGGCATTCACATGGTTATCGCCACACAACGTCCGTCGGTCAATATCATTACAGGCATTATCAAAGCTAATTTCCCGGCACGTTTGGCATTCAAAACCTCGTCAATGGTTGACTCGAAAACTATTTTGGATGCTGCCGGTGCACAGCAGTTGATAGGTCGCGGCGATTTGCTCTTTTCGCAGGGCAATGACGTAACGCGCGTGCAATGTGCTTTTGTCGATACACCCGAAGTCGAAAAGATTGTGCAATACATAGGCGAGCAGCGTGGCTATCCTACGGCACTGATATTGCCCGAACCCGATATTGCTGATGGCGATGGCGATGCGGTAGGTTCTGTGGATATGCACAAACTTGATGCCTTGTTTACCGATGCGGCCTATTGGGTTGTGCAATCGCAACAAGGATCCACTTCAATGATTCAGCGCAAATTTGAAGTCGGGTTCAATCGAGCCGCACGCATTATGGATCAATTGGAAGCGGCTGGCATTGTCGGACCGGCGGTGGGCAGCAAACCGCGTCAGGTGTTGGTACATACCGAATACGAATTACAGCAAATTTTGGCGACATTTTAACTTAAAATCAGTATGAAAAAATGTGTATTTGCCATAGGATTTTGGCTGATAGCTTGTTGCGTGTTGGCACAAGCCTCCACCGACGAACAGGCCAAAGCGATTGTCGATAGAGCAGTCGCGCACATGCAACGCACACCATATAAGTATGCTTTTACAACAACGTATATAGCCGGCCGAACAGGCGAAAAACAAGTCGAGAAAGGCGTTTGTGCCATCAATGGCAAAAAGACGTATGTGCAGTATGCCGGCATGGAAACTTTTTTTGATGGTAAAACACAGTGGGTGTTTATGCCCGACAATAACGAGGTGTCGGTGTCGGAGCCAACACCGGCTGAACAACGCGAATCGAATCCGTTGCTGATGGTGCAAGACTATGCACAAACACACCGCGTAGGGTTCGATGAGGATAAAGACGCCGAGAATTTTATGGTGTGTCTGTATCCGACCATTGCCAAGCAGGTGGAATATTTTCGTATCAAATTGTCGATTGACAAAAAAACGTATGCGTTGCGGCGCATCGAATTTTGCCAGCGCAATGCCGACCGCATCATCTTGTCTGTTGATGCACAGCAACCGTTGCCAAAAGAGTTTAAGTTCGCGTTCGACCCAACGCAACATCCCAATGTCGAAGTCAATGATTTACGATGATTAAAGCGGCAGATGATATGTTCTGATAATAAGGTTGTTAACGCTTTTCTAAATCGTGTTGCTCGTTTTATCAGAACTATATTGTTAACTTTTTTGCCATTGCGTTGTTTTTTGTGTCGTACCTATTGACAATGTGAAAAAAAAATAGTAATTTTGCACTCCGTTTGAAATCGAAACGAATATTTACAAAATCTTATTTTATACAATCACACTATGGACAACAAAAAACGTGTTTACACCTTTGGTAACGGACAAGCCGAAGGCAACGCCAAGATGCGCGAAGAACTTGGTGGCAAGGGCGCGAACCTTGCAGAAATGAACCTTATTGGTGTGCCGGTTCCTCCCGGATTCACCATCACTACCGATGTCTGCAACGAATACTACGAAGTTGGTCAAGACAAAATCGTAGAACTATTGCAGAACGATGTCAATGCAGCCGTAGCGCACGTCGAAAAACTGATGAACAGCAAATTTGGCGATGCTGCCAATCCGCTGCTTGTTTCGGTACGCTCGGGCGCACGCGCCTCGATGCCGGGTATGATGGACACCATCTTGAACCTTGGACTGAATGACACTGTGGCCGAAGGTATGGCCAAAAAAACGAATAATCCGCATTTCGTGTACGACTCGTATCGTCGCTTCGTGCAGATGTATGGCGATGTTGTGCTCGGCATGAAACCGGTCAACAAAGAAGACATCGACCCGTTCGAAGCCATTATCGAACAAGTTAAAAAAGAACAAGGCGTCGAACTCGACAAAGACCTCTCGGTAGAATCGCTCAAAAAATTGGTTGTACTCTTCAAAAACGCCATCAAAGAACAAACCGGTCACGACTTCCCGACCGACCCGATGGAACAACTTTGGGGTGCCATTTGCGCCGTATTCCGCAGTTGGATGAACGAACGTGCCATTCTTTATCGTAAAATGGAAGGCATACCCGACGAATGGGGAACCGCTGTTTCGGTTATGGCTATGGTGTTCGGCAATATGGGCGATACCTCGGCAACAGGCGTTTGCTTCAGCCGCGATGCCGGCAATGGCGAAAACCTCTTCAACGGCGAATATCTTGTCAATGCACAAGGTGAAGACGTGGTAGCCGGCATTCGTACGCCGCAACAAATCACCAAAATAGGCTCGCAACGCTGGGCTGAACGCGCCGGCATCTCCGAAGAAGAGCGCGTAGCCAAATATCCGTCGATGGAAGAAGCCATGCCCGAAATCTACAAAGAACTTGATAGCATTCAGGACAAACTCGAAAAACATTACCGTGACATGCAGGACATGGAGTTCACCGTACAAGAAGGCAAACTTTGGTTCTTGCAAACACGTAACGGCAAACGTACCGGTACAGCCATGGTAAAAATAGCCATGGACCTCGTACGCGAAGGACTCATCGACGAAAAAACAGCACTTTTGCGTTGCGAACCGCAAAAACTTGACGAGTTATTGCACCCTGTATTCGACAAAGATGCTCTGAAAAAAGCCAAAGTGCTGACACAAGGACTGCCCGCCAGCCCGGGTGCCGCTTGCGGACAAATTGTATTCCATGCCGATGACGCTCAAAATTGGCACGCCAACGGACACAAAGTGGTGATGGTGCGCATCGAAACATCGCCCGAAGACTTGGCAGGTATGTCGGCAGCCGAAGGTATTCTCACTGCACGTGGCGGTATGACATCGCACGCGGCCGTTGTCGCACGCGGTATGGGTAAATGCTGTGTGTCGGGCGCCGGCGCTATCAATGTCAACTATAAAACAAAAACCGTCGAAATCGATGGTGTCGTACTGAAAGAAGGCGACTACATCTCGTTGAACGGAACCACCGGACAAGTTTACCAAGGTGAAGTTCCTACCAAAGCGGCCGAACTCAGTGGCGATTTCAAAGCGCTGATGGACCTCTGCGACAAATACACCAAACTGCAAGTGCGCACCAATGCCGACACACCGAAAGATGCGCAAGTGGCTCGCGCATTTGGCGCAAAAGGTATCGGCTTGACACGTACCGAGCACATGTTCTTCGAGGATAAAAAAATCGTCGCTATGCGCGAAATGATTTTGGCCGACACCGTCGAAGGACGCGAAAAAGCGTTGGCTAAATTGTTGCCTTATCAAAAAGCCGACTTCAAAGGCATATTGGAAGCCATGGACGGTTGCCCTGTTAACATTCGTTTGCTCGACCCGCCATTGCACGAGTTTGTACCGCACGATTTGGCAGGACAAAAAACTATGGCCGATGAAATGGGTGTCAGTGTCGAAGAAATTCAGAAACGTGTTGCTTCGTTGGCCGAAAACAACCCGATGCTCGGACATCGCGGTTGCCGTTTGGGAATCACATTCCCCGAAATTACGGCTATGCAGACACGCGCTATTTTGAGTGCCGCTTGTGAACTGAAAAAAGAAGGCAAAAACCCGATGCCCGAAATCATGGTGCCGCTGATTGGTATTCTTTATGAGTTGAAACAACAAAAAGAGATTATCCAAAAAGTTGCCAAAGAAGTATTCGCCGAATATGGTGTCGAAGTGGAATTTGAAATCGGTACGATGATTGAAATCCCGCGTGCTGCGCTCACAGCCGACCGCATTGCCACCGAAGCACAATACTTCTCGTTTGGAACGAACGACTTGACACAAATGACGTTCGGTTACTCGCGCGATGACATTGCATCGTTCTTGCCCGTTTATCTCGACAAGAAAATCCTGAAAGTTGACCCGTTCCAAGTGCTCGATCAGAAAGGCGTAGGACAACTCATAAAAATGGCTGTCGAAAAAGGCCGCGCCGTGCGTCCCAATTTGCGTACCGGCATTTGCGGCGAACACGGTGGCGAACCGAGTTCGGTTAAATTCTGTGCTCGTGTAGGCATGAACTATGCAAGTTGCTCGCCGTTCCGTGTGCCTATCGCACGCTTGGCTGCTGCACAAGCCGCCATCGAAGACGAAAAATAATCGATTCGGATTTTAATCGTCATATCAAAGTGAAGGACTCCGCATTATCAAGATGCGGAGTCCTTTGTGTTTGTGCGCTTTGTAAAAATTTTGTAACTTTGTGGCGAGCCTCGCTGCTCTACAAAGAAACAATGCATTCAAACATCACTATGGGAAAATCAAAAATCTTGGTTCCATTTGGCATCGGTATGCTGATGGTGGCTTGTATCATTTTCATCGGGAATGCCTTGACGGCTTGCACCACCAATACAAGCAATGAAGCGAAAAAACTTGTCGAAGCCTTTTTTTGCGAGGGTTACGAACGCCACAACTATGACTACGTTATGGAGTGTGTATCAGATAATTACATCGATCATAGTCCGGCGGCAGCGCGCAGTAATGCCGACGCTGTTGGCATCCTCAAAATTGTGCAACGCCAATTTTCCGACCTAAAAATTACCGTCCTCGACATTTTTTCCGAAGGCGATATGGTGGCTACGCGCATTCGCTTCGAAGGCGTGCATGCCGATACTTGTCAAGGCGTACCGGCCACCGGTCGGCACATTTCGTTCGAAGCCTTGGAAAATTTCAGAGTTGTCGATGGCAAGATAGTAGAGTCGTGGGGTTATTGGCCGGATGATGACATTCGCCGTCAGCTCTCCGGCGAATAAATTCAATACCATACAATCCTGAAAAAGCACAAGAATTTATTACGCATTGGCCAATTTTTTTCGCCATACAAAATAAATAACTCCGCATCGTCAAGGTGCGGAGTTGTGTTTTTTGTCGTGTGAGTAAGCGCTGTCAGCGCACGCCAAAAATGGCGGTGCCGATGCGTACCATGGTGCTGCCTTCGGCTATGGCAATGTCGAAATCGTCGCTCATGCCCATCGACAACTCGGTGAAGTAGGGCAGTGCGCATTGTGGGCGCAACTCGTCGAACAAGACGCGCACTTGGTGCAATTCTGCTTGAGTTTGCGCACGGTCGTCGGTGGCGGTGCCCATGGTCATCAAACCGCAGATGTGCGTGTGCGAAAATTGTTCCCAACCGCATCGGGCAAAAAATGCGCGTGCTTCGTCGGGCGAAAAACCGTGTTTTGTGCTTTCGCGCGCAATGTGAATTTCGAGTAAAACGTTTGCCGTCAGGTTGTTACGCTCGGCGCAGCGGTCGATGGCGGCCAACAGGCGTTCGGAATCGACACTGTGGATGAGTGCGGCGCGTGGCACTACATATTTCACCTTGTTAGTTTGCAGCGATCCGATGAAATGCCATTCAATATCGTGTGGCAGCGCATCGTATTTGGCCGTTAGTTCTTGTGCATGGCTTTCGCCAAACAGTCGTTCGCCACAATCGTAGGCCGCTTTAACGGCATTGATAGGGTGAAATTTCGACACGCAAATCAACTGTACGCGGTCGGGTATCTGTTGCCGGATGTGCCGTATGTTTTCGGCAATGCTCATTTTGCTGCGGTCGCGTCAGATATTTGATAGGCAAATACGTCAAGAATGTTTGTTACGGTGATGCTCGCTATTTCGTATTCGCCCAGTGTGCCTTTCATGCGCTCTATCAGCGTATCGACGGCGTTTTTGAAATCCGATGCTTGCACCATCATTATTTGCGGCATTTTTTTCTCAATGCCTTTGTCTTCGTCAATACTGATGTAGTTGATTTTGCAGCGGAACCATTTGTCGCCGCCTTCGTTGTAGAATAGTTCGGCGATTTTTGTTTTGCGGATGTCTTTAATTTCCAATTCGCCTGATGTGGCGTAGGGTTTCACTTCTTCGAAAATGCGTTTCTCGGCTTCGGCATACGAGATTGCGTCCACCAAGTAGGGTTCGGTAGTAGGAGTGATGAGACCGTTTTCGCCTTGACGGTCAAATTTTACTTTTACGGTAAACCACGTGTACATATTGTGTTCTGTTTAGTTTTGTTCAAGAATATATTGTTCGATAAATGTGTCAATATCAGCACTCTTTTTGAAGTTTGATGCCGCCGCCAATGCCATGAATTGTTGTAGCAATGGTGTGCTGACAGCGTCGGGATATTCGGTAATGTAGAGTTCAATGATTTGTTGTATTTGCGGCATCAGCATTTGTGTTTCCCAATCGAATACGGGTGAATTGTCGGCTCCGGCCAACAAAATGGCTAAATAGTACTTCTGGCAAGCAACGATTTGCGGTGTCAGTTGGTCGTTGGGATATCGTGCTAACATATCGTCGCACATTTTCAAGCGTTGGGCTATCTCTTCGTATGTGATGTTGATGGCGGCATCGTTGAGCGATGGCGTTTCGACTTCCAATTCCGACAGCGTGGCGATGGTGCGTTCCAGCGGCGTCATATATTTCCAAAAGGCTTCGGCGATGAATATGGGCATGACGTCGGTGGTGATGCCGCCTTCCGACGTGTACATCATGATGCCGTATTGGCGCAGTTGGCTCATAGCCCGATTGAGCGAATCTATTTGGCGTTCCATTTGTTGCGGGTCATTCGTGGTGAGTGCCGTGCCGTAGGCTTCTTCCATCAGACTTGTTTGAACGTCGGCACAAGCAAAGATGTATTTGACAAACAAATCTTGTAAATGTGCAGCTTGTTCGTCGGTTAAATTGCTGGCATCAATAATCATATCGTGCGCTTTCGCTATGTGCGACAATTCCAATGGCTCCGCCGTATTCAGCGTGTCGGCAATGGCGTTATATTGCGTTTCGCTGCGGTTGCACGCCACCACAACGAATAACGTTAGCAAAAACAAAAGTGGACGTTTCATGACAAAATCGTTTTTATTTTGAATGTATATGGAATTACTTGCAAAAATACGAATATTTTTGTTATGATGTTACTTGTTTTTGAAAAATACGTTGTATTTTTGTCAAAATTTTTATATGACACTCCAAACAGCAGAACGACTATGACCCTATTTTATGCTCCCGACATTTTGGAAAATCCGATTTTGCCCGAAGATGAATCGGCGCATTGCTCCAAAGTATTGCGTTTGCAGATAGGCGATGTGGTACAGATTATCGATGGCATTGGCAATTTGTACGAAGCAACGATTGTGGCGCCACACGCCAAGCGTACCGAGGTGAAAATTCGGTCGGTGCAGCCCGATTTTGGTCGCCGGCCGTTTCGGTTGCACATGGCTGTGGCACCGACAAAAAACAGCGATCGTTTCGAATGGTTTGTCGAAAAAGCGACCGAAATAGGTGTCGATACGATAACACCGCTTTTGTGTCGCTATTCGGAGCGGCGTGTCATTCGCCCCGAACGGCTTGAAAAAATATTGGTGTCGGCCTCGAAACAGTCGTACAAAGCACGCATTCCACAACTCAATCCGATGACCGCAGTGGACGATTTTGTGCAACAGGTGCGCACGCCGTATCGGTTTATTGCGCATTGCTACGAGGGCGACAAACCGCATTTGTTACATGTGTGTCCGCCCAAATCAGAGGTGGTTATCATGGTTGGACCCGAAGGCGATTTTAGTCGTGAAGAAGTGGAAATGGCTGTTAATCAGTATTTTCAACCTGTTTCGTTGAGTGCAAGCCGTTTACGCACCGAAACCGCCGGTGTGGTGGCTTGTCATTTGGTTACAGTGGTGAATGAAATTTAGTAAAAACAACTTTTTTTTGGTGCAGATTGCCGATTTTTTTGTATCTTTGCAACCTGTAAAAAAACAATATCCGACGTTCTATGATAAACCGAGCGCTTCTTCGTATCAAAGTCGTTCAAGTTTTGTATGCGTATTACCAACACGAGCATCAAACCAAACGAATGGCAGAGAAGGAACTTGACAAAAGCATCGAGCAGGCACATGACTTGTATCTGTTTATGTTGTCGTTGATACCGACCTTGACCCATTACGTCGAACTCGAACTCGACAATCGACGCAACAAATACATACCAACCGATGCCGATTTGAATCCGAATACGCGTTTTGCCGATAATATTTTGGCAAAACAGATGGCCGAAAGCCACGTTTTAGCCGATTTCGCCACACGCGTTTCTTATTCGTGGCACGACGACGAAACTTTTCTGAAAAACTTTTTTGAACATATTGCGACCACACCACATTATCAAACTTACATGAGTGCTGATGTGCGTTCGTACGAAGCCGACAAAGAGATTTGGCGTAAAATTTTCAAAGTGGATATTCCTGCTTGTGAGGCTATTGACAATCTGCTTGAAGAAATCAGTGTCTATTGGAACGACGATTTGGAAACAGTGTCAAGTTTCGTGCAAAAGACCATCAAACGCTGTACGGTCGATTCGAATGTCGATGACGAAATTCTGCCGTTGTACCATAGCGACGATGATGACGAATTTGTGCATCAACTATTCGCAGCCGTCATTGACAACTCCGCCAAATACGATAAATTGATAGACGAAACAACCAAAAATTGGGAACTCGACCGTATCGCCTTTATGGATATTTTGATAATGAAAGTGGCGTTGGCCGAATTGTTTACATTCCCAACCATACCGGTCAGCGTAACGCTCAACGAATATATCGAGATAGCCAAAGCGTATAGTACGCCACGTAGTGCACCCTTTATTAATGGTGTACTCGATAAGATTGTCGGCAATCTCAAAAGACAAGGTGTGTTGGTAAAACCCGAAACAATATAAAAACATAAAAATAGTTTGATTATGAGTATGTTAAGCATTCTTTTGCAGGAATCGGCGGCATCGGCTGCCAACGGTTGGAGCGGCATTATCATGATGGTGCTGATTTTTGTGGTGTTCTATTTCTTTTTGATTCGCCCGCAAAACAAACGCCAAAAAGAGATTCGCAAATTTCAAGATTCGCTCGCAGCCGGCAAACGTGTTATTACTTCCGGTGGCATTTATGGCAAAATTAAGGACGTGAAAGACGATGTTGTAGTTCTCGAAGTGGCTGATAACGTGCGTATTAAAGTGAGCAAATCCATGGTGTTCGATTCGCCGGAAAATGCACAACAACAAGCGCAACAGCCCGAAGCCCCCAAGGACGATAACGCAAAAAAAGACAATAAATAAAATCGTCCGGCCGTTTGTCGGAGAAATACCGGAATATGTTTAGGTTTGACCATATTGCGGTGCAGAAACAGTTACGCGCTGCGTTGAAAAAAGTTGCCGATGTTCTTTTTACCAAGAACATGGTAACTTTTTTGTCCTTTTTATTGCTCTCGACACTTTTTTGGGTGATGTATAATGTCGGGACACGACGTGTAATCGAGGTCGAAATACCGATGCGTTATGTCGGTGTGCCGGATAACATATTGTTGAATGTGCCACTGCCGTCAGCACTGTCGGTAACCATCAAAGACGAAGGGCAAGTGTTGATGAACTATAAACTCATGACCGATCCCGATACGCTTATCGTGAATTTGCACGAAAAACTATGGAATAATGATGTGGTCAGTATTGACTATCGCACACTGACATCGGCAGTACGGGTGCGGTTGCCCGAAACATCGCAAATAGTGGCGCTGAAACCGGAAATTGTCGTCGCTGAATTTGTACGGCTCGAACAGCAACTGAAACCGGTACGGCTTGTCGAACCGATACGTTTGGCGCCGTCGTATGTTTTTCGCGATGCGCCGACGATTGTGCCACACATGGTTGAGGTTTTCGCTCCGCAAAATATACTTGATACGTTGGACTCGTTGTTGGTACTATTGCCCGATTATCAGCCGTTAAACAAAAGTGTCGAATGGCAATGTCCGCTTGCACCCGTAGATGGGGCGCGGTTTGCTACAACGACGGTAACGGTATCGCTACCGGTGGAAATGTCGACCGAAAAAATACTTGACATTCCCGTGCGTGGACGTGCGTTCCCCGATAGCGTGATGTTGCGCTCCTTCCCCGCTGTCGTGCAGGTTACGGCCTCGGTAGGGCTCAGCCATTTTCCGACGTTAACGGCTGACGATTTTGAGGCCGTAGTCGATTTCGCCGACACACAAAATAGTACTTCGTACAAGTTGCCTGTAACAGTATCGACGACGAATGAATATGTGAATATGTTTCGGTTTGCACCGACCGAAGTTGAGTTCTTGTTGGAAAAATAGGCAGTGAAAATGACGGTTGTTGGTATCACCGGTGGCATCGGTAGTGGCAAGTCTGTAGTGTCGCGTGTGTTGCGTATGTTGGATTTCCCCGTTTACGATTCTGATGCGCGTGCCAAAGCGTTGTACGATGAAGATCCCGCATTGCGCGACCGACTTATTGAATTATTTGGTGCGCAGATTTATCGGGACGGGCAATTGTGCCGCAGAGACTTGGCCGCAGTCGTTTTTGGTCGTCCTGCACGGCTGCAACAATTGAACGCATTGGTTCATCCTGCCGTTTTTCGGGATTTTGAGCGGTGGCGTCGGGCGCAAACAGCATCGGTTGTGTTTGCCGAGTCGGCCATATTGTTGCAAACCGATTTTTATAAATATATGGATAGGGTGTTATTGGTCGATGCGCCTATCGAAGTGCGTTTGCAGCGTGTGGCGCAGCGCGATGGCGTTACATCGGTCGCTATTGCAAACCGCATGGCCGAACAAATGTCAAGTGTCGATATGCGGAGCAAAGCCGATTGGGTAATCGAAAATGATGATTCTCAAAGTGTTATAAAACAAATACTAATGTTTTTGCAAACTTTGCATCTATGAAGCATATCGTATTGAAAATTATTTTGGGGCTTTTCCTTGCTTCGGTAGGGTTCGTATTGTTATTCAAATTTGTGCCTGTATATTATACACCGTTGATGTTGCGTCGTGCGGTCGAAGCCGTTGTTGATGGGCGTCCGGTGCATTTCGAACGGCAGTGGGTGCCGCTCGACCAAGTGTCGTTGCAGGTAGTGCGTGCCGTTGTGGCAGCCGAAGACGATACGTTTTTCGAACATCATGGTTTTGTGTGGCAACAGATACAAAACGCGTATCAATCGAACCGGCGCGGCAAAAAACAGCGTGGCGGCAGCAGCATATCGCAACAGACGGCCAAAAACGTGTTCACGTTTGGCACGCGTACCTATGTGCGCAAAGTCGTTGAAGCCTATTTCACTGTATGGCAGGAGTTGATTTGGGGCAAACGTCGTACACTCGAAGTCTATTTGAACATTGTAGAGTGGGGCGATGGCATTTATGGCATCGAGGCGGCCGCACAACACTATTTTGGCAAATCGGCGACGCAGTTGTCGGCGCAGCAAGCGGCTTTGTTGGCTGCGGTTTTGCCAAGTCCGCGAACATATAGTGTTACAAAGCCGGGACCGTATATATCGCGGCGCCAACAACATATTATTCGCATGATGCACAACCTGCCGCCAAAATTGCCGTTATAGGTCAACAATAGGCGTTATTTTTGCTTGTCGGATAGCATCCTGTCTATCTAATTCTAATCGATTTGTTAAATTGTGTTAAATATTTAATAATCTCTTGACTCGTCCCCAAGGGCATGGCTTTACTTTGCATTCGCTTAAGCAAACAATCGTACGATGATGAGAAAAATAACAAAATTACGAATCGGAGAGTTTTCGCAGTTGATGCAGGTAACGGTGAAAACCTTGCGGCACTACGAACAAAAAGGGCTGCTCATGCCCAACGAGGTGGACGAATGGACGGGTTACCGATACTACACCGTCGAACAGATGCAGAAACTTGGTTCTATACGCGAATTGCAGCGATTGGGTTTCTCGCTCGACGAGATAAAGTTACTTTACGCCGATAATTCGCACACGCCGAGCATACGACAACTGACCGAAAAAATCCAAGAAACGGAACGTCAGTTGAAATTGCTCATCAGTCGTCGCAACCAACTAATCGAATGGCGGAACTCTCGTAAAAAAATGACGACAATGAAAAAAATCAGCATTCAGGCTCTTCCTGAAATCATCGTGGCAAGCCACCGAGAAATCATTCCCAATTATGAAGCACTTGGTACACTATGTGTCAATACTATCGGTCCCGAAATGCACCGTCTTGGGCTGCAATGTCCTGTCCCGGGCTATTGTTACACTATTGAGCACAACAAAGCGTACACGCCTACCGACATTGACATCGAATATTGCGAACAGATAAACGAAATTACCACCGACAGCCGCAACGTACTGACCGATGGCGTGTCGAACGCTATCATTCAATGCAAACGCATTTCCGCCGTACCGCGCGCACTTTGCATGAAACATTACGGACCATACGATCGTTTTTATGAGTCGTTTATTGAGTCGTTTCGTTATATGGACGAGCACGATATGAAAATCGGCGGCCATCCGCGTGTCAGTTATGTCGATGGCATTTGGAACGAAGCCGACCCCGAAAAGTGGCTATCTATCATTCAAATACCGTTAGAAGAATAGAAGCACACGCACTTGTATTATAACCGCCATTTGGAATTTTATAGTTCCGGATGGCGGTTATTGTGTGGCCGGCACAGAAAGTAGGCGCAATATTTTGCGCGAATACACCTTTGCATATTCTTTATTTTACGGGCAGGGCTATACGCTCGTTGCTAATAAAGGTTCGTTTTTATGCAAAAAAATAGAAACGCTGCATGTGCAGCGTTTCTGTAAGCCTGCATAAACAAGCTTTATGGGACGGAAATTATCCGAGCATGGTCAGCAAAATGCCGGCGGCAACAGCCGAACCAATCACACCGGCCACATTGGGTCCCATAGCGTGCATCAGCAGGAAGTTGCCGGGGTCGGCTTCTTGCCCGACTTGTTGTGATACGCGTGCAGCCATAGGCACAGCCGATACGCCTGCCGAACCGATGAGCGGGTTGATTTTTTCCTTGACAAACAGATTCATGAATTTGGCTAATAACACGCCGCCTGCCGAACCCAAACCAAAGGCTACAATGCCCATGCCGAGAATCATCAATGTGTTGAGTTTCAGGAATGATTCGGCGGTGGCTGTGGCGCCAACGGTCAGACCGAGGAAAATTACCACAATGTTCATCAATTCGTTTTGTACCGTTTTGCTCAAACGTTCCACAACGCCGCATTCGCGCATCAAATTGCCGAGCATGAGACAACCGATAAGCGGGGCAGCGTCGGGCAGAATCAGTGCGACGATGGTGGCTACCATGACGGGGAAGATGATTTTTTCCGTTTTCGAAACACTGCGCAACTGTTTCATGCGTATGGCGCGTTCTTTTTTTGTGGTCAGAGCACGCATGATGGGCGGTTGAATTACCGGAACGAGTGCCATGTACGAGTAAGCTGCTATAGCGACAGGACCGAGTAAGTCGGGCGCGAGTTTCGAAGTTAGAAATATCGATGTGGGGCCGTCGGCACCACCGATGATGCCGATAGAACCGGCTTCGGCTTCGCTGAAGCCGAGTGCGTTGGCGGTCAAAAAGGTGATGAATATGCCTAATTGTGCCGCAGCACCGAGTAACAGACTTTTTGGGTTGGCAATGAGCGGACCGAAATCGGTCATGGCGCCTACACCTATAAATATCAAACACGGATAGATGCCAGCTTTGACACCGATATAAAGAATATCCAGCAGACCGCCTTCGCGCATAATGGCTCCGTAACTATGATACATCGGGCTGTTTTCGTCCAAAAATGCAGTCCATAGTTCAGAGTGGAACAGACCTGCACCAGGCAGGTTGGTCAGCAACATACCGAATGCAATGGGCAACAGCAACAATGGCTCATATTTTTTCGCAATGGCTAAATAGAGCAAAAAAAACGAAATGAGTAACATTACCACTACGCGCCAATCTTGGGCAATCAGTGCGAACCCGGTATTTTGCAAAAAACTTAAAATATCATTCCACATACGTTTCGTTTTTTATCCGAGTACGACCAAAACATCGTCTTGCATCACGCTTTGTCCGGCACTGACCATGATGGCCGTTACTTTGCCGTCTTTCTCAGCAAGGATGTTGTTTTCCATTTTCATCGATTCGAGTGTCAGTAGCACATCGCCTTTTTTGACATCGGCGCCAACGGCTACAGCAACTTTTACTACCGATCCCGGCAGTGGCGATACTACTTTGTAACCGCCGGCCGGTGCTGTTGGCGCAGGTTTTGCTGCCGCCGGTGCTGCGACTTGCGGTTGAGGTGCTGGTTGAGGCGCCGGTTGCGGTTTCGGAGCGGGCGTGACAGGTGCTGCTGCAGCGGCTACGGCAAATTCTATCAATTTGTCGTCCTGCATCACGTTTTGGCCAGGCGTTACGAGCACTGATTTTACAACGCCGTCGGCTTCGGCCGAGATGTTGTTTTCCATTTTCATCGATTCCATTGTCAGCAGCACGTCGCCTTTTTTCACGTTTTGTCCGGCTTCGACGAGTATGCGTACGATAGAGCCGGGCAGCGGCGATGCAATGAATTTGACACTGCTTGTTGCCGGTGTCGATGTGGCAGCCGTATTGCTTGGCGCAGCAGCCGGTTTGGTGGCCGGACGTGCCGTGATTTTTTCTTCTCTCTCAATCTCAACAGTGAACGGTGTGCCGTTTACTTCGAGTTCTGCTACGTTGTTTTCTATTTCATTTACAGACACTTCGTATTTGTGTCCGTCGATGACGAATTTGAATTTTTTCATCGGATTATTTGACTAAATTGTTGATACCATAAATTTTTGAATTCCACGGCGAGTAGCGGCGTTCGACTTTTTTTATAGTCATGACGTGCGCTTCGTTATCGTGTACATCGGCATAATACAGGTGCAGTGCCATGGCAATGGCTGCTGTGGTGTTTGCCGGAAGATTGACAAGGACGGTTTCGTCGTGTTTAATTTCCGATTTTTCTTCGGTGTGCACTACTTTGGGCACGCGTACTCGCGGTTTCATGATGATGCCGAATAGTTTGAGTACAAATACCAAAATCAACAGCAGGCATACCACCAAAGCAAAACCGATGAGCGTTACCATCCAAATGTGCGACCAATTTGCGGTTTCGGATAAAAGAATCATATCGTTCAAATTTTTTTAGTGATATTTCTCTATGGACGAAAGTCGCTTGTCGGGGTGTTATGTCCGGCAAGCCGGCTCTCTGTCCGTCGATGGTTATTACAGCGGTATGTTCGAATGTTTTTTCAACGGATTCGTCAAGCGCTTGGTCTGTAATGTCTTGAATGCGCGAATGATGCGGAAGCGCGTGTTGCGCGGTTCGATTACGTCGTCGATGTAGCCGCGCGATGCCGCCTGATAGGGGCTGGCGAATTTTTCTTGATATTCGGCCTCTTTTTCGGCGATGAATTTTTTCTTTTCTTCCGGATCTTCGATTGCTTTCAGGGTTTTGGCTTCCAATACGCCAATGGCGCCCGATGCGCCCATGACGGCGATTTCGGCATTCGGCCAAGCGTAGCAGTAGTCGCCACGCAACTGTTTACAACTCATCACGATGTGCGAACCGCCATACGATTTGCGTATCGTAACTGTAACTTTTGGTACGGTGGCTTCGCCGTAAGCAAACATCAGTTTTGCACCGTGGTCGATGATGCCGGCATATTCTTGTCCTGTGCCACAGAGGAATCCCGGTACATCAACGAGGGTCAGAATCGGAATGTTGAACGCGTCGCAGAAACGGACAAAACGGGCGGCTTTGCGCGATGCGTCGCAGTCGAGCACACCGGCAATCCAACTCGGCTGGTTGGCGATGATGCCGGTCGATTGACCATCGAAACGAGCGAAACCGCAGATGATGTTTTTCGCAAAATCTTTCTGCACTTCCATGAAATCGCCGTTATCGACAATGGTGTTGATAATCTGTTTCATGTCGTAAGGCATGTTCGGGTTGGCCGGCACAAGTTCGTTCAGGCTGTCGTCCACACGGTCGATGGGGTCGGTGCATGCTACGAGTGGCACCTCTTCCATGTTGTTTTGCGGAATGAACGAGATGAGACGGCGTACTTCGGCAATGGCCTCTTCTTCGGTGGCGGCCACGAAGTGTGTAACGCCCGATTTAGTGGCGTGAACGCGCGCACCGCCTAAATCTTCGACCGATACGTCTTCGCCGGTTACCGATTTCACAACTTTCGGACCGGTGATGAACATATACGAATTTTGTTCCGTCATCATAATGAAATCGGTGAGGGCGGGCGAGTAAACGGCGCCACCTGCGCACGGCCCGAAAATAACCGATATTTGCGGAATGACGCCCGAGGCCAAAATATTGCGTTCGAAAATTTCGGCATATCCGGCCAAAGCGCAAGCACCTTCCTGGATACGTGCGCCACCCGAATCGTTCAATCCGATGACGGGAGCGCCGAGTTTCATGGCCATATCCATCACATGGCAAATTTTTTGCGCCATCGTTTCCGACAACGATCCGCCAATGACTGTGGCATCTTGTGCAAACACAAATACCAGACGACCGTCGATGGTGCCGCTACCTACGGCTACGCCGTCGCCGAGGAAAACTTTTTTCTCCATACCGAAGTCGGTGCAGCGATGCGTGAGGAACATGTCCACTTCTTCAAAACTGCCTTCGTCCAGCAACATATTTATGCGTTCGCGCGCTGTGTAAGCGCCTTTGGCGTGGTGCTTTTCGACGGCTTTTTCGCCACCGCCGGCATACGCTTGGGCACGTTTGTCAATCAATTTTTTTAGTTTTTCTTGATTTGTAGCCATTTCTTTAGTTTTTTGTTGTGTACGTTTTTTATTTAGGCTGTTCGCACAGCTCGGTCAACACGCCGCAAGTCGATTTTGGGTGCAGAAATGCAATCATCAGATTTTCGGCACCTTTGCGCGGTGCTTTGTCGATGAGTTGCAATCCGGCGGCTTCGGCTTCTTTCAAGGCTTCTTCGACGCTCTCGACGTTGAAAGCCACATGATGTACGCCACCGCGTCCGCCATTTTTCTCGATGAATTTGGCTATGGTACTTTCGGGGCATGTCGGTTCGAGCAATTCGATTTTTGTTTCGCCCACTTTGAAGAAAGCGGTTTTTACTTTTTGGTCGGCCACCTCTTCGATAGAGTAGCATTTCGACCCTGTCAGCAATTCAAAAAACGGAATTGTGGCATCTAAACTCGCAACGGCGATGCCTAGATGCTCGATGTGTGTAGGTTTCATAATGATTTTTGTTTTAGTTATTTATGAAAAATGTTTGAATGAATACTTTATAATCGACCGACTTTGTTGTTCGGTCGGGCAAAGATACGAAAAAATCTTGTGTTTGACAAACGCTGTTGTCCGGTAAAGTTATCAACACGCCGCCACACCGCCTACAACCAACTGTTTTTGTCGGTCGGCGTTAGGGCTATCGCTGTGCGCGGCACGCAATATCGGGGTTGTGCTATTGCTTTTCTATTTCGTCGATGATGTGTACTACTTCGGCGTCGAAGTCGGCACGCAACTGCTTGTAAAACGTTTTCACGTTGCCCGGTTCGGGATGGTTGGCGCGTGCTAAAAACTCGTTGTTCAATGCGGCAATGCGGGTCAATAGTTGCAACAATGCCGTTTCGTCGATTTTTTGCAGCAAACCGTAGGCGATGTACGTCTCGCTCACAAGTTCGGATGTAATGCCTTGGATGCTTTTCTTTAAAGCTTTGCGATTGGCCATGATGTAATTTTTTTAGGTGAAACAGAATTTTTCGCAAAGATAATCGTTTTTCATTAAAGTAGAATCGTTTTTTTTGCGTAAATTTGCGGAAAATTTATCCGGCGTGCGCAAAACTGTTTGTTTCGAGTGTCATGAATAAGAAAATTTACATGGTAGTGGCCTGCGTATGGGCTTTGTGGGCAACGGCTTGTGTCGATGAAAAATTCACGAACGACCCGACGGCGGTGCTGGCTTTTTCGTGCGACACGCTGTCGTTCGATACGATGTTTACCAATGTGCCTTCGCGTACGCTGTCGTTCTATGTGTACAATCGTAACGACAAGGCGTTGAATATCTCGTCGGTGCGACTTGGCCGAGGTGGCGAATCGTACTTTCGCTATAATCTTGACGGACGTATTCCTCCCGACAATAAAATGCTCGAAAATGTGGAAATCAAAGCCAAGGATAGTTTGTTCGTGTTTGTGGAGATAACGGCTGACCAAAACAATGCCGATTTTCCGGTTTACTATCTGGATTCGATGTTGTTTGTAACCAACGGCGTAACGCAAAATGTGAAATTGGTGGTGTACGGACAAGATGCTATTGTGCTCGATAGTTATACGTTTGCCAAAAACACTACGCTGACGGCCGAACGACCCTATTTGATTTTCGATTATCTGTATGTACCCGAAAATGTTACGCTGACATTGGCCGCCGGTACACGTCTTTATTTTCACGACAAAGCCAATCTCGTAGTCGATGGCCATTTGGTGGCAAACGGTACGTTTGCACAGCCGGTGCTGATGCGTACCGATCGTTTCGACCGCATGCCCGATGAGGATAGGACACCTTACGACTATATGCCGGGGCAGTGGGGCGGTGTTTATCTGCAAAATGCACATGGACGCCATGCGCTGACACATACGCACATCCGCAGTTGCGATGCAGGCGTTATCGTCAGTGGAACATCTATTGCTCAACCGTCGCTCACATTGACAAATTGCATTCTGCACTCGATGACACAGTATGGGCTGTTCGCCCAAAATGCCAACGTCGAAGTGGTGAATTGCGAACTGTCGAATTGCGGTACAGCCTGTTTTTACCAATTGGGTGGCGAGGCGTATGTGGCGCACACTACCATTGCCAACTACTATACATGGGGTACGCGACAAGATGTGGCTATGGTCATCGCCAACTATTATGTCGATGGCAATTTACTCTATCTTTTCCCCGTGAAGTCGGCTGTGGTCGAAAATTCGATTGTTTTCGGCAATCAAAGTCGCGAGATTGCTTTGATGCGCGATACCATTACCGATGCCGCCTACAATGTTACTATCAGCCACTCGTTGCTCAAGTGTCGCCAACAAACCGATGCCTGTTTTGTCGATAATTATTGGGCAAATTCGCAAAATCCTGATGCCAATGGCGTGTATCATGCCGACACGGTCTTTGTCAATACGTCAATTCGCGACATTGCGCAAAACGGCTATTTCGATTTTCACTTGGCCGATCGGTCGAGTGCGTGCGGCAAAGCCGATGTAGCGGTGGCCGAACGTTATCCGACCGACATGGAGGGCAAAAACCGTTTGGTCGATGGAGCTCCCGATTTAGGTGCATACGAAAAATAGATTTATCCTAAAACTGATGAGAAAAACGCTGCTGTTGATAGGCTTGCTTTGCTTGTTGCCGACGTTGTTGCCGGCGCAATCGACTTTGCGCGTGATGGAATACAACGTCGAAAATTTGTTCGATACGCAGCACGACACTCTGAAACACGACGATGAATATCTGCCCGGAGGCCTTCGCGGCTGGAATAACGAACGCTATCGCCAAAAACTGACACACATAGCACAAGTGGTGGTGGGCGTCGGTGGTTGGAACCCGCCGGCTTTGATTGCATTATGCGAAATTGAGAATACTAATTGCCTAAATGATTTAACACGCCATTCGCAACTAAAACAACTGCATTATAAGGTGATTCATTACGAGTCCGACGATGCGCGTGGCGTCGATGTGGCGTTGCTCTATCAACCGCGACAATTTATACCGATTCATTCGCGTCCCATTCGTTTTGTGTTGCCTTCGGGGAAAACCACGCGCGACATTTTGTATGCGTGTGGTGCGTTGCCCAACGGCGACACGTTGCACCTGTTTGTCAACCATTTCCCATCGCGTTTGGGCGGCGAGTTGGAGAGCGAACCGAACCGTTTGTTCGCGGCACGGCAATTGCGAGCGGCAGTCGATAGCGTGCAAGCGATTGATGCCGATGCGCTGATTATGATAATGGGCGATTTTAACGACTATCCTGACAATCGGAGCATGAGCGAAGTGCTTGGCGCTCAACCTGTTACAACCGACACTGTGCAGTCGTCGTTACTATATAACCTGACGTACGAGTTGCATCGACGTGGCGACATTGGCAGTTATAGGCACGACGGACAATGGGGAATGCTCGACCAAGTAGTGGTGTCGGGCGCGCTGCTCGACGGTGGTAAACGCACACGAACGGCCGCCGACGGCGTGCAGGTGTTTGCCCCCGATTGGCTGCTCGAGGACGACAAACCGCTCGGTACGAAACCGTTTCGCACCTATGTCGGTATGCGGTTCAATGGTGGGTATAGCGATCATCTGCCCGTGTATGTCGATGTCGAAATGCAGCAAAAATAGGCACGCGCTCCTCCGAAAAAATCATTAACATAAAAAGCTCCGAAGTCGAAAATAATTTCTATTTTTGGGTCACTGAATAAATAAACTTTTTTTTGATTTATGGCAAAAAAGACCAATGCGGCGCGTCTGCTCGATGCGCACAACATAACCTACGAACTCATTCCGTACGAAGCCGGCGAAGTGGAGTTGGGTGCCGTACATGTGGCCGAACAAATAGGCGAACCTATCGAACAGGTTTTCAAAACGCTGGTGTTGCGTGGCGACAAAAACGGATTTTTCGTCTGTGTCATTCCTGGCGACAAAGAAATTGATTTGAAACTCGCGGCCAAAGTGTCGGGCAACAAAAGTTGCGCACTGATTCCCGTCAAAGATTTGCTCGGACTCACCGGCTACATACGTGGCGGCTGTTCGCCCGTTGGCATGAAAAAACGCTTCCCGACCTACATACACGAAACTTGCCGCCTTTTTCCGTACATCTATGTCAGCGCAGGTATGCGCGGTTTGCAGTTGCGTATTGCGCCCGACGATTTAGTGCGTGTTGCCGAGGCCGAAGTGTGTGTGCTATTTTGATGATTGCGCGTGTTGCGAGTTTGGCAAAAAAAGTGTAATTTCGCAACCGCAAAAAAGTATTGATTTTATGGTTGTAAAAGTTTTGCTCGAAACGCAGTGTGCCGGCTGCAAAGCCACGCTCGAAGCGGTGCGTACAGCCGTTCCGGCAGGTACGACGGTCGAAGCGATAACCGACGTGAAACAAATCTTGTCATACAAAGTGTGGCGTTTACCGGCGGTGGTTATCGACGAAAAAGTGGTTTCGACCGGTCGCAATCTGAATGTCGAACAGGCCGCAGCGCTTGTTGCAGCCTATAAATAAAAGTGTGTCTATGGATGTTTCGGAAATACTCAATCTTTCGGCCTCGCCGTGGTGGATTACCTTTTTGCTGGCTGTGGTGTTTGCGCTCGACCCGTGTGCCATACTGACTAACATTGCTGTCATTGGTTTCATCGGGCGCGATTTGGAAAATCATAAACGTGTGTTTATCAACGGATTGTGGTACACGTTGGGACGTACGCTCGCTTTCGGTGTGCTGGGTGCGGTGCTGATGCTGTTGTTGCGTGGCGGTGCCGATATTTTACATCTGCAAGATTTGTTTGCCGAATATGGCGAATTGTTGTTGGCGCCGTTTCTTATCCTTATGGGTGTGTTGATGTTCGTAGCCGATTTGCTGCCGACGGTTGGGCGCAATAGGTTGGCCGACAAGGTCGAAGGGCGCATCAAATCGAATGCGGCCGGTGCGCTGTTGCTGGGCGCGGTGCTGTCGCTGGCGTTTTGCCCGACTAATGCCGCTCTCTTTTTCGGCATGGTGGCGCAACCGCATATCGCCGTGTGGCATATTCTTTTTTTCGCGCTCATCGTGGCGTTGCCCGTGCTGATTATCGCATGGATTTTGGCGTTCAGTTTCGACAGCATCAGCCGTTTTTACGATAAAATACGGCGAGTCGGCAAATGGTTTCGGTGGAGCGTGGGTGTTTTGTTCATCGGTTTAGGCCTATTCTTCCTGTTCGAACACCTATTGGAATAAAAATCTACAAAAAAAAGTTGCATTATTCGCAAAAAAGTCGTACCTTTGCGCCGCTTTTCACGGAAGCATCCGTGTGATGGGAAATCAAGCCCCACAATGCTTGAATTTTGAGTAACACATTTTTTTACAACAACAATGAAAACATTCGAATTGAAAGGCGACGTTCGTAACGAACTCGGCAAAAAAGCCACCAAGGCGCTCCGCGCTCAAGGATTGGTGCCCTGCGAACTCTATGGCGTAGGACAAAACGTACACTTCGTAGTGTCCGAAGCGGCATTGCGCAAACTGATTTACACGCCCGACATCTACCTCGTTAATTTGGAGGTGGGCGGCAACCGCGTTGAGGCCGTAATGAAAGAAATTCAATTTCATCCCGTATCGGATCGCGTGCTGCACATCGACTTCCTGCAAGTAGTCGAAAACAAACCGATTGTAATGGAAGTGCCGGTTCGTCTCGAAGGACACGCTGCCGGTGTTCGTGCCGGTGGTAAATTGAGCCTCGAAATGCGCAAACTTCGCGTAAAAGGCTTGGCCGCAGCCATTCCCGAAAAATTGGTTGTCAACATCGACGACTTGGGCTTGGGCAAAACCATACAAGTGAAAGATTTGCACTTCGACAACCTCGAACTTTTGAACGGTTTGCAAAGCGTAGTGTGCAGCGTGAAATTGACCCGTGCCGCCATGGGTAACGCCGCCGCAGCAGCAGCCGGCAAATAACTCAAACTTTTATGAAATATCTGATTGTCGGTTTGGGCAATATCGGTTCGGAATACGAACACACCCGCCACAATATCGGTTTCGACACATTGGACGCTTTTGCGGAAGCGTCCAATGCTGTTTTTGAAACGCGACGCTACGGCGATGTGGCCACTTGCAGCCTGAAAGGGCGGCAACTCGTTTTGCTCAAACCTTCGACTTATATGAATTTGAGCGGACAGGCCGTGCGCTATTGGTTGCAACAGGAGAAAATCGCGGTGGAACAGTTGTTGGTCGTGGTCGATGACTTGTCGTTGCCTGTGGGTGCGCTGCGCCTGAAACCGAGCGGCAGCGATGGCGGCCACAACGGCCTGAAAAGCATTCAGGAACTGATTGGCACACAGCAATATGCGCGCCTGCGTTTCGGCATCGGCAACGATTTCCCGCGCGGAGCGCAGGTCAATTATGTGCTGGGGCGGTTTGCACCCGACGAGCGGCAGGCGTTGGAACCGCGTTTCGAACAAGCGGTGGAAATGATTAAAACCTTTTGCTTGGCCGGCATACAGACCGCCATGAACTTATATAATAATAAATAGGGTGTAGGTTTGCCGAATCGGAACTTTATGTTGTAAAACATCTTTTGGCTCGCTGTGGGCTGAAAGATGTTTTTGTTTGTCGGTAAAAGTGGATATTTTGTCGATAAAACTATTTTTTTTGCTGTTTTGTTGAAAAGAAATGCTTAAAAATGGCAGATGTTAAAATAAAAATTTGTAACTTTGCAGCGTATTTTGATTATAAACTGTTGATTTTTTAACATTAAAACACGTAAAACGAAAGTAAAATGTAAAAATTAGGATTTTAACATTTGAAATCGGGGACTAAAAATGATATTTTAATTTAATTTCTTAATTTACTAACCTAAAAACAAAAAACAGTATGAAAAAATTTTTCTCAGTTTGGTTTGTGGCGCTGCTCTGCGGCTTTACTACTGCGGTGAGCGCCTCGGTGACGGTTACCCTGAATTGCGATCCGTCAGATGTTTCTATTTCGGGCTTGACGCCGGATGGCGACTCGTGGGTAAAAGGTGAAAATACTTGTACCACGAATTATGCGTATGTAACGTTTACTGCCGCAGCCGATAAGTTGGGTAAACTTGTCGTAACAGATAGTTATGGTTATTCAACACCCTACACACCGTTTCCAGGTTATGGTGTATCTGTGTACGATAATTATAAATTGGAAATTTCGTGCTGGGATATGTCCGAAGTTCGCAAGGGCTCGTTTACGCTGTACGTGGCCGATGCCTCTAAAATTCAATTAGTCCGTTCCGATAATACGGAAGTAACATTGGCTGATGGCAATAACACGGTCAATTTCGCCGATGGTAGTCACGAAAGTGGATATGCAGAAACATCTTTTACTCTAAAAACCAGCGAATCAGATGTTTTGTTGACTTATAACGCTCCGGCTTTGGCGCCGACGTCTGGCTATAGTACTTACGGATCTTTAAATTTCTCCCCGAAGGCCGATGCTACGGTGACTGTGTCGTTGGAGAAGCTTGACGAACTCCGTACTGCCTCGTTCACGGTGACTGTAGATGAACCGGCCAACTTGTCGGTGTCATGTGGCAATCGCACTATAACGTTTACTGAAACAACAAATACAGTCAAATTTGTACCTCCGCATTCGAGCGGTTATTCGGAAGCACAATGTAGGTTTAGCGGCACGGACAATTGGTACACATTGAAGATTGGCGACAAAACGTCTTCTGTTGCAAAATCTTATGACTGGACGGCAGAAGATAAAGCTACGGTCGATGTGGTGTTTGCAATGCCCGGTGTGGATGTGTCGGTGAAATTTGAAGGTACCATCGATGCCTTCTCCAAAGTAATGGTGAATGGTGTAGAAGTAGATAAAGCAACATGGAGTGCTGACAATTATACGGTTAAATTGGGGGCACAGATTACTTTGTATGGCAACAATACGGATTACACCTTGAACTCGTTGTCGTTGAACGGAACGGAATTGCAGGATACATACTATTTCTTGAATTATGGTAGTTCTTATTCCTTCACAGTTACCAGCGAATCTGCTTATACTGTTAATTTGTCGGCCACGAAATTGGAACCATTCGATATTTATCTGACCGTTAATCATCCGGAATTGTTCTCGGTTTCGGAATCTTATGGTGGGTCGTCACCATACGCTCAGGTGGTTGTTGATGAGGCGGAACCCAATAGACTGAAGGTTACCTTGCCGGCCAAAACGTCGTATGTGTATTTTAATGCGTTGGATGGATGCTCGTTCGATAGTATTAAAGATGGAGCCGGAACGCATCTTTTGTCCTATTCTTCTACTTCTACTTCTATTAATAATCTTGAGGCTGATGCTGAATTTTTTGTTTGGATTTACAAAATGGACCGTACCTCTACGGTGTATATTAACTTTGATGACCCGACGTTGTTCCAACATGGTGGTCAAGTATCAAGAGGCGCATATCCATTTGCTACGGATGTTGTTATTTTCAAATCGCAGTCTGACGATCCCGAAGGAACATATAATAATGGGTATAAGAATAATGAGATCCCGTTTGACCCGCAGAAAGAGAATTTGATTAGCATTAGTTTGTATGGTAATAGTGGTTTATTCTATCTGAATAGTACGGCGCGCTCATTTGGATCGTCCGATCGGTTTGAAAATGTGCAGGATGAAGATGTGATTGACGTCTATTTGAAATACTATACATTCTCGTTCGAGGACGAAAGCGAATCCTATACCAACTCAGTGCTCACAACGGATCTTGTGAAATATGGCAATTTGTGGGTAGCCCGTCCCGGTACGGTAATTCAATTTACCACAGATGCTCCGTCTGTTAAATTTGGCGATGCAGAACTTGTGGCTGATGAAGGCGTGTATAGCGTAACGCTTGATGCCAATGCCACCGTTGTGTTGAGCGCACCGACTCCCACAGCCATCGAAGCGGTTACCATCGAAAAACCGCGCAACAACAACGTATATACGTTGCAAGGCATTCTGCTGATACAAAATGCCAGCGAGGCGCAAATCAACGCTTTGCCATGCGGTTTGTACATCATCAACGGCGAAAAGCGCATTGTTACCAATCGTCGCTAATTGCAGCAACGGATAGATGTCATTATTGAAAGTTTAACAAAGAACAGCGTGCAGGCGTAGTGTGCAATACATTGCGCCTGTCGTTGTTGTAAAACGTGTGTTTACTAAAAATATGTAACAGATGAGAAAAATTGTTTCTTCTGCATGCTTTTTATTGTTGGCGGTGTCGTTGTCGGCGCAGTCGGCATTGGATGTAGGTAGTCGTATGGCGTTGCGTCGTTTGCGCGCATCGTCGGCTGTCGAGGTCGATCGTGCGACCGGTGCGTTGCGCACAGTGCGTCGTGCATCGGCGGACAAGTATGTTTGTGCCATGCTGTCGTTGGACGAGTGCGCGTCGTTGGATTCGTTATCGGCGGCCGGTGTGGTAGTTCATGCGCAGCGCGGTCGGTTGGCTGTCGTGTCGGTGCCGTTGTCGGCAGTGGAGCGCGTAGCCGCCATGCGTGGCGTTCGGCGTTTGTCGCTGTCGCGCGACATATTCCCCAAAAATGATGTGGTGCGTCAACTGATAGGCGTTGACAAAATACATGCCGGCCAGGAGTTGCCGTCTGCCTATACGGGGCGCGGTGTCGTTACCGGCATTGTCGATGGCGGTTTAGACCCGAACCACATCAATTTCCGCAACGACGACGGCACGAGCCGCATTCAGTTTTTGAGCCATATTGCGTATTCCGAAACGTCGTCAATCGGTTATGTCGAAAAGGATTATACGCCCGATAATATGGATAAATTCACCACCGACGACGAGGAGTCGTTCCACGGCACACACACGCTGGGCACTATGGCCGGCGGCTATCGTGGAACGGCACAAACAGCACAGAAGAAAAACGAGTTTGCGGCTACGGTGGCCGATATGGATTGTCCGTTCTACGGCATGGCTTACGAATCGGACATCGTGGCATCGTGCGGTACGTTGCAGGACGGTTTCATCGCACTCGGCATGGAAAATATTCTGAACTATCGTTACGACCACAATCAGCCGGCAGTTATCAATATGTCGTTGGGCAGTAATCTTGGCTCGCACGACGGCAAAAGCCTGCTGGGACAATACCTCGAGTTGGCCGGTGAGGAGGCTATTATCTGTGTGGCGGCCGGCAACGAAGGCGATTTGCCTATTGCGTTGAACAAAACGTTGACCGAAGGCGATACCTTGTTGCAAACGTTCATCTATCCGCGTGTGGCGGTAAGCGGCTATCAGAATGTGCGTTATGGTGGCATTGATGTGTATAGCAACGACACAACGCCATTTTTGTTCCGCGTGGTGATTTTCAACAAAACTCGCGAAACGGTTATCTTCGAACTCCCGATAGCCGAAAATACCGAAAACGAACCGCTCTATTATGCGTCGCCCGACTATGTGGAAAGCAGCGACGACAAAACGAATGCCAATTTTACCAAGGCGTTCCAAGGTTATGTAGGTGCGGGGTCCGACATCGACGAAGATGCCCAGCGCTATTATTGTAAGGTGGATTTCTTCACGTTTGACAACACTTCGACCAATGCCGCGGGTAACTACATTCTGGGATTCCAAGTTGTGGGCAAACCCGGTCAGCGCATCGATTGTTATATTGATGGCTATTTCAACCATTTCGATGGTTATGGTTTCGCAGGTTGGTCGAACGGTTCGTGCAACGGTTCCATTAGCGATATGGCTTGCGGTAATAATATCTTGGTTGTCGGTTCGTACAATTCGCGCGACTCGTGGGGTTCGCTCGATGGCGGTATCTATGGCTATCAAGGTCAGTTCTCGGGTAACGATGTGTCATCGTTCACTTCGTATGGTACACTGATTGACGGGCGCAATCTGCCGCATGTGTGCGCTCCGGGCGCAGCCGTTGTGTCGTCGAGCAGCAGTTATTATGCGTCGTATGAAAACTTGCAGTCCAATGCGTTGCAAGCCAAATATGTCGAAAGTAATCGCACCAACATTTGGCATCAGTCGCTCGGTACGTCGATGGCCACGCCGGTAGTGGCAGGCGCCATTGCTTTGTGGCTCGAGGCCGACCCGACCCTGACGATAGACGATGTGAAAGATATTGTTGCCACGACGGCTCAGGTCGATGCCGACGTGGTTGGCACCAACGGCGACCCGTTGCAGTGGGGTGCCGGCAAATTCGATGCGTATGCCGGTTTGAAAGAGGTGATTCGTCGCGCTTCGACCGGTCTCGAATCGGTGCCCGAACGTTTGAACCGCTTGCTGGTCGTTTCGCGCGATGCGCGGCATTTCAATCTGTTCCTTGGTGGCGCCACACACATGGATGCCGTGGTTTATAATACTGTTGGACAGGTTGTTATGACGGCTGAATCGTTGAACGACGAATTGAATTTGGATGCGTCGTCGCTGTCGGCCGGCGTGTACGTCGTGCGGGTGAATGGCACGCACGCACAGTCGATTGTAGTGCAATAAGAATAACTAAACAATAACCAAAAATTATCACAATGAAACATTTTATTTACAGTTGGATGGCGAAATTGGCTGTCGTTGTCGTATTGTTGGGCTGCCGGTTGTCGCTGTTTGCCCAAACGGAAAGCGAAGAGCCGTTTTTGACCTTCACAACGACTTTGTACGAAACGGCCGGTGCGCAGAACGCTTTCACGATGGTGATTGCGGCTACCGATTCTATTTTTATCGATGTCGATTGCGGCTTCGGCAAAATGGAGTGGGAAATCGGCAAAGCAGTATTTAGCGAAGACTCGCAAAGTTTGGAAGGTACGACCGTATCGGGTACCGTATCGAGCGCCGGCGTAGTGAAATTGTATGGCGACGCGTCGAAAATCGACTATCTGAACCTCGATGGTTGCTATATCGAGAGCATCGATTTGTCGAAACTGACCAATTTGGAAATTCTGAGTATGCAGCACAACGTGCTGAAATCGTTGGACTTGTCGAACAACAGTAAGTTGCGTATGTTGTATCTGTTGGACAACCCGTTTAGCGCCGAATCGCCGCTGGTGATAGGTGACAACCTCGACTCGCTGATGTTGCTCGAAATTGCTCAAATCGATTATTTCGACGGCGAACACTTCAACCTGTCCAATTACCCGAAACTGCAATCGTTCGATGCGTACCATAATTTTGGTGTAACGCACATTGACCCGACCGGTTGCCCAAAATTGTTGCGTCTGTCAATCGATTTGACTAATGTATCGACCTTGGATGTCAGTCAAAATCCCGATTTGCTGATTCTGAATATCAGCGATACGCGCATCAACAGCATAGACCTCCGCAACAATACCAAGTTGCAGCAACTCTATTGTACACATAATTCTGGTACTCACAATGCCGAAGGCAAGTTGAACGAACTCGACCTGACCAACAATAAAAATTTGATTTATCTGTTCTGTTCGGCCAACAATCTCAAAGAACTTGACGTGTCGGAATGCACGTTGCTGCAATCGTTGTATGCCGATAAAAACTACCTGACGGAAATTGATTTGTCGAAAGACACGAACCTTGTGAATGTGCATATCAACGACAACTGCATGGATTTTGCCACGTTGCCGTTCGATCCCGGCTATTGGAACGAATATTACTATCAGCCGCGCATGATTCCGACCGATTTGTCGTATGCCGAAGGTACGGAATTGGATTTCAGCAGCCGCGTGTTGCGCGATGGCACTACAACCGAAGCCGCTTTGTACAGCATTTCGGAGTTAAATCCATCGACTTTGACGCTGCTCGACGAGAGTTACTTCTCGTACGAGGACGGCAAAGTAACGCTCAAAAAAGCGCACACCGATAGTTTGGTTATTGCGTTTATCAATAACAAATTCCCTGAAGCGGTGCTTTATGCCGGACACTTCAAGGTGAAGACCGCCGACGACTTTGGCAAACCCGACAAAGCGTTTAGTATGAAGATGAGTTCGGCTAACGAACCGCTGAATTTTTCGATAGGCTTGACCGGCGCTACGCCCGAAAATCCGAAAGAATGCTATCTGCAACTTGGCAATTCCGAAACGTTCGACACCATCAAAGTAACGACATCGCATTTGTCGGTTACGCCGAATGTGAATACCAAAACGGCATACATTTTCACGGTGTATGTGCCCGAAGGCGTGTCGGTGTCGGCACTTGGCGTGAATGTGCCGCTGAATGGCATCGACTTAACCAATTTGGTGGGACTCGAAGAATTGAATTTGGCCAATACCGGCTTGTACACTCAAAGCCTCGATTTGAGCAAAAACCGCTTGCTCTATTCGCTCGATTTGAGCAACAATAATCTTACGACTTTGTCGCTGGCAGGTGCAAGTACCTATTTCAGCAAAAATTTGCTGGAAAATGTCAATGTCAGCAATAACCAATTGACGGAATTGACCTTGCACTATGTGCTGGCCATACGCCGTTTGGACATCAGCAACAACCAATTGTCGAAGATAAGTTTTGCCGACCGTGACACGGTGATAACCATCGATTTTTCGGATGCCGATAACCTGATTTCCATCGATGTATCGAACAACAAGTTCACGGAATTGGATTTCACTCACTGCGAGAACTTGCAAGCTTTGCGTGCTTCGAACAATCTGCTGACGTCTATTGTCTATCCGACAACGAACAACATCGACACGTTGGCCATCGACGGCAATAAATTTACGCTGGCTACACTGCCGGAGCCGGGCAGCATGAAACAATACAAATATGCGCCGCAAGCCGATATTCAGATTGCGACCAAAGGCCCGTGCACCGATTTGTCGGAACAAAATCGTACCATTGACAGCAATAATACGGTGTATGTCTGGAAAAAGACCGCAGACGGTACGGTATTGACCGAAGGTGAGGATTATACCATCGAAAATGGCTTTACGCGTTTCAATATCGAAGGCGACACTATTTATTGCGAAATGTCGCATCCGAGTTTCCCCGATTTTGCGGACGATGATGTCTTGAAAACGACACCGATACTTGCCGCCGGTATGCCGACTAATGTGTTGGCCACATTCAAAACCACGACCGATGGCGAGGAGGTGAATTTGTCGCTGGCTGCCGGCGACGATAGCGGTATTGCCATCTATTTCGATTGGCAAGGCAACGATAATCTGACACAATATTTGTTGGGTTCGACTTATCGTTTGTTCTCGGCTACAACTAAGGCTGACACCGAGGTTAAAGTGTACACTTACGAACCAGAGGAAGCCATTACCGTGTTTAGTATGAATGGTGCATCGTTGTCCTCGTTCGATGGCAGCCGACTGAACGACGCCATCGGCTTGACGGTAGCCAACGCCGGCTTATCGTCGATAACGCTGCCGACCAATACGGAAAAATTGAAAGATTTGAACCTGTCGGGCAACCAACTGAAAACGGTTGATGTGTCGGCTTACAGTAACCTCTATTGGCTGATGCTGAACGACAATGACTTGACAACGCTCGATGTCAGCCCAAATAAGAATCTCGGATTGTTGTCGGCTTCGAACAACCAACTCAATTCGGTAGTGTTCGATAATCCGGCGTTGTGGAATTTGGATTTGTCAACCAACTATTTTGAGCAAATTTCGTTGGATGGTGCGCCAAACTTGGAGCAGGTAATGCTGACGTACAATTACTTGTCGCAAATTGATGTGTCGAAACTGACACGCCTGCGTATCTTGACACTCAGCAACAACTTCTTCACATTCAATACTTTGCCATTACCATTGCCCTCCTACACCATCTATGGGTATGCTAATCAGGCACCTGTCGATGCAGCGCTTGTCGATATGACCGTGGACTTGAGCGAACATTTCGAAGTCAATGGCGACACAACCGTTTATCGCTGGTTCCTTGATGTGCCCATTATCAACGATGAAGGCGAACTCGAGGGTGAAGAACTGATTGAAGGCACGGAATATACCATCGAAGATGGTGTAACCACCTTCTTGAAAAGCATTGGCGATGTAATGTGTGTGATGACAAATGCCACTTTCCCAGATTTGTATTTGTACACCGACTTATTCGATGTAACCACCGGCCTCAAACCTATTGCCGCAGACAATGCGGTGGCTTCGGTTATAGTGCACGACCGGACGATTATTGTCCAAACATCTGCTGCCGACGGAACGCAAGTGCGTTTGTACAACGTCAATGGTATGTTGTTGCGTACAGCCGACATTGCTGCCAACGGCGAAGTTGTTTTGCCGAATGTGGATTCAGGTGCTTATGTGGTAATGGTTGGCGACCAAGCCTACAAAGCCTTGGTGCCGTAAGTCGCCGAATTGTTTGTAAAAAAAATCTCTACTGCAAAGTGGAGATTTTTTTTTTACAATAATGTCAGCCAAGGTGTCGGTGTTGCTATATTATTAGCGTGGCTATGCGTTGACACAGTGCATTGGACGAATGCGCCAAAATGTCGATATACGGTCGGCTTGTTGTGGCGTTTTGGTCGTGCAGATGTTGTAGCAGGGTATAGGCGGCGTTGGCGGTTGCCATGTCGATGTCGTTATCGGCAACGGCGTGCAACACGGTTTCGATAGTTTGTGGTTGCAAACGATGAAGTGCGCGTGTGGTTGTGCAACAGGCTGTTAACAGTCGCCATGGGTTTGTGAGTGTGGATAGTTGAGTTACAAATCGGTCGATGTCTGCGAGTTTGCAAAATAGTGTCATTGCGGCGATTTCGGCCAATTCGGATGTCGGTATCGTATCGGCTAAACGGAGTGCCGTGTCGGTAGTTATTTGGTCGGTTGGCATCAGTAGCAGCCCGACGATTTGCGTTTCGCGACAGTCGGTTTGCCATAGTTGTTCGGCTAATGTCAGGTTAGGGTCGACGGTGTGTGCAATTTCGCGCAAACGCGGTAGTGAAACGCCGAAATTTTGCCTATAATTCAGACCTTTTTGGCGCATCGTGGTGGCAGTAACGCCATCCATAGAACCGACAATAAGGCGGCGTATTTGCTTTATGGTGTTTGTAATTTGTTGATTATTAAGTTGTTGGGTGTTTTCTTCGCTCATTTGCATTTTTTGTTTGTAAAAGTTGTGTGTTCCAAAAAAAATAGTTACCTTTGCAACCGCAAAACCGATGGTGGATGTAGTTCAGTTGGTTAGAGCGTCAGATTGTGGTTCTGAATGTCGTGGGTTCGAGTCCCATCTTCCACCCCTGCGAAACCCTGCAATGGCAGGGTTTTTTTTTGTATATCATGGTTAAAAAATAGGGAAATCTTGCAAGATTTCCCTATTTCGTTATCCAATTATTTTAATGTATCTGCCGGTGCGTTTGGTGTTTCCGGTGTGGTGTTTTGCAGATCCTGCAATTCCGGATTAACGATTTTTTCGTAAGAGATTTCTTCATAGGTAACGAGGAATTCTACACGACGATTTTGTGCGCGTCCGGCTTTTGTTTTGTTGTCGGCTATTGGCATTGTTTCGCCAAATCCGTTCGAGGTCATGCGACGTTCGTCGATGCCTTTGCCAACGAGGTAGCGACGTACCGATGCAGCACGTTTTTCCGACAAAATCATGTTGGCATTATCATCGCCGACGTCGTCGGTGTGTCCGTTGATGGTGAGGTTGAATGTCGGATTTTCGAACATCACTTTGGCGATGTCGTCCAAAATGGGGAATGATTTTGGCAGAATGACATCTTTGCCTGTTTCAAATTGAATGCCCTGCATGGCGCGTTTGAACAAGTTTCGTACTTCGCGTTTCAGTTCGGGGCAACCGTGATTATCGACCGTGCCGGCGGTTGTCGGGCATTTATCGAGATAGTCGGGCACACCATCGCCGTCGGTATCTTTCGGACAGCCGTTTTCGTCAATAGAGGCGAATGCGTCGGCAGGTGTATTTGGACATTTGTCGAGATAGTCGGGTACGCCGTCGCCGTCTTGGTCGAGCGGACAGCCTGTTGCATCAACTTGTACGCCGGCCGGCGTGTTGGGACACTGGTCGAGATAGTCGGGTACACTATCGCCGTCGGTATCAACGGGACAACCATCGGAATCAACTTGTACACCTCGTGGCGTGTCAGGACATTTGTCAAGGTGATCGGGTACGCCGTCACCGTCTTGATCTATTGGGCAACCGTTTTCATCGACTTGCACGCCCAGCGGTGTATCAGGACATTGGTCGAGATAGTCGGGCACTCCGTCTTGGTCTTCGTCGAGCGGGCAACCTTTCGAATCGACCAGCACGCCAATCGGGGTGTTCGGACAACTATCGGCATAGTTGTACACGCCGTCCATATCATCATCAAACGGGCATCCGACCGAATCGACAGGCCAGCCGAAAGGTGTTCCGGGACATTGATCGTAGCAGTCGGGTACGCCATCTTGGTCTTCGTCGAGCAAGCAACCGACCGAATCGACAAAGTGCTTGCGTTTGATGTCGGGACAGAGTTTGCGGAGTTGTTTGATTGGTGTTCCGGGACATTGATCTTCGCTGTTTTTCACGCCGTCGCGGTCTTTATCGCTACTGTCGCGGCCGATATTCCAGTTCATGCCCATTTGCACATTGACGCATTGCGTACCGTATGGAATGGGTATGGTGTTGCCACCTTCGGCGACTGTCATTTTAGCCCAATTCAGTGGAATATAATCCATGGCGAGGAACATGTTGAACATGCCGACGCGCAGGTTTAATCCTAAACCGATATTATTCCAACGACTGTTGACGAACGAGTAGGTCAGATAGGCTTTCAGCCAGTCGAGCGGACGGAAATTGGCTGCCAGCGTTACTTCTTCGGTAACACGTTGTGCGTTGAAACGCATGTGCGACAGCAGACCGAAACTGATTTTGTTTTTCAGTATGCCGTATTCGATGGCGGCGTTGAAGTTGCCGTGCATCATTTGGGCGAAGCCTTTCTGATTTTGCGTTGATTTGAATTGGAATGCGTCGAGTGCATCTTGGCCTAATTGTTGTAGGTTGAGACTGTCGCCGGGTTCCCACGTGATGCCAGTAAAATGGTAAGTGCCATCGAGTTGGCCTCCGATGATGTTGTCGTGCCAATAGATGAATCCGAGATCGGTGATGGCGCCTGAAATAACTAAATATTTGATAGGCTCGTAGGTGAAACCCACGTCGAGTGAGGCACCGTGTCCTGCCGGTTTGTACAACATTTTGACGTAGTCCATGACATCGTCGTACGGACTTATCGACCCAAAGTCGATGGAACCGTCGTCTTTTGTATCAAAGGTTACCGGCACCGAAGCGTAGATGTCGGCATCGGCGGTAACGTCCCATGCGTCGCGCGAGGCGTCGAGTTGTAGATTGCGTACTTTCGAGGTGGCACCGGCGTAGCCCATCAGCAAACTCAGTTTGCCACCGACTGTCCATTGCTCGTTGATGCGACGCATATAGCCAACGCCAAATTCGCTGTAAGCAGTCAGATTCAGCCCGGTACGTTTGAAATTGAACGAATTAATGCCAAATTCGTCGGGTGTGCCATATAATGCCAATTTGAATAGATCGCGTGGCAGAAACAGACCTCCATCAACGTTGACACCGAGCCCAAAGGTCAGATAGTTGCGCTCGCGGAAACGGAAACCGAATTCTAAAATATTGATATTCAGATCCATATCGAACGACGTGGTGCGTTTGATGTGTTTGTAGAGTTGGTCAACGCTTTGCGATGGATGCAAGGCTGTTACCATTTGACCATCGTGTTCGAAGATGGCATCTTTCAAAGCAAACGAATTGTTGCCGACACTCAACGATAAATTCGGTAAGAAAATGAAATCAAGATAAAATTTCGTGTTTGGCATAAAGGCCGGGTTCATGGAACTGCGCATCGGTATTTCGTCCATGAAATAATAAGTGTTTGTCTCGGCCACCGTTGCGGAGGCTATACAAAGACTTGTTGCCAAAATAGCAAATATTTTTTTTGTCTTCATACCGGCTTATTTATTAAAAATGTTACTGATAGTGTCGAGGTCGGTTTGCATATTCCCTTTGACAAAGAGTGCTACATGAATGGTCAGTTCGTCATCGAGACTGAAGTAAATCATGTCGTTTTCAGGGGTTTGGGCATCGACTTTGACGACAATGACTACACTTTTTGCTGTCCAAATGGTGGCAATGTCATCGCCGGTAAATTCCATGCGAAATTCGCCATCTGTCGAGCCGGTGGTTCGGCCTTCGTTATCGACAGGCGCAGCATCTAACGGAAATTCGGCGCTTGTGAATACGGGCGCATCAAGCGAGTCGAGCATTACTGCGTGTGCGCGTGCTTTGACGGGGAGTTTATTCGTGTAGCGGAAACTTAAGTTGAGTTGCTCAACGGTGATTTCATTCGGGAAACCGTGTGTTCCTGTCAATGTTTCGATGTCGCAGGCGATGGTGTCGCTGTACTGATAGTAGGAAGTTGGATTGAATTGGAACGGAATTTCGGCCATGATATACATGTTGATGCGCGGCGGGTTACACAAATAGTGTTGCCAATCCCAACTGCCTTCGGGGCTGGTTAGTTTGGTGCGCTGTACTTGGAATGTGTACACAAATTGTTTCGGCGTTATTTCAAACAAGCGCTCGGTGTGTCCGTCCACATTGTCGAAAATGCGTGTATTCAGCGATGTGTCGCACTCGTTTTGCGGTTTGCGCAGCGGTATGACACATGAAGGCGATGCATGTCCGTTTTCCATAAATTCGGCTTCAACCGTGGTACCTTCGGCATCTACGGCTTTCATTGTCAGTACAGTGAAATCCATGGGGAATCCGACGTTGCTTTCGATGTCGAAACGCACGCGCGGATTACTGAACAGTAGTTTGTTGCCTTTGAAGGCTTCGCCCTCGAAGAAACGTGTCGGGATTTTTTGTATGACGTCGTCGCTGGTAATCACTTCGTCGCGCCCGAAGTAACCCCACACCCTATTGTAATCGACAAAACGGAATTGCGTGTTGAGTGTAATTTGCGATGCATCGGATATTTGCATCGTGCCGTCCGATATGAAAGTGTAGGTAGCCACCATGCCGACTTTTGTGCTGTCGCCTTGGAAATGTACTTGAAAATCATATACTTCGTCATCGATAGAGCAGGGCGTGTGTGTTACTATGTATTGCTTGGACTCCAAACTCGGTACCGTTGGGAAGTCGATGTCGATGCGCAAATAGTTGCTTTCCGACAATTCCAAATCGTTGGCTTCGATGACGACGTGCAATTCGGCTTGTGTTACATCGATGCTGTCGATGCGTTGATCGACGGTGCCATCGGATTTGTAGTGATTGTAGTCGAAATCCAGCACTTCGTTGACGTCGCTGAACGAGTAACCCTCATCGCGTATAGGAAGTGTGTACGACGTACCGGCCGGTATGTCGATGCCGAGTTTGCGAGCGATGTGCATGGTGCTCGAACTGATAAGACTCTTGGTGAAGTCGCCGGCCGACACGTTGTCGGTATTGATGCGAATGGTATCGCGTGTCCATAGTACGCAGGTGTTGAGTGTACTATCTTGGAGAATGGCATCGCTATTGATGAAATCCAATAACTTGGCAACGGTCGTATGTGCCGTTCCGACCGGAATCACCAGTGAGGTGCCGTAGGCAATGTCGGTTGACATTTTGTTCATGTCAATGTCTGTAGTACAGGCACTTAACCCGCAAAGGGCGACACATAATCCTAATGAAAAATGTTTGTTCATGATGTAAAAATTTCTTTTCAACTTGCAAAGATAGTAAGAATTTTCTTAACAAAGAGTTAAAAAAATAACAAAATTATGGTGTGTTGATATGTTTTTTGTGCAACACCTATGTCATTCCCATTGTCAAAGTGGTTAATTTGGTTAAAAAATACGATTTGCTTTGCTGTTTGAAATAAAAGACTTAACTTTGAAAGTTAATGCCATTTAATTTCTGTTGGTGGCAATTTGTTGTGAATCAATAAAATAAGTTGTTTCTGAAATAGAAACGTGATACCAAATGGTACGAAAATTTGATTTTTTGGTTATTGGTGGCGGCATTGCCGGCATGAGTTTCGCGTTGAAAGTGGTGCGTGCACACAAAGGTAAAATCGCTATTGTATGTAAAACAACTCTGGAGGAAGCCAATACTGCCAAAGCGCAAGGCGGCATAGCGTCGGTAACGAATTTGTTGGTCGACGATTTTGAAAAACACATTGAGGACACGATGGTGGCCGGTGACTGGATTAGCGACCGTGCCGCCGTGGAACAAGTAGTGCGCAATGCGCCGGCACAAATTGCCGAATTGGTCAGTTGGGGCGTGAATTTCGACAAAAAAGATGACGGGCAGTTCGATTTACATCGCGAGGGCGGACATTCCGAGTTTCGCATTTTGCACCATGCCGACGATACGGGAGCCGAAATTCAGCGCGGGCTGATGGCTGCCGTGCGTTCCAATCCCGATATCGAAGTGCTGGAAAACCATTTCGCCGTAGAGATAATTACGCAACACCATCTCGGACAGCGTGTTACGCGTCGTACACCCGACATCGAATGTTACGGTGCATACGTCTTGAATCCCGAAACAGGGAAAATCGATACTTATCTGTCGAAAATTACGCTGATGGCCACGGGCGGCACAGGTGCGGTTTACGCCACCACGTCGAATCCGAATATCGCCACAGGCGACGGCATTGCCATGGTTTATCGCGCCAAAGGCAAAGTTAAGGATATGGAATTTGTACAATTCCACCCGACGGTGTTGTTCAACCCGGCAGAAACGCATCCGGCTTATCTCATCACGGAAGCCATGCGTGGCTATGGCGGTATTTTGCGTTTGCCAAATGGCGAAGAATTCATGCAAAAATATGATAAACGTTTGAGCCTCGCACCGCGCGACATTGTGGCACGTGCCATCGATAACGAGATGAAAATTCATGCGCTCGACCACGTTTGCCTCGATGTTACGCACAAAGACCCCGAAGAAACAAAACATCATTTCCCGAACATCTATGCTAAGTGCTTGAGCATCGGTATCGACATCACGCGCGAGTATATTCCCGTAGTGCCGAGTGCGCATTATATGTGTGGCGGCATCAAGGTCGATTTGGACGCTTGCTCGAGTATTCAACGGCTTTACGCTGTGGGCGAATGTTCGTGTACGGGTTTGCACGGCGGTAACCGCTTGGCCAGCAATTCGTTGATAGAAGCCGTAGTGTATGCCGACGCAGCTGCCAAGCATAGTTTGAGTGTCATTGACCAATACGATTTCAACGAAAAAGTGCCGGAATGGAACGACGAAGGCACTATGAGCAACGAAGAAAAAGTGCTGATAGCGCAAGACGTGAAAGAGGTAGGGCAGATTATGAGCACCTATGTCGGCATTGTGCGCAGCGACGTGCGGCTCCGTCGTGCGTGGGAACGACTCGACCTGCTTTACGAGGAAACGGAAGATCTATTCAAGCGCGTCAAGGCCACGAAAGATATTTGCGAGTTGCGTAACATGATAAATGTAGGTTATCTGATAACGCGTCAAGCACTCGAACGCAAAGAGAGTCGCGGTTTGCATTATACGATTGATTATCCGCACTCGAAAAACTGAAATTATAAATTATCATCAAATCAATAATTGACAAATTTTTATGAAACGATTCAAATTGTGGAACAATATCGTGGGGTGGTTGGTGTTTGCCGTTGCGGCAGCCACTTATCTGCTGACGATAGAACCGACAGCCAGTTTTTGGGACTGCGGCGAATTTATCTCATCTGCCTTCAAATTGGAAGTGGGTCATCCGCCCGGAGCACCGTTTTTTATGATGACGGCGCGTTTGTTTACTCTTTTGGCATCAGATCCGTCGCAGGTGGCTCCGTTGGTCAATGCCATGTCGGCATTGTGCAGTGCATTTACCATCTTGTTTTTGTTCTGGACGATTACGCATTTGGCGCGCAAGGTGTTGGTAACCGATGCTAATCAAGAAATATCGGCTGCAAAAGCCGTTGCGATTCTTGGTTCGGGTATCGTTGGAGCTTTGGCTTATACATTTTCCGACACGTTTTGGTTCTCGGCCGTCGAAGGCGAGGTTTATGCCTATTCGTCGTTTTTTACGGCGGTTGTCTTTTGGCTGATACTGAAATGGGAAGATAGCGAAGTAACGTCGCCAACATCCGACCGCTGGTTGATACTTATTGCTTATCTGATGGGCTTGAGTATCGGTGTGCATTTGTTGAACTTGTTGGCTATTCCTGCCATTGTATTGGTCTATTATTTCAAAAAATACACGCCGAATTTCAAAGGTGTGTGTGTAGCATTGGCGGCATCGGTTGCCATTTTGGCGGCGGTGTTGTATGGACTGATTCCCGGTTTTGTGAAAGTGGCAAGTTGGTTCGAACTGCTGTTTACCAATGTGTTGGGCTGTCCGTTCAATACCGGTTTGATTATTTATATGGTGTTGGCCATAGCCGCACTCGTGTGGGCAATTTACGAAACACAGTTCGGGACGAATGACGTGCGTGCGAAAATCGCTTTTGTTGTGGCACTGACGTTGATAGGTGTGCCATTCCTCGGCAATGGCATTATACTTGGCATATTGATTATTGTGGCGTTGTGTGTCTTTTTGTTCTTGTACAAAAATGTCAGCCGTCGCTGGATGAATACCATCGTGCTGTGCGCTACGGTGATGTTGATAGGTTATGCCTCGTATGCGATGATTGTCATCCGCTCGATGGCTAATACTCCGATGGATCAGAACTCGCCGGAGGACGTTTTCTCGCTGCAATATTACCTGAACCGCGAACAATATGGCGATCGTCCGCTCTTTTATGGCGCGGTCTATTCGGCGCCCGAAAAATTGACTATTCAGGGCAATGTTTGTGTTCCCGAGGAGAAAGAGGGCTCGCCCATCTGGATTTGCAAGGAGAAGACCGAACCGGGCGAGAAAGACCAATATGTCGTGGCCGGTTACCGCCATCGCGGCTACAAGATGGACGAGCGTTTCATGATGTTGTTCCCGCGCATGTATAGCACGAAAGGCGCGCATGTCGAAGCGTATAAATCGTGGGCAAACATCAAAGGCAAACGCATCGAAGTCGATCGCTGCGGGCGCAAGGAAAAAATCGTTTGTCCGACGTTTGGCGAAAACTTGCGCTTTTTCTTCGGTTACCAACTGAATTTCATGTATTGGCGATATTTTATGTGGAACTTCAGCGGTCGTCAAAACGACATTCAAGGACATGGCGAACTTGATCATGGCAATTGGATTACCGGTTTCGATTTCATCGACAACGCCATGCTTTGCGACCAATCGCAAATGCCCGATTCGCTCAAAAATAACAAAGGACACAACCGCTACTTCATGTTGCCGTTGCTGTTGGGCATTTTGGGCATCGTGTGGCAGTTGGCCGGTGGCAAAAAAGGCACACAAAGTTTTTGGGTAACGTTCACTCTGTTTTTCATGACAGGCATTGCCATCGTGATATATCTGAACCAGACGCCTTATCAACCGCGCGAACGCGACTATGCGTATGCCGGATCGTTCTATGCTTTTTGCATTTGGATTGGTTTGGGTGTGGCAGCCGTGGCCAAAGGACTCGGCAAAGTGTTGCCGAAAACGCTTGCAGCCATTTTCTCCACGTTGTTCTGCTTGGGTGTGCCGGCGCTGATGGCGCAGCAAAACTGGGATGATCACGACCGCAGCGGACGTTACACTTGTCGCGATTTTGGTGCCAATTACCTGAATAGTTGCGCACCGAACGCCATCTATTTTTGCAATGGCGATAACGATACCTTCCCTGTATGGTATAATATGGAAGTGGAAGGCACGCGTACCGATATGCGTGCATGTAACTTATCGTATTTGTCCACCGATTGGTATATCGACCAGATGAAACGTGGCGCTTACGAATCGGCACCGCTGCCTATTACTTGGGAACGTAAAGATTATGTCTCGGGGCATCTTGATGTGTCGCGTGTGATAGATCATCCGCAATTCGGAGGCTCGATGCCGTTGCAGCAAGCCTTGGATTTGGTACGCGTACCCGAATTGATTGGCGATGGTATCGGCACTATGTTTGCAAGCAATATGGAAGTGCCTGTGGATGCCGCTCAAGTAGTGGCTACCGGAACGGTAAAACCCGAAGATGCCGATAAAATTGTCGATACAATGAATATCAAATTGAATCGCGTTGTCGAAAAATCGCAAATGATGGTGCTGGAAATGATCAACTCCAACAATTGGGAACGACCGATGTATTTCGCAGTTACTGTTGGCGAACAATTCTATCCGAATGTCAAAAAATATCTGCAACTCGAGGGCTTGTGCTATCGTTTGGTGCCGATAGATAACGGCGGACGTGAAAAGGTCAATACCGAAGCCATGTACGATAATATGATGCACAAATTCCGATTCGGCGGCATTGATAACCCCGATGTTTATATTGATGAAAACATTATGCGTATGTGCCGTACGCATCGTATGATGTTTGCCTCGCTGGTCGAGGCGCTTATCGACGAAGGTCAAAACGACAAAGCTCTCGAAGTGTTGGATTATTGCATGCAGGTGATTCCGCCTACCACCGTGCCGCACGACTATACTTCGGCCATGTTGGCTGATAATTATTATCAACTTGGCGAACATGCCAAAGGCGATGAAATCATCAATGCATTGACTGCCGAAATCTATCAACGCCTCGATTGGTTACAATCGTTGCCGGAGAAAGACCGCAGACGCATGTCGCGCGAAATGAGCCAGCAACAAAATCTGGGCATGTTGCAAAATATTTATTACACTTGTGCCACACATCAGCGACCGTTGGCTGAGAATATTCGCAACAGTTTCGAAAAATATTATTTGATGGCGCAATAATCATCACCGAAAGCAATCTCCTCCTTCGCGGCGGGGTTGCTTTCGTTTTTTACGACATCTTTTTAACTATACGACATTGTGTTTATAGAACAACCTCCCATGTTTCTGCGCTGGTTTTGGCCTGGCATTTGGCGTAAGAAACAAGACGGCAAAAAAGTGGTGTATTTGACATTCGACGACGGCCCGTGTCCCGAAACAACACCACAATTATTGGACATTTTGGACAAAAACCATATTAAAGCCACTTTTTTTTGTGTCGGCGATAATGTGCGCAAGCATCCGGCGCTGTTTGAACAATTGAAACAACGCGGACACCACGTCGGCAACCATACAATGCACCATCTGAAAGGTTTTCGCACCGATTGCAAAACTTACATCGACGACGTGGCTGTGGCTGATACTTACATTCGCAGTTCGTTGCTACGGCCGCCGTATGGGCGCATCAAACCGGCACAGTTGCGTGCGTTGCGGCAAAAATATACCGTTATTTTTTGGGATGTCATTACGCGCGACTACAATGCCTGTCTGACGCCGGAACAAGTACTGCGCATCGTAAAACGCTATACGCGAAACGGATCGATTGTCGTTTTTCACGACTCGAAAAAGGCCGCCGGAAATATGCTGGCAACTATACAACCTGCCATTGATTTCCTGAAAAACGAAAGTTACGAGTTTGGCTTGTTGTAGGATACGGCATAAATGGTGTGCCATACGGAATTTGGCTGTAAAATTTGCAGAGTAACAAAAAAAAAGTAACTTTGCAGGTGTAAACAAATAGATTGCATCATGGCAAAGATACAAGATGAAAATCGTTTGTACTCATTCCTGCGTCCCTATGTCGATTTCGGATTTCGGCATAGTTACCGGCGAGTGCAGTATGTCGGGCTTGACCGCATACCGACTGACGGCGCTGTAATTTTTGCTCCCAATCATTCCAACGCATTGCAGGACGCTTTGGCTGTCTTATCCTTGAATGCCGCACCGAAAGTGTTTGTGGCGCGTGCCGATATTTTCAGGAAACCGACACAAGCAAAAATTCTTCATTTTCTGAAAATAATGCCCATAATGCGCATTCGCGATGGGTTTTCGAATCTGACTAAAAACGACGAAATCATGGAGCGCGCTGTCGATGTACTGATCGACGGTGTTCCGTTCTGCATTTTGCCCGAAGGAACGCATCGTGCCAAACACAGCTTGTTGCCGTTGAGTAAAGGTATTTTTCGGATAGCATTGCGCGCCAATGAACGTTTAGCCGGCGCAAAACCGGTCTATATTGTGCCAATAGGCATCGAATACGGGAACTATTTTCGTTATCGTTCGTCGCTACTTGTTACGGTTGGCACACCTATCAATGTAACAACCTATGTGTCCGATAATCAGAACTTTGAAGTTCCTGAGTTATATAATGGTTTGCGCGACGTGCTGACCATGGCTATGCGTCGTCTGATTTTGTGGATACCGGATGATGACAACTATGAACCGACGTTGGAATTGTGTTATTTGCTCGCAGCACAATATCATGGTCAACGACCATCGTTGGCCGAACGCCTGCACGCCGACCAACGTATAGTGTCGGCAGTGCAAAGCGGACGACTTCATACACCTGAACCGACGGCGAAATTGTTGTCCGATGCCGGTGATTTTGCACATAAGCGTCGGGACAAACATATTGGTGTTGATTCTATTCAACAAAAACACCTTTTTGTCGATTGGATGATTAAAACGTGTTTGTTACTATTGCTTTTTCCCTATTTTTGCATAGCGACTGTAGCAACCGCCCCCGTGTGGATCGCTATTTTGGCGGTGTTGACACAGGTGAAAGATTCTGCATTTCGTAACTCGTGCCGGTGTGTGGTTACAATCTTGTTGTTGCCATTGTCGTTGTTGGCGTGTGCGGTAGCGGCGTTTTGTTTGATGCCTTGCGTGTGGGCTGTCGTCGTGTGTGTGCTGTTGTTGCCGGCGAATGTTGTTTTTCATGAATATTTGCGTATGGCTCGTTTGTGGCTGTCGCATGCACGCTTGTTGTTTAGCCCGTCGCTACGGCAACACCTGCATCGGTTGCAAACGTACACGTTGTAAAATGTTTAACCTAATACAATTATGGTCAAAGTTTATATTATTTTGATAGTTTATTTGTTGTTCCCGATTCTGATAGTGTCGGCTTTTCATAAATGGCACTTTTTACAGAAAATCGGGACCGTGATTTTGGCTTATGCCGTTGGCGTGGTGATGGCTCTGACGGGCGTAGTTTCCTTTGAACCTGGTTCTGCCGAATCAACGGCGTTTACCCAAATGCAAAATTGGCTGATGAATCTTTCCGTTCCAATTGCTATTCCACTGATGCTGTTCGGATGCGATTTCAAATTGTGGACGAAGTCGCTCCCCAAAACCGTATTTGCCCTTGTCGGTGGTACGGTGGCTGTACTTGTCGCCGTAGTGTCCGGCTTTTTCATTTTTCGTCATGCCGGTATCGACGATTTGGCAAATGTATCGGCCATGATGACAGGTATTTATACTGGTGGCACCATGAATTTTTCGGCACTTGGTACAGCCTTGAATGTCGATAAAACAGTGATGACGCTGGTGCTGACATTTGAAATGTTGGTTACTTTTCCGTTGATATTGTTCATCACTGCCGGCGGCTATAAATTGTTTCGCAAAATTTTGCCTTATCCCGACGAATCGGTATCGCCGGCAATCAATGTCAACCAAGTAGCAGCCGGTGGAGTCGAAGATTATCGGCGTATGCTCAATCGGCATGTTTTTCCGAAAACAATGCTCGGCTTGTTGCTTTCAATTGCGTTTTTGGCCGTCGGAGCGGGACTCTCGCTACTTATCACCGGCACGCTGAACGAACTCATTGTCATTCTGACGATTACCACGTTGGCTATTGGTGCATCGTTTTGCAAAAAAGTGCGCGAATTACCCAAAACGTTTGAGTTGGGTATGATTTTCATTTTAGTGTTCAGCATCGTAGTGGCGTCGCAGTTCGACATTTACAACATCGATATGTCGGCGTTGACGTTGTTTTATTTTGTGTTGTACATTATGTTTGTGTCGGTGCTTGTGCACTTGTTGCTTTGTCGTCTTGGCAAAGTCAGTGGCGATTTGTTCACCGTAGCCCATGTGGCTTTGTTGTGTTCACCGCCGTTTGTCCCGCCGATTGTAGGTGCCATGGGCAACAAAAAAGTGCTCATCAGTGGCATCGTCATTGGTTTGGTAGGCTATGCCGTCGGTACCTATTTGGGCGTTGCCATTGCCTATTTCTTGCAACTGTTTTAATCGTATCGCCTTATGAAACGAACGTTTGTTTTCCTGCTTTTGGCGTTGATGGCATTGACCATCGTGGCGCAAGATACGTTATCGGTCGTAGCAACCGGACAGCAGTCGGATTCAGTGACTGTAGAAAAGAAAAAAATAAAAACCGGTTGGAATTTTGGTGCGTTGCCAAGCGTAGCCTACGATGCCGACCTTGGTTTTCAGGGCGGTGCGCTGGCCAATGTCTATTATTACGGTGATGGATCGCAATATCCGGAATATATTCATTCATTTTATGTCGAAGCGGCTTACACAACCAAACATTACGGTATATTTCGGTTTTTCTACGATTCGAAGTACCTGATTCCAAACCATCGTCTGACGGTGGATATGTGTTATCTGCCCGACGCTATGTGCGATTTTTACGGGTTTAATGGTTACCAATCGGTGTACAACAATGCGTGGCACAAATGGAAAAAAGACCCGTCGAAAATGGATACGGCCAATTATCAATCGCGAGCATTTTATAAATACAAACGCGACTTGATTCGTTTTGCGGCCGACATTGAGGGTACCATTTACAAGGATTTGAAATGGAATGCCGGTATTGGCGTTTTGGGTTATCTGATTGACGAGTGCGACATAGCCATGCTCAACGGCAAAAAGGCTGCCGACGACCCAAAGTACCTAAATCCTGATGTGCAGGGATTGTACGAAAAATATGTCAATTGGGGACTCATCAAATCCAACGAAGCGCATGGCGGTTGGCATCCGTATGTGCGTGCAGGCATTACATACGATACGCGCAATGCGCGTTCAAACCCGACGAAAGGTATTTACGCCGATGCGTTTTTTACCTATTCCGCAGCATTTGATACTAAAAATTACGGCAATCAAACGGAATATAACAACTTGAAATTCAACTTCGATTTTCGTCATTATGTGCCGCTGTATAAAGATAGGGTAACGTTAGCCTATCGCATCGGCACGCAGAATGTGATTGCCGGCAAATCGCCATTCTACATGAACACCTACCAAAACGTGTTGTTCATACAGCGCGTGCTGTACGAAGCGTTGGGCGGTGGCAATTCGTTGCGTGGCGTGTTGCGCAACCGCGTGTTGGCCAATGGTTATGCGTTTGCCACAATCGAATTGCGCACGCGGGTTGTTAACTTCGACATAAAACGGCAACATTTTTTCATCGGTCTCAATCCGTTTTTTGACATCGGCATGGTTACCCAACCCTATGATTTGGACGAAGAAGGCTTGCGAATGCTGCTCACCGCCGACGGCCTCAATCCTGACGACTATTTCAATTTTGATAACAAGGTGGTGTATCGTCCGCACATGGCGGCCGGCATCGGTTTGAAGATAGGAATGAACGAAAACTTCATCTTGTCGGTCGATTGGGCAGCTCCATTTTCGAAACAAGACAATGGAAGTTTGTCTAATTTCTATGTAAAAATGGGCTATTTGTTCTGAAAAAAGACGATTTTTCGGAATATTGATTGAAAATGATGTACAAATTGCCATTTTTTTTGTAACTTTGCAGTTTGAAAAATTATGTTGAAGCGTTTGGTTTACATAGTGGTGGTAGCCGGCCTGTTGGTTTCGTGCAACGGCATGCAGCAGTTACTGAAAGAGAAAAATCCCGAGGTGAAATATGAAACCGCGAAAAATTTTTTTCAGGAAAAAAAATATGCCAAATGTTCGCAGTTGCTCGAAGATGTTGCCGCTTATTATAAAGGAACAGGGCGTGCCGAAGAGGTTTTGTATCTGTTGGCCGAGTCGTATCGCGGCCAAGAAGACTATGCCACAGCCGCCGAATACTACAACACTTACGTTAAAAACTATCCGCGTGGGACCTATGCACAGGAGTGTTATTTCATGATTGGCTATTGTTATTACAAAGATTCGGCCGACCCGCGGTTAGACCAAACCAGCACACACAATGCGTTGGCGGCGTTTACAGCCTATTTGGAGCAATATCCGTTGAGCGATAGAGCCTCCGAAGCCTATCAGTATATATTCGAAATGGAGGATAAATTGGCCTACAAAGGCTACTTGAATGCCAAATTGTATTACAATCTCGGTATGTATTTGGGCAATAATTTTCGGTCAGCTATCATTTGCGCTAACAATACGTTGAAAGACTACCCCGAAACGAAACATCGCGAAGCATTACTGTTTTTGGTATTGCAGGCAAAATACAAAGAGGCGGTGTTGAGTGTACAAGAGAAAAAAACGGAACGTTTCAGCGAAGTGATTGACGAGTATTACAACTATTCAAGCGAATATCCCAATGGCAAATATATTCGCGATGCCAACCGTATGCTGAAAGAGGCTAAAGCACATGTAAAACAATGAAAATAAATAAACGATAATAACAATAGGAAAAAAATTATGGATTACAAAAAGATGAAAGCGCCCACCAATACCGTAACGCGCGACATGAATCAATTGTGTGAATCGGTCGGAAATATTTACGAAACGGTGCGCATTATTGCAAAACGTTCGAACCAAATTGCAACAGAAATGAAGCACGATTTGGATAAAAAATTGCAGGACTTCTCGTCGTCGTCAGATTCGATGGAAGAGGTATTCGAGAATCACGAGCAGATAGAAATATCGCGTTTCTACGAAAAAATGCCGAAACCGACTTTGGAAGCCATTCAGGAGTTCGAAGACGATAAAGTTTACTATCGCAACCCGGCCAACATGGAGGTTGATGAGTAAGCGTTTGAGCGCCAACGAAACGTAGGAAGGTAGTTTTGCCTTCCTTTTTTTGTAACTTTCGAGAAAAAAACGTACCTTTGCTTGTTTTTTAGCAGTAGAGTATTGTGATGAAACCGATGATTTTGAAACATGCCATGTATTTTGGCCTTTTGTTCGGGCTGCTTTTTAGTCTGAACTTTTATCTATCAACCCTCGATGCCGTGATTCCTAATGCCTTATCGTGGGTATTGGTATTGCTCATGCCGTATGTGGCATATCGTTTGGCGGTTGATTGCCGCGAGCGTGTGTGCGATGGCACTATGTCTTACGGTATGGCATTATGGTATGGTGTTCAACTGTTTTTCTATGCCGCATTGGTGGCTGCGGTATTCAAACTCGTCTATTTTAATTATATAAACCCCGATTTTTTGCCGAATCAGATAGACCAAGCATTAAAATTGATGGAGCAGATGCAGATACCGTTTGGCACAACGGATGTGGACGAACTCAAAAAAGTGATCACACCGGTCAATATGTCGCTTAATTACATTTGGTTGGATGTGATGGCCGGTGTATGTGTGTCGTTGCTTACGGCGGTTTTTGTCAAACGCGAAGCGCCGATGTCGAACTAAAAATAATCATTTTTCTTTTATGGATATATCAATAATAGTTCCGCTGTATAACGAGGCCGAGTCGTTGCCTGCGCTTTACGATTGGATTGTGCGTGTGATGCACGAACATAATTTTTCGTACGAAATCATTTTTGTAAACGATGGCAGTACCGATGGCTCGTGGCAAACCATTTGCGATTTGCATCAGCGCGATGTGGCGGTACACGGCATTCGGTTTCGGCGTAATTACGGTAAATCGCCGGCTTTGTATTGCGGGTTCGCCAAGGCACAAGGCGATGTGGTTATTACGATGGATGCCGATTTGCAAGACTCGCCGGACGAAATTCCCGAACTTTATCGTATGATAACGGACGAAGGATATGATTTGGTATCGGGGTGGAAGAAAAAACGCTACGATAATGCTTTGACCAAAAATTTGCCTTCGAAAATATACAATGCTACGGCACGTCGTGTTACGGGGCTGAAACTGCATGATATGAATTGCGGTTTGAAAGCCTATCGCAACGAAGTCGTCAAAAATATCGAAGTGTATGGCGAGATGCATCGCTATATTCCGTATTTGGCCAAAAACGCCGGTTTTACACGCATCGGCGAAAAAGTGGTCGAACACCGCAAACGGCAATTCGGGACGTCGAAATTTGGATTGGAACGTTTCGTACATGGTTATCTCGATTTGTTTTCGCTCTATTTCTTGAGTCGTTTCGGCAAACGGCCAATGCACTTTTTCGGGTTGTGGGGTAGTGTAATGTTTTTGGTGGGATTGGTAGCGGTGTGCGTTGTCGGTGGTGTTAAATTGGCTGCGTTACACCGTGGCGTGACGGCGCCGTTGGTAACCGATTCACCTTATTTCTATTTAGCCCTAACCGCCATGATATTGGGTACACAGATGTTTCTGTCGGGATTTGTGGGCGAACTGATTTCGCGCTCGTCGTTCGATCGCAATCACTATCAGATAATGACCGAAATATGATGGACTTGTGTCATCTTTGTTAACTTGATGAACTATGGAATTGTTTTTGGAATTGCTCAAATACACGATCCCTGCATTGGTAGTGTTTTTAACGACATGGCTGGTATTGCACAAACAGTTGGCAGCCGAAAGCGAACGGCGTGCATTCGAGTTGCGCAAACAGAATGTTAACCAAATAATGCCGGTGCGGCTGCGTGCCTACGAACGATTGACATTGTTGCTCGAACGCACACAGCCGGAATCGATGATTATGCGTCTCGATTTGCAGACGATGAACAATTTGGAACTGCAAACTCGCTTGTTGCAAACCGTGCGCGACGAATTTGACCACAATGTGTCGCAACAGATTTATGTGTCGCAGCAGGCGTGGGTATTGGTGCGTAATGCACGCGAAAATTTAGTGCGCATCATTCATGGAGCGGCCGCGCAAGTGCAGCCATCGGGATCGGCATTGCAGCTGGCGCAGTGCTTGATAGAGATGTATGCCGCCCTAAAAACGACTCCGACTGATGTCGCGTTAGATTTTTTGAAAAATGAAGTCAAAACTTTGTCATAATGTTTAGTGAATTAGCCGAAAAACGTTATTCGTTGCGCCAATTTGATGCCACACGTGCTGTCGAACAAGCCAAAATTGATTATCTGTTGCAATGTGCGCGATTGGCTCCGTCGGCCGTCAACTTGCAACCTTATCGTTTTTATGTCGTAACCGACCGTCGGCGGTTGAACGATTTGTGTACATGCTATCAGCGCGAATGGTTCGCAGCAGCACCGTTGTGTGTCGTGGCGTGTGCCGACCATACACAGTCGTGGCATCGCCCAAACGATGGCAAGGACCATGCCGATATTGATGTGGCCATTGCGGTCGATCATTTGACATTGGCTGCTGCCGAAGTTGGTTTAGGATCGTGTTGGGTGTGCAATTTCGATGCCAAACGTTGTGCAGAACTTCTACAGTTGCCGTCGCACATAGAACCGGTAGTGTTGGTGCCGATTGGCTATGCTGTTGCCGATACCGTTATTCCGTCGAAAAAACGTAAATCGGCGACCGACTTATTTGCGTGTTTGTAGAAAGATGAAACATTGTATTCAAATATTCCTGTTGGTGTCGGTGGTTGTTGCGTGCGTTTCGTGCAATGGCGACGATACAGTTTGCCGCAAAGAGAAAACGGTCGTGGTCGGTGTTGCACTGTATCGAACTACATATAATGCTACGACTGAAACATTTACAACGGTGTCGGCCTCCGAGAAACTGACCGTGTGGGGCATTGGCAACGATTCGGCATTGTACACCGGCTCAGCCGTCAGTTCGTTGGAATTGCCGCTTCATACGCAGGTCGATACTACGGCTTTTGTGTTGCAACGCGATTCAATGGGGCGCGATACATTGACGATTTATCATCGCAACGACACGAATTTTATCTCGTTGGAGTGTGGATGTTTTGTTTATCACACGATTGATGCCGTGTCGGTAACGCCGCATCAGATTGATTCGGTCATTATCGAAAAAACGGCTGTACAGAATATTTCTGAAAATCATTTGCGTATTTATTATCGTTGACAACCTTAAAATGAACCATCTGCGTTATCTGATAGTTTTTTGTGGCGTTTTGTTGGGTACTGCATCGCTGGTCGGACAAACTCGCGACCCGAAATCTCCATCGGATTCGGTGGTTTTTCGTGGTTTTTCGGCGCATCTCGATATTGCATCGCCTGTGATGGGCATCGCGGTGGACAAAGGTGTGATTACGGGCGAGTTGCAGTTTGATGTCAATTTGCGCAACAAGTTTTTCCCGATTGTCGAGTTGGGTTATGCGGCTATCGACCACACGGCCGACAATGGCGCGCGGTATCGCGCCGGCGTACCATTTTGGCGTCTGGGATTGAATTACAATGTTTTGAAGACAAAAAACGACGATGGTTCCGAAAAGTTAAATCGGCATTATCCTTTTGTTGGATTGCGCTATGGTATGAGTGTTGTGAATTACGATTTGTCGTCGGTTCCTGTGTCGCGCGATTATTGGGGCGAAACAACGGCGTTGGCGTGGAGTGGCCGTAATGCCTATGCCGGATGGTTGGAACTATTGGCTGGCGTGCGTGTTGATTTGGCTAAAGGGTTCACTATGGGATGGTCGGTGCGTGTAAAATTGTTGTTGCACACTTCGCTCGACAATAAAGAAGTGCTTTGGTATGTGCCTGGTTTCGGACGGTCGTCGGGGACACAGTTCACATTCAATTACACCGTCGGATTCAATTACCGCACGCGCTACGAACGTGCCCGCATGGAGCGTTTCTGATGTTTTTCTACTCTTGGCAATAGGTTTTTAACGACGGTAACAGCACTTGTGTATCGTGTACGCCTAAATCGTACATGGCTTGCAATTTATCCGGATTTTTTTCGATACGGCCGATTTTGAGATGTTGTGTCGGGCGAATTACGATGATATTTCCTCTGTGTTCCAATTCCTCTATTGTGGCTGTTTGTGCGTTGTACATCGTGTGCCGATTGCGAATAGCGTCGATTAAACGAGGATATTTCCGATAGACAATGTTTGCCAACAGCGGATTCATCGCTTTTTTCCGATAGTCGGTGGGACGTGTCAGTATGACAATAACTTTGTCGTAACCATCGTGCAGGCATCGTTCGATTGGAATACTATCAGTCAGACCGCCGTCGAGATATAGTTCGTGATCGATTTGCACCATCTGCGATACAAACGGCATGGCCGATGTAGCACGTAGTACTTCCATTTGTTGCAGTACATCGTCGATTTTTTTGTATTCTGTTTGTCCGGTACGTACATTTGTAACTGTGGCGTATAGTTTTGTTCGCGACTTGGCAAATGTCTTTTGGTCGAATACGTCGAGTTTGAAGGGAATTTCGTAATAGGCAAAGTCTTTGTTGATAATATTGCCGGTAGTGAACAGCGAACGTAGTCCCATATAACGTGGGTCGGCAGCGTAGCGTTTGTTATATCGCAGTGTTCGTCCACGTTGTTTCGAAATGTAGTTGACACCAAAAAGTACACCGGCCGACGTTGCGTAAATGGCATCTGCTTCGATGTCATTGTCCAGAAGAACGTCTAAAGCGCCGGCCGTGTACAAGCCTCGCATGGCACCACCTTCCAAAACTAATGCAGTTTTCATGTCAGAATTACTTTGTCGCTCCAAAATTACATAAAAAATATGAAATGCAAAAACGGTGTGTGAAAAATATTAGTAACGTGGTTCATAAAAACAAATGAATAAGTTTGGTTTGAGCGTCAAAAAATATTATTTTTGCAGAGAGAATAACGATCGTACAAATAATTGTCCTGACTATGCAAAAGATTAAAATTTTGACAATTCAATTCGCAAATGAATTGTTGCTATCGGAAATTTCTCAATTTCGCGGAGCTATTATCGCTAAAGTGCCTCCTGCATTGACATTGTTTCATAATCACATAGGAGACAATCTGCGCTATCGTTATCCTCTTATCCAATATAAACGTATTCAAGGAAAGGCCGCCATTATTTGTGTAGGAGAAGGTGCCGAAGCAATTGGAAATTTCTTTACACAGGCCGACTTTAGATTGAAAATAGGAACGCGTGAAGAAGAATTTGTAGTAGAATCCATACGAGCCAATCAATGGTTGTTGCAGCCTTGGGAAACGGATTTTCGCTATACGTTGCGTAAATGGTTGCCTTTTAATGGAACTAATTACACTATTTATCGGCAGTTGGATGGATTAAGTGATCGGGTTGAGTTGTTAGAGCATATTTTAATAGGTAATATGTTGTCAATGTGTACAGGTTTGGGTAAACATATTGAATCACCTATTACATGCAAGGTTGTCCAAATTATAGGAGAACAAACATATACTTTTAAAGGTGTAAAGATGCAAGGCTTTGACATTGAGTTTTGCACCAATATCTATATTCCCGATTATCTTGGTATTGGTAAAGGCGTCAGCCATGGGTTTGGGGTAATACACAAGATGAATAAAAAACAAGAAAATTAATGATATATGAGTGAACAGAAACCTTTATTATTTGTTGGAGGAGATTTGAGTGGTATTCAAAAGTTTATTTACAATATAACCTCCAAGCGTGCCATGGTCAGTTTGAAAGGTCGTTCGCTGTATTTGAAAGAATACACCGAAGACGTCTGCAAGAAGATTTTGGATAGTCCTACTCTTCAAAACTCAGGTATGAGCAAAGAAAAGATGAAAATCTATTGCTCTGGAGGAAAGTTTTACTTGCAATTGCCAGATTCGGAAGAGGTCAAAACTTCAATTTTGGAGATAAGAAAAAAAGCTGTAAAAGATTTGTGGAATAAACATAAAGGCCAGTTATCTATCAATATTGACTTCGTTCCCTTTGTTTATGAAGGTGATAAAGTAAAAGTAGATGGAGAAACAGATAACATCGGTTTGCTTTGGACGAAAATCACAGAGAAGTTCAATGCGTTGAAAAATCAGAAATTCAAAAGCCTATTGATCGAAGATGATCTGTTTGAAGTACAAAAAGTTGGTGGTGATGTAAAAGTATGCCAGATAACAGGAATAGAAGGTGCAAAAGAATATACCTTCAAATTCAAAGATAAAGACGGAGAGAAACAAGATGTTTTGACCATTTTGCCTTCAGTCAAAGAGCAGATTGATTTAGGCCTAAAACTTCGTGATAAACAATATTTCAAGATGCTCGAAGAGTATGCGGATGGCACTTACTTGGGAGTGTTGCGCATGGATGTTGATGGATTGGGGACAAGATTTATCAAAGGTTTTGAATCTATGGAGAAGTACAAGGACTTTTCTAAGAAGTTGGACGAGTTCTTCGATGCCGACAATGGAAATCTTCATACTATTCAAAAACAATATAAGGAGCATTTGAACATTGTTTATGCTGGCGGTGATGACATTTTTGTGGTCGGTCGCTGGGACAAAGTGATTGATTTCGCAAACGACGTCAGAACTCAGTTCGCTGCCTATTGTAAGGAAGTGTTGAATGATGCCACGTTGTCCATTTCTGGCGGCATTGCAATAGTTAATACCAAATACCCAATTGCCAAAGCTGCAGAATTGGCTGGCGATGCCGAAGAAGAAGCCAAAAAATACAACAATGGCAAGAAAAACGCATTCTGCATGTTTGGCGAAAACATATCTTGGAATGAAGAATTTGATTATGTAAAATCGTATAAAGAGCAATTTGTTTCTTTGATTGATAAATGTGGTCTTTCACGAGGTATTCTTCATAAAATCATGAACTATGCTGCTATGGTCAAGGAGAATCAAATTATTGTGGAAGAAAACAAGAATGGAAACAACAAACGCAAGCCTGATATGAGCTATTTATGGCATGCTGCCTATTATCTGACTCGCTTTATGGGCAAAGAGAAAGATAATAAAGTTGTCTATGCCTTCTGTAAAGACTTGCGTGACGAGCAGTTGGTAAAAACTGCAAATTACAAACTTGTCTCGCTTGCTGCTCGTTGGGCAGAACTTGAATTAAGAGAAATAAAAGATAAAGAAAGTATTAACGATAAAAACGAATAATTATGGCTTGGGACAAAAACAAGTTAATTCCGCAGAGCGAAATCACCGATAAGGTGACGGATAAGACAGTAAAGTTCGCTCAAGAGTTTGGGTCCTATTTGGGAACAGATGATCTTAATCCTAAAACGGGAAAAACATCGGGCAATAAATTGACTACCAATCAACTTCGTAAGTTTTTTGGTGAAGTTAAGCGTCAGCAAATGAGTGGTTACGATCAAACAGATTTTGTTTTGTTGAAACCCAAATTGGCGTATGCTGTAGGACGTGCAAAACAGAAAGATTCCAAAATAAAGGATTTCTATTTGGTGATTTCTGATGCCATTGATACGGTAAAAAACGAACAGCACTTCAAAAACTTCATCAAAATTTTTGAAGCTATTGTTGCTTATCACAAAGCAGCAGAAGAAAGCAAAATGAGTTTTAACGATTAATTTTTATGATGATGAAACAATTAGTAAAGAAAATCAAGATAAATACCACAATAAATCTGATTACAGGACTTCATATTGGTGGCAGTGGAGATAGTGTTGAGATAGGAGGAATAGATAATCCTGTTATAAAGTTGGCGACAAAGGATAACCAACCGTATATTCCTGGTAGTTCGCTCAAGGGTAAGATTCGTTGCTTACTGGAACAAATTGATGGCTCTGCGAGGGTTGGAGGAAATGATAAAATAAATAACCTATTTGGTTATTCTCAAACTAATCAACCTTCAAAACTCATTGTTCGTGATGCCATGTTGACAGTGGATTCGGCTCAACAACTGCGGGATTGTGAGAACTTGGATATGCCATATACAGAAGGTAAATGGGAAAATGTTATTGATCGTGTGAAAGGCACAGCGGAGCATCCGCGTCAGACAGAACGCATTCCAGCAGGTGTTTCATTTAATGTTGAGTTTGTTATCAATGTTTGGGATGATGACAAAGAAGAAGAGTTGCTGAATCTCTTGAAGAAAGGCATCAATGCTCTCGAGAATGATTATTTGGGTGGTAGCGGTTCGCGTGGCTATGGTCAAGTCAAATTTGGAGAATTGAAGCAAACCGAGTTGTCGGATGCAAATCATTGGAAAGCATAAATTATGGCGAAACATACGTTTAAGATATATAAGCTGCATTTCACTTCGCCTTTACATTTGGGTGACATGCGTGATGACTATGGTATCAGTTTGAAAACTATAGCATCCGACACCATGTATGCTGCATTGATTTCGTGCTTGGCAAAAATGGGAAAAACAATTCCAGAGAATGGCGATTTGGGATGCACTATAAGCAGTCTGTTTCCTTTCTATCAAAAAGACAAGGCGGATAAGAATGCTGTTTTGTTCTTCCCAAAGCCGTTGAAACAGACATTACCGAAGTCTGATGAGGCTGTGAAGGAACGCAAGAAAATAAAAAAAGTTGCGTGGCTCGATGCATCGTATTTCTCTAAAGTTTTACATGGTGAGCAATTGTTCAACGAACAAACCATTGGTGGCAATGCCATTCAAGGTGAGTATATGACTGATGCTCCTATTGATAAGGATTTTATCAGTTCGCAGGTTTCGCCCCGTGTAACCGTTTCGCGTGATTACAGCGAAGATGCAAAACCTTTCTATATGGACAGAATAGCATTCAAGGGGTATTCAGGTTTGTTCTTTATGGCCGATGGCGATGTTTCGCGGCTTGAAAAGGCGTTGAATCTTCTTCAATATGAGGGCATCGGAACTGACAGAAATGTTGGCAATGGTTATTTTGAATACGACAAACCAAGCACAATAGAATTGGATATACCAGATGATGCAGATCATGTAGTATCAATGTCGTCGTTTGTCCCTGAATCAAAAGAACAATTACAAGCATTGCTCGATTCAGACGAGGTTGCATACGATTTTCAACGTCGTGGAGGTTGGATTACCACACCACCGAACAATACATTGCGCAAGAATGTGATATATGCTTTTGCAGCGGGAAGTGTATTCCGAGGTTTGCGGACGGGGGATGGCAGAATCGTGGATTTGGCACCTCACGATATTGTCAAACACCCCGTTTGGCGGTGCGGGAAAGCATTTTTCTTACCTATTAAATCGTAGTGACTATGGATACCATAAACAAAAAATATGTTGTTACCGCCCAAGTGATTACTCCTTTATCCATCGGACAAGGTAGCGAGAGAGATTGGGTTTATGGGGTGGACTTCCTGACGGATAAAGATGATGACGAGCGGCAGTGGCTGTATCATCTCAGTATGGCCAAGATGGTGGAGACAGGCATTGATGTGGATAAGATTTCATCGTTATTTGCAAAGGGTCGCCCCGAAGAAATCAAACGATTGATTGGTAACAAACTTCATCAAGTGAGTGATTTTCGGATGTTTTTGCCCCTCAATGACCCCGCCGGTCTTGCCTATCCTATCAAAACTTTTTTACGCAATCCGCTTACGAATCACCCCGTGTTAGCAGGCAGTTCTCTGAAAGGCGCAATCCGTTCTATTCTATTTTCCTATTTGAGAGAAGAGGAGCGGGATAACACCTCGGTATTTGGTAAAATGACCGATGGTTCCGATTTTATGCGTTTTGTCCGTGTAGGGGATTTTGAGTTTGAAAAGACATGTTTGGTCAATACCAAAATCTATAATCTGCACACTGAGAACGGTGAATGGGAAGGCGGTTGGAAACATGGTGGCAACCATACGACCAACTCGTTCAACCCAATAGGTTTCAATACTCTATATGAATGTTTACCGCCTGACGCAACGGCACAAGGGAGTATAATGTTTGGAGATAAACTATTTGCCATGATACCCAACCAGCCGTTGCGCAGCAAGAAACAAAGTATCATTTCCGCTCCCGATATTGCCGCAAAAGTATGTAGAATTATTAATGATCACACGCTCAAGTATTTGGATAAAGAAATTACCTTCTTTGATACTTATCAAGAGGGGGAGCGTAACAATGATATATATAACCATTTAGCAGATATAGAAGAAGAGTGTTTGCGTATTCATGAAAATGAACCGTTATCTTGTATTCTCAAGATGTCCGCGGGGGCTGGTTTTCATGCTGTTACAGGTGATTGGCAGTATGATGATTATACAGAAAACAGCGGATTTAGGTTAGGACAAGGAAGATACCACGGGGAGTTGCCAAAATCCCGTAAAATTGCAGTCAGCGGCAGCAAGGCATTCGCTCCCATGGGTTTTGTTAAGCTGACATTCAGAAAAAATTAGTCATGGCAAAAGTACACATCGCATTGGTCGGCGGACAACCGACACCTATATATCATGGTATTGTAGCCACTCAGCCCGATAAAATTGTATTTATATACTCCAAATCGACTCGTCAAGTAGTAGAAAAAGTTCGGTCTGAAATCAACATCCCGACGGATTATCAAGAACCGCTGGAACCGACCGACCCATACGAAATCGTGAAACGAGCAAAAGAGTTAGCAAGTGCATATAAAGATGATGAGGTTACATTGAACATCTCAAGCGGGCTGAAATCTTGGTCTCATTTATTCGGACATATATTTGAGAACCAACCTAATGCCGCGATTGTCTATATGGATCAAAACAATGTACTTTGGAATTATCGGACAATGCAATCATCTACAAACTTTGAGTTTGATATGGATGTATTGTTTAGGCTACAGGGAAATGCATTGATACATTACGTTCCATATTCGGAATATACCGAAGCTGATAAGAAAACGATGGATATATTGATTCAGGCCAGAAGGTATAATTGTGGTAATTTCAATAAGTTGACAACTCTTTTGTCTAAAGAATGGGAGCACAAATTAAACCAACCATCGGGTTGTTTGTCTCTTTCAGATGTAAATTATGTAGAATGGGGGAAGCCAGACTTTGTACGACTTGTATTAAGTACTCAAAAATATGGTACTCAAGAGTTTCTGTTAAACTCTCCGCATGCAACAAGTTTAGCATTTCATACGCATTGGTTTGAATACAAAATTGCTCGTATGATTTCGCATTGGAGATATGCCAAAGATATTCGATTAAATTGTAAATTTCTGCCACAAAAAACGAAATCCATACAATTCCCTAAAAATGAAGTGGATATTATTGTAAATACAGGAACAAAAATACTTTTTGTAGAATGTAAAACGGTGATTAATAACTCTACAGATATTGATAAATTTCGTACAGCTGTTAAAAATTATGGTGGTATGGGGAGTAAGGCTTTATTTGTTACCGATAATGTAATGAACGATGTGCAGCAAGAAAAGTGCAAAGAGTCTTCCATCATCAATTTTTCTCTCCAAGACACTTCTTATGGACCAAATAAAGAACAAGAATTATTTCGATTACTCGAAAAAGAATTGTTTAATATTAATGCAAAATAAACACTATGGCAAGAAAAGTATTTATATCGTTTTTAGGAACAAACAACTATGTTGAATGCAGTTACAGTAACGATGAAAATTATCCTGTGCGCTTTATTCAGGAATCTTTAATCCGTGAAACATGTACTGATTGGACAGCCAATGATCATATTTATATTTTCTGCACCCCAGATGCCGAAAGGTTGAACTGGGTTGACAACGGACAGCCAAAACCTTTGGAAGAAATTGACAAAATTGGTTTGGAATCTCGATTGAATGGATTAAATCTGATTGTTCCATTTGAGGAAGTTCCGATTAAGGAAGGTTTCTCAGAAGAGGACATTTGGGCAATATTCGACACCGTGTACAATAAACTTCAGCAAAATGATGTAATCTATTTTGACGTAACGCACGCTTTCCGTTCTATTCCGTTGTTTTCAACGGTATTGTTTAACTATTCGCGGTTTATGAAAGAAACTAATGTGGCTTCTATTAAGTATGGCGCGTTTGAGAAATTAGGCTCTGCATTTGAGGTAAGGCAAAAGCCGTTGAAAGACAGAGGTATCGCACCAATAGTAGATTTGACAAATGTGATTCGATTGCAGCAATTTACCGATATGGCAAATTCATTGAAGACGTTTGGCAGAGTTAATAAAATCAGTCAAATGCTAAACGAGCAAAATGGCTCGTTTAATCCGTATCTAACAAAGATGAGCAATGCTATAGAAAGTTTTGATAATCATCTTTTGGCAAACGACTTAAATGCTATCAAAAGTGGGAAAGATGTTATTGAAATAAAGAATAATATTAAACAGGTTAGAAAAAGTTCTATTCCTAACCCTATAAAAACAGTGATAGATGAATTAGACAAAGAGTTGAATGGCTTTGTAAAGGAAAAATCAAACAAAAATATTGAAGCCGCTATTAAATGGGCGTTAAAATATAAAATGCTCGCACAAGCATATACGCTTGGTTTGGAATATATTAAACAGCTATTCGCTGACAAATTTGCCGACAAGAATCCGTTCAATCATAAAGCAGTAGGTAAAAACAGAAAAGAATTTCAAGAGTATTTTAGTGCGCTATGCAGTATAAGTCAGGAAGACATTGATGCTAATAATTTCAAGAATGCACTTTTAGAATATAACGAGTTAACAAAAGAGTTTTTGAATATGGAATTGGTCAAGGAACTTCGGCTGTATTACTCAAAACTTGGTAAAAATCGGAACACGATTAACCATGCGAAAGGGGATGTTACATACCATGATTTGGCAAACGACTTTGAAGAACCATACAACAAATGTATTAAACTCTTAAATTCTTAATATGTTCCTAAACCTCTCAAACCATCCTTCTGTTTCGTGGTCTTCCGAACAGCTTGCTGCTGCGGGCGGCAGGGTTGTTGATATGCCTTTCCCACAAGTCGATCCCGAGGGGGATGAAGAATACATCGCCAAATTAGCAGACGAGTATTACCAAAAAATACTTGAAATGCAAGGCATTACCGCTATCCACCTAATGGGCGAGATGAACTTTACATTTGCGCTTGTTACAAAACTCAAAGCCGCCGGCATCAAATGTGTAGTGTCCACAACTAAACGTGAAACCATCGAAGAAAATGGAGTGAAGATTTCAACGTTTCAATTTGTAAGGTTTAGAGAATATTGAATATACTATTGTGGTAAAAAATCGATGCCATGACAACCAATATTACCAATCTTCGAAAAGCCGGTAGACTTGACGAAGCCTACAAATTGGCTGAGCAAAATCTGACTACTAATCCTACCGACATTTGGAATGTCAGGAATATGGCTTGGGTGCTCTACGACTATGCTAAACAGAAAGCTAATGTTAGTACAAAAGAGCAGTTTTTGCGCTGCATAAATAAAATTATCGAACTTGATGCACCTGCTGAAGAAGATGTGCTGTATCAGAGTGTTGGCTTTATGGTAAAAACAATGGCTTCAGCTATGATACGCGCGCAACAAACCGATAACGCTTTTTTCGATGCGCTTTTTAGTTGCCTCAAACAACTGAAAATAAAGAAGCAAACGCCGGCCTATTCATCGATAATGAAAACTTTTTTGCACACGAAAACATGGTGGCATAGTTTTCCGCAGTTTTGCAACTGGTGGGGCTGGGATTCGTTTATGCCCGACGACTATAAACCAACCACAACAGAAAACGGACAAAGCATAATACCACTTGCCGAACGGGTATATATGGCATACGGCAAATGCATGCTTGATATGGGAACACAAGCCGACAGTGAAACTACCATAAAATTGTTCGACAAGTGGAGCAACGAACACAAAAACTATATTTATCTGCCATTCTACGAGGCCAAACTCATGTTCAAAATAGGGCAAAAAGATGAGTTCTTCCGGTTAATGAAACAGTTCGCCTTGCGCAAAAGCGGAGAATTTTGGGTGTGGGACTTGCTTGGCGATTATTTTGACGACGATAATATTCGACTGAAATTCTACGCCAAAGCTCTCATCTGTCCTGCAAAACAAGAGATGACCGTAAAAGTGAGAGAAAAAACAGCGCTGTTGCTCAACAAGTTGGGCTATACTGCCGAAGCACAAACCGAGTTGCGCATTGTGGCCAAAATCAGAGAACGCAACCATTGGCACATCGATAAAGCACTCGCGCAAATGTTATCCGACAGCAAAAATGCGCCGGCAAACAATAATACATGGTTTGAACAACTATCCAACGGCGTAGAAGAGCTTGTGTTTGGCAAAAAACTATCGAGCAATAACCAACAAAAAGAGAAAAAAAAGTTTTCCGGAAAGATAACTATTGCCAAAGGCGGCTACGGATTTGTACAACACGAGAGCCAAACAATATTCGTTGCACAAACGCTCATTCAGGGGAAAACGATTGCCAACAACGATATAGTGCAGGGCGAATGCGTTGCAGCAGTTGACAAAAAGAAAAACAAAGAAAGTCTAAAAGCTATCAACATAAAAAAAGCATAAGTTATGGAACTTGTACTGAATACATACGGCACATCGCTCAATCGTGACAACGAAGCCTTTATTATCACTACTGCCGACGGATTGAAACAGCGAATACCAGTTGAAAGCATTACTTCGATACAAATTAGTAAAGGAGCACAAATCACAAGCGATGCCGTTATGTTAGCTGTGGAACACGAAATAGAGATACTCTTCATGACTCACACTGGTTCCGTAATTGGCCGTGTATGGAGTCCCAAATACGGATCAATATCCACGATTCGCAAAGGACAACTGAGTTTTACATTTTCACATGATGCGGTAACGTGGATAAAAACGATTTTGCAACACAAAATTGAAAATCAGCAGGCGCTGTTGCTCATGATGTCGACAAAAGCGGTCGAAACAGAACAAATGGTGCAAAAAGCCATTCAGAAACTTGAGGATTATCGTACAAAAATCAATTCCATCGATGGAGATATAGTGTCCGATGTGGCGGCTAAATTGCGTGGTTGGGAAGGTTTGGCCTCAAAAATCTATTTTGATGTCATGAATCACTTTTTACCCGAAGAATATAGATTCGAACAGCGAAGTCAGCATCCCGCAACCGATGTCGCGAATGCCTTGCTCAACTATGGTTACGGATTGCTCTATGGCAAGGTCGAAAGTGCACTCATTAAAGCCGGCATTGATCCGTATGTCGGAGTACTGCATCGCGATGATTACAACCGTCCTGTTTTGGTATATGATGTTATTGAACTCTATCGTGTGTGGGTCGATTATGTGGTATGGGCGTTACTCGCGCAACAAGCAGTAACCGACGAATATTATTCGATTCGAGACGATGGGGCGTGTTGGCTCGAAAGTCTGGGGCGACGCATCCTCATTCAATCTATGAATGATTATTTGGACGAAGTCGTCGAACTGCATGGTGTGGCACGCAGCCGCCAGTACCAGATATTTCTGTATGCACAAGAGTTGGCTCAAATGTTCAAAAAATATATTTAAATATGTTGTCTGTTGGCGAAAATATCCAAAATAATAGCGATTCGTTACAAAAAATACCGGTAAGATATTTGTATGATGCTATACGAAATCCACGGCTCGAAATCGCTGCAAAAATTCGACAATTACGTATTGTACGCAATCTTGACAAGAAACAATATAGTGATTTGAAACGACAATTGCCCTATTGCGTGTGTGCAATGTTTAATCCCGCATTCCGACGAACTGAAAATTTTGCATATACCGAATATTTTATGGTCGATATCGACCATTTGTCTGAAAAAGAGATTTCGGTAGCAAGTGCCAAACAACGTATCGTGGCAGATAGTAGAGTAGTACTATGTTTTGTGTCGCCTAGCGAAGATGGTCTGAAAGTATTGTTTCGACTAAAAGAACGTTGTTACGATGCCGGCTTATATTCGTTGTTCTACAAAATTTTTGTACACAATTTCGCTCAACAATACAATTTTCAGCAAGTGATTGATGCAAAAACATGCGACGTGACACGTGCTTGCTTTATCAGTGTTGATGCCGATGCGTATTTCAATGCCGAGGCTACTCCCGTGGATCTCACAGCCTATGTCGATGTTAATAATCCACAAGAATTATTCGCCCAGAAAGCTGACATAGAGCATTGGGAGGCCGAAAACAAACCGCAGGAAACACCGCCCGATGAAAAAACATCGCATGATCCCGATGCCGAAACGATGGCGCGCATTAGAGCGCAACTGAATCCGCATGTACGCAAAAAACTTGAAACACAAGTGGAGGTGCCGGCCATTTTGAACGAACTGATGGCCGACCTCAAACAATATGTCGAAAACTATGGTATTATGCTGACCGAGGTACACAACATTCAGAGTGCAAAAAAAATGAATTTTGCCGTCGGGATGAAACAAGCAGAAATAAATCTGTTTTATGGCAAACGTGGTTTCACCGTGGTGCAATCGCCACGCACCGGCACCAACCCCGAATTGAATGCCTTGGTGGCCGATGTCATTTTATCATTTTTGGCGGAACGAACATAAAACCGACCATGCCACGCAAACAGAAAAAAACGATAACGTTTGTCGAACGCATGCAAAAATTCTGCCATGCCGGTATTGCTACATCACCGTCGCCTAATCGATATCCCCGCAATTTGGCCGAGATGCCGTCGATAGAACAGCGCGTGGCGGCTGTACTCGGTTTGCTTCAACGTTCACACAGACCTGCTACAAATATGTTATTCTTTGTAATGTACGACATCGAAAGCGACAAAGTGCGCACACAAGTGGTGAAATATTTGCAACGTAAAGGGTGTATGCGCATTCAACGTTCAATTTTTTTGGCAGATTTACCTCCTGCTACTTACGACAGTATCAGAAACGATTTGGCGGTGGTGCAGGCAGCCTACGACAACAATGATAGTATTCTCGTAGTGCCAATATCTACCGACTATTTACGGTCGATGAAAATCATCGGGCAGAATATCAATTTAGATTTGATGTTGCACAATCGCAATACGTTGATTTTTTGACGCATGTAAAAATACCCCTACGGTCTTTGACTTATTGTTTTTTTTTGTACCTTTGCAGTCTCAAAAATGGAACCCTTTTTAGGGCGAAAAATCCCTATGTAGAGAATATTTTATGTTGTAAAGTCTTATTTATGTGTGAGTTGCAATTTTTGCTCTTACATTCTATCTTCCACAAAAACAAGGATTAAGACTTTGTTTCTATACCCTTTAATAACTCACTAAAGACTTACATTCTATCTTCCACAAAAACAAGGATTAAGACTCGGCTCTGGCCGTATTTACGGCCTTGTTGTCTTGTCTTACATTCTATCTTCCACAAAAACAAGGATTAAGACGAGATTTTCTCGGCTCTGGCCGTATTTACGGCCTTGCTTACATTCTATCTTCCACAAAAACAAGGATTAAGACAAAGATTTTAATGTTTATAAAAAGTTTAAAAGGACTTACATTCTATCTTCCACAAAAACAAGGATTAAGACCAATACGCCACCTGCCACCAGGGCAGGTGACCGTATCTTACATTCTATCTTCCACAAAAACAAGGATTAAGACTGCACTAGCTCGGACATAGTCTTTGCCATAGCTTAACTTACATTCTATCTTCCACAAAAACAAGGATTAAGACATAACCGCTGCATTCATCTGGCATCTGAACTTTGCCTTACATTCTATCTTCCACAAAAACAAGGATTAAGACTATTAATATTTGTTCTCTTATTACGGTCTACTGACTTACATTCTATCTTCCACAAAAACAAGGATTAAGACTTTAGTTTAACGGCTTTGTTAAACAGTACTTCACTCACTTACATTCTATCTTCCACAAAAACAAGGATTAAGACCTCCTTTGGTTAAGATGTAATACTCCCCTTTCTCCGGCTTACATTCTATCTTCCACAAAAACAAGGATTAAGACCAGAAACTTTTACGATTTTCTCCATAACCCCAGGGTTCTTACATTCTATCTTCCACAAAAACAAGGATTAAGACAAACATTTGCGAAGATACAACGGCATTCTGTACCCTTACATTCTATCTTCCACAAAAACAAGGATTAAAACTAAAAAAGACCCACCTATGGGTGGATCTTTTTTATATTGAGATGTATCTTGTCAAGGAAACAACAATGAAAAAATCCCACCTTGGGGTGGGATTTTCGTTCGATGGGGGTCGTAAAATTTACTTTATCGTTTCGAGTGCGTAGGCAAGGCGGCGCAACACTTCGTCTTTGCCGAGAATCTGCGTAATGGCAAACATTTGCGGACCACGCATTTCGCCTACCAACGTCAAACGGAACGGGTTCATCACGTTGCCAAGGCCGTAACCTTTTGTTTCGCACCATGCCTTCACGGTCGCTTCGGTTTGCTCAGCATTATCGAACGTGTCGAGTGTTTGCAGAAAAGCCTTCAGATCGGTCAGCAGAGCGGGTGTTTCGGGTTTCCAACGTTTTTGCACATCTTTCTCGTTGAAAGTTGTTGGTGCGACAAAGAAAAAGCGGCATAAATCCCAAAGGTCGTTGACGAAAGTGGCACGCTCTTTCATCGAGGCCACGGCGGCTTCGGCTTTGCGTACATCGGGCGCGATGCCGAGTTCGTTCAGTTTCGCGATAATTACCTGCGCCAATTCGGCATCCGATTTCTTTTGCAGATAGATGTGGTTGAAGTGTTTCCCTTTTTCGTAGTCGAATTTGGCTCCGCTCTTACTGCATTTTTCGAGGTTGAAAAGACGTATCAGTTCGTCCATCGACATCACTTCTTGGTCGTTGCCGGGATTCCAGCCGAGCAGCGCAAGAAAATTGACGACGGCTTCGGGCAAGTAGCCGCTTTCGCGATAGCCCGACGACACTTCGCCCGTTTTCGGATCGTGCCATTCGAGCGGGAACACGGGGAAACCGAGTCGGTCGCCGTCGCGCTTACTCAGTTTGCCGTTACCATCAGGCTTGAGCAACAGCGATAGGTGCGCAAATTGCGGCATGGTCGTTTCCCAACCGAATGCGCGATAGAGCAACACATGCAGCGGTGCTGATGGCAACCACTCTTCGCCACGAATGACATGCGAAACCTCCATCAGATGGTCGTCCACGATGTTGGCCAAATGGTAGGTGGGCAGATTGTCGGCCGATTTATAGAGCACTTTGTCGTCGATAATGGACGAGTTGATGTGCACTTCGCCACGAATCAGGTCGTTGACCACCACGTCTTCGCCCGGTTCAATCTTGAAACGCACTACATATTGCTCGCCGTTGGCAATACGGCGTGCTACTTCCTCGTTGCTCAAAGTCAGCGAGTTAGTCATTTGCAGACGCGTAGTGGCATCATACTGAAAATTAGGAATTTCGGCACGTTTTGCTTCCAACTGTTCCGGCGTATCGAAAGCGATATAGGCTTTGTCGGCATCGAGCAGTTGCTGCACATATTTTTTATAAATTTCTTTACGCTCGCTCTGACGATATGGGCCGTAGTTGCCGCCGAATGAAACGCCCTCGTCGAATTTGATGCCGAGCCACGTCAATGCTTCGATGATATACTCCTCGGCACCGGGCACAAAGCGATGACTGTCGGTGTCTTCGATGCGAAAAATCAACTCTCCGCCATGTTGTTTGGCAAACAAATAGTTGTAGAGGCAGGTACGAACCCCGCCGATATGCAACGCACCCGTAGGCGACGGTGCAAAACGAACACGAACTTTATTCATAATAGTGTAT